>JAJYQA010000022.1:121524-160267 GCA_021794835.1 Actinomycetes bacterium | reverse complement strand
CTTCTGTTGCGGTTTTTCCTGACAAACATGCATTAATCATACCTTGCAGCACCCAAATTTCAAGCCTCTATACCTTTTGAGCAGCGCTTATTGTTTTAAAAAAGTGGGGGTGCGGAAGTCAGGAGCATATAGCTTGACAGCAGAAGTAGTAGGATTCTGTGCAGAAAAATAAACCTTGCCATTTGCAGACACTAGACCACTTATAGACTTATCGCTAGGATTGTATTGCCAGATAGTTGATCCACCGTAAACGCTAAGGGCATATATGGTAGTTACCCCATTGTACCAGTCATTTACACCAAGTAAAACTTTATCTCCGACTATAAGCGGTCTTGTCCTGTCCTCATCGTAAATATAAAAGGCTCCCCTTTGCCAGCTAAGATCAAGCGGCATTAACACAATACCGTCGCGGTTATAACCGGTTTGCGCCACATCAAACCGTGGAGAGGCCCAGTCTGCAGCATATACTTCGGTTTGACCAACCAGAAATTTTGCGGCAAGGTAACTCGCTGGTTTGCAGATGCTTGAAAGTAGGATAAAAAGCAGAAGAATGAATCCAAGAGTTGAGAGTTCCAATAGCCGCCAACGTAAGGTTTGCTTTACCATCAGGGTCCCCTTCTTTAACTTTAGCCTTTAAGGGCTTCTGCTATAAAATAGATCGACCGCTATGTGGTACTCAGATTTCATGAGGCATGTCTACGAATATATCGTCAGTTTAGGAAATAATACTAAAGGAGCGTTTGCTTATCAATAGGTTATATCAAATATTTTAAAAATATCTACTACCAAGATAAAGTTGGTCCGCAAATTATTAGACATCAATTTTCGGCGTCTTCTCAGACAGTAAACAATAGCTCGACTAAATTGAGTTAACCTAAAAATATAATTTTTATACCAGTGCGCTGATGCTCTGCCTTATATCGTTGATAAACGGCGAATCGGGGTATTTTCTAGCTCCCATATCAAGTATATCAACTGCACGCTCTATTTCACCTAGCTTTATAAACGTGCGCCCTAAAGATATGTAAAGGGTAGGCTCCTCGATCCCGCCATTTAAGGCTTCAAGGAAAAACGTTTTTGCTTCTTCATAGAACTCGTTATTCAAAGCTGTTCTTCCCAGTATAAAGAATGCCTCGGCATCGGCACTTCCGCTCTCATACGCGCGGATTAGCTCCTCGACAGCTAGCTCGTTATACCCGGCATCATAGTAAACCTTTCCCAGAAAGAGGCTTCTCTCACCTGCAGAAAGGTTTAGCTGCCCAAGAACGGCGATGGCTTTTTCAAAAACCTCAAATTCTTGTAGCTCAAGAAACTTACCCAAGATATCTGCAATGACTCGGTACGCCTGCTTTTTTTGCTCGTCTTTGATGAACAATCTGGATTTTTTCCCATCCACTAAATCTACAACCGCTTTGTAAATGACGTGAATTAGATGGAATCCCTCGTCATTCTTGGTGACGTCGAGCGCCGCTACCGCATCTTCACGCTGGGCCAGCAGCAAATGGCAGATAGCTCTGTCCAGCGATGCCACCCGGAAAAACTGGCTAGACTTGGGAACCTTCAATAGATGAACAACTGCTTCTTGGTACCTATTTAGATTTAGAAGGGCTTCTCCGGTTAAAAGTGCTGCTCGCGCTGGATTAGAATTGTTACTAGAAAGTTTATTTAAGTATTCCAGGCTAATCTCATAATACCTACCTTGGCTAAAAATGGATGAGAGCGTAAACAATACATCCTCCGAAGATAAATCAGCAAGAGATTCCAGAAATCGCTTAAGGTCGCCTGGGCTCTCTCGGCGGACAAGCATTAAGCCTAGTTCAGAGAGAGAAGAGCAATCCCTAGAATTATAAATAAGGGATTTTTTAAATGAAACCACCGCTTCTACTTCATCCCCAACCAGTCTATAGGCGCGGCCGAGAGCGTACGCTGCTAAATGCCCGCCCACCCCGCTCTGGCTTATATGAGTCTTTCCAGACGGGCCCATGTCTAGGCATGTCTTAAAGCATTTAATTGCAGTTAAGGGGTCTTTATCCTCTAAATAAACCAAACCCTCGAGGTAAAACAAGTCGGTATAATCTGGATACGCTTCTTTTGCATCCCTTAAAACCTTTAAAGCCTCTTCACGCCGGCCGAGTTCTTTTAAACACAAGGCGATGTTCCTTATTAGAACTGAAGCGTACGCAGCACTAAGGCTCGATAGGTTCGCAAAGGCTGCTTTGTACTGCTCTAGCGCCTTGTCGTAATCAGAAAGCCGTAGGTATTCAACCCCAAGGTTAAACCTGGTAAAGGAATCATTTGGTTTATCCTTGACCTCTTTTAAAAGTATGTCCAGGTTACGTTTAATCTTATCCTTTCCCGTAGTTACCTTGTTTAAGTAACCATAATGCTTAATGCGCACGCCGGAAAAACCAACATTGGGGTTATGCGACTGCACTTTAGCAACTATCTGCTCATGCAGGGCACCTGTAAACCGGTATTCAGGTTTGTTTCTCCAAAGCCTAAAGGCAGGATTAACTACGCCACCATCGTCTTCTTTTTCGCCCACAAAACTAAACTCGTTAAAGAAAAATCCCTCTTGCTGTGTTGACTGAAGAAGCTCTTTTAGCTCGGGAATGTCTTCCTTAACCAGCTCTTCGTCGGCATCAAGAAACATCACCCACTCACCGGTTGAGTGGTCAAGGGAGACGTTTCTTGCGGCAGAAAAGTCGTTTTGCCACGGGTAGCGGATCACTTTTGCACCAAAGTTTTCCGCGATCGCAACCGTATCATCAGTAGAGCCGGTATCAACCACAATTATCTCATCGACGACATCCTCTACGCTTTTTAGGCAGCGGCCTAAATTATCCGCCTCGTTTTTAACGATCATAGCCAATGAGAGCTTGGGCTTTATAGAAGGCTCTTCTGCCATGCTGCCTACACCAATCTCAACATCCAAATCAGCCGTGCCGGAAGGGCGCGCATTGCTATTTAGCGGTGTCGCAGTAAGCAAGAACTGGTACGCCGAAGCATGCTTTAGACATGCATCGTTAGCCAGCCCACTTGATTGAAGCTTAGCGATAAAGTCCTCTTCATCCGGGCCGCAGACAACCTTATCGATTACACCATCGATTTCAAACCCGGCCGACATCAACAAGGCGAAGGCACTCTCAAGGGTAAAAAAACGCAGGTGCGTGATATCGAGTATGCCGGCCTCCTCATACTTCCAGGTGCCGTTAAGAAGATTGCGCAATACGAATGCATGGCCGATATTGGGGATGCTGCAAACCACTTTTCCAGCGTCAGAAAGTAGTCGCTTGAGCTTTGCTAGCGCTTGCCAGGGATTATATAGGTGTTCGAGCACATCGGCCAAAACTATGCAATCGAAATAACCCTCTGGATAGTCAAGCTCAATGTGCTCTATGTCGCCAACGATTACCCTATCGAGATACTTTTTCGCCTCATTAGCGACCTCCTTGACGACCTCTACGCCCACTACCTCGGTCGCTCCACGCTCCTTTAACGCTTTGCCAAGGACGCCGGCAGCACAGCCCACGTCAAGAATTCGTTTTGCATCGGCCGGGACAAGCTCCAAAACATCGGTGCGCGGGAAATTGTAATAGTCGCTTGTTGCTATAGCGCCGGGAGTACCCTCGGCTTCGATTTGTCCGGCTTCTTCCTCCTTGACCTCTTCCGGCAGCACATCGACAAACGGGACCTTCGGGAACATGGCTAAATTCCAGAGCTTTTCTTCAAGTATATCTATCGTTCTCCTCCAGTTATATTTGGCAGCTGTTGCAAGACCGCCTTTTATAATCCTTTCTCGTAGCAGATCGTTGTCTAGTATGCGATTGACGGCATTGAATATAGCGCCCGAATCCCGTATGGGTACCGTCAGGCAGTTAACCCCGTTTTCAATGTAGCTTTTAGTTCCTTCATTAATCGTTACCACAGCTGGAGTGCCACAGGCCATCGCCTCCAGCGGTGGTAGCGGAAAGGCATCATAGGTAGAAGCGGAAACAAAAACATCGCAATCGGCATATATTTTAGCCAACTCCAATTGGGAGGGGGCCTGAACAAATGTGTCACACTTGATGTGCGAGGATGTCTTTGGCTTAGGTGAAACCCAAACGACCTCAACATCACGGGTACGCTTTATTCGCTGGAAAGCTTCGCTTATAAAATGGAGGCCTTTAAACTCAAGGTCATCCGATCCGACCATTAACAACTTAGGCTTTTTCTTCTTGCGCCGCTGCCCAGGCTTAAATACATCTAAATCAATCGCGCCCGGGATTACGGTGCTCTCTCGATCATAATAGCTCCGTAAGAGACCTTTTAGTCCCTCGGAGACAACAAACAGAGGAGCCGGAAGGTAGTGGTTGGCATCCGCTAGCTTTTGTATTACCGGCTGGTAGTTATCCGTTCTCTTTTCTTTATCTTTTTCAAATAAGTACTTATCGCCCTGCACAAAGTAAACATGTGCCGTACCTTTAGCCTTGAGCAGATCGTGCATTTGCGACCAAAACGTCGCCACTACAACATCGCTTTCCGGCGGGACGTAGTCGCTGAGCTCTTTACCTAAAGGCACCGTAATTACTTTGGTATGCAAATCGAACCACTCGGGTTGTTGCCAATGGGAAACAGCATGGACATTGTGTCCCCTCTCGATTAAGCGATTGATATGCTCAAAATTAACCTTTGAACCACCGGCAATCCCATGGTTTATCGTAAGATACGTTACGCAAAGGCGCTCGTTATTTTCAACGGCCAGTTGGATTTTAAAGTTAACTAAAGCCTCGAGGTTTTTAATGAACTTTAATCGCTCTGGCTGCATTTCGACCCTTTCAACAACTACTAAACCCATGCGTGCCGAGATGCTGGACGGCCTAATTTCAAGGGCCTTATCATAGTAAGCCTTGGCGCTACTGAGCTCACCCAGTGCCACCAGACAATCACCATACGCCAAGAGCATGTTGATATCGTTATCGCGCTTGCTCAGCTCATAAGCTAAAATCCTTTTAGCATCCTTAAATCGCCCCATCATCATGAGCGTTAAGGCCAGAGCATATTGCACGTACCCGAATGAGGATGCCTCTGGCGATAGGTCCTCAAATATCTTTAGCGCTTTACCGTAGTCTCCATCTATATAGTAGGTTAGCCCTTGATGGAAGCGTTTGGATAATTTACCGCGCCGCGCTTCAAACCAGCTGCTTGCAAGCTTTGCTTTTGTAAAAAGAGCTTCTTGGATACTGGTCAAGATGTCCGCAATGTCTGGGTCAGCGGCCTGAACTGCGGTTTCTTCTTTACCGCCTTTTTTGTGGCTTTCCTCGGTTTGCTTTCCCCATTTTTCGTTAAACTTTTTAAGGTTTTCTTCCAACCACTCCCCATAAGGTACCTGGTTGCCTGCAAAAGTCCGGTTGCCAAAGTGGTGGATATAGGTATTGCCGGCACATACCAGTCGGTATCCAGCCGTTCTTGTCCTAAGGCAAAAATCGTTGTCCTCAAAATTCCCCAGACCAAACCGCTCGTCCAGTAGCCCAACCTTATCTATAACTTCACGTTTAATAAGCATGCAAAAACCAATTAGCAAATCGACTTCAAACCATTTATCTTGTCCCTGGCGATTGAAATCCCCGGCAAAACGGTGCAAGCCCTCGATGGTGTCATAACTTACATCGATTATCTGTGCGCTATTTACGTAATTTGAGCGAGGCCCGACAATACCGATCTTCGGGTCGCTCTCAAGGCATTCGATCATATTATCCAGCCAATGCTCGGTCACTATAACGTCGTTATTAAGAAACAATATGTAATCGCCTTCAGCCGCCTCGATGCCCTGGTTGCAGCCCTTAGCAAAACCAAGGTTCTCCTTGTTCTTGATAACCTTGGCGCCGACAATTGACTCGACGTATTCGGCTGTGCCATCTGTTGACCCATTATCGACAAGGATAAGTTCAAATGGAGAAATCGTATAGCGGTAAATGCTCTCGATGCAGAGCTTAGTGTACCCAAGCTGGTTATAACCAAGGATAATTATGCTCGTGAGCTTATTATTTGCCATGCCCTAGACCTCCAAGTTACTTTATTTATTTCTATCTACAACCGCTACTGTATCCGGCCTACAAACATAAAGGCATTAACAACCAAACAGAATTAGCTACAAGTTTATACCAAGCGGCTGATAAATAAAAGTGGATTATGCACTTGCGAAAGAATAAAGCGGCCGGGTTTAACCCAACCGCTTTTAGCTTTTGTAATATCCTTACTACATGAAAAGCTTCAGAACTATCTGGCGGCTCTGGTTGGCTTGGGATAGAGCTGCCATACCGGTCTGAGACAGAATCTGCTCCCTAGTGAAGTTTACCATTTCGGAAGCGACGTCAGTGTCAACGATACGAGACTCGGCGGCTGTGACGTTTTCTGAGTTAACGCCCAAGTTTGCGATGGTGTGCTCCAGCCTGTTCTGGATAGCGCCAAGGCCGCTCCTTTGATTGGATATCGCGCTGATAGCGTTGTCAATGCTCACGATAGCCTGGCTGGCCAAGGTGTGCGAACCAACGGAAACGCCGCTGATGGTAAGAGCTGCGGTAGTTGCAGTAGCGATAGTTACTGCAATATCCTGACCGCAGTTGGCGCCGATCTGGAATTGTAAGGCTGTAGCTGCAAAGCTGCCGTTGAGAAGCGTCTTGTCGCTATATTGAGTGGTGTTGGCGATACGATCGATCTCAGCGAGTAGGCTGTTCATCTCAGACTGTATAGCACTCCTCTCGTCGCTACCTAAGGTATCGTTTGCAGCTTGAACGGCCAGCTCCCTCATCCTCTGAAGAATGCTGTGGGTCTCATTTAGCGACCCCTCAGCTACCTGGATTAAGGAAATTGCGTCCTGAGCGTTTGAACTAGCCTGGTTAAGACCGTTAACCTGGCTTTTCAGTTTCTCCGAAATGGAAAGGCCGGCGGCGTCGTCGGCTGCGCGGTTGATGCGAAGACCTGACGAGAGCCTCTCCATCGTCTTGGCCATGCTATTCTGGGTTATGCCCAAATTGCGAAGTGCGTCCATGGCCTCGATGTTGGTATTAATCGAAAAACCCATTTTTCTCCTCCTTGGAAATGTTTTGGCTTCCTTGCCTCGTCCCTAAGATTTGGAAAACTCTTCTTCTCCGGCCGGTCGAAGGAAAGATATTCCACTTCGTAAAGGGCGATTTACCTGTTCTTTATTATCGTCAGCTCTTGAGGATTTCTACAGCGATTAATGGGCTTTTAGGAAATTTTGTTTGCAATAGCCTTGCTTGCGCTCTCTAGCGCCGATTTTGAGGCGGATGCAGCGATTTCGTTTTCCTTCAGGATGGATTTGTAGATTTCCTGGCGGTAGATGGGGACATCTTTCGGGGCCCTAATGCCGATCTTTACATGGTCATCCTTGATCTCGACCACGAATATTTCTATATCTTGGCCGATGTTTATGCATTCGTTGATTTTCCTGGTAAGGACCAGCATTGCCCCTCCTAGTTAACGGTTGGGTAAAACCAAATGCTTGGTTGTATAATTCTCATTTACTAATATAACCTGCTTTGCCGTGTTATTTCTAGGGTTAATAACAACCGGGGCCTGTAAATTAGCAGTCATTTTATGCGGATCACTTGGTATGGTTAGAATGGACAACACCACAGGGGAATCCTCCTGGTTATCTTTAATCTCCAACTTTTCCAGGTCAGCTTCGTGCACGACCGGCTTGTAATCCCCAAAAAACAGCCAGGGATTGACCACGACGAATGCGACCTCAGGCCGCTCTACCGATTGAAGCCAGCTAAAGGGGCTATCCTCCGCATGCGGTATTAGCACAAATGACCTTGCCTCCGGGAAGCCCGGTATTTCGTCAACAAACCATATGAGTTTATCTTCATCAACCTCAATGAGACCGAATCTTGTCGTCGCGAATTTCATCTTACTTCCAACCGCTGTCTTCATCATAGTAATCTCGGAACCATGGGCATATGGACTGCCGTTACCTTCCGATATCCTCCCCTTCCTTAAAAACTTCAGCTAAAATGCATTACGTTAAGAAATCTATGAGCGATTTTTGTATTACCATGCTCCCGGTCATAAGTGCCGCCTGATAAACGGTCTGTTCCGTTTTTAGTTTTACTAAAACGTTTGGCATATCGGCATCTTCCACATTGCTAAGTATCTGGCTTAGGTTGACCTGGCCCTGTTCGAGGTTGTTCTTTGTAAGGTCAAGTCGGTTCGTGGTTGTTCCAACCGTTGACAGGGCGCTGGTTATTGCGTTGAGAGCATTATCAACCTGGCTTGCATCGCCAGAAACCGCAGCGTAATTGCCCGCGCGCAAGTGATCACGGAGGTTGATCAAAGTCTGGAACACATCAGTAGATCCCTTAAATACTGTGCTACCCGGGATATTAATAGTAACATTGACACCTTGATCTATTTCATAATTAGTGCTTCCTTGATCGCCGTTATAACTAACGGTATCCGGCGAACCGGCAACCTTTGTAAACGGCTGCGTCGTCGTCTTGAAGCCCGCAAAAATGTATCTGCCGGCATAGCTGGTGTTCGCCGTATCGAGCATGCTTCCCAGAAGCTGGTCTACTTCGGTAGCCATCGAGTTAAGTTCGTCCTGGGAATAGGTCGCATTGGCTCCCTTCACCGCAAGCTCTTTTGCTGTATGCAAAAGATCAGCCGC
Source organism: Actinomycetes bacterium (assembly GCA_021794835.1). Lineage (GTDB taxonomy): Bacteria > Actinomycetota > Aquicultoria > Aquicultorales > Aquicultoraceae > CADDYS01. The sequence goes on along the minus strand of JAJYQA010000022.1, from coordinate 151,593 downwards.
ATCTCTAAGCGCTGAGTCAGCAGTGTTTAACCAGGAGACGCCATTGTTGATATTACTCAGGTACTGGTCGATATTCTTTAGCGAGCTTTTGATGTTGAGGCTCTGGTTTACCGCAGCCGGGTTGTCAGAGGGATATTGGTATTTTTTTCCCGATGAAAGCTGTAACTGGTATCCCTCCATCCGCCCGTAAGAGCTTGATATATCCTGTAAAACCAGGTTGGATAGCATGCTGTTTGTTATTCTCACTTGAGACCGCCCCCTAGCTGCCCATCTTATTTATCAGGGTGTCTAACATACTATCGAAAACCGTAACCAGCTTGGCCGCCGCCTCGTAGGCCTTCTGGTATTTGATCATATTGGTCGCCTCCTCATCGAGAGAAACCCCCGATACTGATTGGCGATGGTTTTCGATTAAGTTGTAATAACTCTGTGCGTTTGCGACCATTTTGGACGATTCTTGGGAATCGATGCCGAGGTTTGTAACGGTGGAGCGGTAGTAGTCGTCCATCGTTATGGTGTTTCCGCTCATAAGCAGGGCATCTTTTAACTGGCCGATAGCCAGGGCATTTGTGTTGTCACCCGGAGCCCCGCCAGCCGGCCAGGACGATGCCGCCGCGACATGGTTCGGATCGCTGACATCCGAACTCAACGCGATGGTGGCAGCAGTCGTCTTTGTTGGATCGAAGAAGTTGTAACCGGTGTTACCGTCTAGGCCATAGCCTGCCTTATGAAGCTGGTTAACTTGTGTCACAATCGTGTTTGCCAGTGTATTGAGATCGGCCCGGTACTTGTTCGGGATGATGTTGTCCCGGGTATCGATTAGGCCCTTTAGTTCCCCGCCATTAATCGTGGCCTTTGTCCCATCTGAGGCCCAGGTGACGTCGTAATAGCCGTTATTAGAGGCATTAGAAACGACCTGAAGCTGATTTGCCCCATATTGGCTGACCAGCTGCGTGCCGTTTAGATAAACTTCAGTTACGCCCGAGTTGAGCTCACTTATCTGTACATTGGCTAGCTTTGAGAGCTGGTCGAGCAGCTGGTCTCTCTGATCGAGCTGGTCGTTGGGATTCGCACCGTAGGCTTTTACCCGCGCGACTTCCTGGTTGATTTCGGCTATTTGCTGCGTGATGTCGTTGATATTGCTGACGTCTACAGCCACCTGATCGTTTAAGCTATCTTGCAGGCGGCTTAGCTTCTGATCCAACTGGTTGAACTGGGTGGCAAGCATGCTCCCATTCTGAACCACCGCAGACCTTAGCGTTAGACTCTCGGGATTTGTGCTCAACTCTTGCCATGAGTTCCAGAACCCGCCCATTATACTTGAAAGCCCGCTGTCGGATGGTTCGTTTATTATTGTTTCGAGCTGCTTTAAGGCATTATCTTTTATGTTCCACTCCCCGAGAGACTGGTTTTCTTTTCTTATCTGGTCATCAAAGTAGCCCTCGCGCACCCGATCAATAGATTTAACTTCGACGCCCGTTCCAAGCTGACCCTGCAAAAGCGGCCTGTTCCACTCAGGACTTGGAAATGGCTCTGTTGTCCCGAGAATTGCCCTTTGCCTGGTATAACCATCGGTATTGGCGTTTGCTATGTTATGCGCCGTAACATCCATTGCGTATTGGCTTGCTTGGAGCGCTCTTCTTGCTATCTCTATGCCAAAAAGACCATCCATCTAAAACACCTCTTTATGCTCTTCCGTCAAATAGCTTAGGATATGAGCTCTGAGGATTGGGTTTATTGCCGTAGGTCGGGTTATCGTCTGGGAATAACAAACCGAGCATAAAATCTGCATAACTGATTTTTCTCTTTAGAAGCCCTGTATTGGTTTGATTTGTCTCGCTTAAGTCCTTGACGATTGAAAGTATTTTATCTTTAAGCAACCGAACTTCATTAGCAATTTGCGCATCAAAGGTTTTTGTAACCAATGATAAATTTACTGGTTGCTGGGGGAAGTTTAAATCGGAACCTTTATAGATAAGGGCGAGCCGCCTATCCTCAAGATCGCGAACGGCAAACATGAGGTGCTCCGTTGCTCTAACCACATCCAAGAGTCCTTCTACATTCCCTTCAATTATTAGCTCTGTTTCTGTTTGTGCTAGATCTAATAGTTCCTGATATGCTTCTTTTTCATTCTTTAGTACGTCTATTAGAGCAACGGCGTCTACCTTCAATCTTCTCACCTTTTTAAATTCAGACCGATTTATCTACAACCGCACGGTGGATAATTTTGTCGGCTACTTCCTTACTGGTGACATTATACTTACCAGACTCTATCCTGCTTTTAAGTTCATCCACAAGGTTTTTTCTCACCCCAGGAAGTTTCTCATAGGCCTCTCTTGCCTTTTTAACTTCCTCACTTCGGGCGGTGATAACAAGAGAGTCGCCTTTGGCCTTTGTGCCCTCAAATTTCTTATCTGAGGACTTGACCTTGCCCGATCTCTTGTTTTCGACCTCTCGCACGTATCCCTGTAAAACTCTTCTTACTTGTTCGCTAGAGATTTTCAAAATCTTCACCCCACATGCCTATAGTTATCGGCAGGTCCTATAATTTTCTCCACAACACAGCTAAATCCTGCTGTTTATGTAAACTTTAAGGGTTTAAGCCCAATCCTAGCTTCGGGTATTTGTCGCAATTGACAGCATCTGAGCAGCGGTTCCAAAGGCGCGCGCGTTAAGCTGGTAGGCACGCTGGGCCACCACAAGCTGCGTCATTTCATCTGCAAGATCGACGTTTGATCCCTCGGTAAAGCCCTGGACTAGGCTACCAGCCCCTGGGCTCTGCGCGCTCATCCCAATCATATTTCCCGAAGCATCCGTTGTCTTAAACAGGTTTTCACCTATTGCAAGCAGGCCACCTGAATTTTCCGCCTTATATAGCGTTATAGCGCCGATCGCGCTAGGGGCATTTGAGCCCGCGAGCATAACCGAGACCTCACCATTAGGAGTAATATCTAAGTTCTTTGCTCCCCCCGGAATTGTTATAGCCGGTTCTAGTCTATAGCCCTGCGGGGTTACCAGCCGACCGGTTGGATCTACTGCAAAAGAACCGTCTCTGGTGTAGGCTGCGGTCCCATCCGGTAATAGGACCTTAAAGAAACCATCGCCATTGATAGCCACATCAAGCGGGTTTCCTGTCTGCTCTAACCTGCCCTGACTAAAAACTTTCTCAGTTCCTGCTATCCTGGCGCCGGTACCAAGTGATATCCCCGTCCTGCTTGAATTATCGGGCTCAGACTCCCCTAACGTATTTACGCGCTGATAGAATAGATCTTGAAATTGGGTTTCGTTTTTCTTAAAGCCGACGGTATTAACGTTGGCAATGTTATTTGCTATTCCATCGACTGCTATGCGCTGTGTTTGCAGACCTGAAGCAGCGGTCCAAAGTGCTGCAATCATTCTACCCACCTCCTTCTAAATCCTTTATTCTTTGGACGAAGTACCGGCAAGCGTTAGTTAATCGAGTAGTATTAGTGTTGGGGATTTTCCGCCTCGATCATTCGGCGGGAGTGAAGCCTCCGTTTCCGGTCCAGCCTCAAATTATTACTAGCCTACTTTCCCCACTTCGTTTACCGCCCTACCCAACGTGTCGTCCTGGGCTTGCAGTACACGCTGATTGGCCTCAAAAGACCTGATGGTTGTTCCCATATCTACCATCTCGGCTGTCGCATCCACATTTGACCCCTCAAGGTACCCCTGCTTGATTGTAAAATCAGTAGATCTTTGGCCGCTTGAGTTTGCTATAAACATATTGTTGCCATTCTTCTCCAGCTCTCCATTGGAGAAGCGCCTGATCTTTAGGGTATCCACATAGTTACCGTCAACGTATATCTTACCTGACCCGTCGATACTAACATCATTGCCCCTTACGTTAACCACACCGTTCTCGCCAAGCACCAGGTTGCCATCCTGATTAACCAACCTACCAAGACTATCCTTTGTAAAACTCCCGTCTCTTGTGTATCTCTCGCCTGCCGGCGTTTGAATAGCGAAAAAGCCGTCTCCTGTAATTGCTAGGTCAAAGGTACCTCCAGTCTGCCGCAATGTACCACCGGAGTCGATAAAACCTGTGTTGGCTATGCCTACGCCCGAGCTAAGCCAACCTATGGGCATTTTCATATAGCTGGCATCAGCCTGTCTCCCCTGCGCATAAACCAAAGCTTCGGGGAACGACGTGAGCGAGACGTAGTCCTTCTTAAAACCCGTCGTATTAACGTTGGCAAGATTGTTTGCGATGACATCTTGCTTATTCATAAGAGCCAGCATGCCGGTGGCTGCGGTATATAATCCTCTTATCAACCTTTCACCTCCTCCTTTTATGCTGGTAACTTTGTCTGCCTACATAGCCGTCTTTTTAGCCTGTACAACTTTAAATTCATCTGATATAACTTGCTCTTTAAGGGCTATGCTTACTTCTACATCGCCAACCTCGCTCATCAAAACAATATATAGTCGCTGAATATCAATGGTCGATATCAAAACGTTTGTGCCTATGATGAGCGTTGGAGGGGTAACCGCAAGATTTGAATAAATATCGCCGAATTTAACAGTTGCAAGGCCAGTAATCATGTTACCGAGTTCGGAGATAGCACTTTGGGCCAGCCCATCCATCAGCGGAACGGTTTTACCAATCATCTCGGCCGCAATCTTCTTTGCGGTTTTTAATGACATACCGTAGATTACCTGGCCGTGGATTTCTCCGGTGACACCTATGAGAACGCTTACTTCTTGAGATGTCAGCGAAGACTTTTGTATTGATAAAGGTCCTTTATCAAGTTTTAACTTGGTTTCCGTCTCAAATACCTCAAAGGCTGCTTCAAGAAACGGATTTACGAACTCTACCTTTAGCATCCTTTAACTATCCTTTCCTTTATTTGTCTTCGGCCAAATTCAAGTGAACCTTAAGCTAAAATCTTCTCAATTTCTTCTGCGATGTTATAAGCCGAAAATATAATGTTATCTATTTCCAGCTCATCAAGCTTCAATGTATCAAGCGCCTCTTTTTTAAGTGGATAGAGCATTCCGTCGCTTCCCACACCAAGACCCAGACTTAGGCAAATAAAATCCGCTACATGGACGATTGCTGTAAGTTCGGCGTCTTTTCTTACCCTGCCTGGTCTATGGTGGTGCTGGATAGCCTCCACGATCTTTTCATTAAAATTCCACTTGTTGGCCACCTTTGCGCCTATATCCTGGTGATCAAACCCCAGCACCTTTTTCTCGGCTTCGGCAAAGGATAATCCCTGCGAGCCGGCGATATCTATAATCTGATACAGCTCGTCCCTCACAAAAAGATTAAGAGTAACTTTCCCGACGTCATGAAGAAGACCTGCGATAAACGCCTCTTCAATATTTGGATATTTGACCTGATTTGCGATAAGACGCGAGGCAAGGGCACAGCCGACTGAGTGTTTCCAGAGCTCACCCTGCTTTAAACCATAGCCGCGGATCTCGCGGTCGTAAAAGTTCTGAAGCGTAAGTGCCAAAACAACGCTTTTAAGCGTCTCATATCCAAGTATAACGATGGCCTCACTAACAGTTGTGACATCGCGGGTAAACCCGTAATAGGCTGAGTTGGCCATGCGAAGTACCCGAGCGGTAAAAGCAGGGTCGTACGATATAACACGGCTGATGTCGATTGCCGAAGACCTGGGGTCATTTGTTAACTTCAGCGCCCTATTGGCTATGGTTGAAAATGGTGGTAAGTCTCTTACTTCTTTTAATACCCTTTGTGCAATATCTTGTTCCATTTTCTCCCCCAAACAGAACCTTCTTAACTAGCTTTTCTGGCATCCAATCTTCCAGTATTCAGAACCTTTGCGTAAAAGAACGGGGCTAGAACTTTAAAGCCAAGCTCCTTTGCATTTAGAATACTCTCTGCCCCGCCTACAAAAAGGACTCCCCCATCCTTTAAAGAGAGCCAGAACTTGTTGTATATGTTATCTTTGGCTTCGTTGGTAAAGTAGATTACAACGTTGCGGCAAAGAATAAGGTCAAAACCGTTATCATAAGGGTCTTTCAGTAGGTCGTGTTTTTTAAAATGGACCCTTTTCTTAACCTTGTCGCTTAATACGTAGGTCTCACCATCTTGAGTAAAGAATTGCTGGAGGAGATGTCTGGGAACGCTCTTTACGTCTCTTGCCAGATAACGTGCCTCTCTTGCCGTTTTTAAAATACGGCTGTCTAAGTCCGTGCCGATGATCTCGTGTTTAACGCCTGGGGTCATGTCTTCAAGGATAAGGGCCATGGTATAAGGCTCCGCTCCATTTGAGCAGCCCGCACTCCAAATTCTAAGGCGTTCGTTTTGCTCTAAAAGAGATGGCAGTATAAGCCTCTCTAAGCTCCTAAACTTATCGGCATCCCGGTAAAACTCAGAAACGTTGATGGTAACCCAGTTAACAAAGTGGGTTAGCTTCGCTTCGTCTGACGCGAGAATGTCCGCATATTTTCGGTAATTGGCAGCCCCAGCTTGCTCCATTACAAAAGTCAGCCTTCTCTGTATCTGCCAGGGCTTATAACTATCAAGATCGATATTTGCCAAGGCCTTTATCTTGCTTACAAAATACCGGTATTCTGGGCTATCCACATAATTTGGCATTTCTTGCATTTTCCTCAATCATTCTCATAATCTCTTGAGGTATACGCTCCAGCGGAGCAACCACATCGGCGTTACCCTCGTCGATAACCGACTTTGGCATTCCATATACCACACACGTTGATTCATGCTCGGCTATGGTGTGCCCGCCTTTCTTCTTTATTACGGCCATACCGTCGGCGCCGTCCCTACCCATTCCGGTCAAGAGAACGCCGATTGTATTTGCGCCGTAAACGGCAACCCCTGAGCTCATCATCACATCAACCGATGGTCTAACTGAATTTACGGTAGGACCGTGGCTCAGGCGCACTATACCGCCTTTCTCGATTAGCATATGGTAGCCGCCCGGTGCCATAATCGCCGTCCCTGGGATTAGACAGTCACCATCTTGGGCTTCTACAACTCGTATGTTTGATTCGCTGTCGATTCTGCTGGCGATTGATTTTATAAACGGGCCCGGTGGCATATGCTGAATAACTGCAACCGGCAAAGGAAAATTCTTTGGCAGTCTTGGCAGAACTTCGATAAGGGCCCTTGGGCCACCAGTTGATGCACCTATCATAACGATTTTATCGGTTACGGCGGTAAATTTAGATGCGGGTTCTTGCCTAAGATCACCGACCGGTATCGGCGCAGGCCTTCTGCTAAATTGGGCTTTAATTGCTGCCTTAACCTTAAGGTTAAGCTCATCCTTAATTTTGTTTACGCTGGCCAGGTCGGTGGGTTTATGGATGAAGTCTACCGCTCCCTTAAGTAAGGCTTGAGCTGTAGCCTCGGAGCCCTCTTTCGTTAAGGTACTTACCATAATAACAGGCGTAGGGTGCTCTTCCATAATGTGACCTAGAGCGGTTAGACCATCCATCTTGGCCATCTCAATATCAAGCGTGACTACATCTGGTTTAAATTCTGCAACCTTTTTAATGGCCTCAAGACCGTCCTGCGCGGTATCGATAATTTGTATCTGGGGGTCGGACGATAACATCTCAACCAACCGCTTACGGCTAAAAAAAGAGTCATCTACGACCAGAACTCTAATAGGCAATTGCTCCACGCTCCCAACAAGGTTTAACCTATTTGCTTCTTAACTGCTTCTAGTACCCTGTCGGGCTGGAATGGTTTAAGTACGTAATCTTTCGCGCCGGATTTAATTGCTTGAATGACCATATTCTGTTGCCCCATAGCGCTACACACAATAACCTTTGCGCCATCATCGACCTTTTTAATCTCGCTTATTGCAGCGATGCCGTCCATAACCGGCATAGTGATATCCATAATAACAAGGTCCGGCTTAAGCTGCTGGTATTTAGTAATAGCCTCTTCGCCGTTTCCCGCCTCTCCGGCTACACTGTAACCGTTGTCGGTTAAAAGTTTTACAATTTTCATTCTCATGAATTGAGCGTCATCGACAACTAAGACACCCTTGCCCATTCTCTTGCCTCCTATAAAACAATTGTGTTGTGGCCGATCGCTTTAACCAAAACTTCTCCGGTAGCAACAAATAATTCAACGGTTCTACCGTAATCCTTACCTGTATCGGCAGCAACTAAATTCAACTTAAGTGATTTGAGAACAGCCTTAACTGCCTCAACATTGCGCTCTCCAATTTCCAGAAGACTGTTGCCCCCAGCTATATGAAACATCCGAGCGCCCCCAACAATTTTTGCTTTTATTTCCTTGGGATCTGCTCCCTCTTTTACCATTGCCTTAAGAAGCCTTGGTACGCCCGAATCTGCAAACCGCGCGGTAAGTATGTTACCTCTACCGTTATCCTGCGGTAGCATGATATGCGCCATGCCGGCGACCCCCGCTTCTTTATCGTACAGGCAGACAGCCACGCAAGAACCAAGGCCCCGAGTAATAATTATGGCATCTGCATCTTTCGATACCTTTAGTTCGCCAATACCTACGTTGAATGCCTCAGGCACGAAATTACCTCACTTCTATTATTTGCAAGAGCTTATCCAGTGAATCTTCGTCAGTAAATAACATCAGGTAGCCTTCAATTTTGCTATTTTCGTCTGCTATCTCCGTTTCAATGCAAAGGATTTCTTCCGGTGTCCTCTCCAGCATTAGTATCGCTGAGCTGATAATAGCTCCAATCATATCCTGAACTACCATCGGCGAAGACGGCCGCAAGTCCATACCGGTGTAATCCGAAAGGGTGCTCAAGAAATACGAGCTAACCAGATTTCCAACTTCGCCCAACACTGAGATTGCCATCTTATCAAGGTCTTCACTGCTTGTATCATCCTGGCGCAAAATCTCATTAATGAGCTTAAAAGCGCTTTGTTCGGGAAATACAAGAAGCATATTTCCGTTAATTTCCCCGGAGAAGATAAGATATGCGCTAATCACACTGGACTCAGCACCGCCGGCGGTGTTGGTTATCGAGTCAAGCGAGACGACGCCAAGGCGGGGCGACTCTAGGAAAACTGGCTTCTCCGTCATCTCGGACAGGGCGACCGCTGCGCTATCGGTACTTAACTTAAAAATTCGCTCGAGCAGTTCTTTTTGTTTAGACGTTAGGCCACCGGATAGCTGTGACACCTCTATCTCCCCTCTTTGTATTATATTTGGCTTAACTTTGTCCTAAGCCGTCATCTTCTGCCCCGACCCTACTCCAAACTTAAGCTTATGGCTGGGTAAGGCCTGAGTATCCACCTTCGCGACAAGAGCAACCGGATCGATAACCAATGCAACCTTGCCGTCGCCAAGAATTGTTGCGCCCGATATTCCATCAATATCGCCAAGATAATCGCCTAAAGCTTTTATCATTATCTCCATCTTGCTAACTAAGTGGTCGACAATAAGACCGACTTTGCTATCACCATAGCCGACCACCACAACGTGTAGACCATGTTTCTCTTTATGTCCTTTAGAATCTATATGACCGAAAAGCTCATTTAACCTAAGAAGCGGTAAAACACTTCCCCGAAGCAAGGTTGTCTCGAGTTTGTTGACCAGTTTAATATCGCCTTTTTCAAGGCGAAGTACCTCTTTTACCATGCCAAGTGGGATAGCGTAGAGTGTGCCCGAGAGAACTACAATTAGTGCATCAACTATGACGAGGGTAAGAGGAAGTTTGATTGTAAACTTAGTGCCCTTACCCATCTCAGATTCTATGCCTACCGACCCATTTATTTTTTTGATGTTATTTCGAACTACATCCATGCCGACGCCACGACCCGAGATCTCGGATACCTTCTCGGCGGTGCTAAACCCGGAGAAAAAGATAAGTTCATACGCATCCCGATCACTCATCTTCTCTGCGGCTTCGGGGGTTAAAAAACCTTTGCTTATGGCTTTATCCTTAAGTTTGTTAGGATCGATCCCACGACCATCGTCAGTGATCTCTACAACTATGTGGTTTTCCTCATGCCTGGCCCCAAGGTATACATTCCCCTCTGCAGGTTTTTTTGCTTTCTTTCGCTCTTCTGGCGTCTCGATGCCATGATCGATTGCATTTCTCAGGATATGAATGAGCGGATCGCCGATCTCTTCTAAAACTGAGCGGTCAATCTCCGTCTCTTTACCTTCAACTACGAAGTTGATCTGCTTACCAGCGGTTCGGGCCAAGTCCCTAACCAGCCTCGGAAACTTGTTAAATACTTGCTCGATGGGAAGCATCCGGGCCCGCATTACCTCTTCTTGCAATTCATTTGTGATTTGACCGATCTGAGCGGTTGCTTCGTTTAAAGAACCGCTTATGTCGCCGAGATGGTAGTTATTGGCAAGCTCGGTACCGATCTGAAGAAGCCTTGTCTTGCCTATTACAAGCTCACCGACTAAGTTCATCAGATGATCCAGTCGTTCAACATCAACCCTGACCGTCTTCACGGCTGTGGCTCGTATCTGGTTTATTTCTTGCTGGGTTTTTCCTCTTGCCTTAGGGCCTAGATCCTCGGCTCGCTCATCGGCCAATGGCTTGGCCGACTCTTTGGTCCCTCCTTTTGTGCTCAATTCGTCGGATGTATGGTAAGGCTTGATACTGTAACCAGAAAGCTCAGAGATCGATTTTATCACGCTCTCTATGCTACCCTGGTCTTCGTCGGCGACTAGAATTATCTCCACTTCTGAGCCGCACTCACTATGCTCGATAATATCAATCCCTGGGTGAGTTTTTATTATTTTTGCAACGGCTTGGAGTTCCTCTACAATCTGGTAAATCCGCACTGATGGCATTGGGCAATCGCTTGCAACGGCTGCTTTAACTACAAAAGCCTGAGAGCCGGCAATCTCGGCCCGGTTTATCTTGCTGATCTCTTCATCTGCAAGAACTACCGATGACTGTTTCTTTCCAGCCTTTCCAACCGCTTTATTGCCAACCTGTGCCTTAAGCCCGGCTCGATCATTTTTGCCCGGTTCCTTTAATTTTCCCGAGTTGTCAGGCTTACCTGGCTCCCCATCAGCAAACGCCAGTATCTGCTGGCTTAAGGTTTTAACATCTATATCGCTAGGCTTTAATGTATAGCACTCGTCTTTGAGGACCTTTAAGGTATCAAGGCAATCTAGAAAAAGATCTATTAACTTGGTTGTGACAGTAAGCTCATTTTTTCTGAGCTTATCAAAGAGGGTTTCCATGGCATGCGTAAGCTCAGCCATACGTTCATGCCCGAGCATCCCAGAAGAACCTTTAAGCGTATGGGCTGCACGAAATATCTCTTGGATTAGCTCTGCATCCTGTCCTTCTTTTTCCAAACGAAGAACTGCATCGTCAAGTTGTTGGATAAGCTCTTCCGCTTCTTGGGTAAATACTTTTAAATCTTCAGGTGAAGCATCAAACAGTAAGTCCATTCTTACTCCTGCGTTTTGAATTAACTTGTAAATTTACTTGGGCTTTACGCTACTTCAGATAGCCCGATTAGGTTTTCAACTAACGGAGTTGCCCCCATCTCTACGAGAAGCTTATCTAGGTCAAGCAATATAATTAGCTTGTCCTCAAGCTTTCCTATCCCTTTGAGATACTGCGAACCAATGCTTTCGACAATAGTCGAAGGCGGCTCGATTGAACCGGTTGCCAGGCGCAGCACCTCAGATACCGCGTCAACAATCATGCCTACGGTGTTACCGAGAACATTTACGACTACGATCCGGGTCGCCTTGGTCTCCTCGGCAGTGACAAACCCGAATCTTTCCCTTAAGTCGATAATTGGTATAACTTTGCCTCTTAGGTTTATGACTCCTTTGACGTACATAGGTGCTTTTGGAACTTCAGTTATCGGCTGGAGCCTTATGATTTCCTGTACTAGGGATATATCGATTCCAAATGACTCGTCACTGACCTCAAAAACTACTAGTTGTTCTTGCTCAAACGTTTGTTCCTCGCCCACAGTCAAACCTCCTATAATAGTTGGAACTTTTCAACAAGTTCGTATAACCTGCCAGCCATATCTGATAGCTCAACGACCGAGGCTGCAATCTCCTCGACGGAGCCCGTTTGCTCCTGTGATGATGCTGATATCTGCATAGCTTGCGCAGCCGCACGTTTCGAGGATTCCGATATCGACTCAACAACTTTTACTATCTGATCCGAGGAAGCTGCGACCTCTTCGGTTATAGCTGTATTCTCCTGAGTTATGCTTGCGATCTGATCCATGGCTTCGGCAATTTTATTCGACGATGAGGATATTTGCTCAGCAGCTTGAGAGACCTCAGCAATCTCATTAACTACTCGGTTTACTGAAGAGGTCATCTCTTCGATAGCAGCCCCCGCATGGGCTGCCAGCTCACTTCCAGCCTCTACTTCTTGAGTACCCCGCTCCATAGCTTCTACCGCCTGCATGGTCTCAGCCTGGATTCCCTTTATTAACTCGGCTATTTCTCCAGTTGCCCGGGCCGACCTTTCAGCTAGCTTTCTTACCTCATCGGCAACCACGGCAAATCCTTTTCCGTGCTCTCCGGCTCTTGCTGCTTCTATTGCTGCATTTAATGCTAGTAGGTTGGTCTGCTCTGCTATATCATCTATTACTTCTATGATCTCACCTATTTGCTTTGACTTTTCACCTAGGGCTTGGATTTTAGCAGCGGAGGCGGTAACGGTCTCCCTGATCCTTGCCATACCTGAGATGGATTCCTCTACCGCCTTCTGGCCTCTTGAAGCAACGACCTGGCTTTCGGAGACAACATTTTGAACCGTCTTTGCATTCTCGGCAACCCTACTGATTGCTCCGGCCAATTGGCCCATGCCTCCGGTGGTCTCAGATACACTCCTTGATTGCTCAACCGCACCTTTAGATACCTGGTCTATTGCAATTGCTATTTGATCGATTAAGTTATGCGCTTCAGAAGTTGACTTGCTCTGTTCGTCAACATCACCTGCAATCTCAATAATAGAACCAGATATTTGGCTTGCGGTTGTACTGATAGAATCCGACCCCGCCGCGAGTCCTCTTGCTGATTCGGCAAGTTTCTTAGCCGTCCCCGTCAGTTTTGAAAAGAGCTGCTTTTGCTTTAATACAAGTAACCCGTTAAAAGTCGAGTAGTTAAGCGATACCACTAAAAATACAAAAACTCCCCCAAGTAGAAAAACCAGACTAACCAGGAGGTTCGGGTCAAGAAAACGTGTGTTTCTTAGGAGGATTATCCCATAGAAAATATAGGCAGCTAAGAAAACTAACATAAACGTAAAAAGGCCCACCCATTTAGCACCGTATTCTGTCTTTTTAACTATTTTTATTAACTTTTGGCAGTTGATAACCGCTGCAAGCATTACCAGCGTTCCTAGCGCAACGACTAAAATCGGACCCAATTTTTAACCTCCCGTATATTCATCGTTTAAATCAGTTATCTCTTTAATAAATAACACGCTTACCAGTTAAAAGATTTGACTAGCTCATCTAACCCATTTATTACTGCCGCCAACTGCTGCATGTAAGCCGATATTTGCTCGGCCGAAGCGTTTGTTTCTCTTGCAACAAATGATATATCGCTAAGTGAATTTAAGGCTTCCTGGCTCTGAGCAAACATATCGCCTATATTTTTTGAAACCTGCTCGGTACTTGCGGCAACCTCTTCGGTTATCGCGGTATTTTCTTCGGTTACGGAGGCTATGTTATTAATTGCCTTGATAACTTTATCGGCTGCTATAGACATTTGACCGGTAGCTGAGCGCACGGATGATACCTGTATCATTACTTCCTCTATTGAGTTCATTACCTCTTCGATAGACACATCCGCCTGGTATGCTAGTTCGTTTGCCGATTCAACCTCTTTGGTCTCTCCCTCCATAGCTTCTACCGCCTGCATGGTCTCAGCCTGGATTCCCTTTATTAACTCGGCTATTTCTCCAGTTGCCCGGGCCGACCTTTCAGCTAGCTTTCTTACCTCATCGGCAACCACGGCAAATCCTTTTCCGTGCTCTCCGGCTCTTGCTGCTTCTATTGCTGCATTTAATGCTAGTAGGTTGGTCTGCTCTGCTATATCATCTATTACTTCTATGATCTCACCTATTTGCTTTGACTTTTCACCTAGGGCTTGGATTTTGGAAGATGTCGAGAGAACCGTATCCTTCATCTGCCCCATGCCTCTCATTGCCTCGTCAACCGCTGTTTTTCCTTTATCTGCAACGCCTAAGCCCCCTGAAGCTACCATAGCCACCGTCTGAGTGGTATCAACCACGTTTTTAACTGTTGAAGATAGTGACCCAAGCATATTATGGGCTTTGGCAACATCCCTTGCCTGTTCTTGTGCACCACTTGCGACCTGGGTTATGGCCATTGAAATTTGCTCGGCAAGGTTGTTGATCCCAGCAACACTGTATGCTTGTTTCTCCGAGCCGTGGGAAAACTCCTCGATAGAACCGACCACCCTAGAATTTGCACTCTTAATTTGAATTGAGCCCTGTGCAACCTCCTGCGAAGACTTAGACAGCTCCCTTGATGCTTCAAATATCTTCTGTAGCATTTTCTTTGAAGGCCCAACTACACGGGATTGCAATAAAAAGAGAGCTACTGCAAAGAAGCTTACCGATATAAGAAGTGCCATAATATTTACGGTATTTGCACGCCTCTCAGTTGTTAAGGCTTGCCTGCCAAGCACCGCCGAGTAATTTTTTATAATCTGGTTAAGCCTCCCGACATCGTCCTTAGTTTTGTCTACGGTATTTTCAAAATCATTCATCCTTGTGCCTACATTCCTTGAATGGTAATCGGCAAAAATCCCTTGGGTTTTCTGATCAACTACCATAAGGTCCCCTTTGATATTTGCTATGAGCTGTTTCAATTCAGATGTAGACGGTGATTTTGAAAGATCGGCTATTTTACGGTCGATATCGGCGCGCATTTCTTTATACGTTTGTATTTCCTTTGTATTTTTATGGGTTACTAAATCATCAATCGGTATCTTGCTGCGCTCAATCGCAAGTTGAAGATCGCCGGCTGCACGGGTTTTATCCAAAAGGTCGCGGTATGCAGAAACATCGTTTTTAGCGTCTGATTGCAACCTAAAACTGTTTACGCTTAGTAGAAAGACTGGTATAAGCATTATCGCAAATAAAAAAGTGATCTTGGTACCGATAGAAAATCGATCCAGCACCTTTCTCTCCTCCTAGTTAGTAAGCGATAATTATTATATTCATCGTCAAATGGGATGAATACTAAATAGTAACTTGAAAATATTACGATGGATTGTAGGCTATACAGGATAAGTGGTACTTGCATTGGCAAGGCAATTCTGGGATATTTATAAGTGTAGCAGTGCCAGTTAAGCCACCACTACCGTACCGTAAATCGTAATAAATCAAGCACTATTCTAGATAGGGAACGCAGCTATGCAAGTAGATATAGGCCGGATTAACTATCTAATAATATATTCGCTTCTTCTCTCTCTTCTCCTAGCTATATTTGCACCAGAGATCGCTATTGCAGAGGCTAAACTGCAACCTACATCAAACTTTAAAATCGCCCGTTCTATAATCTCAACTGATACGACAACCTCAAGTGGTGCTACAAGCAGCGCAAAAGAGGTACCCCATAGAGTCGCCAAGCCAGATTCAAAGCCGGACGGCAAATTCTTGATCGGTAAATACGAAGACCCCGGAAAGCTAGAAAAAAAGGGTAATGCTTTTGTACAATTCATATCAACCGTATGGGATATAATCAAGTACATCTTTTATTTAGCCCTTGTTCTTGCAATTGGTTTTCTTGCTATTTATGGGATTAAGCTCTTTACGAACAAGTATAACGCCATAACCGGTAGCGGAGCCGAGCTGGTTAATATCTTGGAGATCAGGTACCTTGCCCCAGGCAAAGCAATATGTCTGGTGGAAGTAGCAGATAAAGTTCTCGCACTAGGGTTATCAGGAAATAGTATTAATCTATTAAGCGAGTTTACGGATGCTGGGCAAGTGGACGGACTAAAGAAGGCTGCGGCGAAGAAGCCAGAGCCCTTACAGCCATTCCAAGGTATCCTTGAAAAATTTACCAAGCGCATTGCAAACCAGCCGCAGACAAAAACAGCCAAGGTTGTAAGAAAACGGCATGGAACTAGGCCCGACAGTGATGTGGAGTGGAAGGATGATCTATACTCGACCGGCGACAACATTAGGAAACTCTTAGACGAGATCAAAGAGCATGAACGAAAAACTAAGGGCTCGGGGCCGACCTCTAAGCGGGATCGGGGTGAGGACAAGAAATGACCAGAATTCCGCCTAAGTTAAGAAAGCAGCTAACAAGAATCGGAGTAATGGTTTTTATTCTCATGTTTACTGTGTTAAGCGGCTATGTATCGGCTGCCCCCGGAGCGGACGGCATTGTACCAGGCAATATTCCCATTCCTAAGATATCCTTCGGCGTCGAGGCTGCTAAGGGACCTCAGGACGTTTCGGTTAGCCTACAGATTCTATTGCTTTTGACAGTACTCTCCCTTGCACCGGCCCTCCTTATAATGGTAACCTCTTTTACCAGGATAGTCATAGTCCTGGCCTTTATTAGAAGCGCGCTCGGCACCCAGCAAATTCCACCGACGCAGGTGTTGATTGGTCTTGCCCTGTTCTTAACGCTTTTTGTCATGGCACCTGTCTTTGGGCAGATTAATAATAAGGCTATAAAGCCTTATACCGCCCATCAGATAAGTCTCAACCAGGCCTACGATAACGCATCCCAACCAATAAGACAGTTCATGTTTAAACAAACGCGTGAAAAAGACCTTGCCCTTTTTGTTTACCTGGCAAAGATGAAGCAGCCGAGGACCCAAGCCGATATCCCCACTTATGTGCTTATCCCTTCCTTTATCATAAGTGAGCTACGTGCGGCCTTTATAATTGGCTTTTTGATATTTATCCCCTTCTTAATAATAGATATGGTTGTTGCAAGTGTACTTATGTCTATGGGTATGCTTATGGTCCCGCCGGTTATGATATCGCTTCCTCTTAAGATATTGTTGTTTGTTTTGGTTGACGGTTGGCATCTAATTACTAGAGCCTTAGTTATGGGATATCATTAACGGTTTCAGCTGACAGCCAGTTGCTGGCAGCTGATAGCTTCTTTAAGAGTGAGATAAGATGACTGAATCTGTAGCAATGGAAATTGGGAAAAACGCGCTTACGCTTACCCTTGAGGTTGCGCTACCGGTACTTCTTTTTAGCTTAGTAGCCGGATTGATAATAAGCATAATGCAGGCTGTAACTCAAGTACAGGAATTTACCTTAACCTTTATCCCTAAGGTACTTGCAACTGTGCTCGCGCTTGCGCTTTTTGGGCCCTGGATGCTTAATAAAATCATTGACTTTACGACTAACCTGTTTATAAATTTGCCCAGCTATCTTAAGTAAGCTAAGGAGAGCTGTATTGGATATACTGCAGCCAGATGCCAGGCACCTACTAACATTCCTGCTTATACTCACCCGGATCTTAGGCGTGTTTTTTCTTGCCCCGGTCCTAGGTAGCCGAAATATACCGCCGCAGACAAAAATCGGCCTTGCGTTTATGACCTCAATTGCCCTTTTCCCTTTTATCCAAAGTCCTAGCATTGCCAATTCGATTAGTATAATCGACTTTGCCCTATTAGTTGCCAAAGAAGTAACCGTAGGAGCTATTATCGGGTTTACGGCAAATCTTGTTTTTATGGGGTTTTTGCTTGCCGGACAAATAATCGACTTTCAGATGGGATTTGGCATGGTTAATGTAATTGACCCGCTAAGCAATATCTCCACCTCGATTATCGGTCAGTTTAAGAACCTGCTGGCGATTTTAATCTTTCTAGCAATAAATGGCCATTACTATCTTCTTATTGCACTTGCGAAAAGTTTTGAGATAGTCCCCCTTACAACCTTTACAATCACACCCGAGGTTACCGGCAACTTTATCGATATGATAGTCAACATGTTTATTATCGGCCTTAAGATTGGCGGCCCTGCCATAGGTGTTCTTCTCATAACCGATTTGGCCCTAGGGATAATTGCCAGAACGGTCCCGCAGATGAACGTCTTTATCGTCGGGATGCCGCTTAAGATTACCATTGCCTTTGCAACGCTGATTGCGGCGCTTGCATTTTTTGCTGCATATGCGGTGAGAGTATTTAACCAGATGCCGGCACAGCTCATTAGCTCGATCAAGTAGGAGTAGAAGAGACGATGGACAAGGAAGGCAAAACCGAAAAAGCAACGCCCCGACGAAGACAAGAGGTTCGGAAAAAGGGGCAAGTTGCAAGGAGCATGGAGGTGAATTCCGCCCTAATTATACTCGCGGTGTTTATCGCCCTTAGGATGCTCGGCCAAGGGGTCTTCGAGAGCCTAGACAACCTGATGCGGTTCTTCCTTTCAAGCACAGTCCCGATCGAAGTAAATGAGAAGGTTGTCTCTACCCTTTTCCTAAATCTTGCGATATATTTTTTAAAAATGGTGCTCCCGATAGCTTTAATTGCCCTTGCGATAGGCGTAACCGCAAGTATCGCCCAAATTGGTTTTTTGTTTACACCAAAACCGCTTGCCCCAGACCTGAAGAAACTAAATCCAGTATCTGGCGCTTCTAGGCTCTTTTCTCCGAAAGCTCTGGTCGAGCTCCTAAAGTCTGCTATTAAAATATCCATAGTCGGCTACCTCGCTTATTCCATCATAAGCAACCACTATGCCGACTTGATACAAACTATCAATATGGATATCTGGGGCATGCTCTCGACGCTTGGCTCAATAGTTTATGAGATCGGGATAAAAACCGGGATCGTCCTTTTGCTAATCGCCGCCTTCGACTACGCCTACCAGCGATATGTGTTCGAGAAAAGCATTAAGATGACTAAACAAGAGATAAAGGAAGAATACAAGATGTCTGAAGGTGACCCCCAGATTAAGTCAAAAATCAAGCGCAAGCAAATAGAAATCGGCATGAAGCGTATGATGCAAGCGGTACCTACTGCAGACGTGGTCATTACAAACCCAACTCGGCTGGCCATAGCCTTAAAGTATGATCCCGACTCCATGAGCGCACCAAAAGTCGTTGCAAAAGGGCAGCGCCTGATGGCGGAAAGAATAAGGGACATTGCCAAGGAGTATAACATTCCGGTTGTTGAGGAT
The DNA here is from genome assembly GCA_021794835.1 of Actinomycetes bacterium. Classification (GTDB taxonomy): domain Bacteria; phylum Actinomycetota; class Aquicultoria; order Aquicultorales; family Aquicultoraceae; genus CADDYS01. Next base: position 132,496 of record JAJYQA010000022.1, on the reverse strand, counting down.
AAGATGTTGGCCCAGTCGCTGTTTAAGTCAGCTGAAGTGGGCCAAGAAATACCGTTCTCACTTTATAAGGCGGTTGCGGAAATCTTAGCTTATGTTTACCAGATTAATAAAAGAGGGTCTAGGATGTAAATAGCTATTCGAGCGCAAATAGTATAAAATGATACACAAGAAATATGCGGTTACCAAACTAATGCTAGAATGGATATGGCTACAAATCAAGCAGTCAACACAGCCTGGTCAGCACAAATTAGCAGATATAGCGATGCCATACTCGCACTCGTCATTGCGCTTATTATCGCGCTCCTAATTATACCAATCCCAGGTCCCTTGATAGACGGACTCTTGATTTTTAACCTAATCACCTCAATCGTTGTTATCTTGGTCACTATGTTTAATAACGAGCCACTTCAGTTCTCTATATTCCCCACCCTGCTCTTGGTCATGACCCTCTTCAGGTTGGGCCTTTACATCTCAACTACAAGGTCTATCCTGTCGACCGGGGTAGCGGGGAGCGTTGTTAGCGCGTTCGGCTCGATTATAATCGGCGGGAACTACGTTGTCGGTATCGTTATCTTTCTAATCCTTACCATAGTGCAGTTTATTGTCATCACATCTGGAACCACCCGAATCTCAGAAGTCGCGGCAAGATTTACTCTCGATGCCATGCCGGGCAAGCAGATGGCAATCGACGCTGACTTAAATAGCGGGCTGATAACCGAGGATGAGGCAAGGAAACGGCGCCGTGATATACAACGCGAAGCCGACTTTTACGGAGCAATGGATGGTGCATCCAAATTCGTGCGCGGCGACGCCACGGCAAGTATAATCATAGCCGCTGTTAATTTAATCGGTGGGTTTGCGGTCGGGGCAATCCAGCAGCATATGGACCTTCTTACGTCGCTTCAGACCTTCGGGCGCATTGCGATTGGCGCGGGACTTGCAATTCAGATACCGACGATACTTCTTTCTACAGCTTCCGGTGTTATCGTAACCAGAGTGGCTTCAGATAGTGACTTAGGTCAAGACCTAACAAAACAGCTTTTTACCCAGCCGCGCTCGCTTATGATCGCGGCGGTTTTGATTGCTATTTTCGGATTGGTGCCAGGGCTTCCTAAAATCCCGTTTTTCCTCGTAGGAGGGCTGGCCGGGCTGGCATCGTATTTTATGAGCCAGTCAATGCAACAGCAAACTCTCACCGATGAGGCCGAGAGTGCGAAAGAAAAGCCCGTGACAACCGAAGCTCTAATAGATATGTTGCAGGTAGATCCAATCGAGCTTGAGATCGGCTACAGCCTGATTCCGCTTGTCGACCCAGATCAAGGTGGTGATATTCTTGACCGTATAACTCTAATGCGACGGCAAATTGCAATGGAGCTTGGTTACGTGATACCGCCGATTCGTATTAGAGACAACATTCAGCTTCCAGCAAACGAGTACCGAATTAAGATAAAAGGGGTTGATGTCGCAAAGGTCGAGACAATCCCGGATTATCTGCTTGCGGTCGACTCGGGTATAACTACGGGACGGATCGAAGGTATCGGTACAAAGGACCCGGCCTTTGGCCTGCCTGCTATTTGGATAGCTCCGCAGGCACGTGAGCAAGCTGAGGTGATGGGTTACATGGTTGTCGATCCGACATCAGCAACTATCACTCACCTATCTGAAATAGCAAAGAGATACGCTCATGAGCTCATAGGCCGCCAGGATGTACAGCAAATTCTAGACAGCATAAAACAGCATTACCCAGTGGTCGTCGAGGAGATCGTACCCAATGTGCTTACTGTCGGTGAGATACAGCAGGTGCTTCAAAACTTGTTATCTGAGCGGGTCTCGATAAGGGATATGGTCACCATTCTTGAGACGCTTGGGATAAGTGCACGAATCACAAAAAATACCGACCTTTTAACCGAGTATGTTCGCCAATCGCTTGGCAGAAATATCTGCAAGCAGCACCAATCGGAAGATGGCAGGCTTGATATAGTAGCAGTTGACCCTCTTATTGAAAAAGAAATCTCCGAGGCAGTCGAGTATACCGACCAAGGTATCATGATATCATCCGACCCGGCAACTACACAAAGAATAATAAATGAGCTTTCGGGGGCAATTGAGAAAGCTTTTGCCCAGGGAAGAAATCCGGTTATTATATGTTCCGCAAACATCAGGCGTCCACTTAGAAAAATTATTGAGCGGAAGCTGCCCAATTTGGCTATTTTGTCTTACAATGAAGTAGCACCAGAATTTGAACTACAATCTGTTGGGATGGTGAGCCTAACGTGAAGATAAAGCGTTATGAGGCCTCAAGCATGGAAGAAGCAATAGCAAAGGTAAAGTTCGACCTAGGCCCCGAGGCGATAATACTTCATACCCGTCGCCTACAAAGGTCCTGGCCCATGCGCCTCTTTAAAAATAACTCAGTTGAGATAACCGCCGCCTTAGACGTCAACTTAATGGAGCAAAAAGAAGGTACCAATGGAGATGGCATATCTAAAAACGGTGTCGGCGAGGCTATCGAGGTAAGATTTGACCAAATACAACTCGAGGTAGAGGAAATAAAATCAATTGTAAAGACTATTGCCAGCCAATTAACCGATCCCCTTTTTCAAGAGGTCCCCGCTTGTTTCCTAGATGTTTACGAGAAGCTTCTGCAATCCAAGGTCGAAGATGAGATAGCCAAAAAGCTCATGAAGCAGGTGCAGGAGGAGCTTACAACATCGCAACTTGCTACCCCAGAGATCCTACACGAGAAAATGGTAAGCGAAATGGCCAAAATGATTCCGATAAGCTCACCCCTTTCCCTTGAGGGCGGACAGAGAAAGGTCATTGCGCTAATTGGTCCAACCGGTGCGGGAAAAACAACCACAATCGCAAAACTTGCGGCAAAATACTGCCTCTATGAAGGTAAAAAGGCGGTCTTTTTGACCGCAGATACGTATCGAATCGCCGCGGTCGAACAACTGAAAACCTACGCCGAAATTATCGGTGCACCAATTGAGATTGTTTTTAACAGCCAGGATGCAAGAGAGGCCCTTGAAAAGCATGAGGATAAAGACTTGGTTCTGATAGATACGGCGGGCAGAAGCCCGCTTAATGAAACCCAGATGAATGAGCTTGCAGCGCTCATGGACGTAGCCTCCCCCGACGAGATACATCTTGTCCTAAGCGTAACGACGAAGATGTCCGATCAGATAAATGCAATTAAGCGGTTCTCAGTTGTACCAATTAACAGAATAATTTTTACTAAGTTAGATGAGACAAATACACCGGGAACAATACTTAACATAGTAAACAAATCAAAAGTGGCCATTTCATATCTCACGATAGGGCAAAACGTCCCCGAAGATATCAAGGTGGCCGAGTCGCAAAAACTTGCCAATCTCATATTAGGGGTGCCGTTAGATGAATGATCAAGCCAAAAAACTTCGAGAGTTAGCCCAGAAAATAAGAGAAGAAAGAGACCGCGCTAGCTTAATTTTTGATCCGACGGCAAGAAGGCCGGAAAAAAACTTGTCTGGATGGGACATCATACCCGTGCCTAAAAACGCTACTTCATCAACTATGGGCGATATAATCGCCCATCTGGAGACCTCAGGAATAGCGCGCGAGCCAAAAACACCCACTCCTACACCTACGCAGGCACCTCGGCAGATACCGGCAACCAGAGTAATTGCAGTAAGTAGCGGTAAGGGCGGGGTTGGGAAAAGCAACCTTGTCGCAAACTTAGGTATCGCGCTTTCTAAACGCGGCAGAAAAGTCATGGTTTTTGACGCCGACCTGGGACTTGCCAATATCGATGTTCTCTTCGATATAAACCCAAAGTACAACTTAAAGCAGCTTGTCGATGGTGACAAAACCTTGCCGGAAATTTTAGTAAAAGGTCCCTATTCCCTAACGATTGTGCCTGGAGGCTCCGGCATCCCCGAGCTTGCCAACCTAAGCGATGAACAGCAGCAAAAACTGCTTGAAAACTTTTCTAGCCTGGAGCGTGAGTTTGACATAACCTTAATTGATACCGGAGCCGGGATTTCTAAAGATATAATCTCCTTTATCCTGGCAGCCCGTGAGGCAATAATTATCACCACACCCGAGCCTACTGCCATAACGGATGCCTACGGTATGATAAAAGTACTAACGCAAAGGGATTCTTCTGTCGATATAAAACTAGTAGTAAACATGGTATCCGACGAGAAAGAGGGGCAGGATATCGCAAATAGGATTATCATGGCAACAAAGCAGTTTCTGGGCAAACGGATTGAAGCTCTTGGCTATATCGTAACTGATCCATCAGTCAGTATGTCAGTAGTAAAACAATCGCCCCTTATCCTCGGATACCCAAATTCAAGAGCCGCAAAGTGCATCATGCAGATTGCAGAAACCATCGACCGAACCAGCACGAAAGACAGCCGGCAAATTGCCAAACGAAACGGTTTTCGGGGATTTCTCTCAAGATTTTTCGAAAGATAGGTAGGTTATGCAAGTTAGCAAGTTTTTAAAACCAGGGCTTTTGGTTTCTATTGAGGTAAGCTCCGGTGAAAACTGGCCCTTTACCATAGGTTATGTTTCTGAGGATTTCAAGAGCATAATCTGTGATCTTTTGTTAGATCATCATCACCAGGTTGAGGTAAAAAGCGGTAATGAGCTCGCTATCGTCTACTCTGCCGAAGATGGTATCTACAACTTTAAGGCAAAGGTAAGCGATGTTGAATATGACCCGCTAAAGTTAAACTTAACGCTTACTGAAGATGCGGCTCATACCCAGCGACGGGAGTTTTTCCGCCTTATAAGGCCATTTGTAAGGGCAAGATATCATGCCATCAGCGGCCCTAAAGACATGTCTGATGCCAAGCTAATCGAGGCTCCGGTAAAGGACCTAAGTGGAAACGGCATAGCCTTTATTATCTCCACAGAGGATGAGTTACCTCCAGGAACACCGCTTGCGACCAAAATTGAACTTTCAAATGGCCGGGTTGTAAGTCTTATTGGTGAAGTAATAAGATGTATCCCCAACGAACCGGTATTCGGCAAAAGTCTCCTTTGCGTACATTTCTCAGTTATTGAGGAGCGTGATCGCGACCGTATTATCGGTCACCTGTTTAGAGAACAGCTTGATCGCGCCGGAAGAAAGCGTCGTATGTATAGGAGAGGCTAGATGTCAAATGAGTCTATTAATAAGATAACGGTCCTTTTTAGCCTGGTTTTAAGCCTTATTTCACTCCTCGTCGCACTCTTAACCGGTGCAAACCTATTCTTTATGATCACCATGCGCTTTATCCTTGTCTTTATAATCAGCGCGGTTTTAGTACGGATAGCCTTAACCATCGTAAACTTGGTCGTGGTTAAGGCGGCCCAAGAATCCATAACTAAGCTAAGTAAGGACCTTAAGGAAGAAAACCGCCTTGCAGAAGAAAAACCAACTGGAAGTCACTCCGCCGAGGGCTCCAAAAAACCGCTCTTTAGAGGACAGAACCTCGACCTTACCTCCAAGCCACAAGAAGATTTAAACCTCGGCCTTGCAGCAGGCAGTGAAGAAAACCCTGAAATAAAAGTGTTTGAACCATTCAAGCCGCGAAGAATCAAGACCGATAAGAGTGAGTAGCAGCACTAAACAGGTCAATTCGGAAACGGTGAAAAATGAACAAGGCATTAGCTGTTCCAAGCAATTGGGTACTTTATAAGGTACACAACGACTCGCAAGCAAAAGAGGAGCTAATATTAGAAAACGTCTCCCTGGTCAGGTATGTGGCCGAGCGGGTCAAGGATAACCTCCCTCCTGAGGTTGATAGGGATGACCTTATCAGTTACGGCTTCTTTGGCTTAATCGACGCCATCGAAAAATTCGACCATACCCGGGGGTTAAAGTTTGAAACCTACGCCATCCCAAGGATTCGGGGAGCCATCCTAGATGGCCTTAGGGCGTATGACCTTGCTCCAAGGTCCCTGCGCCGGAAGGCCAAGCAGATAGGTAAAGCCTACGCCAAGGTTGAAAAACGCCTGGGGAGAGCCGCGACCGATAAAGAGGCCGCCAATGAGCTTGGGGTCGATATGGAATCGTTTAACAGTATGCTTGCTGATATAAGTAGGCTTCCCCTTCTTTCACTTGACGACCTAGTGATACAGGACGATGAAAACGGCGTAACGCTAGGCGATCGCATTGCAGATAAAAGCTCAAATGATCCTGTTGAACTGGTTGAATTAACCGAGACTAGAGACGCCCTAATCGAGGGAATAGATTCCTTAAGCAAGCAAGAGCGCCTTGTCATCACCCTTTACTATTACGAGGGTTTAACCCTTAAGGAAACCTGTGAGGTCATGGGTCTTTCCGAATCGAGGGTATCCCAGATAAAAACAAAAGCAGTTTTAAAGCTACGCGAGCGACTCTCTTACCTGCAGGTCTATGCGTAAGAAGTTTACCCCAAAACTATTGTTTTTAAAGTATCAAGCCGATAATTAATAGGAGATACATAGAACAACTTGCGCTAATGAAACTTAAGAAAAAAGTGTAATTATGCCCTTCCGTAATGTTTTTCTACTTGGTGACCGCATAACGAAATGCTATAATTCATTGTAGGATTACAGGTTGATTGCTAGAACTGGATGCAGCAACAATGGCTCTTAGAGGAAAGGAAGAGCTATGCCAATCCGGCCAACCGATTTGCAGATTATAATCCAAAAGATGCAAGAAGTTGAGCGATTGCAGCAAACCCAGCAACAACAGCCAAAAACGCAACAGCAACAGTTTGCCGCTGAGTTACAAAAGCAAAATGAGGCAAAGGAAAAACAGGTTAACTCTTCGCCCCAAGCGGATGAAGTAAAAATCAACGCCAAGGAAAAAGACGCAGAGCAGAAGCAGCGCGAGGACAATAAACGCAAACAACCAGGTAAACCGCCTGAAGACGAAGAAGAAAGCAAATCAGCGAGTTCCGAGCATATAATTGACATAAAGATCTAGGAGTTGGATAAAATGTACATGGGGTTTGAGTTAATTGTAGCTGTATTAGCTTTTGCATTGATTTCGATTCCTATACTAGCCTGGATAGTCTTAAGAAGAATCTCGGCCGCCGACAAAATAAAAGACAGCAAAGAGGAACTTCGCTCTCTAGAAAATTCCCTTTCCATGTTGATCAAAGAACTTCAGGACTCGGTCCAAAAAGCCCTAGGCGACATGGAAACTTCTGCTGATAAGCTAAGCGAGATGATAGAAGCTGCTGACGACCGTATCCGCCAGCTTCAGTACTACTATGAGTACGGCGAGGAACTGCGCCCGCTGGTATCCCCACAGCCACAACCAACCGCAATCAGCGCAACTGTAACCCCAGTCGAAACCAACAGCGCGATAAGACATAAGGAAGTACACGACTTAAGCCGCAAGGGTTGGAGCTCGGTACAGATTGCAAAGCACACTGGTATGAGCACGGATGAAGTGCAGCTTATCATAAACTTAATGGAGATAAGCTCTATGGATGCGCAGCCCCAGCAAACACGACAGCCGATGGTTTAAGCTGTTTACGCCGCCATGGCGTAACTGGTTTGATAAACTGACTTATTACCTACGCGGCAATAATTGCTTTTAGGACTTATGTTGCTTCATTAATATCCGGCATTTCTCTATTTCCGCCTCTATTTCTAAAATGCCCGTTAAAAATCGATACTTTTTTATCGGTTCTTCCTCTTTTTTAAATTCCTTGATGAGTTTTTCCTGTTCTTTTTCTAAGACCTGAACAAGCGAATTTATGTCTGTATGCAACTCCTTAGAACGGTTATAAAAATAACGCTCCCATTTTTTACTGGTCAAAATCCATTTGAATTTAACAAACCATTGCCTTAAAAATCCTGTTAGCCCCTCCATAAACCAATCGCCCCCAAGATAAGATTTGAATTTATATTAAGGGTTTTCCCTATTTTCGTGCGGTAAAATTGACATCAAAAAAGATCTCTTGCTCGGTCATCCCCAGCTCTCTGGCAATCTTTGTCATAAAACGAGCTGAAGGGATATGCCTCCCTTTTACCCACTTGTTCATTAGGCTCTTATCAACACCGATTTTCTTTGCAATGGTGCTCTGACTAATATTGCGTTCGTACAAAATCTTTTCAAGCTTGGTTAAAAATGGCATACTAGAACTCCACAGTATCAACTGTCAACTGAAAGGTTAATAAAACTTTCTGCGATTGTCAATGGAAGTTGTTAAAAATTACTACTTAAAGCTTATAATTATTTCATGAACGTAAATTTACCAACCGACCGTACGTATAAGGATTTCCCAGAGGCCCTTAGAGGGCTAATGGAGGCCAAGAAATTTAGCTTTCCGAAGCTCGCAAGAGAAATAGGACAAAAGCTCTCGACAACATATCTTCATAACCTTGCAACAGGCAAATCAAGGCCAACTAAGGAAAATATTGGGATTATAGCAAAAGGACTTAAGATTAACCCTTTGTACTTTAAGGAATACAGAGAGTACCGGGCAAAGGAGAAGATCGATAAAAACCCAAAAATAGCTGACCTTATCCTTGACGAAAAAACAATTGAATTAACATCCGAATTTGCATTGCTTAACGACGAAGATAAAGAAGAGGTTACTGAATTTATAAGAGAGATTAGATCAAAATACCGTACCAGCAGTAAGAATAACCGCTAGCTTTTCCAAGAATCCCAAGGTCGGGGATTTTCGTTGTTTAGATCTCGACGTCGGGTGTAGGCGATTCACTAAACAGCGCTGTAAGCTCGTTGTTAGTAACAATAGGTATGTCTTCCCGCTTTGCACCCTTACCCATCACCTCGACGGAGTCCTTCATCATCTCAATAAAGTTGGCTGCTAGCTCAGGGTCAAACTGCGTCCCCTTATTTTGATCGATAACTTTAACGGCCTCTTTATACGAGATGCCCTTACGGTAAGGTCGATCTGATGTCATAGCATCAAACGCGTCAGCAATTGCAACTATGCGCGCTAGAAAAGGTATTCGTTCACCGCTAAGGCCAAGTGGGTAGCCTTTGCCATCGTACCTTTCATGGTGATATAAAACGATATCTGATATTTTTATCATGCTATCGATCGGCTGGGTGATTTCATAACCCTTATACGCATGCTCTTTAATTATCTTGTATTCCTCTTCAGCCAACGCGCCGGTTTTATTAAGCGTAGCCTTCGGAATTCCAATCTTTCCGACATCATGTAGGCGCGCACCGATATAGACTTTTTCAACCTCGGTTTTGCTTAGTCCTAGGTAAGTGGCAAGTCTGACCGAAAGGCTCGCCACATTTTCCGAGTGCCCGCTGGTGTAGTGGTCTTTGGCCTCTACCACCTTTGAAAATGATATTGCGATTTTTAGGTATGCCTTTCGCAAATCCTCCCAGAGTTTTGCATTTCGTATTGCCACGGAAAGCCAGTTTGCAATGTCGCTCATAAACTGCTTCTGCTCGGGACTCAATTCTATTTTCTCTTTGCTAACCAACAGAGTAAGCCCGATAAATTCATGCTGGCTGCGCAACTGCACCACGACAGCCGTCTTAATCCCGAGGTCTTTCATCTTACTGCACATCTGAAATTCTTTGCTGCCGGTGATTTCCTTGACATATATATTGTCATGCTCAGTCATGGAAAAGATAGAGAAGACCTCTTTAGCCAAGAGGATGGAAAGATCAATATCCGACCTATATAAAATACCCTCGGCCCATAGTAACTCAAGGTACTCGCTGTGCTCTGACGCAAGATAAAGCGATGCCCCACCAAGTTTAAGTATCCCGAGCATCTCCTCAAGAGTTGACTTTGCGATCTGTTTAAGGTCCAACATATTGTTTATCTTTGTGCTAATGGTTTGCAATACGGATGATTGGCGATCGCGCGTCTTCCGGTCTCTTTCATTAAGAAGCTGCACGATTAAAAGGAGATCCATAATAAGGAGTACCGGTATACCTATGCTTGGGTAGTTTACCAGAAGATGAAAAAGCGGCCGCGACGTAAAATCGTAGCCGATAGAAAATATGCTGATACTGAGAAATGAGAGCAGGATAAGCAATAAGACAAAGCGAAACCTGCTTCGCCCTAGATCACCGTTCTGCAGGATATAATATATGCCGACTGCACAAAAACCTATGTTTATTGAGTGGATAATAATATCAAATGCCACTGCAACCATCCTTTATATAATCTTTTCTAACTATCCAGGCAATTGCCGTAATGCATACGGTCTCAGCAAACCCCGGCAATGCTAAGAAGCAAACGGATGCCAAAAATAACTGAAATTGTAGAGGTAATGCTTACCAAAAGCAGTGTGGCTGAGCGGGCCAAATAATACGCATAGTGCCGACAGGCCTTACGCTTAGCGCGGTTGTCAAGTATAAAAATAAGCGCCATTAACGCCAGGCTTAAAGAGAATATACAATTATCCCCGTAAACATCATGCAACAGAGGTATACACAAAAAAATCACCCGTGAATATATGCGAAAACTATACATTAGGTATCGACAGGGTGCATGATATCCTTAAGAACGCAGAATCTACGCGGTATTAGTGGCCTTTCCCAAGTAACTATTCACCACTACACGAAGATGTAATCCGGCGCCGCCAATGTGCATGGCAATTTTTACACCGCCCACATCGATGGTTTTATCTCCTGTGGCATAGTTATCTCTCGGTTTCCTTTTTGCAGGATATTAATATCATTACCAAAATATGAAGATTTTAGTAACTGAGCGGTCATCTACCTAAAAAGCTGAAACTACAGTAACAATGCTCTTGACTTCGTCCGCGATCTTAAAATTATCTGGTGCTAGAATTGCTTGTACCTTTGGCCTTCTAAGATTGGTTCCTATCTACTTCTACCATATATAGCCAGCTATTCCCTCGTAAGTGTATCCTGCCTTACTTATAGCAAAGTCTTTTTCATTATAGCTGGTGGTATAGAAATGGTCACCGCTGTATTTGTTGTATAGGCGGTAGAGAGGCACTGCACTTGATGTTTGACTATTAAAGACGTAGC
>JAJYQA010000022.1:0-121514 GCA_021794835.1 Actinomycetes bacterium | reverse complement strand
TATCCTGCCTTACTTATAGCAAAGTCTTTTTCATTATAGCTGGTGGTATAGAAATGGTCACCGCTGTATTTGTTGTATAGGCGGTAGAGAGGCACTGCACTTGATGTTTGACTATTAAAGACGTAGCCAGCTATTCCCTCATAGCTATATCCTGCCTTACTTATAGCAAAGTCTTTTTCATTATAGCTGGTGGTATAGAAATGGTCACCGCTGTATTTGTTGTATAGGCGGTAGAGAGGCACTGCACTTGATGTTTGACTATTAAAGACGTAGCCAGCTATTCCCTCATAGCTATATCCTGCCTTACTTATAGCAAAGTCTTTTTCATTATAGCTGGTGGTATAGAAATGGTCACCGCTGTATTTGTTGTATAGGCGGTAGAGGGGAGTTGAGGAGTCTTCTATATTGTTATACCTTATGGGATAGAAAATGCCATAACCAGGCCAATATGGATATGGAATTATATGTGTTACAGTCTTTGGAGGAGTCTCCTCATAAGCCACATACTGAGTATGTGCGTCATTGGCCCAACCGCCAAAGAGTACTACGTGCCCGGAATCTCCCGACAAGGGATTATTAAGCGCATCACCTGGCTGTAATTCGTCTTTAGTAATACTGTGCGTGATTAGATAGAAATAATCTGTAGTGTACGAATAAGGAGCATTGTTTGACGTTGTTGCCCAACAATAGGAGACATAGCCCGAGCAATCCTCACGATAATCATCTTGGTATGCCCTTTGGTTGTATGGCACGGCTAAATCGACCCAGCGCTGTGCTCTGCTCATTACGTCATTTCTAGTAATTGCTAAGGCAGGTTGCGGTATCAACCCGAAGGAAACTAATAAAACAAAAACAACCCCAATAAGGATTTTCAACCGCTCTAACTTCACAATACACCCCTTTTGCAATTTCACGGATATGTAGGAAGTATCGGTAATTGTATCTTACTTAGTAAATCAGGATACTTTTTATGAACGAGGTATGATTCAAGCAGCTTAATCCCTTCCGTTATTTTAGCAGTGGCCAGGCGAGTGCTCGACAAATTTGTCTTATTTGTAACCAGCAACTGATGAAAAATTAACAAAAGGTGGTTACGGTTTATGCAAAACCGCCTTTTCCATGACGTATAAGTGACCGTTTATAGACACTTTCATAGTACGATTTATACTAATTTTGCTAAATTGCAAGAGTTTTTATTAACTAAATCTTCTCAAGTATTCCGATTATAAACTCCCCGAACGGCAGGATGTCGTACGTCCTAGTTCAAATCTCTTTCTAGGTGTCCATTTTTGGACATGAAAAAATGCCTTGTGAAAGGCATTTTTCCGGGATCTTAACCATGTAGCCCTAATCCAACACTATTCGAACCAAAAAGAGCTGCTAGATAAGTTGGAGGGATATTTTGAGGGTCTTTAACCTCGTGGGTTCGTGTATATTTGATCTTTGGAGCAGCTAGTAGCCCTTGCTCATTAGCGAAAAATCCATAGAATCCATAGCAACGTCCCTATCCTACTATCCTAAGAGTATTTTGAGGGGCTTTGATTAGCAATTTCATTGCAAACGACACCTGGATGAGAGTTACTAGGCACTCTCTTTGTCTGCCTCGTAGACTTTAACTTCTTCCCCGATACGTTTTTCTAGCTTGTCCTTCTGTACCTCAAGGTCATAGCGTGTTTGGAGATTAAGCCAGAAACGCTCAGACAGACTGAAATATCGAGATAATCTTAAGGCTGTATCGACGCTAATCGACCGCTTACCATGAATAATCTCGTTGATGCGCCGCGGCGACACGTTGATGTCCTTAGCCAAACGATACTGACTAATTCCCAACGGTTTTAAGAATTCTTCAAGTAATATTTCCCCTGGATGAATAGGCTTAATTTTTTCGTTATTCATAATTATCTCCTAATGATAGTCTGTAATCTCGACTTCATACGCATCGCCTTTTCTCCACTTAAAGCATATGCGCCATTGATCATTGATCCGAATGCTATGTTGTCCCTGCCGATTCCCTGAGAGCTTCTCGAGGTTATTGCCAGGCGGTACTTTAAGGTCGTCCAATCTCTCGGCAGAATCCAGTAATAAAAGCTTTCGGTAAACTAAGCGCTGGATATCTACAGAAAATTTCTTTACAAATCGGCGATGAAAAATATGCTCGGTCTCCTTGCAACGAAAGCCTTTTATCATAACTAGATAATAACGCATAACGTTATTATCGTCAAACGTTATTATTTGTTAAACGTGAATGCCAATTAAGGGGATAAACGAGAACGTGATCGGGTGACAGGCACCGCTCAATAAAAACTGGGCAAAGAAAAAAGGGCTCAGCAGAGCCCTTTTCATTGTAGACGCAATGCAACACTATTCAAACCAAAAAGAGCTGATAGATAAGTTGGAGGGGTATTTTGAGAGGCTTTAAAGCGCCTCAGTGCGTCATTTGGAGACAGACCAGCCGGTAAGCTATGTTTACTTTAAAATCTCGACCAACTGAGCAAAGGTGTAAACCCTATCCCTTTTCTTGCCGGAAATCTCCTGCAGGATACCAGCATCAACAAACTTAGCTAAAAGGTTATAAATGGTCTGAGTGCTTGCTGCTCTCAAGTGCTCCTTGATACTGGCAAAGGACACTATCGGCATGGCAAAGATTATGCCTAAAAGACCGAGAGCATAAATCGAGTTGATAAAGGTAATCTCGGCTTTCAAGTCATTGTATAGGGCGAGGATATTCATAACCGTGCCCTTTGTCTTCATTGATTCGGTGGTGACGGCGTTCAAGAAGAACCTAAGCCAGCTATCCCAATCTCCATTACTGCTAACACTATTTAAGAGTTTATAGTAATCCGTCCTATTCTCCTCAAAGTATTCGCTGATATAGAGCAGCGGATACGATAAGAGATTTCTTTGATACAAGAATAAAGGAATTAAAAGCCGGCCAATTCGGCCATTGCCATCTAAAAACGGATGAATGGCTTCAAACTGATAATGGGCTAAGCCTATCTGTACGAGAGGATCTTTTTCCTTATCAGAATTTATATACTGCTCCCAATTACTAAGTAGTTGTGGTAGTTCATTAGCCGGTGGTGCCACATAGGTTGCTTCTTCTATCGGGGTTCCAGGCAGACCAATAAAAACCTGGATTCGCCTTAAATTACCTCGGTCTTTGTTAGTGCCTCGCACAGAATCAAGCAGAACATAGTGTATCTTTCTAATAAGATTCTCGCTGATTGGCCTTTTCTCTAGCTCCTCAATTGCCACCCTCATGGCTTGCCGATAATTGATAATCTCTCTTATATCTCTCTCTTTTTCGTTGGCTTCAGTTATCTTCTCTTCAGCTTCGTATTTCAAGACATCTTCAAGTGAAGCTTGTGCTCCTTCTATTCGTGAACTTAAAACAGCTTCTTTAGTCAGTAGGGGTGAGGTTAACAAATCCGGATTAGGAATGTTTACTAATAATCCGTTGAGTTCACCGAGAGAGCGATTAGCTTCACTGATCTCTTTAATGAGAGCGTTGTAATCTAATTTCGGCGGCAACTTTGGTGGTATAAATGGTACCTTGACCATATTGTCTCCTCTTTAACGCTTATCCCAGGATATTAGAATAGTGAGCTTCGTTATTCTAATTATCGGCATAATATTAGAATAGTGTGTTAAGTTATTCTAATTTATAGCAGGTTTTTGGAATAAATCAAGTGGGATTTTATTCAGAGCTACTTGCTAGCCCTTCTGAACCTTTATAATTTGCCGCCTATTTTATGCTCAATATAAACTTTGACCTCTTCCGCTGATTTGCCGCTAAATCTTTCGTATCGTTTATGAACATCTATGATTTCGTTTAGAGCCTTCTTAACCAGCTCTTTATTATTCCAGTTGTTTAGAGCATCGACGACTTTTTCCAGACATCCTTTCTTGTAACTTATTTGACCTAATACGTGAACTATAGTTTCCCTAATCATCCTGTCTGGATCGTTTTGTAGCTCTGCCAGTAAGGGGAGTATGTCTTCGGGATGCGTTCTTCCTCTTAGCTCAACCCCATGAATAATTTCCCGCCGTATTTTCGGATTGGGGTGATGCAAAAATCTTTTTGCGAATTCTAAAGTTGGCTTCGAATTCTTTTCGCCCATCTGCTTTAATGAGCCGATAACAGCATTCCTTACTGAGTGGTGCTCGTCATATAATGCCTGCTCAGGCATTTCCGCAATTTTCTCAGCATCAACTTTGCCTATCTCACCGAGGGCGTAAGCAACTGTTTGTCTTACCTTCTCGTCAGCATCTTTGGATAACTCGTCAAGTACCTTCAAAATTACTTCTCTTAGATCTTGAGAGTCACTATAAATTCGGCCTACGGTGAGATAGGCATTCTTTCTTATGTAAGTATCAGTGTTAGAAGCAAAGGTTCTGAGTTTGTCCGATTTGTTATCAGTAATATCAAGCCTTATTGCATCTGATACCTCGCTTACAAGATTTTCTCTTGCTGCTTTTGACAGGTCGTAGAAGCCCATATTACTCTTCCTCTTTTGGTGTGAAGGCATTAGCTGGGCACTCTTCTACATTCTTATCTGCCGCAACCTCGTGTCCAAAACAGTTTCCTTTGGTTTCATCAATTTTTTTCGTAGTGTTTGCAGTCTTTGTATGTAGCCATTTATATCATCTCCTTTCAAAAAGATTAATTAAGAAGCGGAATAATCAGTAATCCCCAACCTGTTGCCAAATGGATCTTCAAATTCAACAGCTAGACCAGTGGGAATTTGAAAAGGTTCAGATAGGAACTCAACACCTTTGCTTCTTAGCTTGTCATATTCGTCTTTAACACTGTCTACGACAAACCAGATAGTAGACTTAGCAGGCATAACATTTATGTCTTTTAGGATGATAGCTGGCTCTTGATCCCCAACTTTAAAGGCAACCATTCCTTTATCTGAGAAATCAAATTTTATTGGTAAGCCCAAGGTATCATTGTAAAATTCCTTGCCTTTTTCTAAATCAGTCGCTGGTAAGAAAAAATTGTCGTAGTCTTTCATGTTTAGCCTCCTAGTTTAAGAACTTACTTGCTAATTTATAAGTTTGATTTACCTTTTTATCGGATAGGTTCCAGGTTGCAACCTCGGCTTTTATTAAACTCTTATGTTTCTTGCTTATATCTCGTAAAGCATTACCAACCGATTTTCTGACGTACTCACTCTCATCAGCTTTCAGTTGGCTCAGTAGTTTTATAGCTTCTTTGGGGTTATCCTTAAAATAAGGCCTGCCGGTCCAGATTCGTAAACCCTCGGTGACTGCGCGCCTTACATTTGGGTTGTCGTTTTTAAGCCATTCTTTAATTACGGGCAAAGCCTTTTCATATCCGATATCTGAGCAGTGCTGATCAAAGGCCTTTGCCAGGATTTCTTGAACCTGCCAGCTTTCATCTTTACTTACCTTATCCTTAAGAATAGTAAATGCCTCATCTGATTCTGCCGCTATAAATCCAAGAACAAACGTTGCTAGCGCTCTAGCTTGCATAACATCTGAAGAAAGCAACTCTCTAGAGGTTGCTAAACATTTTTCTATGCTGTTTTCCTTCACAAAAAGTTCGGCTTCACTTTGGATGACTAAAAAACCATGCTCTTGTTTTTGAACAGTTTGAATTAATTCCTCGATAGATTTCATTACTTCTTATCCTTCCAGTTCCAACACTTCAAGAGTTCGGGGTCATGGACATCATTTGAGGCATAATAAACCGCTTCTCGGAACACATAAAGAACGCACCGATCAACTGGCTGGCCTTGTTGCATACAATGCTTCTCGTACATCTCTTCCGGGTTTTGTCCTTTAAGCTCGTCAACTAATCGGTAGCCTAAATCGTACAGGTCTTGAGAAAGCAATTTACTAACCCCAGGTATTTGCTGGAATTCTTTAAAGATTGCCTTTTCTCTTTGGTCTGCCATTATGATCTCTCTGCAAAAGCCAATATGTAGCCATTAATATCTTCAACGGCAAATTCTTTAGTGCCGTAGAAGGTATTATGCATATCTTGAGCAATGGTTGCCTTGCCTTTTATTCTCTCGTAAAGTTCTGTAACGCCCTCAACCTCAATATAGAGAGTAAAAGTGCCGCCGATCGTTTTTCCCTTTAAAGCAGGAATATCGTTGGTAAGGCTCTTGCTGGATTGAAGCATGATTTCAACGTTCCCGCTTTGTAAAATAGCAAAATCAAATTGCCCTTGTTCCGGGACGGTCATAACAACGTCAAAGTCTAAGACGTTTTTATAGAATTCAATGGTCGTGTTAACGTCTTCGACCATAAGATTGGAGGTAAGTTTCTTTAGCATAGGTCCTCCTTTGGATTTCTATAATAAATATTTAGGTTTGGTAGCGAACATACTTTTGAAGGTATAATACCCGAGCGATACTTAATAGTCAAACGACAAGATACCAATCAACTCTATAGATGAGGGTTAAATGCTTTCGCTCTAAATTCATAAAAACAAAATCGCCGGAGGGGGTCAGGGGGGAATCCGGCGATTTTCATCCCGGAGCGTAAGCGGAGGCTGCAATGTCGGGCGTAAGACCGACTATCCGGGATTTGCCCCCGAGGAACGAGGGGGTGAGCGAAAGCGAAGTTTATCCAAAGCCCGAATAGTCGGGGTTCAAAGCCGCGTCAAAACAGCGTGCGGATTTGAGCCCCGACATTGCCTGCTGTGAGTGGGTTCGATGCCCTTAAGCAGCAGCTTCCCCCCTGATACTTTCTTCTCTTACCCACACAAGGTCTTATAAAGGGTATTGTTATGGGGTACAGCTACGGACAACTATAGGCTTTGCAGGGGTCATTAACGTAGTCTCTTGATCTTCGGCCCCTGCTAAATCATTCTCGACAAGCTCTTCGGCAATATCAATAAATGTAGAGACCAGCATTTTAAGGCTAATCTCTACTTCTTTCTCAATTCCCTGCTCATCAAAAAGTCTCATCCTATGGCCCTCTTGCAAAGTTAATTAATAAATCAATAATCGTACTGATACGATACTGTTTGACAAAAAAATAATTGCTCTTTAGTTTTGCAATTGTTTGTTCCATATTTCCCGTTTATTAATTTTCCGATTGACAAACAACCGGTGCTAATATAATATCGTACCTATACGATTAGAGTCAAGAGGAAAATAGCTAAACAACCAGTCGGTTTTGAAAAGATAACTATTGCAATGGCCTACATTAAAGCCATCGTTAACC
The DNA here is from genome assembly GCA_021794835.1 of Actinomycetes bacterium. GTDB lineage: Bacteria > Actinomycetota > Aquicultoria > Aquicultorales > Aquicultoraceae > CADDYS01. Next base: position 114,311 of record JAJYQA010000022.1, on the reverse strand, counting down.
GAAGGAGTACTTTAATGGGATTTGGAGACAGGCTAAAAGCTCTTCGTCTTAAAAACGGTGTTACTCAAAAGCAAATAGCCGACAAGCTAGGATACGTAACCAATAGCTATATAAGCGATGTTGAGAACAACAAGTTTATACCACCCGAAGAGAAATTAAGAGCTTGGGCACAGATTTTAGGAGTGTCTTGGGAAGAAATTAAGCAGTTAGGTATTAAGGATGTTGCCTTTACTATGATGTTTAAAGACATCCCAAATCTTACTCTAGAAGAAAAACAATCGATTATTGATGCCTACCAAGCAGTGTTAAAGGTAAGAGCTGAAAAGGCTAAAAAAGCTCGAGATTAAACAACAAGAGGTAACACCATGAACTGTCTTATTTACATCAGGGTTTCAACAAAAGAACAAGCAAAAAGAAACAATGAGAAAGAGGGTTATTCCCTCCCTGCTCAAAGAGAGGCTTGTCTTAAGTATATCCAAGAAAAGGGCTGGCATTTTGTTGATGAATATGCCGACAGGGGCGAATCTGCCCGTTCTGCAAACCGCCCTCAACTTCAGGAAATGCTATCTCGCATTAAAAAGGATCATTCCATAAACGCTGTGGTAATCCATAAAATTGACCGCTTAGCAAGGGACATGGAAGATCATGTGGCGATTAAAGCAATCCTTAAAAGGCACAACGTATCATTGGTTTCCGTAGTCGAGAATATCGAGGATTCAGCCTCGGGCCGACTAATAGAGGGCATCCATGCTTTGATGGCCGAATTTTACAGCTCGAACCTCGCCATGGAGACAAAGAAAGGCATGCTTCAAAAAGCAAAGCGCGGTGGCTGGCCGGAAATGGCCCCTGCCGGATACCTCAATTTAAGAGAGTTCGTTGGCGGTCGCATAATCCGTACCATTGGCATTGATGAGGAAAGAGCCCCTTTTGTTAAACTGGCTTTTGAGCTCTATGCAAGCGGTGATTATTCATTAACCGAGCTTAGAGATGAACTGGCAGCTCGGGGATTCAAGACGAGGCCAACTCCTAAATTTCCAGAAGCCTCTATTTCCAAGGCTCGTTTGGCAAAAATCCTAAGGAACAAATTCTATTACGGCGTTGTTGAATGGCGGGGTGCGCAATACCAAGGCACTCATGAGCCCCTAATAAGTAAGCAGCTTTTTGATAGAGTCCAAGTGGTCATGGATAGCCACGATAAAGCCGGTGAAAGAAAACGGAAACACCCTCACTATTTACGAGGTACTTTATACTGCGGTGAATGTGGCTCTAGGCTTTCAAGCCAGCTCGCTAAAAAACAATATAACTATTTCTATTGCTTAGGCCAAAAGCGCCGGAACGGCTGCAAAGAGCCCTATACCCTTGATAGCGACGTTGAAAAGCAAATTGAGGAGTTATATAGAAGGATTAATTTGCCTGATTATAGGGTTAAGCAACTAACAGAATTGTTCCAAGAAGAGATTGTCGAGCGTCAAGGCAAACACGCCCACGAAAAGCAATTTATAATGGATAAACTCAATAAGCTAAATCACAAGCGCACTAAGCTGCTTGATGCCTACTGTGCCGAGGCTATATCCTTAAAACTCCTTAGTGCTGAACAGCAGAAAATTGATGATGAGGAAGCAACCCTTGAGGCCAGGCTTGAAATGCTAAAAACCAGCCTAGAGCAGTTTGAGTTGGTGCTAAATAAAGCCATTATGATGGCAAGCTCCTGTTATCTGGCATACATGAAAGCAAATCCTAGCAAGAAAAGGCAGCTTAACCAGGCATTCTTTAAAGGTATCTCTATAAAACAAAAGGAGATCGAAGAAGTCGTATACACCGACCTTTTCGATCTCCTATTCCGTTCGAGTTCGAATAAGAACTCATTGGTAGCGGGGGCTAGATTTGAACTAGCGACCTTCGGGTTATGAGCCCGACGAGCTACCAGACTGCTCCACCCCGCGTCGTTTAGCCTCTTATCGGCGATTATGATAATAACACACATTTTTTTACAATGCAAAAGCAAAAAAGGCGGCATGCAGACAAGCAGTAAAATACTAAAAAAGTATGTGGTAATTTTCACCAAATTACTAGCAACCGCCTATTGTCTATGTTAGAATTTGCTTAACAAAACACTCAGGAGGACTAATTGACTCGCCACAGGGCTATTAGTGCTTTTCTTTCAGTCTTGATAGTGTTTGTTTTGGTAAATCCAGTTGTAGCAGCACCGACGCCAGATTTTACAACCACAACACCGACAAGCAACATAACAAAACCAGTAGCACCGCCAAACCAGCCGAACATCGAAGCAACTGCCACGGCCGGGCTTGATCAAGCATTGGCTGAAGCTGATTCGGCGGTTAAACAAGCACAAGCTGATAGAATTAGGCAAGAACTTGATATTCTCGGAGATGAGCTGGAGCGTTTAAATACGGACTACTACGCCGAAAGCGCTAAGCTATCCGCCATAGAGGAAAGCCTCAACGAGACGCGTGACAAGTTACGCTGGTACGAGGCGGAGCTTGACGCGCAGCGCCAAGTTGTAAATGACCGCGTTACTGAAATCTACAAGCAGGGCGATATCGAGCCGATTGATGTTATTCTTAATAACTCCAGCTTCTCGGAGCTTTTCACCCGCTTAAGCTTTCTGAAAAAAATAAGCGAGCAGGATACGCAACTTCTACAAAAGCTACAGGATCAAAAATCCAAAGTTGAAATTACCAAGAAATCGCTTGATGAGCTTTACGCGCAGCAGAAGGACATTACCGCCGAGCTTGAAGGCCAAAAGAAGGCTATCGAGGACGAGGCAAGGCAGGAATCGGCTATTCTTGCAAGTATAGACCCGGAAACCCAAAAGATCCTGGATGAAGAGCAGGCAAAGCAAAGGCAAGAGCAGGTTGAGCTTGTCATAAAGCTTACCCAAGAAGACACCGCATCGCTGCAGCCAGGCACAATCTGCTACGAGGCTATCAAGTATCTTGGCGTCCCCTACGTCTGGGGCGGTGAAGACCCTAAGATCGGCCTGGATTGCTCAGGTCTGGTTAAGCTAGTGTTTCAGAAGTTCGGGATTAACCTGCCGCACTTTGCGGCATCGCAGGCAGAGCTTGGCGCACCAGTTCGCTATGATGAGCTGCAACCGGGTGACCTTGTCTTCTTCGGCAATCCGATACATCATGTCGGTATCTATCTTGGCGAGGGTTACTACATCCAGGCACCCAAGCATAACGATTTTGTAAAAATAAGCAAACTAAGCGACCGCAACGATTTTAACTGCGCCCGCCGCATTATAAGCGTGGTTTCGGGACAGTAACCTCTTTGTAGGGCAATCCTTTCTATCTTTGTTTTGCAACCTGTTGGTAAACGTGCTTAAATAGAAACGATCTTGGGAATGCAAGTATTAATCCACTGCCCAAAAGTCGGTAAGGAGAAATGTAAACCGGAGTAGACTTACTTCATAGGAGTATTTCATAGGAGTGTAAATGAAGGATTTGACTTCGCTTGCCTTAGACGTCGCAAAGACCTACGGCGCAACCTACGCAGATATTAGAGTTATCGATGAAGAGCACGAGTCGATAGCTATAAAAAACGGGCGGGTTGAGGAGGCCACCACCTCAACAAACTACGGTTTTGGAATCAGGGTGATTGCGGACGGCTCTTGGGGATTTGCAAGTAGCTTCCTAGTCGAAAAAGCCGAGATCAAGCGTGTTGCTCGACTGGCGGTTGAGATAGCTAAGGCAAGTGCCATGATAAAGAAAGAAAACGTGGTTCTCTCTCCCATCCTGCCGGTCCAGGATACTTATAAAACCTATGTCGAGATCGACCCCTTCAAAGTATCGCTTGAAGATAAACTTGCGCTTCTTTTGCGCGCCGAGGAGACCGTGAGAAAAACCCCGGGAGTCTCGATATCGCACGCCTCGATGAATATATCTCGCGAGAAAAAGGTGTTTGCGAGTCTTGAGGGCAGCTATATCGAGCAAGAGATAACCGAGTCGGGCGCCGCCGTTGATGCTACCGCAATTAAGGGAAGCGATATCCAGGAGCGATCCTACCCTAACTCGCACGGGGGCGACGTTGCCACTGCCGGCTTTGAGTTCATTCAGGGGCTGAAATTAGATGAAAACGCGGGCCGGGTCGCCGGGGAAGCTGTAGCGCTTCTTTCAGCCAAGCAATGCCCAAGCGGCGAGTTCACGGTGATTTTAGATGCCAGCCAGCTTGCACTTCAGGTTCACGAGTCTTGTGGGCATCCTGTCGAGCTCGACCGCGTGCTCGGTATGGAAGCAAGCTATGCGGGAACCAGCTTTTTAACCTTGGATAAGCTGAATAAGTTCCAATACGGCTCCCCTATAGTTAATATAAACGCCGATGCCACTATTCCAGGCGCGCTGGGTACGTTTGGCTATGACGATGAGGGTGTACCCGCACAACGGTTTGATATTATTAAAGACGGGCGTTTTGTAGGATATTTAACCAACCGCGAGACCGCACCGGTTATCGGGGGACAGAGTAACGGCAGCGCCAGAGCAGATGGCTGGGGGCGCATCCCTTTAATCCGCATGGCTAATATAAATCTTCTACCTGGAGATTCCTCTCTAGAGAAGATGATAAGTGAGGTTAAAGATGGCTTGTATCTTGCAACCAACCGAAGCTGGAGTATTGACGACAAAAGGCTTAACTTCCAGTTTGCGACGCAAATCGGTTGGGAGATTAAAAACGGTAAACTGGGTGCAATGGTTAAAAATCCAAACTACACCGGCATTACCCCCGAGTTCTGGAATTCTTGTGACGCCATTGCCGGCAAGGACGAGTGGCGTGTCTGGGGTCTTCCCAACTGTGGCAAGGGTGAGCCGACCCAGTTAATGCACGTGGCGCACGGTGCCGCGCCGGCTAGATTCAGAAATGTTAAGGTAGGTGTTGGTAGATGATAGATAAAAGCAGGATAGAAGAGGCAATGCAGACAGCGATAGACCACTCAACGGCGGATCAGACCGAAGTCCTTGCCAATAACCGCAGCATGGCACTTACGCGCTTCTCCAACAACTACATTCACCAGAATGTGGCCGAAACTAACATGAGCCTATCGGTTAGGGCGGTTATCGATAAAAAGCAGGGCTATGCATCGACCAATCGCCTTGATAAAGATTCCATAAAAGAAATGGTCGATAAAGCAATCGAGATTGCCGAGCACCGCCCGCCTGACCCTGATTTTATTTCGCTTCCCAAGCCAAGGCCCATCGTCCAGCGGGATATGGTGTCCGATACAACGGTTGATTACACGCCTAAGCAAAGGGCATCTGCCATACAGAGGCTACTTAATGTGGTCGCACCCCGAAATTTTACCGCTGCCAGAGCCTTCTCTACCGGATACACCACTTTTGGTGTGGCAAACTCGCTTGGCGTCAACGCAGTTGAGACAATAAGTGAGGCCGACCTAAAAACGGTTGTGATGTCGCCAACCAGCTCGGCCTTTGGGAGCGCGGTTGCAGTAGACGTTTCCAACATCGACATCGAGAAAATCGCCCTTGAGGCCGAGGAGACGACCTTGCGGGGGCAAAACCCCGTAGGGCTTAAGCCCGGCACATATACGGTAATCCTGTCCCCCAACGCAGTTGCCGATATGGTATCCTTTATGGCTTTTGCCGGATTTGGCGCACTATCCCTACAGGAAGGTCGAAGCTTCATGAAGGACAAATTCGGCCAGCAAATCATGAGCCAAAATATATCTATTTGGGACGATGCCTACGACCCTAACACGATCGGCTTTACTTTTGATTTCGAGGGTGTCCCTAAGGAAAAAGTCGTCTTTATTGAAAATGGTACGGCAAAGGGTGTATGTTACGATAGCTACACGGCAAAAAAGGAGGGCAAGAAGTCAACAGGGCATGCGCTTCCGGCACCCAACCCCTACGGTCCCCTTCCCTTAAATCTGATTATGTCGCCCGGTGACTCGTCGCTAGAGCAGATGGTAAAAACAAGCGAGCGCGCAATTCTCGTAAGTCGCTTTCACTACACCAACCTAGAAGACCCGATAAGAACAGTTCTTACCGGGATGACCAGAGATGGCACATTTTTAATCGAGGATGGCGAGATAAAAATGCCGGTTAAAAACCTTCGTTTTACCCAAAGTATTGTCGAGGCGCTTTCTAAAGTTGAGTTGGTATCGATGGATAGAGAGCTTAGAGAAGGAATGCTTGGCGCAAGCTATATACCATGGCTAAAGATTAGCGAGTTTAACTTTACCGGAGCAACACAATTCTAGCCCCTGGTCAACTTCTTTTCCCTGGACCCCGGCCCCCGGGCTCTGGACCCTTTTTTAATGCTCTTTACCAGGACAACTTCCGTACCGTAGCCAAATTGACTCTTGATCTTCATAGCATCAACAAGGTTATTCATAAGAGGAATACCTCGCCCACCTTGTTTGCTTGACGGCGGAAAGGTACCTTTTGTAATGTTTGGCTCAAAACCACATCCCTTATCGATCACCTTACAGGTTAAGCATCCATCTTCGACATAAAAAACTGTATTGACAAAATCACTTTTAGAGTGTCTGATAGCGTTGCTCGAGGCTTCAATAACCGCAAGGCTGAAGTCTAAAATTTCATCCTCGCTTAGGCGGGTGCTGCGGGCAACATCTAAAGCTAGCTGCCTAATACTCGCCAAATAGTTAGTTTTGGCCGGTATGCTAAGATGGATCTTAGTTTTTGTCGCCTTCCTTGATGTTTGCATTTACTACTCCTCTTGCAGGTTATACTATTTATACCTACATATCGGCGACGTCTGACTAAAATTTAGCTAAAGCGTTGATAGAAGCTTGGCAATTTCGTATTTTTCCCCAAAATAATAGACCCGGATAAGTAACTGGAGGGGCGCCATTACCTATCCGTGGTCTAAATTAAAACACTACTCAATTTATAACTAAGATTAGCAGAATTATGCTAATCATTGCAAGAGCTAACGCCGATTACCCTACCTAATGTTTATTCATTACGCCTGAATAATAACCTGCAGCAATAGTATACCGGGTATAAGTATTGTCTTATAGCCAAGTTAATTTAATAGCAATGATGTAGCTAAAAAACTTCGGTCTGGGCAATTATGCCTATTTACCTAGTCGCCAATTTACTTGAAGCTGGTTTTATCCTTGACAAAGATGGGGTAAACATATATTTTCAGAACAGATACTTGCCAGTAGAAATATTTCTAATCTAGTTACTAGCCTACTTAGGAGCTAAAGCATGAGCGATGTCCTGTGCTCATCGGGCGATTGCTGAGCACCCACAAGATATAGGGAAAACTGCATGGTATGCGGTGAAAAACTAGATTATAGAACTAACCCCGAATCTCTTACATGTTATTTCTGCGGAGAGACTAAGCCAGGCAGTATATCTTGCCCTAACGGGCATTTCGTATGCGATGCCTGCCACGGTAAGGACGCCTACAGCGCAATATCTAATATCGCTTTTAACACGGGCTCAAACGACCCCATAGAGATTGCCGAGCAGATGATGAGTCATCCCTCGGTGCCTATGATCGGCGGTGAGCACCACGCGATTGTGGCCACTTCGGTTGTAGCGGCGCTAAAAAACAGCAATCCCCTTATTTACAATGGCCGGAAGATCGAAGTAAATGACGTTCTTATTGAGAGAACCCTTGATAGAACATGGACTGATAAGCTACCTTCCTGCACCTGCGCAAACTATGGCGCCTGCGGTGCCGCGCTCGCTGCAGGTGCGGTATTCAGCCTGCTAACCGACGCGACCTGTGATACCCCAAAAGCAAGGGAACGCCAAATCGCTATGGAGGTAACCAACTACGCCACCTCAGATATCGCGTGGTACCGCGGCACATGCTGCAAATTAAGCGTAAAGCTGGCTATAGATGGCACCTGCCTTGCCATCAAAGAGCATATGGGCCTGGATCTACCGCGCAACCACACCAAGTGCCAGCATACGAAAAGAAACCCGTATAGGTGCTTTGGGGCACACTGCCCGTATTTTAAAGGTTAGATTAATCGGATTTTAAGAGGGATTCTGATTCTATAAGGACTTTTCAATCGTGCCGCCGCCAACCACAACATCCCCATCATAAAAGACAACTGCTTGGCCTGGCGTTATCGCTGACTGCGGATGCTCAAATTCAACTTCCACTTTTCCTCCAGGTAGAGGTGAAATCACTGCTGGGGATTCGGGGGCCTTGTATCTAATTTTAGCCATAACTACCGTGGACCCTCTTAGTTCGGCAACTGAGATTAAGTTGACATTACCCGCGACCAGAGCGCTCCTTCCCAGGTCATCTTTAGTACCAACAACTATGGCATCTTCTTCTTCCCTTATTGCAATTACATATATCGGAGTTGGCGAGGTTATTCCAAGGCCCTTGCGCTGTCCAATGGTATAGTGGATAATCCCCCGGTGTGTACCAAGCACGTTGCCTTGCTTATCGTAGATCGGCCCGGGTCTCTCTGCTCCGGGGACATACTCGTTTACAAACTTGGGGTAATTTTTGTCCGGAACAAAACATATCTCCTGGCTCTCCGGCTTTTGGGCGACGGTAAGACCAAGCTCGGCAGCTTTTTTCCGGGTCTCCTCTTTGGTAATTTCACCAAGCGGGAATATTGTGTGCGCAAGCTGATCCTGCGTTAGGATGTAAAGGACATAAGACTGGTCTTTGCTCTTATCCAGCCCCTTTTTAAGAATGTACCTGCCGCTTGTCTCGTCGACCTCGATGCGGGCATAATGGCCCGTTGCGATGTAGTCAGCACCTATCGCCATTGCCCGGTGAAGAAGTGCCTTAAACTTCACAAATTGATTGCATCGGATACATGGATTGGGCGTGCGCCCCCGCCGATACTCGGAGACAAAATTTTCGATTACTTCTTCTTTAAAAATTTCGCGAAAATCAAACGTGTAATGCGGGATGCCTAACTTACGGGCGACCTTCTTGGCATCATCGGTTGCCGACAGCGAGCAGCAACCGCCAAAGCGGTCGGCCTCTTCAGAGGTCTTGGGTTGCGGCCATATGTTCATGGTTATGCCGATTACGTCATAACCGGCCTCAACCAGCAGAGCGGCTGCAACCGAGCTGTCAACCCCTCCACTCATAGCGCAAACCACGCGCTTTTTATTGCTAGACATAATCACCAAGTTTCCAGTAATTTAGAATTTAGTATTTTATAAAGGCCAATTTATACCCAAAAAAGCCAGGAGTCAGAAGAAAAAATAAAAATCTTCTGGATTCTGACTCCTGGCTCCTATTCCTTCAAGCAAGCTATTTTTTAATTTTTGATCGATAATCCGCTATTGCCTCGCGTAGGCCGTCGGCAGCCAAGACTGAGCAATGCATTTTCTGCGCCGGCAGGCCATCCAACGCATCGGCAATATCCTGCCGGGATATTTTCTCGGCCTCCTTAAGCGGCTTTCCTATTGCAAGCTCGGTTATCATACTGCTGGTCGCGATTGCCGCGCCGCAACCCAGCGTCTTAAATTTTATATCCTTGATTTTATCATCCTTAACTTTGATAGTAATGCGCATCATATCGCCGCATACCGGGTTGCCGACCTCGCCGATACCATCCGGTTTCTTAACCTCGCCGACATTCCTTGGATTTCTAAAATGCTCCATTACTTTTTCGCTATACATATAAAGGAACCTCCGTTTTATTGCTCGCCCTTCCACGCTTCATCTAACGGTGACATTGCCCTTAGACGCTCAACAATAGGTGGCAGAATCTCCAATACATAATCAACATCTTCCCTAGTCGTTTTGTCTCCAAGGGTAAGTCTTAACGAGCTATGGGCTATCTCGGCCGGTATTCCCATTGCCAGAAGTACATGCGACGGCTCAAGCGTACCCGACGTGCACGCCGAGCCGCTGGATAAGCTTATACCCTCCATGTCGAGGCTAAGAAGCATCGCCTCGCCCTCTGCGCCAACTAGACAAACACTTGCGTTATTGGGCAATCTCTTTGTCGGATGCCCCGTTAGCCGCGCATTCGGGATTTTCTCAATTAGGCCATGAAGCAGGCGGTCTCGAAGCTCAGATAGCCGCTTTGCTTCTGATACCATCTCCCGCTCGGCGATTTCAACGGCCTTGGCAAGCCCTACAATTCCAGCCACATTGTGCGTGCCGGCCCTACGGTTGTTCTCCTGACTACCCCCGTGCGCCGTTGGAACCATTCGGGTTCCCTTTCTGATATAAAGAACACCCACACCTTTCGGACCGTAGAGCTTATGCGCAGAAACAGACAGCAGATCAACCCCAAGCTCGTTAACGTTTATCGGGATATGACCAAACGTTTGCACCGCATCGGTATGTAAATAAACGCCCTTCTCGCGGGTAATCTTGCCAATTTCCTCAAGCGGCTCGATCGTTCCAACCTCATTGTTGGCATGCATGATGGATACAAGGACGGTTTTATTAGTGATCGCCTTCTCCACATCGGCCGGATCGACCATCCCGTGCTCATCTACGGGAAGATAGGTAATTTCATAGCCCCGCTTTGCTAAAAAGTGGCAGGGCTCGAGCACCGCGTGATGTTCAATCGGGGTAGTAATTATATGATTGCCCTTCTTCTCGTTGGCGAAAGCTATACCCTTTATCGCCATGTTGTCAGACTCGGTTCCGCCGCTCGTAAAAACAATCTCACGCGGGTTTGCACCTATAAAAGCGGCAATCCTATCGCGGGCATCCTCAACCGCGCCCCTTGCCTGCCTACCCAACGTGTAAAGAGAAGAGGGATTGCCAAAATCTTCTATAAAGTAGGGCATCATCGCCTCCAGTACTTCCGGGCGCATTGGAGTCGTCGCCGCATAATCGAGATAAATTAACCTGTCCAAACCTATTACCTCCCTAGTCAGAGACAAGACCGGCTCTTCGGCTCTTTCAGAAACCAGATTGAGATTGCCACGTCGTCGGCCTTACGGCCTCCTCCTCGCAATGACAACTCTTGCACTCTAGATCTTCATATCCGATCTCTTGTTTCTGGTCTCTGATTTCTAGTCCCTAGTTTCTAGTTCACATGCTTCTATCTCATCTTCAACCTTGTCATCAACAAGTTGAAAAGAGGATGCCTGCTGCATCTTCGATAGTTCCTCTATTTTTTGCTCAAGCTCCCTAATTCTATCCCCTAAGCACTTGATGGCCTGCGCTTCGGGGTCCGGAAGGTGGCCGTGCTCAAGTTCCTCCTCTGGGGTAAGTCTCTTGCCTTGAGCTACCACTACTCTGCCCGGGACACCTACAACGGTGGTGTTTGCCGGAACATCCCTTACTACAACTGAGCCGGCCCCTATCTTTACGTTTTCTCCAACCGTTATCGCGCCGAGAACCTTTGCGCCTGCCCCAACTACGACATGGTTGCCGAGGGTTGGGTGTCGCTTACCCTTCTCCTTGCCGGTCCCACCAAGCGTTGCCCCCTGGTAGAGAAGCACATCATCGCCAATTTCGGTAGTTTCACCGATGACCACCCCCATACCGTGGTCAATAAAGAAACGCCGGCCAATCTTTGCCCCGGGATGGATCTCGATGCCGGTTACCGCGCGGCTAAACTGCGAGATGATCCTAGGAATAAGCGGCACATGCTTTTTGTATAAAAGATGGGCAAAGCGGTGCAGTATGACCGCATGAAATCCCGGATAGCAGGTGAAAACCTCGGTAACGCTTTTTGCCGCCGGGTCTTTTTCAAATATGGTGTTGATTTCTTCTCTTAAAGTCTTAAACACTTAAAAACGCCTTCTATAAATCAGCATATACCGGGTTGCTTAGGTATCTCTCACCGGTATCCGGCAAGACCACAACAACCATCTTGCCGGCATTGCCCGGCCTCTTAGCAACTTGGACCGCTGCATAGGCTGCTGCTCCGCTTGATATGCCGGCCAGTATTCCCTCTTCCCTTGCAAGTCTACGGGTAAACTCAATTGCCTGGTCGTTGGTCACTTGAAAGACCTCGTTAATCACATCGGTATTTAGTATCTTAGGAATAAACCCCGCGCCGATACCCTGAATCTTATGCGGCCCGGCCCGGCCCCCGGACAACACCGGTGAGTCGGAGGGCTCAACCGCGACCACCTGAAGCTCCGGTTTTTTCTTTTTTATAGCTTCGGAAACACCGGTAAGCGTGCCACCAGTACCAACTCCGGCAACAAAGATGTCGATCTTCCCATCGGTGTCTTCCCAGATTTCTACTGCTGTTGTTTTTCTGTGGATATCCGGGTTGGCTGGGTTCTCAAACTGGTGCGGCATATAGTAATCCGGGTTCTTCTTCTTTAGCTCTTCTGCCTTGGTGATTGCGCCCTTCATGCCTTCTGCCCCCGGGGTTAGCACAAGCTCCGCTCCATATGCCTTAAGCAAGTTTCTTCTTTCAATGCTCATAGAATCCGGCATGGTAAGGATTACTTTATACCCCCGTGCCGCCGCGACAAACGCAAGTGCAATGCCGGTATTCCCGCTGGTTGGCTCGACAATCGTTGAGCCATTTGGCTTACCACTGTCTACGGTAAAGCCCGCCGGTACCACCAAGGTTTGGCCTGACGTGAGTTTGCCTTCCTTCTCGGCCCAGTCGATCATATTAACGCCGATCCTATCCTTTACACTTCCTGCCGGGTTAAATGATTCAATTTTTGCGACAACGGTTGCCTCCGCCCCCTCGGTTACTCGATTTAAGCGGACAAGAGGTGTCCTCCCAATAGTCTCTGTAATGTCTCCAAAAACTCTTGCCATTTTAGCCCCCAAATCTCCCAAGCCTACATATATTATATATGTCGCACAGCCTATATGTCAGTCTACACGTTACACAGCCTATATATAATACATTGGCTGCATGGATTGGTCGTAGCAAACCTGGTGCATGGCAAGCCGCCCAAGCGTCATACCTCTAAGAACATGCTCGGCGGCTAGGCCAACCTGATACCATAGGTCCTGAAGTGCACACTGCGTGCTTTTTGCGCAGTCCGAGGCATTATTCCCCACACAGGTAACTGTCGACAGGGGGCCTTCTAATGCTTCGATAACTTCATGAACGGTGATATCTTCAGGTGCGCGCGCAAGAGTAACTCCGCCCTGGGCACCACGCTGGCTTTTTACCAGGCCGGCTTTTCTTAAAACCGTTATTTGCTGCTCTAAAAACCGCTCCGGTATTCCTTGCCTTTGGGCTATCTCACGGATACCGACCGTCCCCTGCCCGTAATAGCCCACCATATCTATTAATGCCCTAAGCGCGTACTCGCTTTTAGCTGAGAATTTCACCCAAGCTCCTCGTTCAGATCATTGTCAATAATTCCGATAAAATTGGTGTGAATTATTACACTGCAAACATACATCCATCGTAAGCAGCTTGTCAATAATTTGGAGATAAAAAAACCGGAAATCAGTTGGGAGGGGTCTAAAACATAGGGAACGTGGGCTAAAAATCTGGTTTCTTGTTTCTGATTTCTAGCATCTGATTCATGCTCCCGCTTTTGAACCCGGACAGGTCAAGGGAGACAAAATGAAAGCCAATCGCCTTTAGCTTCTTGACTATTTCGTCGGATTTTTCAAGCGTGCGATTCATTTCATTTTTTGGTACTTCGATCCTTGCAAGGTTCCCGTGATGGCGGATTCGGAACTCTTTAAAGCCAATCTCTTTTAGATATTCCTCAGCCCGCGCTATTTGATATAGCTTCTGCTCGGTAATTATCTCGCCGTAAGGCACCCTTGAAGCAAGGCACGCCATGCTCGGTTTATCCCAGTTCGGGAGGCTTAAGGCTCTGGATAGCTCCCGAATGTTGGATTTGGTAAGGTTGGCCTCTTTTAGGGGACTTCTTATGCCCATCTCAGCAGCAGCTCGCAGGCCGGGTCGAAAATCACCCTCGTCGTCTGCGTTGGTGCCGTCGGCTATCCACTTTAGGCTACGCTCAACCTGAAGTTTCTTGAAGATAGAAAACCTTATTTTTTTACAATGGTAACACCGCTCTGGTGGATTCTTAACAAAATCGGCGCAGGCAAGCTCATCGGACCAGATAACCTCATGAGGTGCCCCGATATCTTTTGCAATACGCTTTGCCTCTACAAGCTCGCTTGGCGTAAGCGTCGCCGAGTTTGCAGTGGCTGCAAGGGCACCGTCACCTAACAAATCATGGGCGACTTTAAGCAAAAAAGTACTATCTATACCGCCGGAAAACCCAATGAGCACGCTTTGCATATCATATAATATATCTTGGAGGTTTTTATATTTATCCTGTAAACCAGGCATTTTTAGTCCGCCCTTTTAAGCCTCGTTTTCGCCGATGCGGTTAATTACCGCGGCTATGTATCCGGCGCCATATCCATTGTCAATATTTACCACTGCAACACCGGTTGCACAAGAATTAAGCATGGTAAGAAGTGGGGCCAGACCGCCAAAATGAGAGCCATAGCCCACACTTGTTGGGACCGCAATAACCGGGCATGATGCCAGGCCCCCTACAACGCTTGGCAGCACACCGTCCATTCCGGCTACCGCCACAATCGCCTTTGCCCCTGATATCTTCTCATAGGATGCAAGAAGCCGGTGCAGGCCGGCAACCCCCACATCATAGACTCGTAAAACGTTTGCCCCCAGCATCTCGGCGGTTATCGCCGCCTCCTCAGCAATCGGTATGTCGGCCGTCCCCGCACTCATGACAACAACATTTCCGGCCAACTTGCTACTCCCACGCCTATCCACAGTAACGATACGGGCTGGTGCATGGTAAACTGCAGCTGGCTCAACTAAGCTTATCGCTTCAAAGGCTGCCTTATCGGCCCGGGTAGCAAGAAGCGCATCGGCATTTTTTAAAATCTCCTGTGCAATCTGACCTATCTGCTCGGGCGTCTTCCCCTGGCAAAAGATAGTCTCGGGAAACCCTTTTCTAATCGCCCGGTGGTTGTCGATTTTGGCAAACTCAAGGTCTGTAAACGGCAGGTGTTTAAGGCGATCATAAGCCTCGTCCACGCCCAAATTCCCGTTTTTTAGCTCCTCTAAAATCTGCCTGATGTTTGTGTCGTGCATTTGCCTTCCCCTAATTAATATTCATTTTGCAAGCTGTTCCACATTTTAACATATCAGGTGAAGGAAATTATGAATTTTCTCTCTTAAGCACGCTTAAAGCTATGTCGTCGTGCAGACGTCCCTGGGCAAAGAAATTTACATCCTCGACAATGCGGTTGACTATCTCGTTGGCTGAGAGTTGGGCACTCTCACCAATAATCTGCATGAGCCGGTCGGTTCCGTAAAACTGCGAGTCCCGCCTCGACTCGATTAAGCCATCGGTGTAGAGGATAAGTATATCTCCCGGATCTAGTTTTTCTATTTTTTCGGTAAATTTTAGCTCCGGCAGGATGCCAAGGGCCGCATTTTCGCTCTTAATCAGATGCGATTTGGCTTCTCTTGCCGCGTAGTGAACCGGGTAGGGATGGCCGGCGCTGAATACGGACATTTGTCCACTTTGCCAATCATAGACTACGTACACAAGAGTAATGAAATGGCCGGCTTCAATTTCGCGGGCGATAACTTTATTGGTTTGCTCAAGCGTGGTCGTGGTTTTCTCATCTTCAAACGCAAAAGCCCTCACAGTGTACTTTACAAGGACGGTTGTAGAAGCTACTTCAATCCCCTTGCCGCTGACATCACCGACTACGAGGCCTATGCGATCGTCGGTTAACTGGATAAAGTCGTAAAAATCACCGCCGACCCGCCCGACCTGGCTTGCCGTAGTATAAAACACCCCGATTTCCGTGTTTGGTACCTCCGGTATGCTCTCGGGCAGGAAGCTTCTTTGCAACACGTCGGCCACATACCGCTCACTTTCGTAAAGCCGGGCATTTTCTATGGCAATGGCGGCTTGCAAAGCAATTGACTTGGCAAAGTCTATTTGCTCTTCATCAAACCGGTGTTCTTCTTCGGTATGCCCCAATGAGATAACCCCAATTATATTATTTTTAACTATAAGCGGCAGTACGATTATAGAACGTATGCCAAACGACTTCTCCCTAATAGAGATAGGCACTAGGACCATAGACTTAATGCCCGCGTCGACAAATTCCTTTATTGCTCCCCTTGAGGTTGGATAATTCTCCATAATTACCGATCCCTTGGTATCCATAATATGGGTCATAAACCAGCCGGCCTTTGCAACAATCATACGCTCGAGTCTCCCCGGCATGTTATAGGTGTGGGGATACCTTATCTGCTTTTCCCGCTCTCCCGGAAACGTTCGCTGGATATTGCATGGTTTATGTGTTCCCGTTCGGGATGTCCAGCAAAACTTGACTCAAGTAGCTAGGCGATCTGCCTATGATAAAACCTGCCTCGCCGGGGTAAATTAAATAAGCCTAAGGGGTGAATGATTTATGAATATTAACAATATGATCGCCGCCATAGTCTCGTATCTAACCGGGGCAATCGCGATTTACGCTTATGTTAATCGTAACCGTTATCTTGACCTGGCACTGGCTACAATTGCGATATTTATCTTTGGGACGTCCATGCTGTTTGCTGCCTTTAGAGCTCTCCCGGGGTTCTCGCGGATCCTGTTAAACGTCTCGACCGTCATTATGGCTATTGCGGTTTTATTTTTCCTTGTGCGCTTGGCAAGCAGTGCCTCTGCCGCGATAAGCCGGTGGTATAAAAGACAAAAATAAGTAAATTTAGCTATCATTCCACCATACGCCAATTAACCGTTCTATTTTAGCCAAAGGCCTTAATCAAACACCGGTTCGTCTTCAGGCAAGAACTGCCCCTGCTCAGCCACAAACTCGGCACCAACTTCGGCAAACGCTGGAAGCTCCGAGTGGCTCTTGCGAAGCTTAATCTCCCTCATGAAAAACATGGTCAAGACGCCAAGTAACATCAAAAAAGTTGCGACGTAAAACACTCTAGTGATGCTGTCGGCAAGCGATTGGCGTAAATCACCCGTGACGGCGAGAAACGCCTTCTGGGCCGGAAGCGGCATTTTTGCCAGCACCGTCTTAAAACTTCCACCGATGGAGACCATATTCTCCGGATCTTTTAACCCTGTAAGGGCCTGTTTAGGCAATAATCGCAGCAGCTTGGCGTGTTTTGCCATCAGGTTAGCCATTTCGCTCTTCATATTGTTGTTCATTAGGCTTCCCATAATTGCAATGCCTACAGTGCTCCCGATCGAGCGGAAGAACTGCGTGGCCGCGGTAACGACACCGAGTTGACGGTGCGGGAAGGCATTTTGAACCGCGATTGTAAAAATTGGGAAAGTTATTCCAAGCCCGGCGCCCATAAGGATCATATCCCTTACAACCTCAGAATTTTGCGTATGCACGCTCATCACAGACATCAGATACATCCCGACAGTAGAAACTGCAACGCCCAAGATACCCAAGACCTTGTATTTTCCGGTTCGGGAGATAATCTGCCCGGTAATCGTGCTCACGACAACCATCGACATCATCATCGGAAAGAGCAAGAGGCCGGAGTTGGTTGCTGTCTTTCCGATAACACCCTGGATGAACAGCGGGATATAAGCAATCGTGCCAAACATTGCCGCACCGGTAATAAAAACTGTAGTAGCCGTTACGTTAAAAATCCTGTTTTTAAATAAGCCCAGCGAGAGGATTGGCTCTTGTACCTTACTCTCAATAGAAAGGAACACGATAAGCATGAATGCCGATAATACAAATAGTTCGATGACTTGCGCTGAATTCCACGGGTACGTTGCGCCACCCCAAACGAGAGCAAGTAGAAGCGGAACAATGCTCGCGGTAAGTGCGGCTGTGCCCCACCAATCGATCTTGCGCCCCTTATGCCTGGCAATAATCGGCATAGCAACGATAAGGACCACCACCGCAATTACGCCGAACGGGATATTGATATAAAAGTTCCAGCGCCAGCTTGCATGATCAGTTATATAGCCGCCGGCAAGCGGGCCAAGGATGCTCGCAAGCCCGAACACCGCACCGATAAGACCCTGCCACTTGCCTCGTTCAGCTGGCGGAAAGATATCGCCGATTACCGCCATCGCGTTGGCCATCATAGCGCCCGCGCCAACCCCCTGCAGGCCGCGGAAAATAATAAGCTGGGTCATATTTTGCGATAATCCGGCAAGAGCCGAGCTAAGCACAAATATACTTATACCGGAGATATAAAACCACTTGCGTCCGTAAATGTCGGAAAGCTTGCCATAGACAGGAATTGCCACCGTAGAGCCCAGCATGTATGCCGTGAAAACCCAGGACAGCATATCAAGTCCACCTAGCTCGCTTACAATGCGTGGCATCGCTGTGCCGACGATGGTCTGGTCAAGCGAGCTGAGCAGCATACCAAATAAGACGCCGATCATAATTAGTACTTTTTGTCTTGTTGAAACCGACTCCATTCTCGACCTTTCTCTAGATAAAATTAATAAAATATTAGGCAATGGTTAATGGCATGGCATTTAAACCCGTGGGTAACATGCCATTGATCCTCACCAAAACAAACCGAATTCTAAACCTTATCGCTCGTTGAAGCTTGGTCTAGGAGCTGCTCGATGCTCTGAGCTTTGTTAATTAAGTGCTCCACTAAAAGACCGAGATCTTCCGCCTTGACCATGTAAAGGCCAAAGTGGTTTGGGATAGAGAAGAAAAGCAGTTTATCGCCAGGCTCAATTCTATGGGCCCTCCTAGCGTTAGCCGGTATTGCAACCTGACCGCGCTCGCCAACCGTGGCTGTACCCAAGAATAGCGGCTCGTGTGGCTGTGTCTGTGATTGTTCTTGCAATGCATTTCCCTTCCTCGCATGAAATTTCATGTAATTTACATATAATACCATGCGCAACTGGGGCGGTCAATTAGGAACAAAAATGAAGGGTGCGCTTTTATGTCTAATTTACCGGTTACAGCTTTTAGTTATAACTCCATCGCCAACGGTTTATAAATTAAACATTAATTAAAAATTTTAGCGCATTAAATGTTTAAAAACCATTTGTTTTGTAGAAATACTGAAATGTAGTACAGGGTTGTGGAGTAACGGTGGTAAATCTTTGCAGCCTAACTTTTCGTCAGTAAATTGACTGAAGGGAGGGAATCGCCAAATAACCGACTGAAAGGAGGGGAAATATTGAGGAAGGTTTTTGTAGTCTTAGTTATACTTGCGCTCCTATCCTTAGCTACATACGGCGTTGTTTTTGCCCAAACATTGCCGTATGGGGCGGTAACTACAACTACATTAAGCGTAAGTAGCACTACGGTAGCTCCCGGCCAAACAATTACCTGCTCAGCAAGTGGTTTTAGTCCCAACTCAAAATACAGCATCCTATGGGATGGCGTTGTCATGGCCGATCCTTTCACGGATGCAAGCGGCGTTGCAACATTCAGCTTCACCATACCCAGCAACGCAAGCCCGGGCTTACATACTTTGAGCGCCGTAGGCCCTAAAGCAGGAGGCGGAACGCTCATAGCTTCGTCTACCATCAGGGTTCCCGCCATAGCACCGCCACCCATGAAAGCAGCGGTTCTTCCGTTTACCGGAGGGACGCCTCTCTGGATTTTACTCATTGTAGGGCTAGTCTCAGTTGTCGGTGGATTTGGCCTGAAAATTAAGGCGAGGGGTTAAGACATATGTCTTAACAACTCTGTCCCGTTAACTGCAAGGTTATGTAGTAGGGCTTTAGCTCTGCTAAAGCCCTACTTAGATACGAAAAAAGTGATTCCAAGCTTTCGCATGGTGGGATTAATATTAAGCGGCGCCGGGCTAACTTCAGTAGTTATTACTAATTATACGTGGCTATAAGGTGAATGATACCGACAGGTTGATAATATTTAGCGTTTAGCCTACAATCGTCCCAGACAGATCATAAAGGTAGGTTTTTCGGATAGGAAACTTAATACTGCCTTGCAAAAACCGCCAGGCTGAAGTTCTAGGTTGAAGTTAGGAGATGGTATTAAATGAAAAGTGGGCAACAACATAAGGCCAAGATTAAAAAAGTTGCAAACGTATCAATTTTAATAGGGCTAATCTTGGTAGCTATCCCAGCTGGATTCTGGGTTAACGCTATGTACTATCAGTGGAACCAATCCAAAAAGTGGGAGCCTTTGCTAGTTGCCCATACGAACAAAACCCATACGGCAAAAAACAGCCTTACAAGCCCGTCTGATCTGGTTGATAGAAGCCCGGTAAAATCGGGCGACAACATCGCTTACCTTGAGATACCTGCCCTGAATCTCAACGTAAGCGTGCTTGAAGGCGCAACGTGGGAAAATCTTGCAAAAGGTCCGGTCCATGTTTCAAATACTGCAAAAATTGGTGATGCGGGAACTGCTCTTATATCCGGGCATCGAACTATGTACGCCGCCCCGTTTCACAACCTTAATAACCTGAAGGCCGGGGATAAGATAATTCTTTATACAAAAAAAGCAGTTTTCACTTATATGGTTGTAGGATTAAAAAGAGTAAATCCAGATGACTGGAGCGAAGTTAAGCCAAACAGTGAGCCAAGGCTTGTTCTGTCAACTTGCGACCCTATGTACTCCGCAGCTCAAAGGTTGCTGGCAATCTCCAGGTTAATCAGCGCCGAAAAACTATAGTACATGCCCGGTATAAGGTTTAAGTAAAAGTAATTTAAGGTATTGATAGTGTATAGAAAGCTCGGCATATTTACCCCATCCAACCTTCCCATCAATGGGGGAAGTTAGTAATTCCCCTCTCTTGACGGAGGGGTTAGGGAGGGTGGAAGGCAGTGAGTAACTCTACCGGTTTAAAGCGCAAGAAAAGGGATTTTAGGAAAAGACCAAAACATTAATCTTTAAGGTGGTGCTGGCTTGAAAGAACCGTCGGAACTTCTCATGTTCTTAGAGATCGTAAAAAAAAGAAAAATCATTATCGTTTTGGGCGTGCTACTCTGCTTTTTGTCGGCAGTAGTTGCGACAGCCTATATCACACCTACCTACGAAGCCACCACGCAACTTTTAGTATCTCAAGGGCAAGCTGCACCTACCAACCAAACTTCAGGTGAGTCGTACCAAGCCGTACTTTTAAGCGAAAAACTCACCACAACCTTTAGCCAAATGATTACAGGTAGAACCCTGGCCAAAAAAGTTATAGAGAAGCTCAAGCTGCCTCTGTCACCTGATAATTTAAGTAAGAGAGTAAGTGCAGAAGCAGTTAGGGATACTCAACTTATACAAATCACCGTTACCGACACCGATCCGGTCAGGGCAAAAAACCTGGCCGATACGTACGCCAAAGAATTCATCAAAATGGTTAACAAAGTAATACCTGCGTCAGCGTTGATAAACGTAAGTACGGTTGAGCCGGCGGCAACCCCACACAGGCCAGCAAATCCAAAACCAGTGTTAAATGCCATTTTAGGCCTCTTGGTTGGAATTATGGCCAGTATTGGCTTTGCTTTTCTTTTAGAACAGCTTGACATAACTGTGAAAGAGCCAGATGAAATAGAACAACTTACCGGCCTGCGCTCTCTGGGCAATATTCCAGATGTAAAGAAACCATTTCTTTTAAACAATAATAACTCCATGGTCTCAGAAGCATGCCGGGGCATCAGGACAAACCTGCAGTACTTAAACTTCGATCGATCGATTAAAACTTTTATGGTAACCAGTCCCAGTATGAGCGAAGGTAAAACAACCACCGCAGCAAATCTTGCAATCGTGCTTGCACAGGCTGGATTTAAAGTGCTGGTTATCGATTGTGATTTAAGAAGACCCAGTATAGGCAAATTATTCAATCAGTCGGCTGCCGCCGGGCTCTCTAACGTCTTAATCGGTGCAGCTCGTGCAGACTCCGTTATCTTACCCACCGACATAGACGGGTTAAGCATTATGACAAGCGGACCTATACCTCCAAACCCGGCAGATTTACTAAATTCGGCCTGGATGGATGAGCTTATATCTAGCCTGGAGAAGGATTATGACCAGATAATCCTGGACAGTCCCCCGGTTCTAATGATGGCCGATTCCCCCATCCTTGCATCTAAAGCCGATGCTGTTCTTCTAGTGACAAACTTTGGAAAAACAAAGAAAAGTACACTAGCAGCAGCCGTGGATGTGCTTGACAAAGTGGGAGCCCGCCTTATTGGTTTTGCCATAAACAAGGTGCAGGTGACTAGAGGTAATAGCTATTATTACTATTACAAACCTTATTATAAGCAACAGGCTACAATTAACGAAAAGTCAGCTTGATGGCTGGGGGCTTGAGGAAAGATATGGGCAAAAAGATTCAAAAACTACGTCAGCATAAGTCTAACAAGCCATCAATGGGAGAGAGAGATAAGAGAGTAATTTTAGTCTTGTGCGTCACAGCGGTTCTGTTGGTTTTAGCTTATGGTGTAGTGTTTGCATCTGACCTAATTAGGGCAAAGCAGTCTCTTTCACAAGGGCGAAATAACTTACAGTCGGCCTATCAAGAGATAGAAAAAGCGGATTTTAATAAAGCAGAGCAGCGCTTTAACAAGGCAGTAGATAACTTCCTTAGCGCAAGAAAGACGTTAGATAGCCCAGGTGTGAGCGTTTTGTCTCCCATGCCGGTTGTTAATAAGAACCTGCTGGCTCTTAGGCAATTGGCATCTACCGGCTTGGAGGTCACGCTTGCCGGTAAGTTTCTTACGCGGGCGTCAACAAAGTTTTTCAAGAACGGAAAGCTTGACTTTGGCTTTAACAACGGGCAAATAGATTTACAACCATTTATTGCTGCAAAACCGGACGTTGATGAAGCTAATTCACATATCCTCATGGCAACCGCCGAATATGATAAGATACCGCACGACAACTTAATTCCCCCCATTAAAAGAGCATGCGATGAACTCGGGAAGCAGCTGCCCAGGTTAAGAAAGGTAACGACAAACACAAAGGAAGCCTTTGATCTACTGCCGGAGATATTGGGAGCAAAAGGTAAAAGAAGGTATTTTTTAGCCATTCAAAATAACGCGGAGTTGAGGGCAACAGGCGGACTTATCGGAAACTATGGCATTATTTCGGTTGAAAATGGAAAGTTAACTCTCGAGACCTTTGATGAGATATCTAAGCTTATAAGGGCAAATCAGTCGCCGGTTGAAGTACCAAAGGGTTACATTCCCGTATATGCCCGTTTTAAAGGTACGAGTATGTGGCAGAACGTTAACATGAGCCCCGATTTTCCCACCGTAGGCAGGCTTTTAGTTAAACTTTATAAAAGTGCAGAAGGAGAGGACCTGGATGGGGTCATAAGCATAGATCCAGTTGGCTTACAGTACCTATTGGAGGCAATAGGCCCCGTGCAGGTACCACAGATAGCCACCAGCATAAATGCCAGCAATGTTGTGGATTGGACTTTAATCAAAGCATACGATATATACAGAATAGGACAAGAGAGAAAGGACTTCTTAAAAGATGTGGCTCAGGCTGTTTGGGAGCGACTGCTTACGGGGCAAATCAGCAACAGGCCGGAACTAGTAACCCAACTTGCAGACGCCCTCAATAATAAACACATGATACTTTATAGTACGCATGAGAATGAGCAGAAAGCTCTTGAGAATATGGGCTATGCTGACGCTCTTGGCCCAACCAACTGTGATTACCTACAGGTTGTAGCCCAGAACCATGGGGCAAATAAGGTCGATGTATACCTACACGAAAATATCGACTATACCGTCTTACTAAATGATGATGGCTCAGCAAACGCTAAAGTAGCAGTAACATTGACAAATAAAGCACCGAGATTTGGCCTTCCTCCAGATGTGGCGGGCGCTGATCCACTCGGCACTAAAGGTGGCTCTAGTAGAACGTATCTAAGCATTTACGTGCCTAGAGATGCTCGGCTAGTGGATGTTACAGTGGATGGTAAGCCAGGCAATCCCGATGTCGACCATGAGAAGGACAAGGCTGTTTTTTCGCAGTATCTTGAAATGGCGCCGGAAGCCAGCAGTACGGTGAGCTTTACCTATAATTTACCGTGGGTGTTAAAGTTTAACGGTAACAAACTAGAATATATATTAGATTGCCAAGCGCAACCAATGATTAACGACCCCAATATAGCTTTAAACATCAAAGTACCAGAAGGCTTTAATGTGTCAGATCTTCCAGCTGGCATGAAGAAACAAGGAGAAAGAGTTACACTTAACAAGACACTCATAAGGGATGAGAGATTTGCCCTTAGCATATCTGATCATAAATAGGTTCAACGTTATTTAATAGTGATCATTGCCAGCTATCACCAACATCTGGAGAGGCATTTTTCATTTTTCTAGCATTTTCTAGCATGCGCTAAGGCAAATAAAACCTTGTATTGGGTAATCGGATTATCATGTGGTATGGAGACTGGTGACGAATATTTTATCCCCATATCGTCTGTTATTTCTGGCGGTAAAGGAACCAATTTACCAAAAAAGAGTCGCTTGAATTTCTCCTTTCCTTTCATGGTCTTGGGTATTAGATGAAGTTTAACAGTGGTTTTTTTGATAATTGATACTAGCTTATCTTTAAAACTATCCGTCAGCACTGGGCAGTCAGCAAATAATTCTACATCAAAGCCGTTATTTTTAAGCAACGAATACAACTCGCTTGCGGAAAAATATCTATAACTATAGGGGCTCGGATTAAACCCCGGCCAATCCTTATTAGCGGTACAGATAATGAGAGTGCCATTACTCCTTAGCACCCTGCGAGCCTCATCCAGGAACTCCTCCGGCCTTGGAAGATAATAAATGGCCTCATACAGAATTACAACGTCAAAGCTACCATTATCGAAAGACAAGCTATGGGCATCCAACGGTAATATCTCGATATTACTGCGCCCATTATAAGTCTCAAGCGCAAATTTTAAATTATTCTCATCTATGTCCCCACCTACCACTTTATGTGCGAACTTGGCCAAATACCCGAGACCTATCCCTGCGCCACAGGCCACTTCAAGAACATCCTTGTTCTTACAGTATTCAGAGGCAAATCTATACCTGGCATATAGTCTTGTTATCTGCTCCTGTGACCCCCTATTGGCTGGGATCTCAGTTACAATCGTATAATCGGGTTCTTTTGCTTTAATGTTCACCGTAGAATCCCCTGATAGCATTGGCAACATACTCTACCTCACGATTCTCAAGTTCTGGATACATGGGCACCATTAGGACCCTGTCAAAAAGCTCTTCAGTACGAGGCAGATCATAGTTATTCAATCCAAGCGCCGTAAACTGATGGACTCCCTTGCCTCCCCATGAAAGCATGACTTCAATGCCTTTGTTATTTAGATACTGGACCAGATCATTTCGCATTTCGGCTTCAATCTCGTAATTTTGAAAAACGTCGTGATGAATCCCGTCGTCTTGCGGTGGTGGCGGTAATCGAAGATTCTCTACTTCTGATAAAAGCTCATTATACATGCTGGCTATCTCTCTCCTGCGCTCGATCCATTGGGGGAGTTGCTTTAGCTTGAAATCTAAAATGGCAGCATGAAGATTATCCATGCGACAATTAAACCCCCACCGTAGAATCTCATTTCCGTAGCCCCTACCATGATTTCGCAATAGTTTCATCATGTGCGCAAACTCTTCGCTGTCAGTAACCACTGCGCCACCATCACCAAAAGCACCTAATAGCTTAGCTGGATAAAAGCTGAAACAACCAGCTAAGCCAAAACTTCCTGCTTTCTTGTCTTTGTAGGATGCCCCAAGAGCCTGGGCTGCATCCTCTATGATAAATAGATTATATTTATCGGCGATCTCAACAAGCTTATCCAAATTGCTACAAATTCTCCCGTTTAAATGAACAGGAATTATTGCCTTAGTCTTGTTTGTAATTACCTGTTCTACCAAATCAATATTCATATTGTGATCGTCTGACACGTCCACTAAAACAGGCCTAGCCCCTAAATGGTGTATCGCCGCAACGGTAGCTACGAAGGTATGAGAGACCGTTATCACTTCATCACCTGGTCGTATTCCGGCAGCATACAGGGAGAGATACAGCGCATCAGTACAATTACTTACACCTATGGCATACTTTGTACCACAAAAACTCGCTAGATTACTTTCAAATGTGCTTAGCTGCTCCCTTAAAACAAGATCACCTTTTGATAGTACTTCCCAAGTAATTTCCAAATACTCTCGTTCGAAGTTCATAAACTGCTTTGGATAATCAACGTACCTTACTTTCCAACCCATATCTCCATCCTCAACATATTTAAAATTTTTTGAGCAACCTTCTCGGCAGTAAGCCCATATCTTTCCCTCTGATATTCTGCATTCCCAACAAAATTTTCTAACTTCTCAGGTATCCCTATCCTTTTAAAAACCCCGCCATACGAGCTCTCCGATAAAACCTCGGCCACGGCAGATCCTAACCCGCCTATAATACTATGCTCCTCGATTGTGAAAATGGCTTCGTGCATTGAAGCACACTCATTAACCAGGGGTTTATCTAACGGCTTTACGGTATGCATGTTCACAAGTGTTACCGTAAGTCCATTTTTCCTAAGAATGTCCACTGCTTGCTTTGCCAGGTAAACCATATTTCCAATAGCAAAAATAGCTATATCTTCTCCCTCTGATAGGACTATTCCTTTACCGATTTTAAAGTGTGGGTTTCCGCTATGGATTGCCGGTTCACCGGTCTTTCCTAGACGTATATAAAGCGGGGAGGGGTACTCATAAGAAACTTTCGCCAGCTGCTCTGCCTCCTTAGGGTCTGCCGGGATAACTACTGTCATGTTAGGCAAAGAGCGCATTAATGCTAAGTCCTCTATTCCAAAATGAGTAAAGCCTTCTAAGCCATAAGTAAATCCCCCTCCTACGCCGACAAGCTTTATATTTAAATTATGGTAAGCGATATCAACCCTTACCTGTTCATAAGCCCTCATTGTTAAAAACGGAATAATAGAATAGCAATAAACGTTTTTCCCGGAGAGAGATAAACCAGCGGCAACTCCAATCATATTCGATTCGGCTATACCAATATCAAAGAATCTCTCGGCATATTTGGATTTAAAGGAGTCGAAAAGTTTAAACCCCAAATCAGCCGTAAGCAAATAAATATCGCTATATTCTTGGGCCATATCCTCTAAAACCTCGAAGAATTTACCTCTCATTGAGGAAGCTCCCTTAAGGCTCTTTCATATTCCTCATCATCGGGTGCACGATAGTGCCAAAGCAATTCGTCTTCCATAAAGAAAACTCCTTTCCCCTTGATGGTATGAGCAATAATGATATTCGGCTTGCCGGCAGAGAAAGGGACTCTATCAAAGGTCTCAAAAGTTTGACCGAAATCATGGCCATCGATTTCTGCAGTAGCCCACCCAAATGATGACCATCTTTGAGTGAGCGGTTCTAGGCTTATTATGTCCTCGGTGTATCCCAACGCCTGAATCTTGTTATAGTCAACAATGGCAACTAAGTTATCTAAGTGGTGGCTAGAGGCAAACATTGCAGCTTCCCATACCGAGCCCTCATTCAGCTCACCATCCCCTAATAGAACATAGACCCTGTAATCTTGCCGGTCTCTCTTTGCTGCAAGGGCCATACCGGCACCTATTGAAAGACCATGTCCTAAGGACCCTGTTGATACTTCAATACCTTTCTCGTTATCCATATTCGGATGCTGCTCCAATGTCCCGCCATTAACGGCAAACCCGTTCAGGTCTTCCTTGCTCATAAATCCCCGTTCAGCTAAAACAGCATATAAAGCTGGGCAGGCATGGCCCTTACTTAAAATGAATCTATCTCTATTAGAATTAGATGGATCTGTTGGTGATATTGCAAGGATTTTAAAATACAAACTGGCGAGAATTTCCACAGACGAAAACGAAGACCCGATATGGGGACTTTTAGTTCTGTGGCTTAGATTAAGTATGGATTGTCTAATCCTGCTGGATAGCAAGTGAAAATCATCCAACATAATTTCTGTTATCCTTAAAAACGCTTAAATGTTTACTTTACTATTACCCATAGCAATTACTTAATAACCGCAAATCCTATATATGGATCAAATTCTACTCTCTCAATCTCTAAGCTATTAATACCAAGCGTATCCAAAATAGCCATGGTCTCTCCTGGCCAGATAGGGTTATCTAACTCATCAAACGCTATAATTGAGCCTTTAGGCATTCTTGGGTAAAAACTTTCAATCGCTACTTTCGTTGGTTCGTATAAATCCAAATCTAAGAAAAGCAAACTAACGACAATGTGTTTATTGTTAGCGATAAAATCGGGAATGGTTTTTGAAACATCTCCTTTGATTAGCTGAACCTTATTAATGTGGCCTAAGTACCTATTTGAATCGTATATGCCAATGAGTTCACTTAGTTCTTCAAAAGAATTAGAGTTAAGCTGGCCAACACCAGGTGCCATAACGTTGTTTAAATCTTTTTCACCAACACTTGGGAAGCCCTCAAAAGTATCAAAACCATATATGCGTCTTGTAAGGTTGGTTGGCTCTAATATGGAGCTCATGTGGGCCCATGCCATTAAACTAAATCCTTGGTATACCCCGCATTCTATAATTGAGCCTTTAACTTGCAATATTTTTTTAAAAATTTCATACAGTGATAGTAGCCGTGTCAATTTTTGTCTTCTTATATACCTTGAAAAATTGTCTAATTTTTCCGCGACCCGATCAGATGATCGCTCGAAAACCTTCTCGAGCCTTCTACCTACCTCTTTTTCCGCTTGCGTTCTAAAACCACCCTCCGGCATAATTGCTTTCATTAGACGTCCTCCTGGCTTGTTTTTCTCAATAAAGCTTCGATGGTTGCAAATATCACCTTTAGATCAGTCCACAAAGAGCTTTTTTTAACATATTCAAGACCCAGTCTGATTTTTTCCGGTGCTATCTTTTCAAGGTAATCCCCATCTGGATCATCACTCCCCTTTAGAATCTCCGCTTCATTCTTGAACTTAATAGAAGCATAATCTGTAATCCCAGGCCTGACGCTTAAAAGTAGTTTCTCTTTCTCGCTATATAATCCAACAGCCCAAGATACCTGTGGTCGGGGACCGACAAAGCTCATCTCACCTTTTAGCACGTTTATTAGTTGTGGCAACTCGTCAAACTTATACTTTCTGAGAGACTTGCCGATCTTTGTGATTCTTGGGTCATCATCAGCCGTTGAAGAACCGCCAATTTTTTCTGCGTTTACCACCATCGTTCTGAACTTATAAATTATAAACGGCTTCCCATATCTGCCAACCCTCAGTC
This sequence comes from Actinomycetes bacterium, assembly GCA_021794835.1. GTDB lineage: Bacteria > Actinomycetota > Aquicultoria > Aquicultorales > Aquicultoraceae > CADDYS01. Next base: position 85,217 of record JAJYQA010000022.1, on the reverse strand, counting down.
CTTTGTAAAAGACGGGGCCATCATCAGCCTTTTTTATTAGAAAAGCTATAAGCAATAAAGCAGGAGAAAACACTATTAATCCGAATAATGAAAACGTAATGTCAAACAAACGCTTAACCATACGACCCTAACCCCTTAATCCGCAATGATAATGGTTGTTTCAATCCTCCATCTTGTAAGCTGTGGGAGCCCTGCCCGTGATGCCCTTGGCAACCCCTATGGCCATCCCAAACATTGCCACACCGAAACTAAAGATAGCCGAAGCAATAGGTACCCTCTTCCTTATATGTTCCCCAAGCCAGCCTACAAATAAGAGAACATAGAAGACAGATTGTATGGCAAAGGTAATCTGGTAGAGTATGCCCTTTTCTAAAAGAAACATATTTGAGATCGCAGCTACTATCATGAAATAAGGTATACAGTATCTGAATACTCTGTGAGATAAGATGCTCCAGCCTAAAATCGGATTCTTAAGCCAACCCCTAAAATTAGTTCGCCTCGCCAAGCTCATGATCGTTTTCGAAGTCCCCCGAATTCTATAGCTCAATTCACTTTTCACAGAACTTGGTGGCAAGTCGTAGGCTATGGCATCTTTAACAAAAACCGTTCTAAAGCCCTTTAAGGCCATATCAACAACCGTGGCCGTATCGACATCGTCTATCGGAGTAAGTGGCCTGAAGAGTTCTTTGCGGATTGCCATACAAGCACCCGTGCCGTTGGCAAGTATGCCAAGAATACTTTCAAGCTCTTTTAAGTTAAATTCCCATTTGTTGTAGTAACGACTTTCGGCTTCCGAAATGCTAGTCCCTTTAGGCTTATAGATAAGCTGCCCCACAGTGCATCCTACCCTTGGATCAGAGAACGGCATAACAATCTTGTTGATAAAATCTTTCTCGAATAAGGTATCGGCGTCAGTAAAAACTACTATTTCACCACTTGCAATCTTTACTGAATCGTTATGAACATCGGCCCGCCCTCTATTCTGTTTAAAATCCAGAGCTGTGATGCCTCTTTCTTTGTATTGCCTTGCAATCTCTACAGTTCTATCATTTGAACCATCAGAAGCTATAACTATCTCAAGCTTGTCCTTTGGATAATCCAGTTCAATGAGGTTCTGAATACGTTGTTCAATAACATCTTCCTCGTTATAAGCCGGAATAATAATAGTAGTAGTCTGAGGATAGTAGGCTTCTTTAAATATAACTTTGTCCCTGTTGCTAAAAATTCTTGCCAGTACATTTAATAATAGGTAATAACCAAAATAAGTGTATCCAAGTATGATAATTGAAAACCAGAAAATAAATTTACCCATTGTAGTAAAGTTTTCCTTCCAATATTATGCCAACCGGATGATGTTGATTTAAGCTAGGCCAACAAATTCAAGTTGCCGTATGATAAGCATTTTCTCTATTTAGCCGAGCATTAATTCTCCAATCCACCACCGTAAGCCCGATGAGAAGCCACCACAGCTCATTGCTAACCACTGGTTTAAATACATCTTGAACTAACGCGCCAATAGTCATTGCTATAGTAACTACTAGTGCTAAACTACTGATGACTTTCGAAATAGAATCCGTGGCTTGCCGCCATGCGCTCAATACCAGATCTATTATTCTGTATAGTAACCATAGGAAAGCCAGCAATCCAAAAATCCCGGTTTCCAATAATAACTTTAGATAATTATTATGAGCCTCATCCCCAAAACGTGATTCGCCAAGAGAATTTGTTTCTGCTGTTAATTCTGGCAAAAAACCTATCGAGCCTTTTCCCCATCCAAAGATAAATCTTTCACCAGCTTTAGGTAACAGAGGCATCCATATATCCTGCTGTCTAACGTACAAAGAATTTTCAAACTTGGCTTTATCAAGCACTCGCTCTGTACTGAACATATTCCCAGCTATTGAAAATGTTGAAAATAAAATAAACAAAATCACGACACTGACCGCTATAACCAACGGTTTTTGTATTTTTTTACGGTTTAGACTTATAAAGATCGCAAGGCCGATAAAAGCACCAAAGATAGATGATCGGGAAGCGCTCAGGATGAGACTTATTAAAAAGGCTCCACTTAATATGGCGTATGTCCATTTCCATCTAACAAATAATAAATATAAAGTGGCAAGCAGAAACATGACCATGAAGAAAGTACCAGTGGCAAACGGGGACGCTTCACCAATAAGAGTTGGGCCGTAAGAGGCGAGAAGCGTTGGGCGTTCATAAAGATTTCCTGCGCTTATTACGAGCAGTGGCATTTTCTTATCTACAACAATTTGGTACCCAACCCATAGCATATTGATAAAGCCAGCAATCATTAAGGTTCTTAAAGCAAGGTGCAGCTGAGATTTTGTTCGAACAAAATTTATTACCACAAGGAAGAGAACAAAATATTCTATTTCCTTAACTAGATATGACACCGTTCGAGCTTCATCTAAGGGAAGGACTATTAAAGCGATAACGCTGGTTATGCAAGCTATATTAAAATATACGGAAGCCGGCTTAAACAAAGAGCTTAAATAAATACTATCTTTTCTTAAAGACCTTATTAGCAGAATGCAGAATAAAAGAACGATAATTAAATCTTCAATCCGCAGGTCAAACTCTCTAAGCGGAATTTGAATGGGAAGCGGGATCCTCGGTGAGAGTGAAATGGATAAGATCAATAAGACAATGAAGTATCTCATTTAGCCACGCCCTTTGTAAAGAGAGTATCCGCACAGTATGCAGAAGCTTCTGCCATATACTTCCAGATTTTTCTTACATTCGATAAACCTACCGTGCCGTGGCCATAATGAATTACTTTGAGATGAGGGTCATACACCGCCTTTAAGTTCAGCCTCATAGCCGTCTCAGCAACAAAAACCTCATCGGCAAAAAGAAAGGCGCCGTATTTTAAGAGCCCGCCCCTCTGAAAGTAAGCCTTGCTTAATATAATAAAGGATCCATGGGGTGCATATATGTTTCGTGTTTGAGATATGGTATTCTTCCGCTTTAACCGTCTGAACATAGATAGAATAAGCGATTTAATTGTTGCCAAAAATTCGTATGTCAGCGTTGAGATGTAAGATTTGAATACCCATTTATAGAAATGCATCCGAAAGCATGAAGGCCTATATTCCATAAATGGATTCTGGTGCCCCAACTTTGGGGAGAATACATCTGGTGCTATAATTCCGGCCCCGTCCGCTTCGTAGTTCAGCACCAGGTTATGGAAAAAATGTCTATCGGGCACATAAATATCAGTATTGCTTATAATTACCCATTCAGGGAATTCAGAGGTCTGAAGGTATTGATTAAGAGCCCAGTTGGCACCACCTAGATATCCTAGATTTCGATCTGGCTTATAAACAAGAACTCGCTTGCCCGGCCTCCCAATCCTGGATAGAGATTCGGGCAGGAATCGAGAATTGTCAACGATCAAAATATCAATATAACAAGCACATTGTTGTTCTAATATTTCGTTTATTAAAACTCTTGTTTCCTTATCACTATGATAATTTACCCCTATAACCAGCACCCGTTTTTTACCAAACTGTTCTTTCTCCAAGTTCATCTCTTAACTCCTATTGCAACAATCTCTTCACCAATCTGAGGTTTTATGCCTGCCAATAAAAGCTCTGAAATCCAAAATGCAAGATCCTTAAGAATATACGAATAAGGGGACCGTACCTTATTCGCCTGAATTCTATTTTCTTTAATTAGACGGCTTCTAAGCCAAATACCAAATCCTCTAGCGGCCGTTGCTCGGATAGTTTGAATTTCAAACCCTGCATATGATAAACAGTCGCTTAAAGTAGACTTCGAGAACAAGAACAGGTGCCTTGGCGGTTCAAGGCCCCTCCATGCAGCGCCAAAAACTTGATGTCCCAAGCTTTCCACGTTTGGCGTAACAACTATAAGTCTGCCATTAGGTTTAAGCAATTGATGGCAGGTATAAAGTACTTCCATAGGGTCAACCATATGTTCTATGACATGGCTCATCGTGATTGCCGTAAAAAATTCTTTCGGTAGACCAACTTCTCTCAAATCGCTATAGATTACCTCAAGGCCAAATTTGCTTTGTGCTATCTGGGCTGCTTCAGGGTCCGGCTCTACCCCAACAACCTCCCAGCCTAACTCTCGCATAAATGCAAGGAATTCACCGTTACCGCAACCTATGTCTAGGAGGTGTCCCCCTCCGCCAGCTTCCAGCCACATTGTTCTTGCGCCCGCTATATCCCGCAGTGGACTGATTAAAGATACCAACTCACCTATAATTTTTTCTCTAGGGCTATTTGCCAGATACTTCCCGTAACCAAATCTAGTACCGAGAACAGCATGCTCTAACTTCCTACGCATTGACGCCAACGGTAAAGAAGAACCTTGGGCGTTGTGTGTATAATAATCGCCATAAAGCTTATTTATATCTTCCAAGACAGGATGGGGATGCAGCCACACAAGACTACAATCTGGACATCTAAGGTAATTCCATATACCCGGCGCAGAAAAAAGGCGATCCCGTAAGCCTTGATAAAGGACCGTACCGGTTTTATCACATAGCAAGCAATTTTCTGCATCTTTTACACGAACTCCATCATTGACATCCATCGTTATTGCCTCTTTTTGGAATAAGAGTTTTTAAGAACAGACTCCGGTCTTGCGCCTCAAAAAAATACTTCCATACTAACCATAGGTAAAAGAAACTTAGGGCAAAGAGGAGAAAGATGCGGGCGGCTGTACTTGAAGCAAAGCTATATACTATATAAGCTGTGCTCGTAAAGACGATAAAAGATCCTAACAGTGTGGTTAGTTCTTTCTGAATAAATTCTTTAGCTGAAAACCCGCTAATTCTAAAAGCATAAGCAAAAAGAAACAGAGCATCCAGTACCACTCGAAGAACCCATGCTAACGCTGCTCCCGAGATTCCCAGCCAGACGATGAATATCCAAGCGGAAAATACATATATCGGGAGTTCTACGACATGGAATTTACCGGTAAGATCTACTCGCCCATTACCTTGCAGAAAAGCATAGGGAATATGTGCTACCGAGTTCACAAAAATGCCTATAGCAAGGAGCCGCAATGCTATTGCGCCATGATAAGAGAACCTGCCTCCCAGCCATAAGTGAAGAATATCGGTGGATAGCACAAAAAGTAATCCTGTGATCGGAATCATTACAAATGATATATATTCTGTTGCCTTAATGAATGCCTTATTTATCAGTTGGTAGTGTTCGGTTACCTTTAAGGCACTAAAGAATGGGAATAGCGTCGTAATCAGACTAGAAGGGATTATTAAAAGCTTGGTAGCGATTTCGTATGGAACCGTATAATATCCTACCGCACTTATTGTGAGCAATGCTCCTATTAAGAATCTATCTGCATATACTAAAATAGGTGCAGCAATATCAGAGACAGCAACCCACCCTCCAAACTTGAGTAAGGATATAAGCATTGAGCTTTGTGGTACAACCTTAAATGTAGAAATATGAAAAACTTTTAAACATAGCAACAAATAAGCAAATAACGCTATTAGCTGCGATATAACTAATAATCCGACAATGGCAGGAAGATTCCATCCAAAGAAAATGCCCACAAGAGGTAGAATAAATAGGGTCGTATTCGTCCATATTCTAACCATATTTACCAGGCCAAACCGCTGAGCCGCTTCTAGCGCGCCTCGAAATGATCGCGAAACAACCACTATAGGAATCGACAACCCCAAAACATAAAATGTCTTTTCAGCTTCTTTGATTAGTAGCGGTGGAACGTTCAAAACTTTTTCTATAAGAATTGGTGTTATAACTATTAATACCAATCCGCCTAAAATTCCAATCAGGGATTGAGTTATCGCTGCGGTCAAAACCACAGTGGCAACTTTATTATTCTCACCTTTTCCCAGAGTTTCTGAGACGAAGTTAGTTGTTGCTCGTCCCATGCCTAAATCAAATACGGCAAAGTATCCTAAAGATACCCATGCTAGCGATAAAATTCCAAAACGATCCACTCCCAATCCTTTAACGATAAGGGGAATAGTAAATATGCCTATTATCAACGGGCTAATCTGCCCAATGAGATTCAGTAATGTGTTGCGCGCTAAAAGACCACTTTGGGCCTTCTCGGCGGTGTACGGAATGTAGTTTAAGTTTGATGTCTTTAACGACGTATTAGAATGGCCTATTCTATCCACTTCTTTGTCCCTTATTTGCTACCATCTTTACACTATCTATTTCGTAACTCGCAAACCATTCATAAACTTCCCTTACTCCACACCTAAGATCAACATGAGGCTCAAAACCAAAGATATTCTGTGCTCTGCTAATGTCCGAGTAATTTATCTTTATTTCACCTCTCCTTTCCGCCTCATAGATAATTCTTACATCGCTTTCAAAAAGTTCTCTTATATAGCCAGCAAGCTCTACTACCGGCGTTCCTTTGCCCGTGCCTAGATGGAAAACTTCCCCCCAGATTTTATTGGCCGACTTTTTTTTGGCGTTAAGTAAATTCGCGTGGTTTATTGGATTCGCTTCGGTGCTTTGACTGTCGTTAGATGTTAGACAGATATAAATAGCGCTGCAGAGGTCCTCAACATGGATAAAATCACGGGTCTGGCTCCCATCGCCGTAAATTATCATCTCTCCTTTAGTAAAAGAATCCTTTAAAAACTTGGCAACCGCGCTATTTTTATGCAATGAATAAGGTCCATAAGCATTGGAGAACCTTAAAGCCACAGTTTTAAGTCCGTATGAGGCATAAAAAGCAGAGCAATACCCTTCACAAGCCAGCTTGCTCGCCCCATAAGGTGAAAGGGGTGCCGGTACCTTAACCTCATCCATCGGCGGAGCCTGATCACCGAGAGGTGCATTTGAAGAAGCAAGAATAAATCTATCGACTTTGTGCTTAACCGACGCAAAAAGGAGGTTCAATGTTCCAAGTATATTTACTTCAAAATCGAAGTAAGGGTCTTCGATGGATGGCACTACACCGGCATGGGCTGCAAGATGAACAACAGCGTCGATCTCCTTGCAGGCTTCCATGCATATATCCTTATCCCTTATGTCTCCTATTAATAACTCGATAGTCTCTGCGCCATAATAGCCATCATCATTGCTGCCAATCTCGACTACTTGCTTATCATGTTTATCTGCTACCGATCTAACATTATCTATGTTTCCAATAGATAGATTATCAAGTATGCGTATTTTGTAATTCCCTTGCTGCAACAGATACTTTATTAAATTAACGCCTATGAATCCGCAACCCCCGGTTATAAGTACATTCAATTCAGATTCCGCCTCCACTTTGCCCCCTTAAAGCTATCCTACTTGTGCCTCAACTTGCACTTTACGGCTCTCTTGCTGCCACTTAATCCCTCTAAATATCTTGTGATCATGAATGTTGCTCTTATGCCGCTCGACAACCCTAAACATCTCTACAAGAACTTCATCAGTGAGGTAATGGGCCTTTAATCCAAGTTCAAGTAAGCCGGTATAAGTCGGGTTGTAATAATGCTCCTCTTTCTCCACCCTGGGGTTCTCGTAGTTCCTGACCTCCACCGCGTACCCAAGACGGTCGCCGACCCTCTTTACCTTCTCGGCAAGCTCATTTACAGAAAACGTCTCTGTAACTTGATTAAATATCCTGAGTTCACCTGGATCTGCCGGGTTCATGGCAGAAAGATACACGCAGGCTAAGGTGTCTTTGATGTTTAAATATCCCCTTATCTGATCACCCTTGCCGTATATGGTTAAGGGGTGACCTGCTATTGCTTGCACTACAAATCTGTTGAGTACGGTGCCAAATATCTCATCGTAGCTAAAGTGAGGCATAAGAGAAGGGTTAAGATCTGCCCCTTCAGTCGAGATGCCATATACAGGACCTTGCATGAGATCCGTTGCCCTTATGCCCCACGTCCTGATATAGAACCAGAGCATGTCGGTATCCTGTATCTTGGTGGTATGGTAGAGAGAGCTTGCCTGCCTTGGGAAAAGAAATCTGTCCTTGCGGCCCTTATGCTCTATCTCTATGAAACCCTCCTCTATATCGATTTCGGGGGTACCATACTCACCCATAGTGCCAAGTTTTACGATATGGCATTCTGGAACAACCTCTTGCACCGCATAGGCAACATTAAGAGTGCTTATGAGATTGTTTCTCACGGTGAAAGCTGCTTTATCATGATCCATCATGGAGTAAGGGGCAGAAGGCTGTTCCGCATAATGAATGACAACATCTGGCCGACAGTCCTTAAATATGCTCTTAAGAAAGGGGTAGTCGGTGATATCTCCGATATGGATATGAATATCCTTATCCGTCATCTCCCTCCATGTCTTTGCCCTCTGCGCAAGGTTTGGGACCGCAATTAAAGGCTCGCAATCAAGCTCCATGGCAGCGCTTCTTCTGAAATAATTGTCTACCCCTACAACATCATGGCCCCTCTTAGAAAAGTACATACACGTTGGCCAACCTAAATATCCATCAGCCCCCAGCACCAAAACTTTCATTTAGGCCACCTCCAGGATATCTTCCTCGATAACCTCGATGACCCTATTATCGATGAGGTATTGCTTGATGGCTTCCTTATCCATCGGCCTCTCATCGGCAGAAACATACGATCTTTGCACCTTCTCAGGGATGATATCCGGGTATACGTATGTTATAGATTCGTAAATGGATTTAAAGGCCGGTGTAATAACAAACATGTCTTTAAGCTCTGTAGAGCGATGGACCTCTTCTTCATTCATAAGCTCTTCGTAGAGTTTTTCACCTGGTTTTGTACCTATTTCAACGATGCTAATATCTGAAGGGCTGTAGCCATATTTTGGAGCAAGAAGCTCTATCATTGCCTCGGCCAGATTAGGGATTTTAACAACCGGCATCTTGGTGACGAATACTTCTCCACCCCTTGCAATTGTCACCGACTTTAGCACTAACCTGGCTGCCTCTTCTATCGTCATAACAAAACGCGTCATCTTCTCGTCGGTTAAGGTAACGGGCCCGCCATTTTTAATCTGCTTTACAAAGAGTGGAACGACAGACCCTCTGGAGCCTATCACGTTGCCAAACCGGGTGCTGCTGAAGATGGTGTCGCTACCATTTCGTACTGCGTTGGCTGCGGTGACAAGCCGCTCTCCCATAAGCTTCGAGGTACCCATGACGTTGGTTGGATTGACCGCTTTGTCGCTGCTTGTAAAGAGAACTCGCTTTACGTTGCATGCCGTTGCCGCGTGGATGATATTTTCAACCCCGATTATGTTTGTCTGCACCACATCAAACGGGTTGTATTCGGAGAGCTGTACATGCTTAAAAGCAGCCGAGTGGATGATGATATCGATCCCTTTTGCAAGTTTTTCAACCTTGCCCCTATCTCTAACATCTCCAAGGAAGCAGAAGACATCCTGGTTTCTATACTCTTCGGCAAGGAAGAACATCTCCGACTCGTTGTTGTCCATCAGGCGAAGCTCTAAAGGAGAAAAAGAGTAGAGTTGTTTTACCACTTCTTTTCCCACAGTTCCAGCCGCGCCGGTAACGAGAATTCTTTTGCCTTTGTAGAAATCCCTCATCTGATACTCCTTTTATAAATGACTTTTAAGCGGCCGGGGCAAGGTAGTTCTGGCTTAAAAAACTGGCAAAGTTAAGGCCGTCTCCTTTGGCTACAACTGCCTCCAACTCACTTAACAGCTCGATGAGCATCATTTCATTGGTGGCACTGCCTACCTCAAATATCTGGGGATGCCGTGTTTTGCTAACCGCCTCATCTTGCCCGTATAGCTCCTCGTAGAGCTTTTCGCCCGGCCTGAGGCCGGTAAATTTAATTGGGATATCTTTTTCCGGCTCCAGCCCGGAGAGCCGGATCATGCTTCGGGCAAGGTCGGCAATTCGCACCGGCTCCCCCATATTAAGGAGAAATATCTCGCCACCCGCTCCCATGGCGGCCGCTTGAATAACGAGGTATACAGCCTCGTGTATGGTCATAAAGTATCTGGTGATATCGGGGTGGGTAACAGTTATGGGCCCTCCGCTTTTGATCTGGCGCTTAAATTTGGGGATAACACTTCCGTTGCTGCCAAGGACATTTCCAAACCTTACCGCCATAAACTTTGTGTTGCCGCCCTCACTTGCCGCTACTTTAACGGATTGCTCGGCAAATCGCTTCGATAGGCCCATGATGCTTGTTGGGTTAACAGCCTTGTCGGTGGAGATAAGGACAAACCTTTCAGAGTTGTGCCGCCTGGCCGCCTCTATCATAACGCGGGTCCCTAAGAAGTTGTTTTCCATGGCCTCGATGGGGTGTCTTTCCATCATAGGCACGTGCTTGTAGGCCGCCGCATGAAAGATGATCTCTGGCTTATACCTCTTAAGGATCCTTTCAACAGCGTAGTTATCCCTAACATCCATAACCCGGATGTTAAAGAGCACCTTGCTATTGCCGTTTAGCCAGGAGGTCATCTCCTCTTCGAGATGGTAAAGCCCGTTTTCTGAGATATCGGTTGCAATTACCCTCTCCGGTTCAAGATCAACTATCTGGCGACAGAGTTCAGAGCCTATAGAGCCCGCCGCTCCTGTAATAAGAATGGTTTTGCCTTTATAGCAATCTATGGTGTCTTTCAAATCAATCTTTGTCTCTTTTCGACCCAGCAATTCCTTAGGATCTATATCTCTTATTTGCGAGAGGTTTATCTCATCGTCTACAAGCTCAGTAATGTCTGGCACTGTTTTACAGGGGATGCCAAGGTCTCTACACTCAATGGCAATACGCCTTCTTTCCTCTCGTGCAGCCGATGGCATTGCTAAAACTACCTCATCGGCCGGATAGTCGGCAATAATCGTTGGGATAGACCTGGTGCTTCCAACAACTCTAACTCCATGGATCATCAGTCCAATTTTCGACAGGTCATCATCAAGAATTGCTACCGGCCGGTACCCCCACCTGGGACTCCGCTGCATCTGCTTTACCAGCATGCTACCGGCTTCTCCCGCCCCAACGATAATAACTTTCTCTTGCTTCACATCCCTTGGGGGTGAAGAAAAAATATCTTTCCTGGCCCGGATGAAGAAGTAGCTTCCTCCTACCAGGAATAAGGTTAAAAGCCAATCGATAATAATTACAGACCTGGGGAAGTCACTTTGCTGGATAAAGAAGAGCACCCCTAAAAGAATAAGTGAAGATACGGTTATTCCTTTAAGCAGTCTTAGCCCCTCTTTTAGGCTTGCATACGGCCAAAGCTGGCCATAAAAACCTGAGATGTAAAACACGGTGATCTTTATTAGAATTGCAGACGGCATTAAGAATAAAAGCACTGGAATGTATTCATTAGGTATATCTGCGCCGAAACGGAGTAGAAACGCAAGAAGTAAGGCAAAACTGACAAGCAGCATGTCAGCTGTTAAATAGATTAGTTTCTTTAGCCCCAATCCAATCTCCCCTTTTACACCTACTCTTCTGCTCTCTATTGGTCATCAATTTAGTAATTTTTCCTTCGTCTTACTGTTTTAAACCTATTTCTTCGTAATTTTGGAGGAGATTGCCATAAGAGTTGAGCGAAATCTTCATAAATGTGCGAAAACGCCATAAAATAGCCACTTAGGGAGAGCCGGATGCATTGAAAGGTGCACATCCGGTTCGGAGAAAGGCTTGCCTGCGCTATATCTGCACTACATTAAAGATAACGGCTGGAATTTTATAGACGAATATACCGACCGCGGTGAGTCGGCCCGTTCTGCCGACCGGCCCGAAATGTACCGGACCACGTTGCCATATCGGATTTATAATCTGCCGTTTCTCGAAGCAGCATAGCGGTATCAAAATCATCCACAAGGCGCTGATCCATTATGCCCTCGTCGGCAAAGAGCGCCTGAAGAGTAACTTTTAGGCAATAGTGACTTTTCTCACGGTAACCCTTTTTAAAAAGCAGGGCTCTAGCGGCATGAAACATGGAGTAATACGCTTGAATGGTTGCCCATTTGTAATCCAAATCTTCCAGAAATTCATCGTAGGTTCTTTTGGCTCTTTTTAAATCTCTTCGAGCGGCCTCAAGCTCATCGTCAATGAGAGCTTCGGTGTATGGCTGTTTGACGATGCTTTTCTTTTTCAAGCATTTTTCAAAGTCTTTGTTCATTTGACTCCTTGTTAAATAAAGTTATTCCTTTGGCTACTTCTTCGTAAAAAGCCCTATCCTTTTTTCTGGATACTGCATACTCTGATGGGGTTTGTAGTACTGGCTTTATCTCTCGTTCAATGTTAAATTCACGAATTGCCTTCAATACATCTTCTTTGCGGCTTGTAAGAATAAAAAGGTCAATATCACTCTCGGCGGTATCTTCTCCCCTGGCAGTGCTGCCAAACAGAATGATTCTTTGTGCGACTGGTTTTAGAGCTTGAACCAGATCTTCTAGCCACACGAGATTTTCGTAAACTCGATAATACTTAAAAAGAGGGTTGTCGGTTAGAGCGTAAAACCACATCTTGCCCCGCTTTTCCCGCTCAAGCAAGCCGGTATCAGAAAATTGACGGAGGATCATATTGGTCATGCCTCGACTTACTCCCGTTTCTAAAGAAATTTCTTTATCATAAAAAGAAGCATTTGGATGCAGCGTTAGAAAACTAAGAACTTTATGGGCAGCGGTGTTTAAAAGAATGTCTTTGAGCATAGGACCTTCAATTCATTATTTTGATATATATGTTCATTATTTTGAATTATAGGTAATGGTAAATACTATTTTTATAAGCCCTGTTTCGGGTCTGCGGGGCTTTCCAATATAATAGACGTAAGTCTAATATATTGGAAACAGTTCTTGGTAGGGTTATGACTTGTGTATTGGTCAGTTAATCGCTTTCAGGCTCAACAAGACGACAGACCTCATGTCCGCAGGTTTTGCATGTTCCTCTTAAGATTAGGTTGGCTCCTTTCATTTTTGCTGTTTCCAGCACGATTGAAACCATATTCATGCATTCCCCGCAATAAACATTGTCCAGGATTTTGGTCTGAGCCCATTCAGGTATCTTGTCCCATCTCTTCTTAGCGCCTTTTGAAAAAGGATCAATAGGCTGCTGACGAACTCCGTGGATAATGCGTTCAATGTCAGCTTCAGAGACGATGCCTAGGCTTTTCGCCTACTCGGCAGTCTTTCTTTTAAGCTCCTGCCAAAATTTCTCCTCGTCGTCTGAAAAAAGTCTTTCTTTGGGTTGTTTCTCTTCTTTTTTTAGATTCGCTCATCCTGATCTCCTGCTATTCATTATTACGGGATGCCAACACAACTGGTCAAGGGGATTTTTACCGCTTTCTAAGTAAAACCAGGGGATCGGATTCGAACTTTCTTAAAAAGCAAAAAATGGCTCGTCAAAGCCATTATTGTAGTGGTTCGAATTATGTCCTGTCCGGCGTCATAAAATATCCGAACCAATATTTTGGCTCTACAGAGCCCTAATTACCACATTATTCCATATTGGCTCCCCGGATCGGGCAATATTCGAACTTATTGAGCAAATGCTGATTTATGCTTCTGCCTAATACCAAGCTCCTATTATAATAGCATCTAACAGGGATTTTAGAAATAAGCTTAGACTTTGAATAGGTTGATATTATTTGACATATCGAAATCGTTATTTTGATTGCTTATATTTATTCTTTCTTCTTTTTAGTGGCCGTCTTTTTTGCAACCTTTTTCTTTGCTATCTGGACTGCTTGCAAAGCTACTTTATCAAAATCGGTGTCTAAACTTTTTGCTTCGTTTTTCTTGTACTGATCAAAATGCTTTTCGGCTAATTCTACTGCTAATTCGTGTGATACTTTACCAGCATCAGTTAAGATATCTCTGTCGTTTAGCTTTAAGAAACCGTGTAATTTATCTATCCAGTCTTTCATATACATTGGAATGCGGTGCATAGCCTGACCTTCAGCAAATATAAGATATTGTTCAACTAGGTTGTTAAGGGCACGAAGTTCCGGCTCTGTTAAGTAGTTTTTTGCAATCGTTATATCTTCTTTACGAGGTTTTGTGCCTCGCCATGAGGTAAGCCCCATATATGGCTTTGTGCTGTCGGCACGAGAGCTTATTATCTCAGAAGCAGTTTGGCCGGTAATGGCGTAGTGGACTTTGTTTTGCACTGTTTTAAAAAACAGGATACTTGTTTCATCAGTCGGATCATAGTCAACACTAGTCGCATAGATATCGGTAATCTTTCTATAAAAGCGCTTTTCGGAAGTGCGGATATCTTGAATGCGCTGAAGTAGCTCTTCGAAATAATCAAAAGGTAGGTCTGGATTTTTTAGTCTTTCGTCGTCTAATACAAATCCTTTGACAATATATTCTCGAAGACGAGCCGTTGCCCATTGGCGAAAAGCCGTTGCAATAGAACTTTTAACGCGGTAGCCAACGGAGATAATAAGATCAAGGTTGTAAAAATTAGTCTCGTAGGTCTTACCATCACTGGCAGTTATTCGGAATTTCCTAATAACTGAATTTTCTTCCAATTCACCTTCTTTAAAGACATTTTTGATGTGTTCGTTGATTGTTGGAACGGTAACCTGAAAAAGCTCAGCTAAAAGCTTTTGTGTGAGCCAAACCGTCTCATCGTCAAAACGGACATCGATTTTAGTTTTGCCGTCTTCGGACTTATAAATGATTAGTTGTGATTTAGGCTCTTTTTTCATGGTTTTAACGGTTATTAAGTAGGATTGATATGTCTATTTTATCTTTTGCCTTGGTAAATGCAAGGTTATTTGGATTCTAAGCCCCCGAGTCGCTTGTCAACCGTAGTTTGGGTCAATTTTATCGCCTTTGGCGCAATTACGCTTATATATCTCAGCTTAAATTATAACCATATCTGACTCAATAGAATTGTTATAAAACGCTTGACATATAAACCATATCTGGTATATTCCATATGTGATATATTATGGTAAAAGCAATTAAATCAAAACCGCTATCTAATGTTGAGTTCGTTCTTCTGCAACTCATCTCTGAAAAGGATGAATTATCCGGTTATGAAATAAGCAAGTTTATTGAAGAAAGCGGCTACAGAGAATGGACCAACATTGGCGAAACTTCAATCTATGCAGGGCTTGATAAGTTAAACAAGAAGGAACTTGTTGAGTTTTACGTTCATGCAGACAAACAAGGCAAAGGCCCCTTGCCAAAGAAATTTAGACTTACCAACAGAGGTAAAAAAAATTTAAAGACCGAGATATTGGCAGCGTTGTCTTCGACAAGAGAAAGAGACCGCCGATTTGATTTAGCTATAGCTTCTATGCCTTTTTTAATGCCTAGGGAAGCAATAATTGCCCTAAACGAGAGAAAAAAGTTTCTTAAAAGCGAACTTGAAAGGATTAAAACCAAACTCGAAGTCCAGGGTGGCGAGAATCTTCCTTTTCATATAAAAGCCTTATTCAAACACCCACTGGTTCTTATAAAAACCGAGTTAGAGTTCGTTGATGGAATAATAAATTCGCTAGAAGAAAGATTACCTGATAAATAAAGGAATATATTATGGAAAAAATTGATTACAAGAAGAAACTTAAAGAACTTTACAACTCCTCACCTAAAGAAGTTTCGGTTGTAAACATACCAGCAATGAATTATTTGATGATCGATGGACAATGTGACCCAGCCACCTCAAAATCTTATCAGGAAGCTATTGAGGCTTTATTCAGCGTCTCTTATGCATTGAAATTTAAAATCAAAAAGAGCCAGAGTATTGATTATGGTGTGATGCCGCTGGAAGGTTTGTGGTGGGCTGATGATATGGCCGATTTTACCAATGGCAATCGGGACAACTGGAAATGGACGGCCATGATTATGCAGCCAGAGATGGTGAAACAAGAACTGGTTGATAAGGCAATTGAGGAAGTGGCCAAGAAAAAGAATCTTCCGGCTTTACCACTTATGCGATTTGAAAGTTATAAGGAAGGGCCGGCAGCCCAGATTATGCACATCGGTCCGTTTTCTGAAGAAGGTCCAAACATTCAAAAGATTCATAAGTTTATTGAAGAGATTGGCCATAAGTTAAGAGGCAAGCATCATGAAATCTACCTAAGCGATTACCGCAAAACTGCACCCGAGAAACTTAAGACAGTAATTAGACAACCAATGGAGTAAAGCATGAACAAACTCTTACGGCAATTAACTGACGGTGATTTAAGATCGGATGGTAAAGCTAATGACGCAGCCAGGCAGGTTATCTACCAACCGGAACTACTCCCTGATCTTGTTGAAGGCTTTGAATCGGATAGTGAGATTATTCGAATGAGAACAGCCCATGCAGTTGAAGTTATTTCTCGAGAAAACGGAAACTTGCTGGAAGAATTTAGACCAAAGCTTATCAAGTATGCCCAAAAAGATACCTTACCCGAAACGAGGTGGCACTTAGCCCAAGTCTTTGGCAATCTTGACCTTTCTCCCAAAGAAACAGGTATTGTTCTGCCGATTCTTTACAAATATCTGGAAAGCGGCACTGTCCTGGTAAAGTCTTGGACAATTGTAGGGTTAGGCAACATTGCCAAAAAGAATGACCGATTCAGGCAAGAAATCTTGCAAAAAATAGCCGAGCTTCAAAACGACAAAAGCCCGGCTGTTAGAAATAGGGTAGTGCAGGTACTTGGTGATTTAACAAAGTAATCTTTTATTCTAGTTCCTGTCGTAATAACTCGTAAAATTGATCCCTAGCTTCTTTTTCATACCAAGGCTTATGGCCACACTTCTCAAGAAGAATGAACCGAAAATCTTTTATCGCCTCAGAAAGCGGTTCTCTTACTCCCTCGGCGGGGTGGGGATCATAATCACCATGCATTGCAATAACTGGGCAAGTAATCTGCTTGCCATACTCTAAAAGTTTGCCAGAACTTCTTAATTCCTTGGCATCTTTCCAAACACCTTCATAGATATCATATTGACACTCAATTATGTCATCTTCATGCGGCAAAGGATTATAGAAATCGGTCTTTGAAAGTAATGATCCAAATTGGCAAAATATCCTGTCCTTTTCGTTGGCTTCCGCATCGTTAATGAGCTGACCAAATGATTCAACCCTTTCTTTATCTTCCGTAGTTAGACGACTTAACCTTGTTTGCATAATCTTCGGAACGTATTTGTCTTCAAACGGGCCACTTCCGATAAGAATCAGCTTCTTAACAAATGACGGATTTTGAGCCGTAAATAAAAAACTTAGCCATGCACCCCATGACCAGCCAATTAGGGTAATTAGGAGTTCGGCATGCTCCTCGATCACTTTCTTTAGTTCCCGAATTTGACCAGAAAGAGTGTTTGCAACTTGAAGTGGTTCTAATATCCCGTAGTCTAAAGAAAGCTCTTTTGCAACCGGTATCATCTCACCAGGTGCACCAGGGCCGCCGTGAATTACGGCAATAGAGAAAGGTGGTTTTCCGTATTTTCTTACAGTTTCCATGGGGTCCTCTTTTATGTGCTCATTATACACCCCTATTGTTTTTAAACCAAAGGCTCAAACGAGAGCCAAAAGCATGGCTTTTTAGACCCCGGATCGGACAATCTTCGAACCAAAAAAATGGCTGCTCAAAGCTATTATTCGTAAAATCAGTTATTTTTTTGCCGAACTTTCTAAAAAATTCGAACCGATATTTTAGCTCTATAGAGCCTTAATTTCCATATTATTCCATATTGGCTCCCCGGATTCGCACTTATTCAAACTTCATACAGATATTTACAATTTGATTGCTTAATTAAAAGAAAGGGTTATCACAATTTGTGTGCAATTGCGCACCAGAAGTGGTAAGTTACCTAATTTTTAGATTGCTTTATCTAAAGATTAGATAACAGCAATGGAACATTACCGGTCACCAAAATAATCACGGATAAATTCTGAGGGTGGCAGGACTTTGATGCTCTTAAATTCTCTGAGGTTCTTTAGGTGCTTATCACCTGAAATGATAAAGTTTGCTCTGGCAGCAAAGGCACATTCTAAAATCCGGTTATCGGTTTCGTCATTTTGAACAGCGGAGAACCGTTCTTTGGGGTTAACCAATGTGGCAACCCTTATAATCGAGGCTAGACGTTCGTTAGCGTCATTTTCGCTATAACGAAACTTCACCGTAAGAACACGCTTAAATTCAATCAGGATTGGCCGGGAAACATAAAGCTCGATCTCACCCAATATGGCAAGTTCAATGATCTGACTTGCAGATTCGCTAAATAAAGCAAGAGCCGAGACATAAATATTGGTATCTAAGACAACTTTTGGCCGTAAGCGTCTCATGAGGTTTGCTCACGTAACTCCCCGATGATGCGCTCAACATCAGCTTCTGACGTGATGCCTAAGCTTCTGGCTCTTTCGGCGGTTTCTCTTTGAAGCTTGCGCCATTTCTTCATGTCAACATACTGCCTTAAGGCTTCTCTAAAGAGCTCGCTTCTGGTTCTGCCCTCTTCTTTGGCAACCTCTTCAGCTTGCTCGTAAATCTCTTCCGGCATAGACAGGGTTACAGTTTTGTATTTTCCCAACATAATCACCTCCTGGTTATTATTAAATATTAATAATTAATATCAGTCAAGGAGATTTTTTACGAAATAAATCCGATATAAATCGTAATGTCATATTCAGGTGAGAGTCGCCAGTAGATAATTTAAAGTTCAACTATTAACATCAAGCCGCTATTAGCTTCCTACTCGGATCAGCCTTGACCCTTGTCTTAATCGGAATCCTGAACCCAAAAACCGATCCCTTCCCCTCGGTTGATCTAAAGACGATCTCGCCACCATGGTCTTCTACAACCCTTTTTGCCAAGTATTTTATTTGTATTTGTATTTGGTATTTGGTGCCTGTCTTGAAAGATTGAAAGATCGAACTGTTGCCGAACCCTGTTTAGATATTACCGCGCTCATGATACTTGCTCGCGTGATGTTTTTACCAGCCATTATAAAATAACTGAAGGTAAACAAAACAATTTCCAAGCGTCTGGTTGGCCTTTGGCAACAGTTCGATATTTGAATAACTTGGCAATCTTTCAAACTTTCAAACTTTCAAGACAGGCACCTTAGGTTAGGCCAGTAGGCCAGGCACCTTAGGCACCTTTTCACACCTTTTGTTAAAAGGCAATTCCATCGACTCAGGGATTTTTAACGCCGGTGGGAGAACCAAGCCAAGTTGCTGAAGCTTGGCTTCAACATCTGGGCTTTTAGTTTTCTTTATTGACATACGATGGTCTCCTGGCTAGATCAAAACGGAATTACATCGGCTGCATACTGCCCAGAATAGAGGAATAAATTCTCTTGGTAACCGGTGCGGGAACACCATGCTTCTTGCCTAAACGCAAAATAGTGCCGCCAAAGAGGTCCGCTTCGTTTCTCTTTCCTGCTTGTTCATAATCTCTCTGAAAAGAGGTTTTTGTCTCATACGGAAAATCGTTGGCTTTGTTCAGGGATTCTTCGACTATGGTATCTCTTAAGACCACACCTTCGAGCTTTGCGATTAAAGCCACCTCTTGCATAATATCCCTGACTTGATCTCTTAATAACATATCTTCCATCACCTCGCCTAGCACTTTTCCCGAGAAAGCTGTAACTAAGGCAAATGGCGCAATAAAGATGTACTTCTCCCAGATGGCAGGGTATGGATCATCAATCCACCGGTACTTAATACCCACATAATCAAAGAATTCCAAGACGTTCGCAGGTATAACATCTGCGCTTTGGGGGTCTTTCCCGAATAATATTGTTCCACTCCCGCCCTTCTGTGAGACGACACCAGGCTCTTCTATATGAACACCGACGAATACGCAAGCTGGTAGGGCTAGACCGGTACTCATCTTGCTTCTAATTCTCTCGTAGATATCAACACCGTTTAGAAGAGGAATGATGATTGTGTCGTTGTTAACCCTGCTTGATATTTGCTCTATAACTGAATCCAAATCATAGCTCTTAACACAAACAAAAACCAGGTCTGCTTGCGGAAGCTCCTTGAAATCTTCAGTGGCGAATTGAGGCTTGCAAACTAAGTGACGTTGATCATCGGTATTTAAAATCAATCCCTTTTCTTGGATCGCAGCAAGGTGCTGCCCACGGGCAACGAAATACACCTCATGGTCATCGCTATCGCTCTGAGAGAGCTTATGAGCGATCTTGCCGCCAAAATATCCGCCAACTCCACCTGCGCCGTAGATGCAGATTTTCTTTATTTCCTTCGCGGCTTTTTGCTGCACTTATGCCTCCTAAAATTGGTTGTTTCATATTACGCCTTTCGTCTTTATTATAATATTTCTTTCATGTGCCATTGAATACCCTCAAGGTGCAACCTCAACTCGCGCTTATTCGCACTTCTGACGGAAAATAATAGTTTTGTTGTTTGAGACATTAAAGTCTAAAACAGTATTTTTGGAATCTCTGCTTCTTTTAGATTATTCTCCCATTTCCAGAAGTGGGCCTCTCCGTGGGCGACCCTAAACAAGATGAAGTTGGGATCATCGGCACGCTCAAGGCCAAGGGTCTTGAGAAACGACCGCTCTTCAAAAGCTTTACTTTTCACTTCAATATCCTCGATAAACTCTACTTCCCCTGTTATGCGCAAGCCCTTTATTGGCTTCAATCTCATGAAATAAAGCTCAACCTTAGGGTTGGCTGATAGCTGAGAGTAGAGGTTCTTAGAGCGAGCAGTCGTGAAATAGATGCCATCCACCCCAGTCCACAAGGGTATCAGCCCTCTTACCCTAGGTTGATTGCCATCCATGGTCGCAAGTGCGCAGCCCGGATTCTCTATTATAAAATCGATACACTCTTGAAAGCTCACTTTTCCCTCCTTTAACTCTCAACTATTTTAGTTAAACATAAGGAAGGACGCTTTCACTTTATTGCTATTGATTTGACTTTACTTGCTAAAGTAGAAGCTCGCGGAATGCAGTAGGGGTTAGCCCCACCTTCTTGGAAAATACTCGGGTGAAGTAGCTGCTAGTATTAAATCCGCACTCAAAACAAATCTCGGTTATCGATTTGTCTCCATGGCGCAGGAGTTCTTTTGCCTTCTTGATTTTTATACCTAGTAAGAACTCGAAGGGTGTCTGCCCAACCTCAGCTTTAAAGACTCTGGAAAAATGATGTGGGCTTAAATGGGCTACCTGCGCAACCTCATTGAGAGAGAAGTTGTTCCAGTAGTTCTCATAGATAAACTCGATAGCTTGATTTATGTTATTCTTCTGCGAGTAGTGTTTCTCGTCTTTTAAAGCCGAGCAGTTGTTCCCTATGTTTCTCAGCAGGTAAACACCCACCTGGTTAGCTATACTCTGGGTTATTAAATCATGTCCACCCTGCTTATTTCTAGATTCCTCGATGAACGTGAGGAGTAGACTTTTTAGATAAGCATCATAAGCGAAACTTTGGTTATAAAAGCTTAACTGTTGAACCCTACAGATAGAGTCAGCCAGTCCCCGCATATAATCAGCATCCAAGAAGAGTGCTAAAAGACGGGAGTCAAAGCTATCATCCACCGCTTGGTGAGGTTGCTCTACATTAAAGGGAAATACCTTCTTCTGCTCCATCTTTACATAACTGCTCTCTACTTTATAGGGAGCACTCGGTCCATAAGGGATAACGAATTCGTATCCCTTATGGATATGTTGTATCTCTGAAAAATCGAATGGCTCTTTAGTGATGAATATGCCCATGCAATCATTGACATAGATATCGACGGAGCCCGACTCAATGCGCTGCATATGTCCCAATATTTTTGACCATTTTTGCTCCACACGAATCATCCTCACCGTTATGCTAAGCGCCAGAGACCGTCTATTGTCCCTCGATTAATTCCTAGACTAGAAATTTGGGAAGGTCCTGCAAAATTACAAATTTGTCAGGTAATACCTGGTTACAATGTTATCGAAAAATGGACTAAAAAACAAAAGGAGAAGAAAAGAGGGGCGTTGCTCACATTCGCAAAATTCTCACCGACGATATTATCTCAAGCTCTAACCCATAACCGTACCCCATAACTGTAGGCATAAATGCGAAAAATCGCTCTACAAAACGGTTTTTTCACGTAGCATTTTGCATCAAAAAAGTGCTCCCCGGATTGTCACTTATTCAAACTTCATACAGAAATTGCCAGCTTGATTGCTTAGCCCTTTTTCAAAGTAACTGTCTTGCTAAAAAGTATTTTCGGTCCTTTAGCGGGTTTAAGTCCAGCATCTCTGGCCTTTCCGATAGTATCTGCAAAGGCCGACTTTGATACATGAAATGGTGGCTCCACTACAAGGACTTGCCCACTGGGATGTAAAATGGATTCTAATTCCTTAAAAAACTCTTTTTGGTTGGGAATCTCATGAACTACATAAAAGGCCAAAGCAAAATCAACCTTTTCCGATAAGCCTATTTTGTTCGCTTCGCTCCTATGCAATGCGATGCGGCTCTCTACCTCAATTCCATGAATCTTGCCTCTAAGTTTTTGAAGCATCCCTTCCTGTAGATCAGCAGCAATAACCCGACCGAATTTACCAACCATTTGAGCAATCTCGATAGTGAAATAACCCGGACCACAACCGAAATCCAGAACTGCCATTCCCTCTTTAATATAAGGTTTTAGTATTTTCCTAGGGTTTTGTAACCATCTGCGGAATCTGTTATCAAGACCGCCTGCTATTTCAACTGGGCACACGCGATTCTTCTTATAGTTCATTTTGTTTATCCTCATCTCAACGGTTAAATTCTATTACGTTACCCCTTCAAGTGAATCTGCTTTGCAAGAGATCACGGATACAACTTCCTTTCAGGCATAACTATCTCGATGCTATTCTGATAACAAGAAAGATGGCCCCTATTACTGTTAATGCAAGAAACAACATAGCCCAAAAGTCATAAGGTTTAGGCAAGAATATGTTAAAGAATCCCTTGTTGTCGCCATATTATCTTTGAAGGATACTCAAAGGGCATTGCCCCTTATCCTTCAAAAAATAAAATGGCTATAGAGATGTAAAGCAAATTATTAAAAGTATTAGTTATGGCAGAGTAGTGGGCATATATTATGCAGGCAATAAATAAGAAGGCAAACATCGAAGAAATTATTCTGATGATCAATATCGCTCTTAGATTCTTTTGCAGCTTGTTTTGACGTTCTGCTTCTCTCATGTGCTTTACTTCTACTTCGACCCACCAATAAGGCACCAGAGGTGGTATTTTACGAAGACATCGACATTTTTAAATCCTGCTTCTTGCAGCCACTTAATTTGATCGAGGAACGACTCGTGGAGGTCGTCTCCTTTGACCTTCGGGGTATTGAAATTTTCAATATTTCTAACTCTCCAATTATCAAAATGGTTTTTCCATCCGTCATAATAATCCATCAATTCATCGGTAATGCCTTCTCTGGCATTGTCAACGAATTTAGCCCAATAAAGCAGGCTATTTTTATATGCCTCTTGCGATAGGGTTTTCATTTCATCGATATTGACAAACCAGCCATTGTCGTTTAGAAGGTTGTATGATTTGTTATAAAGAGCAATCTTCTCCCCACATTCCAGGTGATGAATGGCAGACATAGAGGTAATTAAGTCGGGTCTATGCTTTAATTGAATTTGCCAATCATCCTCTAGAGGAGAAAGAATAAAGGTAATTCTATCACTAAATTTACGCAACCTGTCTTCGGCTACACTAAGGAAAGCATCTGAAAAGTCGATCCAATAGCCAATTGAGTTGGGATATAGCAACAGTATTTTTTCAAGCAGTATCCCACTGCCTGCTCCTAAGTCTATAACAGTAATCTTCTGGTATTTACCGAAAGGCAAGATATTAAAAATCTCGTTTTGCAGCATATCATACATAGGAACGAGGGTCTGGGCCATCGCATCATAAGTTTCTGCCATAGTAAAAAAGCGTTCCTCTTCGATTTGTTCCATTCAAATTCTCCCTGACTACAGTTTAGGGTTTTATTTTTTCTAGATACACTAGCTCTAATGCTTCATTGATCTTCTCAGACTTAAAGATACGATAACCAAGTTTCGTGTATAGAGAAATGTTCTTTATGCTTTTTGAGCTTGTATAGATATTTATGTATTTCGCCTATTCTTTAATATTTACTCAGCGGCTGGTTGGATTATAAAGAACTATGCGACCGCTGTAAAGCATGTTTACTTTGCGGCTAAGAGGTCGTTGCCTTTCAACCCACAACCATAACATTAGGCATAGATAAGAAAAACCGCTCTACAAAGCGGTTTTTCAAGTTGGAATCTTAAGTGCTCCCCGGGTAGGATTCGAACCTACAACCCTTCGGTTACAATTGCCTCCGAGTTTCTTCGGAGATTGGACTATATCATCCTCCGACCTACTGGCCGGAAGTCGGGCGCTTCCCCTAATATATAAAACATTAGGGTACTCCCTTGCGGGATAGTCTCTGCACCTTCCTCAATTTTAAATTGAGGCTTGGCTCAGGATTGCCTTACACCTTGCGGTAATCAGGTTCCCCTGAATTCACCCGATTTTTCAACCACGGTTACCCGTGGAAGCTGCAACTTTACCTTACAGCCGAATGCTCTACCGTTGAGCTACCGAGGAATGAGTGAAACCAATATTCAATTTACGTGCTCAAGGCACACTTGTAGCATTATAGAGGATATTTTTGCAAGTTTCAAGCTAAGTGCCGATACTCATATTATCAAAAATACCTGGCTTTATGTTCTCCAAAAGAACTTATTAAACTTACAAGAGGCTTCGTGTATAATATCTGTGGGCGCTAAGTCAATAGTATAGCCTTAGGGGGTTAATAAAGCAATTAGATGCGCTTTAGGTTGTCCAAACACCGGAGAATAATTCAAGCGTTTTTCTTTGCGCTCTTTCTTTTATTATTAGGAATCTCGGCAAAGCCGATAATTTTACCTTTTCCGACGCAGCTTTTCCTTGCCTCTGACCCACTCGTCGCCGTCGCTGCGGTCGTAGTAGGCCTGCCGCTAATAACGGCCTTATTGTACTCCCTGGTCACGGTCGCCGTGACCTTCCTTTTTGGCAGAGTATTTTGCGGATATGCCTGCCCGATGGGCACGTTTCTTGATCTTTTCTCCCCGTTTGCAAAGCTACTTAAAATAGACCAGAAACCGTTTAGAAAGCTCAAGGTGTTGCCGCTTATCACTCTGGCCATAATCTTGGTGATGAGCCTCTTTGGGGTTAATTTCTTGATGCTTTTTGATCCAATATCGCTTATTACCCGTACCACTTCGGTCACTATCTTCCCCGCGCTGGATTTTATCCTCACCAAGGCCAGCACCGGTCTTTACAGGTCAAACATACTAGCCGGCCCGGTAAGCAACACGATGAAGGGCCTGGACGGGATACTGGTCTTCGGCAGCCCAAAAATGTTCAGCTCAACCCAGTGGATAATCCTACTATTCATATCCGTAGTCAGCCTTAACGCGCTTGGCAAAAGGTTCTGGTGCCGCTATCTCTGCCCGCTTGGCGGATTTTTGGGACTCATCGGAAGAGTCCCTCTTTACCGAAGAAAAGTTGAGGCGAATGCCTGCGTGGGGTGCCTCGACTGTGCCGCGGTCTGTGAGATGGATGCTGTTACTAATAATGGGGCTGCAACAGATGCCGCAAATTGCGTCCTCTGCCTGAAATGTCGAGACGAGTGTCCGCAGGATATTATATCCTGGGGGCTAAAGCCCGAGCTTACATCTGAAATGCCGTCTAGAAGAAGCGCGGTCTTGGCAATCGGGGGAAGTGTCGCCGCTTCCTATCTCATTCCCTTTAAATCGCTCGCGGCCCAGGGTAATTCGACCTTGGTCAGGCCTCCCGGCGTGTCACATGAAGACAAGTTCTTAAATAAGTGTATAAGATGTGGCGAGTGCCTTAAGGCCTGCCCAACCAATGTGCTTCAGCCGGCACTTTTCCAATACGGCCTTGCTGCCGTCTGGACGCCTCACCTGGATTTTAGCCAGGGCGTCTGCGATTGGTCATGCAACGCCTGCGGGAGGGTCTGCCCAACCGGTGCGGTTGAGTACCTTACGCTTAAATCAAAGCAAAAATTTGTCATTGGAAAAGCTGAGATTGACCGCACCAGGTGTTACCCGTGGGTAGCCGGCCATGGGTGTAGAGTCTGTGCTAATCTGTGCCCTGTCCCAAAAAAGGCAGTTATTGTTAAGCAATATTGGGATCAAATTACAAATGGCACATCAATTGAGCGTCCTTACGTAATAAAGGAGAACTGCATTGGCTGTGGGATATGCGAGAACAACTGTCCCGTCCCCAGGCAAAAGGCAATCCATGTTTTCCGCAAAGATGTTAAAAACCCCTATCCCCAGAATAAGTCATTTGAGAAGGATTATTCTAGATAGTCTCTAAGTTTTGCACTGCGGATTGGGTGGCGCAGTTTACTAAGTGTCTTGGATTCGATTTGCCTGATCCGCTCACGGGTTACACCAAACACACGTCCTACCTCTTCAAGCGTCCTCGGATGGCCATCGACTAGGCCAAAGCGAAGCTCGATGACCCTTCGCTCGCGATCAGATAGCGTGTCCAAAACTTCCTGCAGTTGCTCTTGAAGTAGCGAGAAGGATGCGGCATCCGCTGGCACTTCGGCCTCCTGATCCTCGATAAAATCGCCAAGCTGGCTGTCCTCTTCCTCACCGATCGGAGTCTCAAGGGAAACCGGCTCCTGAGAGATCTTTAGAATTTCGCGTACCTTCTCCGGAGTAAGTCCCATTTCCACGCCGATTTCTTCGGGGCTGGGCTCTCGTCCAAGCTCCTGCAAAAGCTGACGCTGAATCCTGATCAATTTGTTTATTGTCTCGACCATGTGGACCGGAATGCGAATCGTTCTTGCCTGGTCGGCGATTGCCCTCGTGATTGCCTGGCGAATCCACCAAGTAGCATAGGTGCTGAATTTATATCCCTTGCGGTAATCAAATTTTTCAACCGCACGTATAAGGCCGAGATTCCCTTCCTGGATGAGGTCTAAAAAGAGCATTCCGCGGCCGACATACCTTTTTGCGATGCTTACAACCAGCCTTAGGTTGGCCTCGACAAGCTTCTTTTTGGCAGCCATTCCATCGCGTTCGGTCCTGCGTAACTTCCTTACCTCTTCTCTTGGCAGCTTGCTTTCGTCTTTCTCGAGCTTGCTCGCCGCTTTCTCCCCCGCCTCTATTTTCTTGGCAAGGTCAACTTCCTCCGGGGCAGTAAGAAGCGGGACTTTGCCGATCTCTTTTAGGTACATGCGCACGGGGTCGTTGGTCGGCGTCTTTACAGATAGGTCAATGTTTCGGACTGCCTTTTCTTCTACTTCCTCTTCTTGCTCTTCAGGGATAGCCTCGGCTTCTTCGGCCTTTAGATCGACCTCAAGCTCATCCTCGGCAGCGTTATCATCGCTTGTATCAACTATCTCCACGCCGATGCTAAAAAGGTATGTATAAATATTATCTATTTGCTCGCTGGTTAGATCCAACATCTCTAGGCCGCTGCTTATCTCATCGGATGTCAGGATGCCCTTCTCTTGACCCAACTCAACTAGTTGCTTTACTTCTGGAATACCAAGCTCGTTAATGCGGGTGTTCAAACTAGACTTTCCTCCAATCAAACTACGGTACCTTTTCTTTGAGGTCCCGTCTTTTTGCTTCTAGAGCAATTAGCTCTTCAAATAATGCATCGTAATGCATTTTATTTTCTTGAGACGTCAAAGATTGAAGTTCCGCTTTCAATTTACTAATTTGACGTCTATAATGAAAATCCTTGAGCGTTATTAAAATATCCTTAAAATATTTTAATAACTTTTCCTCCTCGTATTCAGGCTCAGCTAATAGTAGCTCGGTAGCCTTTGATGCAAGCCCTTTGTCAAGATTATCCAGTGCGCTTGCGTCAAATTTACCCCCGCCCATGCTCTTTAAAACTGTGAAAATCTGGGCATGAGCAGGAGAAACAAAGTAGCTCTCGTCCATCTCTGCAGGTATTCTATTTCTAATCTCGGGATATTTTAGCGCTAAGTGAAGAAGTGAACGCTCTGCTCTTTCTTGCGGATCAAGTACTGTTGCCCTTGCTTCACTTCGTATTGCTGAGCTTTTTTTATATATAGCATTGTACTTAACCGTAAGTGCTTCCTCATCGAGCTCAAGCCGCTGGGCGACTTTGCTTAAATATTCTTTTTGCGATGCCGGATGATCGAGCATTGCAATAAGTTTAAAACAAGCCAGTGCGGCCTGCTCTTTTTGCCGAACCTCACTGATATTATACTTATTAATCTCTCTCGTCAAGTAAAAATCAAAGAACGGCTCCGCCAAATCTACCAGTTTATAGAAGGATTCTGCACCCTGCGCAGCGATAAAATCGGCCGGATCTAGATTTTGCGGCAGCATAATGACCTTTACATCTATACCTGAGGTGCTTGTTTGCTCCAAATTCCTTAAAGCCTCCGTCTGCGGGAGTCTGAACTCTGAAAGGTACGAACTTGCGCTCTCGGCAGCTTTCATGCCAGCTGCATCAGCGTCAAAAACTAAAATTACGCGCTCGGCAAACCGCTTCAGAAGCTCTATATGCTCAGCCGTAAAGGCTGTCCCAAGCGTGGCTACCACATTTAAAATTCCGGCCTGCGCCAGGGCAAGAACATCAGTGTATCCTTCAACGACCAAGACAGCTCCCGTGCGTACTATCTGGCTTTTTGCCAGGTGAAGGCCGTAAAGCGTTGAACTTTTATGGTACAAAACGGTCTCCGGAGAGTTAAGATACTTGGGCTCACCAGTACCCAAAACCCGACCCCCAAAAGCAATAACGTGTCCTCTAAGGTCGGTTATTGGGAAAATAAGCCTGCCCCTAAATCTATCGTAGTATCCTTTCGGCCCTTTAACTACGAGGCCAGCTTCCAGGAGCTCTGCCCTGGAAAAACCCTTCTTTATGAGGTAATTATCCAAAGAACCCCAACTCTGGGGGGCCAAACCAAGCCCATAGCTGTTTACAATATCGTCATTTAAGCCACGCTTCTTTAAATAAGTTCTGCCGCGCTCTCCCTCACGCGTTTTTTGTAAGATATGCTGGTAAAAGAGCATGGCCAGGTGATTTGCCTCTAGGATACGGCCCTTTTTAGAAGCTTCCTTTGGCTTTATCGCCTCGTAGTTAATTCTGTAGCCAATACGTTCTGCTAAAGCCCCAACCGCCTCGGGAAAATCCAGGCGCTCAACTTTCATGATAAAGGTAAAGACGTTTCCACCCTCGCCGCATCCAAAGCAGTGAAAAAGCTGAGTTGCCGGATCCACCTTAAAGGAAGGGCTTTTCTCTTGGTGAAATGGGCAAAGTCCCCAAAAAAGCTTCCCTTTTTTCTTGAGCATGACATAATCGGAGACCACATCAACTATATTGCTGCGCTCTCTTATTGTACTTATATCTTCTTCTTTTATGCGGCCTTTATAACTAGCCATTTTGCCCCTAATCCTTTCGGACTTTTTAAGTGCCAATGCTAAGTAAAGTTACCGGTCTTTCCGATTCACCTGTTCACCGACTCACCGGTCTTTAATCCGACAACCGAAAATCGTAAATTGGCAATCCCTAGACCATCCAAACCTGCGGGACGAAGTAGTCCTCAAACGTCTTTATTGCATAGCGGTCCGTCATCCCCGCGACGTAATCGCACACTCTTACTGGAAGCTCCTCCTCGCTCCTCGGATAAAATTCTGGCGGGAGTAGCCCTGGTTTTTTTAAGAACAAAAAGAAAAGGCTTCTTATAACATTTTTGGCTTTGCCATTTTCCGATTTTGCTGCCGAGCTCAGATAAACATGTTCAAACAAAAATTCTCTTAGTTCAAGCATAGCCTTCATGAAATTCGGGCTCATTGCTATTTTATCTTGGTTCTTGCTGTACTCAACCAAGTTATAGACCATGTTATTTATGCGAACACCATGGTATTTACCAAGCAAGCAAGTAAGCTTGTCGGGAATATCCGCAACGCTTAAGATACCGGCCCGCACCGCATCGTCGATATCGTGGTTTATATAGGCGATTCTATCGGCAATCTTTACGATTTTGCCCTCTAGGGTCTCGGGGTCTTTTTCTCCCGTATGGTTGAGGATTCCGTCTCGCACCTCCCAGGTAAGGTTAAGCCCCTTGCCCTCGTACTCAATGATATCTACTACCCGAAGGCTCTGCTCGTTGTGCCTAAAATATGCTGGCACGCCACTAATTTCTGAGTCCTTAAGCTCCTTAAATATTTCGTCTATTGCTTGCTCCCCAACGTGGCCAAAGGGAGTATGCCCAAGGTCGTGTCCAAGGGCGATTGCCTCGACGAGATCTTCGTTTAGTCGAAGAGCTCTAGCAATAGTCCTTGAGATTTGGCTTACTTCAAGCGTGTGCGTAAGTCTTGTGCGATAGTGATCTCCTTCGGGGGCAAGAAATACTTGCGTCTTATTAATGAGACGCCTAAACGCCTTAGAGTGGATAATACGGTCGCGATCACGTTGGTAGCAAGTCCGCAACGGACACGGCTCGATCGGCTTTGCCCGTCCCTTTGTATCTCTACTTAGCTTGGCGTTCTTAGCTAACAGCTCTGATTCCTGCTGCTCATATAACTCTCTTAGCGTTAACATATTATTCTTCACTTATCACCATTATACTTAGATACTGCTTTATTTTATTTTCTATTCGGCAAATACCATAATTTTCCTACCTCTTAATTAAACTTTTAGCTGAAATCTTTGTAAACGACATAGCTCACAGCCCTCAGCTGACAGCTCACAGTATGAAAGCAAGAGATGTGGGCAATAACTTTTGATTATATTATTGAGATCCTTCGACTCCGCCTTCGGCTACGCTCAGGATGACCCTTTCCGATTCACCACTCACCTATTAACCGGTCTTTAATTCGCCACCCAAAATTCGCAATTCCTCTGGTTCTTCACCAAGCCT
The DNA here is from genome assembly GCA_021794835.1 of Actinomycetes bacterium. Taxonomy (GTDB): domain Bacteria; phylum Actinomycetota; class Aquicultoria; order Aquicultorales; family Aquicultoraceae; genus CADDYS01. The sequence goes on along the minus strand of JAJYQA010000022.1, from coordinate 54,421 downwards.
TCTACCTATGCTATTGTAAGAACATATTTTGCCAATGAAAAGGATGAGTTATGCTCACTTTTGATTTTCACGCGCATGTTTTCCAAGAGGATGTCGCCGAAAAACTAATCGGCAAGATGGAGGAGGTCTACGGGGTTAGGCGTAGGTACAACGCGGTATCGGCAGAGGTGTTGGAATCTGCTGAAAACGCCGGCATAGACAAGGTTGTTGTTTTATCCATTGCAAACCGCCCGGAACATGTTAAGTTCAACGATTGGTATTCCGAGCTGGGAAGGCGACATGAGAGAATCATCCCCTTTGGCTCGATTCACGCCGAGAACGACCCTGCCGAGCTTGACCGTTTCCCCAGTCTTGGACTAAAGGGGCTGAAAATACAGCCCAATGCCCAGAGGTTTTATCCGGATGATAAGCGCATGTTTCCTATCTATGAGCGGGCGACCGAGCTTGGGCTTATTGTTGTTTTTCACGCGGGCGACGAGGAAGGCGGCGTTAAGGGGACTTTTAGCCAGCCGAAACAGTTTGTAAAAATCATAGAATCCTTCCCCAAGCTTAAGATAGTTCTCGCCCACTTTGGAGGCTACCAGACATGGGACAGCGTAGATCCCCTGATCGGCTACGACAACGTTTACTTTGATACAGCATACCTACCTACCAGAATTGATGATGACTTTTTTGTTTCAATGGCCAAGCGAATTGGCTTCGACCGCATCCTTTTCGGAACGGATTTCCCGTTTAGAGACCATAAAACCGAACGAGAATATATCGAAAAGCTCTTTGGTGAAAACTTATCGGCTAAATTTTTAAGTGAGAATCCGGCCAGACTATTAGGTTTTTAGGCAACTCTTTCTACGGCAAGCTCGTTTACAACATTTTTGACCCCGGGCACCCTCCAGGCGTCATCCGATGCTATCCATTTTTGGGTGTAGTCACTAACCGATCCCCTAATATAAACAACCCCATTTATTACATCAACGTTTAGGTGTCTGATATGTATACTGGTATTTCCTAAAAGCCTGGCCAGTACATTGTCTTTTATCTCATGATCTGTTCTGGCAAACGGAGGTGCAACGACAATGTTATCTATAACATCGGTCACCCCGGGGGTCAGCCAGGCATCGCTTTCTACGGCATTCTTTTGCGCTATTGTAGGTACAGAGCCACTTAATGTGACCACGGCGCTGTTTACATTTACGATAACATCCTCGGCGTTTATCCTTACGTCTCTTCTTATCGCTGTGCCGACATCGTTTTGTATTTCAAGGTCAGGCCTTGCGCTTACCGGTTTTACAACAATATCATTTATAATATCAACCACTCCCTTTATGCGGCCTGAGATTTGGGCCGCTTCTAGCTTCTGGTCGTAGGTATCAACGGTCCCGATAAGTGTTACAACCCCATCCGTTACATCAACAATGATATCTTGATTGTTAACCCGGATATCCCAGGTCAAGGTATCTTGGATATCGGATTTAATCTCTTGGTCAGTGGGCATTTTAGTTTTTCTCCTTTCGTCCTGGATTATTTTTTGCAGGTTTTCTCTACCCACAAAGCAAACCAATAAACGTGAAAAAAGCGCACTAAAACACCCACATATCTTCCTGCAAGCCCTATTATATCTAAGCGAAGTTGATAAACGTTATTGCCTCACCGCATAGACACCATTACTAATAAAATAGATTGTCTTGCCTGAGACGACAGCTGAGGAAATGCCGGAGCTCTGCGAGCCTTTGATAACTTGGAAATCCCATTTTTCCTTGCCAGTCCTGGCGTCAAGAGCATAGAACTTATCGATGCCGATGTAAACTGTGCCGGCATCGATGACCGGCGACGCATCAAGACCACTTAACATCTCTCTTTTAAATACCCATTTCTTAATGCCTGTCTTTAAATCAAGAGCATAGACATTGCCGTTCCAGCTCGTGCAATAAACCGCACTACTACCGATTGCCGGGGCGGAGGTAATCTCACTATCTAGCGCAGTCTTCCATCTCTTCTTGCCCATTTTGGCATTTAAGGCATAGACGCAGTTATCCCAACTCCCGAAATAAAGCGTGCCGCCTTCCACAACCGGCGAGCCAACGATCCCACCTGTTCTAAAAACCCACTTTATTGCGCCTGTCTTTGCATCTAGTGCGTAAAGATAGTCATTGGTGCCACCAAAATAAACCACACCCTCGGCGACAGCGGGAGTTGAGTAGACCGGCTTTTTGGTTGCACGAACCCACTTTATTCTCCCACTTTTTGCACTAACAGCATAAAATTTGCTATCGGCGCAACCAAAGTAAACTGTTCCGTCAGCGACAGTCGGTTTTGAATCGACCTCGTGACCTATCTTAAAGTACCAAATTCCCTTGCCAGTCTTGGCATTGATCGCAAAAATGCCATCAAGGCTGCCCATGTAGAGAACACCGTCGCTCACGCACGGGGTAGCGATGCTAAACTTATTCTTAAGCATCCACTTCTGCTTACCAGTTTTTGTATCAAGGGCGTAAAGACCATCCCGGCCCCGCAGATAAACCATCCCGTTTGCGACAACCGGAGAATAGCTCAGCCAGCCCAGCGGCTTAAAGCCAACCGCAACAGTATCGGCTTTCCATTTTAGTCTGCCCGGTGTTTTAGCCTTTTCCTTGGGCTGCTTTGTGCAACCGGATAGGATAGATATCAAAACAAGAAAAAATATTAAGATACCACGAACCGTTCTTGTCATCTTAAACCGCTTTAAATATCAAACAAAGTTTGGACTGCACCCTGGTCTTTCATACTCATCTGGCGACATATAGCCAAGGGATGAGTGAAGCCTCTTTTGATTGTACACGTCTTTGATGAGGTATCCAATGCGAGAGGGAGCTTCAAGTGTGGTATCATGCCCATCGGTGAGATAATAATAAGCGTAGCTAAAAGATTTTAATAAGGGAATGCAATAGCTGCACTCCCTTATTTAATGCGTTACCGCCGGTGGGCTCCATAGCCGTCTGTAAGCGTTTTTAGGAATGCCACTATATCGTCAACTTCTTGGTCGGTTAAACCAAGATTCCCCAGCTCCCCGGTATTGACGTTTTGAGAGACCTCGGGGGCCGGCCAGTTGCCAGTATCCCTGGTGTTGTAGAAATTTACAACATCCTTGAGCGTCTTAAAGTATCCATTATGCATGTAAGGGGCTGTTTTTGCTATGTTTCGAAGAGTCGGGACCTTCATTTTGCCATACTGGGCCGGGTCGTGAAGAACTCCGCCTAACCCAAGGTCTACAAAATTCTTGCCGGCGGGATTAAACTCCGGCGGCAGGTTATAGAATGGGTTGTCTGGATTCTTGGGCACGCCGAGATTGTCGTAAGTGAAGTCTGTGAATAAGGGTGGGGTTCCATCCGGACCCGACTGGCTTGGATGACAGTTGGCACATTTGGCTTTTCCTTCAAATAAAGCCAACCCTCTCATTTCCTGTTTAGTTAACTTAATCTTGCCCTCAAGATAAAGGTCATACTTTGAGTTGAATTTGCATACTTCACTTGTGCTTTCATATGCCGCTATTGCATCGGCAATTAGATCGTACGCTTTTTCGGCGTCGTTTAGCGACCCCGGCCCGTAAACAACCGTAAAAAGGGGTGCATAACACGATCTGCGGACCTTATTAACAACTGCTTCTTTATTTGGATTATTCATTTCTAGTGGGTTAAGGAAAGGTCCTTTTGCCTGGTCTGCAAGGGTAGCTGCACGGCCATCCCAGAATTGACCACCGATGTAAGATCCTTTAATCGGATCGTAATGAAATACTGGACTAAATGCGGCGTATGCCGATGTTGGGGCATTGCGGTTGCCAAAACGGCCTTTTATTACACCTTCTGATACGGGCAAATTAGAATCAGGATCAGCGTAACCTGCTTTTGGCCAGTGGCAACTTGCGCAAGCCTGCCCGCTGGGTGTAGAGAGGTTCTTGTCAAAGTATAGAAACTTTCCGAGCTGCTGTTTCATGGTAAGAAATTGTGGAGGGGCCGCAAATGCCGTGCTGGTTACCAGCAGTAAGGCCACTGCACAACTTAAGACAAGCATAAAAACCAGGAATCTTCTAACCACATTACCTCCTTTGTTCAAGAAACTTTTCATAAACGTAAATCCTTGAGATTTGAGGGTTTTAACTGTCGCTACATCACCCCTTTCTTGAGGGCATGGGGAACAAGCTCATGCGGTAAGTTTAGAATTTACCGGTTCCCATACCTAATTCTAGAATCAACCAACCATTCATTATTGGAGATAACCGAGCCATTAGAGCAGCTATGCTAAAAACATGTCTCTAGTATCCCGATAGCATAGTTACCCTTTTAACGATGTATCTAACATATTATTTTTATATTTTAGAACGGAGAGGGAAGGGGGAGAGAAGGGGAGAGGGACGTAGCTATGGTTGCTATGGTATCTTCGAATCCAGAGGCATCCCCTATTCTTAAGCCTTGCCTTTTCCCAATCTTACATTCTCATGAACAGTTGCGGCAGCAACGTTTAAAACTTTAGATAGCTCCCTTGCTGAGGTGCCAATATCTTTAGTTGCATAGAAGATGACCGCTGTTCTTGCTTTTAAGACGGGCGCCCTCTTTGAGCCCGAGCAAAGCTCAGGGATAGTTAAATTATAAAGATCGGCTACCTTGCCAAGAAGCTTTTCAAGTCGGCCGTCTCTTTCTTTTAAATCTTGTTTCCTACAAGTCTCTTTTAGTACAGATTCAACGAACAAAGAAGAGCCTAGAATGCGCTCGTCGAAAGCCTGGCGGTCTTCTCTTTGCTCCGGATCAAGCCTTGCTAGGCTCCGCTTAAGCCCGCCGCCTGAAAGGTCATCTCTTTCGCCTTGCGCAATACCGTCTTGCATAAACTCAAATAGCTTCTTTCTTGCCGATCTTAAGTTGCTTGAGAAATGAGAGAGCACTTCGTTTGAGTTAAGAAAGGGGCAATTTGCCCTTCCCATCAAAGCTGAGTAGCCAGTATAAGGGTGGAGAGCAAGTTTTCCTAGGCCAGAGATGATACCAGCCCTTACTGGATTTAGGTGTATATAGCGGATGAGCTCTAAAAAATAGCTGTCTTCTTCTACCACGTAGGACTTGTACCGGTTTTGGAATAAGTGGCCGACTCGCCTATATTTTCGGTTAAAGTAGATGGCGTATCCGGTCAAGAGCCTTCGCATAAAGGTAGAGAGTGGCATCTTCAGGGGTCTAACAAGAAGGTGTATATGGTTTGGCATGAGGGCAAAGGCATACACTTTTAGGTCTTCTGCCCCGGCTAGTTTTAAGATGCGACTCAAGATGTCCTCGTAGTCGGCATCACTTCTAAATATCGCTTTTCTCTCTATCCCCCGGCAAATCACATGTTGGATCAGTCCTGGGATATCTATCCTTGGACCCCTCGGCATGAGTTTAAGGTTAGCGGTAGATGGGCGTTCTGTCAACTATTTGCGCTACTGTGTATATATGTAAATGAGCAACCATAGAATCCATAGCAGCGTCCCGCTTTACCTTACCTTTACCTCCGCTTTACTTTATACGCTTTACCCGCTACTCTTTTTTCCTTTTCTTAAGACCGATTTACTTTGTTGAGACCTTTGCCTCGCCAAGGACCGCTTGTGCAGCGGCAAGTCTTGCGAGCGGCACCCTATACGGTGAGCAGCTCACGTAAGTGAGGCCGATCTCGTGGAACTTTTTAATCGAGTCGGGGTCTCCGCCGTGTTCGCCGCAGACACCAAGCTTGATGTTGGGGTTTGTCTTGCGGCCGTTCTCGCAGCCGATAGCAACGAGCTTGGCAACACCCTCATCAATTGTCTCAAACGGGTTACTGGTTAAAATCTTCCTGTCCAAGTATCGGGGCAGAAACTTGGCCTCGATGTCGTCGCGGCTGAAGCCGAAGGTCATTTGGGTTAGGTCATTTGTTCCGAAGGAGAAGAAGTCCGCAACATTTGCGATCTCGTCGGCGGTAATCGCCGCCCTTGGAATCTCGATCATGGTCCCGATCTTGTAGTCCACATCGATACCACATGAGGCAAGCACTTCACCGACGACGTCCTCGGCCTCACGACGAAGCGTGCTTAGCTCATTTACAACGGATACTAATGGGATCATTATCTCGACCTTGGGATCGCCGCCCTCTTTCTTAAGCTGGCAAGCCGCCTCCATGATGGCACGCACCTGCATTTTGTAGATTTCCGGGTGGGTGATGCCCAGTCGGCAGCCACGAAGGCCAAGCATCGGGTTCATCTCGGCCATCTTCTCAACACTATCCAGAAGCTCTCTCTTTGCGGAAAGCTCGCTCTCGGAAGCCCCGGCGCATTCCATCTTAGTAACTTCAACTCTAAGGTCAACTGGGCTTGGCAGGAACTCATGAAGTGGCGGGTCAAGCAGCCTAATCGTTACCGGCAGGCCATCCATGGCTTTAAATATGCCGTAGAAGTCCTTTTTCTGAACTGCAAGAAGCTCTGCGAGCGCCTCGTCTTCTTCTTCCTTGGTATTGGCCAGGATCATCTTCTGCACAATTGGCAGCCGATCCCCCAGGAACATGTGCTCGGTACGGGCAAGGCCGATGCCCTCCGCCCCGAATTGGCGGGCTTTCTCGGCATCCTCCGGTGTATCTGCGTTGGTGCGAACGCCAAGGGACCTTATTTCATCAGCCCAACCTAAGATAAGCTCAAATTCTTTGGTCGGCTTTGGTGGGACAAGCGGGACTTCACCTACGACAACCCGTCCGGTTGTCCCATCTATTGAGATAATGTCGCCCTCTTTTACCTGGGTGCCGTCAACTGCGAACACTCTGTTCTTGGCATCAATCTTTATCGCATCGGCGCCGCATACACAGGGCTTGCCCATACCGCGGGCAACTACTGCCGCGTGGCTCGTCTTTCCGCCGTGACTGGTCAATATCCCCTGGGCGGCAACCATCCCGTGCAGGTCATCCGGGGTTGTCTCCCAACGGGTTAGGATAACTTTTTCGCCTTTACCTCCCATTTCCTCAGCGGTATCGGCATCAAAGACTACTTTGCCGACAGCGGCGCCCGGCGAGGCATTAAGCCCCTTGGTCAAAACATCAACACTGGCCTTGGGGTCAAACTGCGGGTGCAGAAGCTGGTCGAGCTGGTCGGGATCGATTCTTTGGACAGCCTCTTCTTTTGTAATAAGGCCTTCTTCAACCATGTCCGCCACAATCCTTAACGCGGCGGCGGCAGTTCTCTTGCCAATTCTTGTTTGGAGCATCCAGAGTTTGCCCTGCTCAATTGTAAACTCGGTGTCGTTCATATCCCTGTAATGCTTTTCAAGCTTATGTAAGATATCAAAGAGCTGGCCGGCCAATTCAGGCATCTCGTTTTTTAAATTCATAAGCGGCTGGGTTACACGAATGCCAGCTACAACATCCTCTCCCTGGGCGTTTACCAGATAATCGCCGTAGGGGATATTTTCGCCGGTTGCCGCGTCGCGGCTAAACGCCACGCCAGTTGCCGAGGTGTTACCCTTATTTCCAAACACCATAGTCTGCACGTTAACGGCAGTACCAAGATTATCAGGTATTTTGTAGATTCTCCGGTAATCAACCGCCCTCTTGTTGCCCCAGCTTCTAAAGACAGCCTCGATCGCAAGAACAAGCTGTTCTTTAGGATCGGTTGGGAAATCACGTCCGGCATGATCTTTCACAATGCCTTTAAATGTCTGGACAAGCTCTTTGAGATCATCAGCTGTAAGGTCGGTATCATATTTGGCGCCTCTTTTTTCCTTAAGCTCATTGATAGCCTCCTCAAAAAGCTCACCTTCAATACCCAAAACAACTTTTCCAAACATCTGGACAAAGCGGCGGTATGAGTCGTAGGCAAACCTCTCATCGCCAGTCTGCTTAGCTATCCCCTGGACAGATTCGTTGTTCAAACCCAGGTTCAGGACGGTATCCATCATACCCGGCATGGAAAACGGTGCGCCCGAGCGCACGGATACAAGAAGCGGGTCATTTGGGTCACCCAGCCTCTTGCCCATCTTCTCTTGCAGCTTTACAAGGTGCTCGTTTACCTCTTTCATCAGGCCCTCCGGGAAATGCCCCGTTTGATAGTACTCGTTGCAGGCTCCCGTAGTAATTGTGAAGCCTGGGGGCACCGGTAGGCCCAAGCGTGTCATCTCGGCGAGGTTTGCTCCTTTACCGCCGAGGACATACTTCATATCCGCCGATCCCTCATTGAAATCGTAGACATATTTAGTCTTCCCTGGCATTTCGTTCCCTCCGTAAAATAATTTCCAAACTCTGTTTATAGATAGCCTACGGCTGATTAACCAACACCGCTGATTTTTGAAAAATCAGCAACCCTTAGGAATTCTTCTAAGCAGTAGTTTAGCAGTCTAACTCTATTATTTCTAATAGCCTCATCTTCCGCCATAACCAACACATTATCGAAGAATGAGTCAACCGGGCTTTTCAAGCGGGCTAGTATGTCAATAGCTAAAGTATAGTTTCCATCAGCATTACTCAAGTCTCTATCTACCTCAACCGCCGATTCGTAAAGCTCTCTCTCGGCTGTTTCCTGAAGAATATTTGTGTCGATCTGGATACCGAGCCCCGGTTTGGCAAGATTCTTGCACCTGGTAAAAGCAACAAGCAGATCTGCCATCTCCCTACTACCCAGCTTCTCGGCTATCGCGCGTGCCCTTCTTCTGATATCGACCATGTTCTCGACCGGCATCGCGCCCACCGCCTCAACCGCATCAACCGGCAGCTTTTGCGCAAGCAGATACGCACGCAGCCTTCCTCTTATGAAATCCTCAACCAACCTGGCCGTCTCTGTGGTATCAAATTTAACGCCCTGCGCCTCGTATAGCGAGAGCGCAAGTTTTATCATCTCATCCATTGGTATCGCCAGGTCGTTACCAAGGATAACCGAGACAACACCGTAGGCCTGCCGGCGAAGCGCGTAAGGGTCTTCTGAGCCGGTCGGGATTAAGCCTATTGCAATAATGCCTGCGATTGAGTCGAGCTTATCTGCAATACTTAATATCTGGCCGATTATGGTTTGAGGCAGGATGTCCCCCGTCGAGCGTGGCAGGTAGTGCTCAAAGATGGCAACTGCAACCTCCTCTGGCTCGCCGGAGACCCGCGCATACTCCATCCCCATAATACCTTGCAGTGTCGGGAACTCGCCGACCATCTCAGTTAAAAGATCGGCCTTGCAAAGATAAGTCGCTTCCTCAACAAGTTCAACCTTGTCCTGAGGTAGCCCAAGCCAGGTCGAGATCTCCACGGCAAGTTCTACAACTCGCTCGACCTTTCGATGCATGGTGCCGAGTTTTGCCTGGAAGGTTACCCCAACTAGCTCCTCGAAATAGTCGGAAAGCGGTTTTGCGGTATCGGTTTCAAAGAAAAACTTGGCATCAGATAACCTGGCTCTAATAACCCTCTCATGCCCCCTACGGATTAAGTCAGCATGCTCGGGGTTGCCGTTGTGGATGACAATGAAATTAGGCAACAAATTGCCCTGCATATCCTCAACCGGGAAGTACCTCTGGTGCGCCTCCATTGCGGTAACCAGGACCTCACGGGGCAGCTCGACAAACTCGTCTGAGAAACTTCCCCGGATGGCGTGGGGATACTCGGTTAGCTCGAGAACCTCATCAAAGGTATGCTTGTGCACAACCGCCCGCCCACCGGTATCTTTAACCGACCGTTCAATCTCAGCTTTAATCATTTCGGTGCGCTTTTCCGGGTCTACGATCACATTGTGTTTAATAAGATCCTCAAAATAATCGCCTGGGGCCTTGATCGTTATGGGATTATCAGCTAAGAGGCGATGCCCCATGCTCTCCCGCCCCGATTTTACGCCATCGACCTCAAACGAGACAATATCCTCCCCAAAGAGCGCAACTATCCAGCGAATTGGGCGCACAAAGCGGATATCCCCATCTCCCCAGCGCATGGACTTTGGAAATGTGATCGAAAGGATTAGTTCCGGGAGAATAGCTGTTAAAATATCGGAGGTCTCGCGGCCCTCCTCTTCTTTTACGGCAAAGACGTACTCGCCGCCACCAATTATTCTAGTTATAAGGCTTTCAACGGGGACGCCTTGCGACTTCGCAAAGCCCTCTGCGGACTTGGTGGGCTTGCCATCGGGTGTATAGGCGGCCTTCTTGGCCGGCCCCTTTACCTCAAAGACCGCTCTGGATTGCCTCTCGCCAAGGGCGCCAACCATAAGGGCCAGTCTTCGTGGGGCACCATAAGTGTTTATAATATCATAATCAAGCCTATATCTATCAAAAAGAACCGCCGCTCTCTCTGCAAGCTGATCAGTTCCGATCACAACCGATGCGGCCGGTATTTCCTCAGTTCCTATCTCTAAAAGCAGATCTCTTTTACTCACTTGCTACCACCGGCTTTTTCAAAAGCGGAAACCTTAATTCTTCTCTGTGCTCCAGATAGGCTTGCGCAACCCGGCGGGCAAGGTCTCTTACCCTGCCGATAAAACGTGTGCGCTCAGTTACGCTTAAGGCACCTCGCGCTTCAAGAAGGTTAAACGTATGCGAGCACTTTAAAACATAGTCGTAAGCTGGCAAAACCAGGCCTTCATCTATCGTGCGCTTTGCCTCGGCTTCGTACATATCAAAGAAGCTAAAGAGCATGGGTACATCAGCCACTTTAAAGTTATATTTTGATCCCTGGACCTCGTTCTGACGGTGGACTTCGCCGTAAGTTACGCCATTGCTCCACTCAAGATCAAAGACACTTTCTTTCTCCTGGATATACATCGCAAGTCGCTCAAGCCCGTAGGTAATCTCGGCGCAAACCGGCTTTACATCAATTCCGCCGACCTGCTGAAAGTACGTAAATTGGGTTACCTCCATGCCATCGAGCCAAACCTCCCAACCAAGGCCCCAGGCTCCTAGTGTCGGCGATTCCCAGTCGTCCTCGACAAAGCGGATGTCATGCTTAGATAGATCAAAGCCGAGACGCTCAAGGCTCTTTAAATAGATATCCTGCACGTCATCCGGCGAAGGTTTTAAAATAACCTGGTATTGGTAGTAATGCTGAAGCCGGTTGGGGTTCTCGCCATAGCGGCCATCGGTCGGGCGCCTTGAGGGCTGCATGTAGGCCACGTTCCAAGGCTCTGGTCCAAGTGAGCGCAAAAAAGTCGCCGGGTGGAATGTGCCCGCGCCGACCTCAACGTCGTAAGGCTGCACTATAAGGCAGCCATATTCAGCCCAATATGATTGAAGGGTTAAAATGAGCTGCTGAAAATTCACAAATCAGTCCTCTTTTCTTGCAATATTGGATTAATTCCACAGTTTATTTAGAAGGTTACTGGTGCGATTAGTATAATGTGACAAGCACAATTCAATATTTTAGCAGATAATACTCCGCAACCGCTAGAGCCCCTTCAGTGCTCGTTCATTTATAAGATCCGGGTCCCTTTTCCTTCCGGACCCCCTAGCAAAGAAACTGGCTTAAACATTCCCTGCTCTTTAGCCTTGCCTGAATATAATATCCCACATAATCGCGCATCAAAAGGTAGAGCTCATCCTCTACGAGGGCGATTACATCCATATCGACTATATCGTTAAGCGGAATTCTGATCAGCCTCAAGAGTACCTCAGCCGCCGCTGGAGTTACGACAACGCTGTTTTTATCCATCGGGCTGCACTCGTCGCAGATTGCCCCGCCCCACTCAAAACTGAAATGAGGCTTGGCCCCGGGACTTTTCTTGCAAAGCACACAGTGCTCAAGCTTTGGCATAAAACCCGATACCGCCATAAGTTTGATATCAAAGGTGATTAAAAGCAGCCTGAAGTTCTTCTTCGCCCTGGACAATACATCCAGACTCTTTAGCAGAAGGTTATATAGCGCGATGTCGCGCTCTCCCTCAACAGATACCTTAGTTACCAAATCTAGCATAGCCGAGCCGTAGGTTATCCGGTCAAAGCTATCTCTAATTCTGGAAAACGCATTGATGATCTCGGCCTGCGTTACGATATCTAAGTTCCTGCCCTTGTAGAGAACCAGGTCAACATGTGTAAACGGCTCAAGGCGGCTTCCGAACTTGCTTTTGGTCTTTCGGACACCCTTGGCAACCGCGCCAACTTTACCGTAATGGTTAGTAAGCACTGTAATAATGCGGTCTGATTCTCCAAGTTTGTGGGTTTTTAAAACAATACCTTTGGCTTTATATAAAGACACTCGACCACCACTGTGATGATTTTTCTACCGCTTAGAAACTGTTAAATCTATTAAAACATTTACAAAAATCAATAGCTACCACATATATTTTAACTTATCTGCATCAATAATGTAACTTGTTAAAGCATTATCTTGGTAAATTAGCAATTGCAGCAAGTAACGCAGGTTAAAAGTCAAAAGCCAAGCGCCAGAATAAAACCAAATCTTCATTGGCTATTGGCTACTTGGCTATTGGCTGAAATTATCTCCACGGGTTTGCCGGGGGTGGAACGTAGCCTTCGCCGAAGTGTTGCTCGATTATCCGCACGCCGGCGCTTGTGCCGACGCGGTTGGCCCCGGCGTTTAGCATAGCGATCGCCTGCTCGGCTGTTCGTATCCCGCCCGAGGCCTTTATCCCCATTTCAAAGGGAAGGTTAGCCCGAAGAAGCTCTACGTCTTCAATGGTGGCTACGCCGTTGGTAAAGCCGGTGTTGGTCTTAACGAAGTCGGCTCCCGCGCGCTCAACTATTTGGGCTGCGCGAACTTTTTGCTCGTCGCTATCTAGAAGCCCACACTCGATAATTACTTTAAGGATGACGTCTCTGCCTGCCTCGACTTCGGCCCGACGCACGGCCTCAACAACCGACCTTATGTCATTGTAGACTTCGTCGTAGAGGCCAGATTTGAACGCACCAACGTTCATGACCATATCAATCTCGTCAGCCCCTAGATCGATCACTTCGCGGGCCTCATGAACTTTGGCCCCGGTAGTTGTTTCCCCAAAGGGGAACCCAACTACGGTTCCGACTTTTACCGCCGACCCTCTTAAAAGCCGGTAGACAATATTTACAAAGAAGGGATTTACAACCGCCGAGGCAAAGTTATATTTTATTGCTTCTGCGCATAGCTTCTCAATGTCCCGAACGGTGGCACCTGGATTTAAGTTTGTATAATCGATACTTTTGGTCAGCTCTTCCTGTCTCATCTATCCTTCTCTCCATTTTTTATCCGCTACAGCTTTAATCGCGTTTATAGTGATAAAATAATTATTGCCAAATTCCTCGTTAAAGAAACTTTAAACGAAACCGGCCACCGTAGCCAGATCTACTCAGAAAATCAGATTAGTAATTTTATCAGCAAAGTAGCAAGGCCAAGGAAGCTTAAGAACCCGAATACGTCTGTAAAAGTGGTGACGATTACACCAGAGCCTAAAGCTGGGTCCTGGTTGAGCAGGCGCAAAATAATTGGGATTCCAGCACCGGAGAAGCCTGCGATACCAAGGTTAATAATCATTGCAAGGAAGAGCACCAGCCCTAGATAGGGATTAGCTCCTATAAAGTATGCAATAATCGCAGTAATTACGCCGGTAACAAAACCGATGGCTGAGCCGATACCAATTTCACGCGCAATGACGCGTAGTCCCTTTTTAAATTCAAGCTGGCCTAATGCGATACCCCTGGTTACAACGGTTAATGCTTGTGTGCCCATATTACCGCCCATACCCGCAACAATCGGCATAAATACAGCAAGGATAACTACTTTTGCAATTGACTTTTCAAACAGCGAGACCACTCCTGCCGCCAAAAACGCGGTTGCAAGGTTAAAAACCATCCAGGGCAACCTATATCTGATGGATAGCGATATCGGGATATCAAGTCGCTCTTCGCGGGGCACACCGCCTAAGCGGTAGATATCTTCGCTTGCCTCTTCCTCGATAACATCGACAACGTCATCGATGGTGATGATACCTAAGAGGTGATGTTCCTGGTCAACTACCGGCAAGGCCAGGAGGTCGTAGCGCGACATAACGCTCGCAACCTCTTCCTGGTCGGTATTTACATCTACAAAGATGACGTTTGGGTTCATTATGTTTTCTATGCGCTCGGTTGGCTTTGCGATAATGAGGTCGCGTAGCGACATTACGCCGATTAGCTGGTTATCCTTGTTTACAACAAACACGTAATAAATGGTCTCGGCGGTGGGGGCCTTCTTGCGTAAAAGCTCAATTGAATCCTGGGCGGCCATTCCCTTGGTAAGCGCAATAAACTCTGGGGTCATAAGGCCGCCAGCTGTGTCGGCCTTATGCGCCATAAGCTTCATGGCCTCAACGGCGTCTTTGCGCTCCATCGCTGTAAGGATTCGCTCCTGATCACGTTTACTTAAGCCACCAAGTAGGTCAGCAACATCATCGGCCGCCATGTCCTCTATGATATCTGCAACCAGTGGTGTACTTAAGAGTTCAACGATATCTACCTGCTCGCTCTCATCCATTTCTTGCAGGGTATCTGCGGCATGGGGTACATCCCATGATTCAAAGATTCTTTTCTGGTTTTCTTCGGATAAAGAGGATACGATCTCAGCAGCGTCGGCGGGATGAAGCTTATCAAGAAGTACAATTACCTTTTTGATATCATTTTTCTTAAGTAAGTTTTCTGTTGCGACACGTAGAATTCTGTTTCTTTCTTGCATGATAACTTATTGCTCGGTGTATCCAAACTGCTTAACATAACGCTCTTCTTTACGCCAATCCTTTTTCACCCTCACCCTAAGGTCGAGATAAATCCGGCTTCCCAAAAGTTGCTCTATCTCAGTCCTCGCCCTTGAACCAATTTCTTTTAGCATACGACCATCCTTGCCGATTAATATGCCTTTCTGGGATTCGCGCTCGATAAATAGGGTGGCAAATATATCAACAATCTCCCTGTCTTTTCTGGGCTTCATCTCCTGAACCTCGACGGCGATGCTGTACGGGACTTCCTCGCGCGTCAACTGGATAGCCTGCTCACGAATAAACTCTGCGACGATCACCCGTTCAGGCTGGTCGGTAATTATATCTCTCGGATAATACTTCGGCCCTTCAGGGAGAAGCTCGATTACTTTATTAACTAGCTTATCGATATTTTCGCCGGCCGAGGCGGATATGGGGATAATATCATTAAAATTGCCAAGCTGCTTTGCGACTTCCAACTGGACTTCCAGATCAGGTAGATTTACCTTGTCTATCTTATTTAAAACTAGGATTTTCGGTGTGGCAAGAGGGCCAAGCTCATTGGCAATAAAAAGATCGCCTGAGCCGATAATTTGTGATGCATCAACCATAAAAATTACTGCGTCGACGTCTTGAAGCGCGTTTTTTACGGCTTGGTTTAGATGGACGCCCAGTGCGTCCTTGGGTTTGTGTAGACCTGGTGTGTCGATTAAGATAACCTGGGCATTTTCGAAGTTTAAAACCGCGCTTATGCGGTGCCTTGTTGTCTGCGGTTTATCTGAGATAATGGCGATTTTACGCTTAGCTAGAAAATTTAGAAGTGTCGATTTGCCGGTATTCGGACGCCCGACTATCGCCACAAATCCTGATTTGAAGTTTTCCTTTTTTTCGCTGTTATTTTTCATGATTAGTCTTCCAGCTCAAATTCGAATAATAACCTGTCTACCGAAGGTCCATACTCATTTGCAAGCTCTGCAAGCTGCTTAAAACCAGCTTTGCGATATAGGCTGACCGCCCTCTCGCTTTTTGGATCAACTGTAAGCTGTATTTTTTTTATGCCATTACCTCGGAGTTCGTCTATTATCCCGCTCAATAGTTTATAACCAAGACCTTTGCCCCGCTCACCCTCTTTTATGGCAAAGCCCACGATAAAGGCAAGCTTGGGATCAGTCCAGTCTTTAATTATATCGGCAACCCCGCAAATCTTGCCATCGCACTTTAACAAGAAGACCGCACCGTGCCGGATAAGAACCGGAAAGGTCCAGCGGTTTAGCGCCCCATCATTGAAGGCCCCGGCCTCGATTTGCGAAAGTTCGTCTATAAGCTGCGAGTCAAACTCGGTAACCCGCTCGATTGTTATTCGCTCATTATTCATTTAGAAACTGCTCTTTTGTAAATGCCAGAGGTAGAAGATCTTTTAATTTGGCCTTTCTAACATCTCCGTTCGTGTTGGCCATGATTACCAGTGTCTCGACACCGAACTCGGCTAAGAACTGCCGGCAGGCACCGCACGGCGGACATGGCGTCGGCCCATCGGCGATGATGGCTATCGACTTGAACCTGCGGCAGCCTTCAGACACGGCTTTAGTTGCCGCAACACGCTCGGCGCACAATGAGAGACCGTATACCGCGTTTTCGACATTTGCTCCGGTAAAAACTCTACCATCCTCGCACAGAATCGCCGTACCCACTCCAAACCCCGAATATGGCGCATAGGCTTCCTGCCGCGCTTCTATCGCTATTTTTACGAGCTCAGTTTCGTTCATTTGATATCCTTAAATCGTCTTAAAAGTAAAAGGTGAGTAAACAATTTTTGATATTACTTGATATCCCTCAACTCCGCTACCGCTCCGCTCGGGATGACAAATTCCTGTTCACTGTTCACCAGCTCACCTATTCACTGGTTCTTTAGTTCGCCAATCGAAATTCGTAATTCGACATTCTCTACCCTGCTTCTTTTTCTTTGGCCTCTTCTTTTGTAATTAAAATCTTCGAGATTCGCCTGCCGATAGTCTTCTCGACTTTGAAAGTATATCCGCCAAAGCTAACTGTCTCGCCTATTTTCGGAATTCTCCCAATTAGACTATAGACAAACCCGCCAATGGTGTTGATGTCGTCTCGAGATAGGTCGATGTTTAGTATCTCATTTGCCTCGTCAATGTTAACTCGGGCATCCATCCTTATCGTATTCTCGTCGATATACTCTACAAGAGTTTCCTCAAGGTCGTATTCGTCAAATATCTCGCCTACAATCTCCTCCAGAAGGTCCTCGATTGTGACAAGACCAGCAGTACCGCCGTACTCGTCAACGACAATTGCCATATGAAGACGCTTCTTTTGCAGCTCACGTAGAAGACCGTCAACCTTCTTTAGCTCTGGTACGTAATAGGCGGGGCGCATCAGCCTTCGTAACGGTATATCAATGTTCCCCTTGTTCATCTGAATGAGAAGGTCTTTAGCGTAGATTATTCCGATAACGTTGTCCACCGTCTCCTCGTAAACCGGGATTCGCGAATGGCCCTCGCGAATTACCAAGGAGAGGACCTCTTCGATGGGCGCGTCGGCGTTTACTGCAACCATATCCATACGCGGCACCATAACTTCGCGTACGATTGTGTCACCAAATTCAAATATGCTGTGGATGAGCTCTTTTTCTTCTTCCTCGATAACCCCTTCTTCTTCGGCGCCAGCCATTAGTTCTTCCTCCGTCATAACAGGAAGCTCTCTAATCGGCTTTCCGCCAAAAAGCCTGATAAAAATATTTGCGATGGCAATGAAGAGTGCGGTCAGCGGGCTTAAAACTCGGGAGATAAAACTCAGCAGGCCCGCAGTGCGAAGCGATAGCGTCTCAGCATAACGCGTACCGAAGGTTCGGGGCACTATCTCACCGAAGATAAGGACAACAAAAAGCATCACCACTACCGGAACCAGCACCACAAGGGTCTTTAAATACCTTACCGAGATTAACGTGGCGGTTGCAACTGCCGCAATATTAGAGGTGTTGTCTATTAAAATCAACGAAGATAGCAAACGCCCCGGGCGGTCTAAAAACTGCTCCACAGTTTTTGCCCCTCGGACACCCTGCTCCGCAAGATACCTTATTCTAATAGGGCTTACCGACCTTAAAGCGCTTCGAATAGCCGTAAAAAACGCAGACAAGCCGACAAATATAATTATTAAAGCTATGTCGATGTAAAACCATTCAGGCAAAAATTATATCCTCCCAATCAGAGCTAGTACTAGAAATCAGAAAACAGATTATTAGTTATTTCTGTCTTCTAACGGTAACCTTTTAACGCCATCCTGCCTTTAATTATCGGAAATAAAACAGTTGAAATACAAGTATAGTTGTAAGAATACCTAATAGGCCACCCGAAACGATTTCTAGTGCAGAATGAATTCCTGCATCTATTCTACTGTGAAATACAAGCAGGGCAAGTGCCAATCCAAGTGTTGCCATCAAAGGCGATTGGCTTATAAGGGCAATCACGGTAAACAGTGCCCCGGCAAGGGCACTGTGGCCGCTCGGCCAGCCGCCCCGCAAAAAACTTCCCCCGCCAATCCACGCCTTAGCTGCAACAACCATAATTAGAACAAGCATTATCGATATCACGGTAAGATGAACTGGCGACTGGCGTACTTTCTGAAGAAGGCTTAGACTTATAGGGCTAAGCCTCGAGAAAAATACGAAGTAGGCAACAATAAGCGCGTTGATACTTGCCAAAAACACTGCAGCTGCGGCGACATCTTTTGCGATTTGGGCAATCGGGTCGTACGTGGTAGTTACAAGATCAATGGTTGCCTCAATTGCAGTGTTTATAAGCTCAGTGACGATGACAAGCGACGATGCGAAAACCAGTGCAACAAAGGCCCAGGCCGGGAGTCTAAGGAAAAGTGCAAGGCCAAGTACAATCGCGGCAGCGGTAAAATGAATCCGCATATTGCGCTGTGTCCGAAGAGCATATATTAACCCATCTATGGCATAATTAAAGCTCTGGAGAAGCGACCTGCTTTTCTTCATCTCTTACATCTCTTAGTTCTGTGCATTTTCGCCAGTGGTAAATATACCCGTGAGGATCTCTTGCTCGTGCATCTCCATTACTTCAGCCCCTTCTTCATCCTTGTGATCATAGCCCAGCAAATGTAAGATGCCGTGAGTTAGAAGTAGCGCCATCTCCTGTTCAAAGGATTGTCCGTATTCGGTGGCCTGTCTGGCTGCTACCGCAGGACAGATCACAACATCTCCCAGCAGGTACGGCATCCCTTCAATTTCCTCTCCGGGAGTCTCCGCCTGAAACGACAAGACATCGGTAGGATAATCTTTCCCTCGGTACTTGGTGTTTAGCTCTTGAATCTCATCTTCGGCAACCAGGGCGATACTTAGTTCGCCGCTACTTACGCCCTCCCAGCTAAGCGCATATCTGGCAATCTTCTCCAGAAACTTTTCATCTACTGGCAGGTCTTGGCCATTACTTATTAGGATTTCCATGAGCGGTCAAGCTCCTTGTCTGGGGTATGGGTACAGACGGATATTCGATCCTAGTGTGGTATAGGCTGCTTAACACTTGGCTAAA
Source organism: Actinomycetes bacterium (assembly GCA_021794835.1). Lineage (GTDB taxonomy): Bacteria > Actinomycetota > Aquicultoria > Aquicultorales > Aquicultoraceae > CADDYS01. Next base: position 35,218 of record JAJYQA010000022.1, on the reverse strand, counting down.
GCTCTTGATTACCTTCTCAAGGTCACATAACGTGAGGTCGCTTTCGTTAAGTTGTCCATCATCAAGTTTGGTTTGAACTATCCTCTTGATAAGCTGCTCAATTCTTCCCGGTGATGGTTTGGTAATCGTTCTGGCTGCAGCCTCTACCGAGTCCGCCAGCATAACGAGAGCTGCCTCTTTAGTGCTCGGCTTGCGCCCGGTATACCTAAAGTTCTCTTCATTTACAACTTCTTTGACTATGTTTTCCTTAGCTTTGTGATAGAAATATGCGACGACGCTCGTGCCGTGATGCTCATTGATTATATCTACGATTTCCTTGGGTAGCTTGTGTTTTCGCGCAAGCTCGACACCCTCTTTCACGTGAGACGTAATAATCAAACAGGAAAGGCTCGGATTGGTATGATCATGCGGATTCTCGTTTCCGATCTGGTTCTCTACAAAAAAAAGTGGCCTTTTAATTTTACCAATATCATGGTAATACGCGCCGACCCTTGCCAGAAGCGAGTTTGCACCTATCACCTCGGCGGCGGACTCAGCGAGGTTCCCCGTCATGACGCTGTGGTTATAGGTACCTGGCGCCTTCATCATAAGCTCACGGAGAAGTGGCTGATTAGCATAAGATAACTCGACGTATTTTATATCTGTTGTAATACCGAAGGCCCGCTCCAAAAACGGCAGTGTGCCAATGGTTAAAACGGCAGCTGAAATACCCCCGAGCAATCCCCAGCCTAAGTTCTCTAGCACCTCAAACCATCCGGCCCCACTAAGAAGGGTAGTCACCAGCGCAAGAATAGTAGTCGCCAAAGTAACCCACGCGCCGGCTAAAACAAGATCAGTCCGATGCCGAATGTTGTAGATAGAGAAAATCGCAAAGAGCCCGGTAAGCAAACCATAAAGCGCATATTGGTAGTTTTGTCCAGCAATCAAACCAGAGAAAAGGCTAATCGTAAGCGTCGTAAGAACCGCCATCTCAACATTAAAAAGAAGTGCGGTAAGCATTGCCGCCGCCCCCACCGGTATCAGAAAGAACGAGTAAAACGGTCCCACGAACTTGGCGATCAAAATTGTAGTTAGAAATATAATTGCAAGCACCGCTATTAGACGGTCGTTATCATAAATCTTTCGCTGGTAGTGGTGTAGATATAGACCGAAGGCGGCAAAGGCTACTAATTCAAAAAGCAACAGGCCTGCAAGCCTTGCAAGGTCCACGCCTTTTTCCATCAGGCCAAGCTCTTTTAGTATCTTAGCCTGGTCGCTGGTTACAATCTCACCTTCACGTACAACTGTCTCGCCTTTTTGCTTGCTTACAACAACCGGAGCAATCCCGGCCGCGGCCTCTCTCCTAAGTTTTTCGGTAGCCTTTGTGTCGTAGAAGTAGTTGGGCTTTAAGTAAAGCGTGCCGACCGCCGCGACAACGGCGTTTTGGTTCTTATCCTGTTTTAGGCTGCTAGCAATGCCGCGAAGCTTACTTTTTTTGCTGGCAATGTTGTCAGGGGTTATCTTATCTTGGTAGATCAGATTTACCTGGTCTACAGTCATCGATTCAAGCAGGTTAAGGTCGGCATCGGACGAGTTAATCACCGTGGTAAGTACACCTTTATCAACCGCTGGGCCAACCTCCTGAGCAAGCATATCAAGTTTAGCATCAGGAGATAGGGCCTGGTTTGCTCTTACCTGCCTTACCAAACTAAAGAAGTTGTGGACTGAGTCTATAACTTGAGGCTCGACAGTCCAGTCAGGGTTATATTGCTTCTGGACTTGCGAGGCTGCCTCTTTACGCAGGGCCTCCGTCTTTTCAAAATCAATAAATTCTATATCCCGGTCAGCCTTAACTGCTTTTGGACTTGGTTTACCAACCTGGATGCCAGATAGCTTATCCGGCAGAAAGTCGATGGTCAGCGTGGCGAGAGTGATTATAAAAATAAGCGTGATAATAAAGGACCGGCGAAGGCCCATACTCCCCCAATTAACTTTCTTTAAGAGCTCTTTAATTTTATCGAGGCCAAAGTTGGCGATCATGGCTACTACTTCTTTGAACCCCTCTGTTCATCATCGTATAGCTTGTACGCCTCAACTATTCTCTGTACGAGCTTATGACGAACTACATCGCGTGCTGTAAGGTGAATAAAGCTTATACCATCAATTCCAGATAATATTTTTTCCACAACCAATAAACCGGAGTTCTGGTTTTGCGGCAGATCTATCTGCGTCGCATCTCCAGTGACAACTACCTTCGAGCCGAAGCCAAGCCGCGTCAAGAACATCTTCATCTGCTCCGGTGAGGTATTCTGAGCCTCATCCAGAATAATAAACGAGTCGTTTAGAGTACGCCCCCTCATGTAAGCAAGCGGTGCTACCTCTATAATACCTTTTTCCATTAGATTCTGGAACTGCTCAACATCCATCATATCATAAAGCGCATCGTAAAGTGGACGCAGGTAGGGATCAACCTTCTGGTAAAGGTCCCCCGGTAGATAGCCAAGTTTCTCCCCAGCCTCAACTGCTGGCCTGGTAAGTATAATTCTTCCGACCTGTTTGTCCTTTAAGGCACGGACAGACATCGCCATAGCAAGATAGGTCTTACCCGTCCCGGCCGGGCCAATTGCAAAGGTTGCAGTATTTTTGCGAATTGCGTCAACATATTGTTTCTGCCCTGCGGTTTTTGGCCCGACTACCTTCCTGCGGTGGGTTATAATGACATCCGAGTAGATGCTGGATGGGGTTACCTGGTCATCACCAATAACCAGCTCAACAGTGTGCTCGACTTTCTGGGGGGTTAACTGATGCCCATGCGATAGTACATTTAGTAGCTCATTGAACACTGTGGCCACCGCTTCAACTTCCTCAGCGTTGCCTTTAACTGTTATTTCGTTTCCTCTTACTAATATGTCACTATTAAATTTGCCCTCTATAATTTTTAATAATTGATCCTGGTGACCTAAAAGCTCAACCATAGGTTGGTCACCCGGAATTACAACTTTTATTTCCTTTATCTGTGCCAATTAGGCTTTCTCACTCCTTTAAGTGAGAAAAATTATATCATAATTTAATCTTCGCATTAAGAAGGTGAATGATTGATAGCCTGATGCGCTGTTCAGGATCACTTGATGCTCCCCGCATAGCCGATTTTAAATCCTCACTTAGACGATCCTTTAGTGGTAAATCCCAGTCCCTAGTAAATAGTTCTTTCTCGATATCCATATCGGCTTATTCTTTTACTGTTACAACTCGTAATTCGTAATTTCGAAACTATCCTGGAGGCCAGCCCATCTTTCTTCCGCCAAGTAGATGGAAGTGGATGTGGAAGACATCCTGGCCGGAGTCCGGGCCGTTATTGATAACTACCCTATAGCCGCTGTCAGCAATTCCCTCTTGCTTTGCGAGCTTGTTGGCAACTAGTAACAACTTGCCAAGCAGCTTCTCGTCTTCCTCAGTAGCGTCGGCAATCTTTTCAATATGCTTCTTAGGAATAATCAAAATATGGACCGGTGCCTGCGGCCTGATATCCCGAAAGGCTAGTGCATCCTCGTCCTCGTAAACCTTATCCGCCGGGATTTCCCCCGCAACAATCTTACAAAAAAGATCTTCTGCCATCTGTCTCCTCCTTGGCTATCGGCTACTTGGCTGTCTTTATACTTCCATAAAGAACCGCTTCTTCCTGCTTAACAACATTAACTGTGACTAATTTGCCGACCTTTTTCTGGGGTCCGTCCATGTGGACCCTGATATAATTATCGCTTACACCGGACAGGTAATCCCCCTGCTTGCGCTCAACAAGCACGTTCAAGTTTTTCCCAATGTAGTTTGCGGCAAACTCCGCCGACTGTCTTTTGCTTATACCGATGAGCTTGGCAGAGCGCTCATTCTTTATGCTGTTTGGGACCTGTTCGCTAAAATCGGATGCCGGCGTCCCTGATCTCGGGGAGAACTTAAATACATGAAGTTTATTAAACCCTACTTGCTCAACCAGTCTTACGCTACCCTCAAAGTCATCCTCCGTTTCTCCCGGAAAGCCGACTATTATATCTGTTGTAAGCGCAAGGTTATCTATCTTTTCTTTAAGTTCACCGGCGCGGTCGATAAACTCCGCCGCGGTGTAGTGCCGGTTCATCCTTGCAAGCACCCGGTCGCTTCCGCTCTGAAGGGGAATATGAAGGTGATTGCAGATTTTGCCCGACGTTGCCATAAGTTCAACAATCCTAAGCGTTACCTCATTTAGTTCAATTGAACTTAAGCGAATTCTTCCCAGGCCGCGGATATCAACCAGCCGGTTAAGAAGCTCTCCTAAATTGGTACGGGTGCCGGCTCCGTAAAGCCCAAGGTGAATCCCGGTTAAGACAATTTCTTGTGCCCCACCTGCAACAAGCTGGCTTACCTCATCAAATATCTCAGCTTCCGGTCGGCTCCAGAGGTCACCCCGCACATGCGGTACTATGCAGTAGCTACAGAACTGGTTGCAACCATCCTGTACCTTAACCAACGGTCGAGTATGCAGGGGCATTATAAGCGTGTTATCATTCGCTCCATTCGGCCCATAAACACCAAGCTTTTCCGCGACAAGACGCGGAAGCTCAGCCTTCTTTTCGTTGCCTACGATAAGGCCTATTCCTTCGATTTGGGCAAGCTCGTCGCGATCCGAGTCGGCGTAGCAGCCGGTAGCAACAACCAGCGCATCTGGGTTGCTTTTCAGGACACGCCGTATAAGCTGACGCGACTTGTGGGTTGCAATTGCAGTGACCGCACAGCTGTTGATAACATAGACATCGGCTTGGGACGAGAAATCAATTTGACCCCAGCCAAGCTTCTTTAGATCTGCGGCTACGCGCTCACTTTCATACTGATTGACTTTGCAGCCAAGTGTATGGATTGAGAAATTTATATTGTTGCCCATTAATTCGATCCTTGGTTTTTAAGTTAAAAATTTGTTCTTCATACAGAACATTCTAAAGAATTGTAAAATAGAAGTTGTAAATTGAGAAGTACTGGTAAAGTGAAGAAATACATCGCATAAGATATCACATCATAGTTGTGCAAATGCGCTTAGTCATACTGCAACCCGAAGCAATGAAGCCATCAGCTGCAGATGATCGCGAACCAACCTGGTAACTAGAAAGTTTTTACGTACATACTCCCTGCCCCGACTACCCTCCAAATCGGCAAACTTGCGGTCGTTGATCAAAATCAGGGTTTTTTCGGCGGTCTCTTCGACCGAGTTGACCAAAAACCCGCCACCTCCGGCCATTTGAGAAGGGATTCCACCTGCTCGCCCAGCCACAACCGGCGTTCCTTTCCAAAGCGTTTCGGAGATAACCAGCCCAAAACCCTCCCTGATCGATTTCTGGATGACCACATCGGCAAGCCGTTGAAATGCATTGACCTGTAAATCACCAACACCAATGAGGTTTGTAAAAACATGGAGATTTCTATCCTTTTTCGCAACATCGACTACGGTCTGGTATATCTCCCAACCCTCCGGATCATCCAGGGCCATTGAACCGATTAGCGCAAGATGGACATTAGGTAGCTCTTGCTTTATCAGATGGTATGCTTCTATTACGCCCAGCGGGTCTTTCCATGGGTCAAAACGCGACACCTGGCAGATAAGAGGTCCGTCCTTAGGCACGCCAATCCAGTTTATGAGTTGCCTTGCCATGTGCTCAGGGAGCGTCGTGTTTTTTGGACTTAGGGGATCAATTGCCGGAGCAATTATTTCTATCTTACCATCTAGACCTTTAGGAATAAAATCAGGCATCGTAAACACTTTAGCATCATGCTTACTGACGTAAGGATACAGGAACTCCCACGCCTCAGAATTGGGCGCCGAAGTGTCGATATGACATCGCCATATCCATTTAGCTTTTATATCAGAGCGTAAACTGCAAATTGCCGCCGGTTGCGGGTCATGCACGATTATCACGTCATAATCATCGGTAATATCGCGGGCATTCAGGCTATTGTAGGCAAGATATGTCTCCCGATCGGACTTGGTTAATTTGTATGGGGCACCCTGAAGTGCATTATGAATCGCCTTTGTTACCCGAAAGAAAGACTTATCAGCCGTTATCACTTGCCAGTTAGAATCAAGCCCCAGTGCCCTCTCCAAGGGAACCAGCGAGCGGAGAAGCTCTGAGACGCCGCCGCCGTAGGGCGTTGCATTGATATGAAGTATCCGCAACCCTCGCAAATCTTCAGCCTGCTGGCGCAGCTCCTCCATCTCAGAAGGTAGGATCTCATCATACATGTTTAAATTTAGTTCTCCAAGATCAACTGGTTGTGGCATTATTCAGCACCTTTACCAAGAGTTATATAATAAGTTTTATTATATATCCAAAAATATATAAAATCCAAGAGCTTAAATACCTAGTTTCGCTAGCGGCCTTCTTCATTCCGTTAACCTGCTTGCCAACTTTACCAAGACATTATTTGAGAAATTTGGCAGATAGTTTAGCTTGCCCTCTCTCCCTTAGGCCCCCTAGGTTTTCTCTCCATAGCTTTCTTGGTAGCACTTACTATATGTTCAGCGGTAAGGCCGTATTTCTCCCAAAGTTCCTTAGGCTCCCCAGATTCTCCAAAAGTATCCATTACACCTACTATTTCCTGGGGTACCGGAAAGCTTGTGGTTAAGACCTCGGCTACCGCACCACCCAAACCCCCGTAGACCTGATGCTCCTCAGCAGTAACTATAGCCCCTGTATCTTTAGCTGCAGCAATAATTGCATCGATGTCGATTGGCTTAATTGATGGGCTATTTATCACCCTTATCAAATAACCCTCCTTTGAAAGCTTTTCGGAAGCCTCTAATGAAGGATAGACCATAGTACCGCAGGCAATTATTGTGGCGTCTGCACCATCTCTAAGCATAAGCGCCTTTCCTATCTCAAAAGGGGTATTATCAGTAGTGAAAACTGGGGTTTTGTCCCGGGCAAACCGGATATAGACTGGTCCGATATATTGTGCAGCGGCAATGGTCGCCTTTTTGGTTTCAACCTTGTCGCAGGGAGCAAGAACCACCATGCTTGGTAGGCACCGGGTAATAGCAATATCTTCAAGTGCCTGGTGAGTGGCACCATCTCCTCCTGTAAGAAGACCTGCGTGTGAGCCGGCTATTTTTACATTAGCCTGACTATAGCAAATGCTTACCCTTATCTGATCCCAGTTTCTGCCTGGAGAAAAGGCAGCGAAAGAGCTGACAAAGGGAATTTTTCCTTCAAATGCAAGTCCTGCCGCCATACCTACCATATTTTGCTCTGCAACACCTGACTCAATAAAGCGATCTGGGTATTTCTTTGAAAATTTAAGGGTTCTTGTTGATTCGGTTAAGTCCCCGCTTAAAACAAAGACATCCGGGTTTGTCTGTCCCAGTTCCATAATCGCCTCACCGTACCCATCGCGGGTTGGGGCTTTCTTTATGTCCTTATCAAATAACGGCTCAACCAAATAGGCATCCTGATTAATAATTTTAAAACCCCCTTTTTGCTCTCAGCATCTCCTTCTGAATTCGATCACCCTCTGCTCTTAACTCTGCGAGCGCTACTTCGCCTTGCTCCTTTGTCGGAGCTTTGCCATGCCACTCATAGTTGTTTTCCATATAACTTACGCCCTTGCCGGGGACCGTATGGCAAATGATTGCCGTAGGTTTTTCATAAATATGCTGGGCTTCTTCACAGGCAGCTACAATCTCTCGCACGTTATGCCCATCAATTTCAATAACATGCCATTTGATAGCCTCATACTTATCTTTTAGCGGTTCAAGGGGAAATATATCCTCCGTATGCCCATCAATCTGGATATTGTTTCTATCCACTAAAGTTGTTAAGTTCCCGAGTTTATGGTTGCCAGCCCACATCAGAGCCTCCCAGGTTTGACCCTCATCATGTTCACCATCGCTCATAACACAGTAAACTCGATACTTCTTGCCATCAAGCCGACCGGCAATACATCTACCAACAGCTTGCGAAAGACCCTGGCCTAAAGTTCCCCCAGTGTTCTCAAGTCCGGGCAATGACCGGTTATGTGGATGACCCTGGAGTCTCGAATTTATTTTTCTGTAAGTCAGAAGTTCCTCAACCGGAAAGTAACCGGCACGGGCCATTGCGGCATAGCTCACGGCGCAGATGTGACCGTTTGAAAGGATAAGCCTATCTCTCTCGCTCCAAAAGGGATTTTTTGGGTCCTTCTTCAGGATACGAAAGTAGAGGACAGCAAAAACCTCGGCCATTCCCAAGGGGCCTCCCGCATGGCCGCTCCCTACTGAAACAAGCATCCTTATTATGTCCTGGCGCATCGTGTTTGCCATTGCTTCGAGCTCTAAGACCTCAAGGTCTGGTATCGCCAATATATTCACCCCCACTTAGCATTAAGCTATAGCCGGGCTCAGGCCACGTCTTTTTCGTCTTTCCCATCTTAAGATTCCTCACGCGCTTTTATTTTATTGATCCTTCTTACATGACGCTCGGCGTTTGAAAAAGGGGTCTTTAAAAAGACATCTACACCTTTAATCGCCTCGTTATGATTCATGGCTCCACCGCCAAGACATAAGACATTGGCGTCGGTGTCATTTCTTGCCCTTCGGATTACATCTTCACTATAGCCAACCGCCGCTCTTATTCCTCTGACCTTGTTTGCGGCAATACATGTGCCGGTTGCTGTCGTACAAACCAGGACGCCGAAATCACCCGGCTTGCTGGATGCAACCTTATCTGCGACGGCAAAAGCGTAGTCTGGATAATCAACTGGTTCTTTTGAGTACGTCCCTAAATCTTCAAAACCGGTGCCCTCTTCTTTAAGATGCCGTTTTATTTCCTCTTTTAACTCATACCCGCCGTGGTCTGCGCCAAGGTAAATCATCCGTCCCTCCACTGTTAAACGTAATAGAATCTATGTTTTCGAAATCCAGAAGATTTAAACGAAGAGCTCATCAAATACGAGAGCGGCAGCTCCTATAACCCCAGCTTTATTTCCGAGGTCTGACTGCACTATTCTAGCAATATCCTTATTTGGGTGAAGCGCACGCTTGGATACCGCTTTTCGTGCGGGCGCAAGAATAAGCTCACCGGCTTCCGCCATACCCCCGCCGATGACGACGAGTTCGGGGTTAAAGATGTTGACGATATTGTTGATGCCAATTCCAAGCCAAAAACCTATCTCGTTAAAGACATCGAGCGCCAATTTATCTCCCTGGTGGGCCGCTTTAGTAATCAGCGGCCCAGTGATATTTTTGGGATCCCCTTGAGCAAGCTCTAGAACGAGGCTTTTCCTATTTGTCTCTACCTTCTCTTTTGCCAAGTGGACCAGAGTCCTTCCCGAGGCCATTATCTCGAGACATCCATACGAGCCACAGCTATCCTGAGGCCCGGTGGCCTCGATGACCATGTGGCCAAGCTCAGCGGCAGCACCTGTTGCCCCCCGGTAAAGGCAGCCATTGCAGAAAATGCCGGAGCCGATGCCTGTTCCAAGGGTTAGCCCAACAAAATCTTGGGCTGATTGTGCGACTCCATAATACTTCTCAGCTAAGGCTGCGAGATTTGCATCATTATCCATAAACGTTGTAAGACCAAGTTCTGAATCGATAATTTCTCGAAGCTTGAAATTACTAAAAGGCAGGTTGGGTGATTGGACAACCGTCCCCTCCTTCCAGTTAACGGTGCCGGCAACCGCAAGACCTATGCCGATCACTTCACTGGTCTCAGGGACAACTTCGAAAAGGTTATTAATGGTCTGTTTTAGAGCAGCAACCACATCATTTGCTGTACCCTGCGGGGTTTCGATTCGCAGCGAGGAAAGTATCTGTCCTTTTGTATCCACGATAGCGCCAGCGATTTTTGTTCCACCGACATCTATGCCGATCGCAACCTGCTTTGTCATTTACACTTACCTCCCGCGTCCATCCCGATTCCCCACATCACCATGTGTTTAAGACAAACTATTTATGATAATCTTTAATCTTATACCATCTACCTGTGAAAACGGATTTTAACCCAGACGCGAGAACGGTGGCATCCTAAAAAAGAATATTAAAAAGGTGCTCATTTCTTAAGCACCCCTCCTGAAATAGTGCCCGAGGCCGGAGTCGAACCGGCACGCCTGCGAAGGCGGCGGATTTTAAGTCCGCTGCGTCTGCCTATTCCGCCACTCGGGCATTTGCCCCCTGTAAGCTTATGTTTTCATAAGCTTACAGGCACGAAATCATAATTAAATTTACCGAGTACGCCACACAAAGTCAAGGTAAGGGTGGTATTGAATAAATAAGCCCATCAAGGATGTCTTTTTCGCTTATGATCATCTCATCGAAGCATAGCTCATCGAGCGTCCCCTCGAGTATTAACGCGCCACCGATAATAACATCTGCCCTTTTAGGATGCATGCCTTTTAGTTTTTTACGCTCCTCGGTAGGCATTGAAGCAAGCTTTTTGATCAACGACCTTAGCTCAGGAAGCGTTAACTTGGAGCCGTGGATTTTCTCCGGGTCGTACGGCTCGACACCGTAGTAGACGGCGGAAAGTTGGGTGGCGGTACCGGCGACCGCTACTATAGCACTTGGGTTGGCATCGGCAACTTTTTTAAAGACCGGCTCAGCCGCCTCTTTTATTGTCTGTCTTGCGGACCAAAGCTCAGCGGCAGTCGGCGGGTCGTGCTTCAAGAAATGCTCGGTTAGGCGAACCGAGCCGATGTTAAGACTGGTCGCGCCGTAGGCTTCATTATCCCTGCCGTAGATATACTCAGTGCTTCCGCCGCCGACGTCAACTACAAGCACAACTTCTCCTTTTGGCACTAAGGTACCCTGGCCGGTCACCCCGGTAAAGGTAAGGCGACCTTCCTCTTCCCCTGAGATAACCTCGATATCCAAGCCAAGTCGCTCTTTAACTAATCCCTTAAAATCAAAAGCGTTTTCTGCGTCACGCATAGCGCTGGTTGAGACTACCTTTGATTTCTCTACATGGTACTTCTCCATAAGTTCCTTATAATTGGTAAGGACAGCAATCGTTCTTTTCATTGCCTCGGGCTTGATGATGTGGGTCTTATCTACTCCCTCTCCTAGACGGGTGACCTCGACTGTGCGGATAAGATCCCGCCAATGGTCCTCTTTTTTCTCGGCGATTATAAGTCTTACTGAGTTTGTTCCGATATCTACTGCTCCAACTATCATTTTATCCGCAGCGCTCCTTACGTTCGATGTTCTTTATATCTTTCGTGCTAGTAGAAATTATTATATTCACATGCCATCCCTTACAGTTTAAGTTCTTGTTTAACTTTTATTCCCTGGACCCAGGACCCTGGCTTCTGGCTCCTAGAATTAACCCCGGCTTCTGGCTCCTACTTTATATATTACTATCGCTCATCACCAAGGAAAACAAAAAAGCACCCATGCGGATATAATCCTTAAGGATACTTTCCTGGAAACTTTATTTTTAAGAGCTTAAGGGCTGCCTTTGCTAGTTGCGCTTGCCCTCAGTGTGTCTCTTAAGATCTCCTAGTTTTTCTTCACTGTGGCGGAGGAAATCTCTCATCATTTTTTCAAAAGACTCGCTGTTAGAGTTCCTTGGTGAAGAAGCGACCCTATCATATGCATAGGCTTTGGCTTCCTCTCTTGGTTTTTCTAACTGCTTGAGAGAAAGATCGATCTTTCCATCGGGCTTAATTGCTACAACTTTTGCGGTGACCGAATCGTTCTCGCGTAAGAAATCCTTGACGTCTTTAACGTAAGAGTGTGCAATCTCGGAGATGTGGATGAGGCCCGTTTGACCTCCGACCAGTTCGACAAATGCGCCGAAGTTTGTAGTCTTTACAACCTTTCCTTCGACAATCGTTCCAATTTCTAAAGACATGTGATTTTGTACGAAAAACTCCTTTCTTTTTATTAAGAAAATTTTCCCATTTTAACGGGGGAAATGTCAAGCATCAGGCTATTTTCAACTAAAATATGCTTAAGAAAAAGTTCTTAACTCTTTCCCATAAGGAAATCGGTGGCTTATTCTCACTCTTTGTTTCGGCTTTGTTTTCTCCCTTCTTTAGAGGTTTATTGAGATCTTTAGTATCTTTTGCACCCTTGGAGTCTTTTGAATTTGGGGGGACAACTACAACTACTTCCTCACCAGCCTTAGATAGGCCAAGCGACCTGGCTTTTTGCTCCACATACTCATCCGAGTTTAAATAGTTCATCCTCTTTTGGATGTCTGAGTTTTGCTTGTTAATGTACCCAAGCTGCTTCTTAAGCTTATCTAACTCCCTACCCTGCTTTACACGAAAAGTGACCGGATAAACAGCCCATACTACAAGATAAATGGCAAGGCCGAGTATAAGAACGCGGCTGTATTTAACCTTTGTCCGCGTCTTTGACTTGGGTCTTAAGATGCTAACGCTGGCGACCTTTTTGTGGCTCGTCCTTTGGCCCATCTTTCGGCTTTTTATTTTGCCAGTTGTTTGACCTTTTCTACGGCTTTGTTTTGCGTCTTGTGCCATATCTTCTGCTGTATCTATTGTTTTACCGGCAAAAATCAGTTTAATTTTTGCGCTACTATCACATCACGTATAATATTACAACCGTTTGGTAAATGAAAGCTAGACTCTATGAACCTTAATCAAATTGGTAGTGCCCGGTACGTTTACTAATACGCCAGCCGTGATAACGACTTTGTCGCCCTTTTCTATCAAGCCAGCCTTAAGCGGGGCCTCGACCGCTATATCAAACATGTTATTGAGATTTATACTGGGGCCGGCCTTAAGCGGTATAACGCCCCAGGTTAGCTCAAGCTGGCGTATAACTTCTTCGCTTGGGCTAACCGCAATTATCGGCTGTGATGGCCGGTGTTTTGCAACCTGCCTTGCGGTAGTGCCGGATTGCGTGGAGGTGATTATCGCACTTGCCTGAACTGCGGCAGCTATCTCACATGTCGCTTTGCTTATCGCCTCAGTTGTTGTAAAGTACTCCTTGGCTTTATCTGCTCGGTCAACGCAATAGGTCAGAGTCGCCTCGGCAGCCAAGATTGTCCTTGCCATCATATTTACGCTCTCGACTGGAAACCTACCCATAGCTGTCTCACCTGAGAGCATGAGTGCATCAGTTCCATCAAGGACGGCGTTTGCAACATCGCTTACTTCAGCTCTCGTTGGGCGCGGATTTCTAATCATCGAGTCAAGCATCTGCGTCGCGGTTATAACCGGCTTGCCCGCGATTATACACTTATTAACGATCATCTTCTGGACTACAGGAACATCTTCGGTAGGCATCTCAATACCAAGATCGCCACGGGCAACCATGATACCGTCCGCCGCTCCGATTATGTTGTCGATATCTTTTACGGCCTCTTGCTTTTCAATCTTTGCGATTGCTCTAGCCTTGCCGCCCGTGTTCTGGATCATTCCCTTCAGCATCTTTACGTCATCGGCGTTTCTTACAAATGATAGCCCTACCCAGTCAACGCCCTGCTCTAAGCCAAAAGCGAGGTCTTGCCGGTCTTTATCCGATAGCGGAGAAATGCTTACTTTGACGCCGGGCAGATGGACCCCGCGCCGCGAGGCAAGCGGCCCCCCTTCGATTACTTTCGTAGCGACGTCTTGCTTATGGACACCGGTAACTTCAAGGATAATCAAACCCTCGTCAATCAGGATGGTATCGCCAGGGTTTACATCTCTTGGAAGCTCGGGGTAGTTAATTGAGACAATCTCTTTTGTCCCGAGTATTGGCTTAGTTGTAATGGCAAACTCATCGCCCTCGTTTAGGATAACCTCCCCACCTTCAACATCACCGATTCTAAGCTTTGGGCCAGCAAGGTCCATCAAGATGGCTATCGGCTTGCCGCTCTCAGACTCGAGTTGCCTAGTGTTGGATATGGTTAGCTTGTGGTCGTCATAGCTGCCGTGGGCCATATTTATGCGCACGACATCCATGCCCACGTTGAGCAATTGCCGCATCGTCTCTATATCCCGGCTTGCCGGACCAATCGTACAGACGATCTTTGCGTGCCTCATAAAACCTCCTATTACCGTTTTATGCTATAAAACGCTTTTAGGCCTGGATAACCGGCGGTTAAACCAAGCTCCTCCTCTATGCGTAAAAGCTGGTTGTATTTAGACACGCGATCGCTTCGTGCTGGAGCCCCGGTTTTTACCTGGCCTGCGTTTACCGCAACCGCCAAGTCGGTGATAGTGGTGTCACAGGTCTCGCCTGAACGGTGCGATATAATGGTCGTGTAATTTGCTTTCTGGGCCATCTCTATTGTATCAAGCGTCTCGGAGAGCGTCCCAATCTGGTTTAGTTTTATCAAAATGGAATTGGCGGTGCCGGTACTAATCCCAGTCTCCAGCCTTTTTACGTTGGTTACAAAAAGGTCGTCACCAACTACCTGGACGCGATCGCCAATCTTCTCGGTTAGCTCCTTCCAGCCATCCCAATCATCCTGGGACATGCCGTCCTCAAGCGAGATGATCGGGTACTTCTCAGTTAGTTCGGCGTAGTAGGCGACCATTTCGGATGGGGTAAGCGTACGCCCCTCGCCCGCAAGGACATACTTTCCATCTTTGTAAAACTCACTTGCCGCCGGATCTAATGCGATAAAGGCGTCCTTGCCCGGCATATAGCCGGCCTCTTCAATGGCTGATATAAGCTCCCTTATTGCCTCTTCGTTGGATGCAAGGTTTGGCGCAAAACCGCCCTCATCGCCAACCGAGGTATTAAGTTTTTTGGCTTTTAAGACGTCTTTAAGGTTGTGATAAATCTCCGCGCCCATCTGCAAGGCATCGCTAAAATTCTGCGCTCCCGCTGGCACGACCATAAACTCTTGGAAGTCTATGTTGTTATCCGCATGCACGCCCCCGTTTAAGATATTCATCATCGGCACTGGAATAAGGTGGGCGTTTGTCCCACCGATATAGCGGTAAAGCGGCAGATCTAGAAAGTTTGCTGCGGCTTTTGCAATCGCCAGGGATACCCCTAGAATAGCGTTCGCCCCGAGGCGGCTTTTGTTTTCGGTGCCGTCGAGGTCAAGCATCTCCATATCGATTAGCCTTTGTTCAGTGACATCCATCCCCAAAAGCTCCGGGCCTATTATGTCGTTTACGTTGTCAACCGCGCGCTGGACACCTTTTCCCGCATAACGGCCGGCATCGCCGTCCCTTAGCTCAAGTGCCTCGTAAATTCCAGTTGATGCGCCGGACGGTATCGCGGCCCGGCCAATAGTCCCGTCCTCAAGAATGACATCGACCTCAATGGTTGGATTTCCCCTTGAGTCTAAAATCTCTCTCCCGATAACCCTATCAATTGCGCTCATATACCCTCCAAATTTAGTTTATCAGCACTGGCAAACTACTTAACTACCTTTTTTCTTTCGCCTCATCCCAGAGTCTATCCTTCTCTTCCAGGCTCATATTTACTAAATCTAAGCCCTTTTTTTGCGCTTCGTTCTCCATGTACCTAAACCTACTCTCAAATTTATCGCTGGCGCTTTTCAGCGCAAGCTCAGGATCGATATCTAAATGGCGCGCCACATTTACTACGGCGAAAAGCAAATCTCCGGTTTCCTCCTCGACCTGCCCCTGCCCAGCACGAGCAGATTTTAGCTCTTCAACCTCTTCAGCTATCTTCTCAAGAGCCCCCCCAACTTCTTCCCAGTCAAAGCCAACCCTTGCTGCTTTACTTTGGAGCTTGTACGCATAAACAAGCGCAGGGAGAGATTTAGGGATTCCCGCTATTGCGGAGACCTCTTTTTTCTCCTGCCTCTTTATTTCTTCCCAATTTACTAATACATCTTGGGTTGAAGTGACTTCAACCTCGCCAAAAACGTGAGGGTGGCGTCTTATAAGTTTTGTAATGATACCCTCTAGCACGTCGTGCATATTAAACTCCCCCGCCTCAGATGCGAGTTGAGCATGAAAGACGACCTGCAAAAGCATATCTCCTAATTCTTCTTTAAGATGGTTCGGGTCTTCGTTGTCTATTGTATCGATTATTTCGTAGGCTTCCTCGATGAGGTATCGTTCAAGGCTTTTGTGCGTTTGTTCTTTATCCCAGGGACACCCCTGCGGCCCCCGCAATTTTGCCATGATTTCAACAAGTTGGTTGCAGGTGTACTCATCTGACAAAAATTTCACCTCCATGTTGAATAAAGATACCATGAAAGGCTCTTGGGGTATACCCATAAATAACCCAGCCCCTAGCGGTACCGTGACTTTAAGGTAAGAAAAAGGGCCGAGGTAAAATCGGCCCTGCGGTTAATCCTTTATGTTATAAGCAATTATTTATTGGGATTCGGGGCTGTTCCTCCTTGGGTAGTGCCAGGGGATGGCGGTGTCTTAGTCTTAGGCGTAGTGAGGTATATCTTAATATCCGCCTTCTTCTTAATACCATCAAACCACTTCTGCCATACCTCGTCCTTCTTCTGCTTCAGCAGCTTATCTTTTACTTCGGCTTTTGCCTCCTCAAACGTCTTCTGAACGCCGGGCTTTTTACCGATTAACTTAATGATATGATAGCCAAATTTTGTTTTTACAGGCTGGCTGCTTATTTGGCCGGGTTGCATATTCCAAGCCGCCTCGGCAAATGCTGGATCCAATTGATCCTTGTCTACCCAAGATAGATCCCCGCCGGTGTTTTTTGTGCTATCGGGATTGTACTGCTTGGCAAGCGCCGCAAAGTCGGCGCCGTTATGGAGCTGCTGTAGGACCTTGTTTGCTTCACTTTCCGTCTGTAGGAGGATATGCGCAGCATGTATCTGGTCTTTAGTTGCAAACTCGCTCTTGTGTGTGTTGTAGTAATCCTCAACTTCCTTGTCGGTGACCTTTACATTCTTTGTGATCTGGTCACCAAGCTTATCTATAATGAGGCCTTGGCGAAGTTGGTCTCTCATCTGTTCTTTGGTGAGGCCATTTTGTTTTAGTACCTCATTAAGTTGCTTGTCGCCCTTGATGTTAAGCTGCTTCATCAATTGTTTTAGCTTTGCATCGATATCTTTGTCGGTAACCGTTATACCGCGCTTCTCGGCTTCTTGCATCATGAGCTTGATATTAATCAACCGGTCAAGAAGCTGCGCCCTATACAGATTTTTAAGCTGCTCTCCCTGTGAGCCATTAAAAATTTGGCTATGCTGTCCCGATACCTTTAAAGCCTGATCCAATTGCTTATCAACTTCAGCAATTGTAATTGGTTTTCCGTTTACAGTTGCAGCCAAAGGCTCTTTTGAACATCCTGCAACGGCCAAGGTAATTACCGCAATCAAAGCAACCACCAAACCGTATTTCCTAAATTTCATTTAGTTACCTCGCTTTCCGGCCTATCATTACCCCCGTAGTGAGCGCACTTATTATATCATTAAATAAAGCAAACACAAAATCAACTATTTTATCAGGCTCCATCCTGGTTATTAAAAGATAGTGCCGTTCGGATTTAAAGATCAAGTTGTTGTATGACTTACCAAGTACCAGCTCTTGCTGTTTACTAAGCTGGAATGGCGATATTTTTACGCGCCCGCCCCGGTAGACCACCTCAGTTAAGCCAAGCTCCTTGGCAAGCAAGCGAATTTTTGCAATTCCAAGGATTTTTTCAACCGGGTTGGGGTATTTCCCATAGCGGTCTTCTAGCTCAAATGAGATCTCCTCAACATCTTGGATACTGCGTGCCGTTATTATCCGCTTGTAAGCCTCGATTCTTAGACTTTCCTCAGCTATATATGACTTAGGCAAGTACGCGCTCACCGGAAGGTCGATCTTTATCTCAACTGGCCCAACGGTCGGATTGCCTTCAAACTCATCGATGGCCTCACGAAGCATTTGGACATACAGTTCAAAACCGATTGCCGACATGTGCCCGTGCTGCTCTGCCCCAAGCAGGTTGCCCGCACCTCTTATCTCAAGGTCGCGAAGCGCAATTTTCATCCCGGAGCCCAGCTCGGTAAACTCATTTATTGTCTTTAGCCTCTCAAAAGCCGGCATCGTTAGGAACTTTTGCGGCGAGAAGAAGAAGTAAGCATATGCTCGCTGATCTGATCGTCCTACCCTTCCGCGTAGCTGATAAAGCTGCGCCAGGCCAAGCATCTCGGCCCGGTCAACGATTAGCGTGTTTGCGCTTGGAATATCAATGCCTGACTCAATAATCGTCGTGCAGATTAAGACATTGTACTCCTTGTTTAAGAATTTAAGCATCACTTTCTCGAGCTGGTGCTCGCTCATCTGCCCGTGGGCAATTGCAACATGCGCCTCGGGAACCAGCTCCCGAATACGCTTTGCGACGCGGGCAATTGTCTCGACCCGGTTGTGGACAAAGTAAACCTGCCCACCGCGGCCAAGTTCCCGCCTGATTGCCTGCACCATCATCTCCCCATCGTATCGTCCAACGTGCGTAACAATTGGATGACGATCCTCCGGCGGGGTCTCGATAATCGACATGTCGCGGATGCCGGCAAGCGAGATTTGCAGTGTGCGGGGGATTGGAGTTGCGCTTAACGTCAAAACATCCACGCTTTTCTTGAAGTTGCGAAGCTTCTCTTTGTCGTTTACGCCGAAGCGCTGCTCCTCATCGATTACAAGAAGGCCTAGATCAAATGGCTTAATATCGGGCCGGAGAAGCCGGTGTGTCCCGATTAAAATATCCACCTTACCGTTGTTGAAACGTTCAATGATATCTTGCTGCTCGGCCCGTGATTTGAAACGACTTACCATCTCAACAGTTACCGGAAATGTTAAGAGCCGCTCGCTAAATGTGGCAAAGTGCTGCTGAGCGAGGATCGTTGTCGGCACCAGAACTATTACTTGTTTGCCATCAACAATAGCCTTAAATGCGGCACGCACCGCCACCTCGGTCTTACCATAACCGACATCGCCACATACCAACCTATCCATTGGCTTGGGAGCTTCCATGTCTTGCTTTACATCTTCCATCGCCGTTAACTGATCCGGCGTTTCATCGTAGGCAAACGAGTCCTCGAGCTCCTTCTGCCATGGGGAGTCCGGCGTAAACGCAAACCCTTTAGCATTTGACCTTTCGGCATAAAGCGATAGAAGGTTGTAGGCGACCTTCTTTGCGGACGCTTTGGCTTTTTTCTTGGCTTTTAACCACTCGGAGCCGCCGAGCCTCGATACTGTCGGCACTTCGCCGGCCGCCCCGATATATTTTGTGATGCGATCCAGTTGGTCGGTCGGCACAAAAAGGCGATCGCCCCCGGCATACTCTAAAACCGCGTAGTCGCGAATGATGTCGGCAACCTCTCTTTTTTGCAAGCCGGCGTAGACCGCAATACCGTGCGCGCTGTGTACAACGTAGTCGCCAATTCTTAAATCCGCAACATCGCTGATGGCCTGTCCCTTTGTTTTAAACTTGACTTTGCGCTGTATAACCCGGCGACCGAAGATATCTGTAGAGGATACTATAGCAAGGCCGATATCGGTGCTTGAGAATCCACCGCTTAAATTACCGACCATCAAGCTTACTTCTTTTTTACTTGCACGATCTTGGGTTGAGTAGGCAATACCGTTTTTGCTAAGGATATTCGCCATCCTTGCAACTTGGCTCTCGTCGGGTAACGCGATGAAGACTTTAAGCCCAAGTTTCGTATAACCCTCGATCATGTCTTTTAGCTGTTCAATTTTGCCGGCGATTGTGCGCACGGGTAACACGGCAAGGCTTGTCTCGTTATTAGCGCTTTTGTTTTTACCGATTGAGAAGAGCTCAATTCTGACCCGCCCGGCGGTTATTTCTTTTGGATTTTTAAAATACGGTCGTGGCGGATTAATGATCGCTTTATGCTCAACCAGGTGGTCGATGTAGGATTGTTGCTGCAAGATGTGCTGCTCGGCAAGCTGGGCCGTCTCTTCCGGCTCATCGACGACTAAAAGCGCGTCCTTAGATAGGTAATCCAAAACAGTTGTAGCATCCTCGTAGAAGAAAGGTAGGTACTTATCAACACCCTCGAAATATTGTCTGTCCTTTAGCTTTCCGATCTCTTCTTCAAGATGATCGGGATAATTGCCGCCTATCCGCACAATTGTCTTTTGTGCGGTCTCTTCATCCAGTAATATTTGACGACAGCCATAAATCTTAACGCCCTCTAAATTTGATATTGACCGCTGGCTGGATACGCTAAAGCTGCGAATTGACTCAATTTCATCGCCAAAGAACTCTACGCGCATCGGGCTTGCCAAGTTGGAGGCAAAGATGTCGATGATGTCACCCCGCATGCTAAACTGCCCATGTCCCTCAACCAATGGGGTGCGGATATATCCGATTTTGATCAATCGTTCGGCAAAGTCATATAGGTCTGCCTCGTCATCTACTTTAAGCGAAATCGGGAGGTGCAGACCAGCGGAGGCCGGAGCGATATTGCGCATGACCAGGGTAATTGGGGCAACCCATATCCTGGTCAAGCCCGACGTCATCTCATCAAGGATAGATAATCTTCGTCCTACCGACTCGGGGCTTGGCGAGAGCGAGTCATACGGCATCGTCTCAACCTCAGGGAAAAGCTTTGCCTCAACTGAGAAAGCCTTTAAATCTTCAACTAGACGCCCGGCTTTCTCGGTATTTGGAGCGATAACCAGTATCGGTTTGCCGACGCTTTTAAAAAGTGCGGCAAGAAAGTAGGGTCTTGCGGCAGAGCCGATTGACACCGCCACCCCGCTTCCCTCCTCTATCTTTGCCATCAGTTTACGGTATTTATTGTTTTTCTGAATTACGCTTAGCGTTTTTTCTAGTAACATCTCTTATCACTTGGCGTGTAACATACCAAATAGACCTCGGCAAAACGCCCAGGCCCCTTCTTAAAAAGAAGCCAAACTTCACAATATTTAATTTGACTAATTACCAGCCAACACCGGTTTGGCCACCGCTATTAACCACCATAATAATATAGCAGGTTGGATAGGCCAATCCTAGTGCCCCGCTCAACGACTATATGAAATCTGTCGATTTCATTTTATTTTTAGAATGCCTTGGGAATACTTTTGGGTGATATCTAAGGTTAAAACCACCGAAAGGACAACAAGCGAATGAAAATCCTATTTGTTTATCCAGACTATCCAGCAAATACCAGCCTGGATAGTCCCAGACATGGGTTCTACTCAGAGGGCCTAGCTTCAATCTCAGCCGTGCTAAAGCGAGAAGGCCATGAAGTTAGTCTCCTACATATGGTCAACCCGCTTCGCCACGAAGACTATATCGAGCGCGTAAAGAAGGCTTCCCCCGATTTGGTTGGGTTTTCGGCATGGACAAGTAACTTCTACGACGTACAGAAATATGCAAGTTGGACTAAAGAGGCGTCCCGTGACATGATAACTTTGGTGGGCGGGTACCATGCTACTATTAACCCGCGGGAGTGTGCTACCACCAACAACGTCGATTTAGTTATCTCGGGCGAGGGAGAGGGTGCCCTTGCCGAGTTATGCTCAGCGCTAGAAGAGGGCAAAGGCTACGAACACATTGCAAACTTAAGATTTATGCAAAACGGACGTTATTTTGAAAATCCAGTCCGGCCGTTGATTGAAAATCTTGATAGACTTCCAATCCCTGATTTTTCGCTATTCGATTACTCGAAACTTGAATCTTCGCTCATTAATACCGCAAATGCCATCCTATCCCGTGGTTGCCCTTATAGCTGTACCTATTGCTGCAACCATAAGTTCCGGGAGATTTATCCAAATAAAAATCGTTATGTCCGGTTCAGGAGCCCAGAACGGTCAATCGAGTATCTTAAAAAGCTTGTCAGTAGTTACCCATCCGCCAAGTATATAAGCTTCTTTGACGATATACTCCCGCTCAAAAAGGATTGGTTCTTTGATTTCATTGCCCGATACAAAAGGGAAATCGGCCTGCCTTTTGCGTGTAATTTTCGAGTGAACCTAGTGACAGACGAGGTTGTTGCTGCTCTAAAAGACGCTGGGTGTTATAGGGTTCACCTGGGTGTGGAATCGGGAAATGACTACATACGCAGCAAAATCCTCAACCGCCGCATAAGCCGTGAACAAATCGTTCGGGCGTTTAGTGCCTGCCATGAAGCCGGCATAAAAACACTTGCCTATAATATGGTTGGCTTACCATACGAGGACCGACGAAAGGTCATCGAGACGGTGAAGTTAAATGCGGAGATCGGGACGGAGCGGGTGATGGCGGCAATCTTTTATCCCTATCCTAATACTAAAGCATATGAGATATCGGTCGAAGCAGGATTTATCCCAGAAAACTTTAATTACAAAGACGAGGTTTCCTTGGATCAACCAACGCTCACCAAAGCCGAGGTGCGTTTTTTATCGGCATTCTTCCGCCCGCTTATGAAAACATACCGCTTGATATGGAAAATGCCTACCCTTATTAGCCGCCCGGCTGAGGCGATACTCGACCGGATACTTTATAGCCGGCATCTTCCCCACGGCCATCTAACCAATTTTGCTCTTCTCTCAAGGAAGATAAAGTTTCGTATCCAAGATATACTTAAAACTAGTTCCCCTGGACTTTACTTGTTTATTAGAAACCGGCTACTTGGAGTGTCAAACCATAAGACCGAATTATCCGAACCGACTGAATTGCCTGCCGCTAGGCATAAGATACCTCCGGTTAATAAAAAAGCATCTTGACTTTTTGTCCGATATAAGGGGTGTAGCCAAATTTTTCCTTCTATTTTCTAGGTTTGCCCTGGCCCGTTAGTTCTCAAACCTTTTGGGGAATTGCAATCAGTGTTATAGGTAATACAAGATGGAAAAATCCTTAGAAGCTGAAAAAAAGAAACCTGGGCAAGTAAAAGTACCGTCCGTTGCAAGATCTTCCGCCAAAATGTCTGTTGCAACTACCGTCAGTCGGTTTACGGGATTCTTAAGGAATAGCGCTATCGCGTACGCGCTGGGTGGCGGGGTACTAAATGATACTTTTACAACTGCCAATATCATGCCAAACATTATCTTTGAGCTTGTAATGGGTGGGATTTTAGGATCGGTTATCATCCCAACCTACGTCCACTACCTAAGCAACGAAAAAGACGATGAGACTCGCTATATGATAAGCAACCTCACAAATATAATCCTTGCAATTGCAGCGGGAACCAGCTTAATCGGGGCGATCTTCTCGCCATTTTTCGTCCATATCATAACGATTCGTGAGCCCTCCAGAGCAACTCCCTTAATGATCATGTTCTTTCGGGTGTTTGCGTTTCAGATTTTATTTTATGCCCTTGCCGCCATTTTTAGCGGCGTTTTGAACTCGCATCGCCGGTTTACCATGCCGATGGCGGCACCTATTCTTAACAACATCATTGTAATTGCAACGGTTATTGGTCTTTACCTGCCCCTAGGTAAAACCAATCCCAACCTAGCCCTGCTTACACTTGCCATCGGAACCACAGCCGGTGTGGCGGCTATGGCGTTAGTTCAAATCCCGACCGCTATTAAGGTAGGTTTCATGCCTAGCCTGGCGTTTAACATTCACCACCCTGCAGTAAAGCAAGTTGCAAAACTAGGTCTACCAATGCTTGGTTTTGCAGCAACCGTACAGCTTAGTTTCACTGTTACTTATATGCTCCTGCAACCATATAAGGGCGGGGCGATGGGTTTTGCAAACGCGGTTGCATTCTTCCAACTGCCATACGCAATCTTTGCCGTCTCGATCATAACAGCAATTTTTCCCGAGCTTTCACGATTTGCCGATAGCAACGATATGAAGAGTTTTAAGGAGATGCTCTCGCTTGGATTTCGCTCAACATCTTTTATCATCATCCCGTCAGCAATCTTCATTGCGATTATGGCCAAACCAACTATTGCGTTGACGCTGCAACATGGAAAGTTCGACACTGCGGCAACACAAGTAACCGCGAACTTGCTTACCGCTTTTGCATTTGGGATTCTTTCATTATCTCTTTACAATATGCTTGCCAAGGTTTACTACTCGCTCCAAGACACTAAGACACCGCTGATAATCGGCGCCATAAGTGTGCCGGTCCAGTTAGGGTTTAACTTCATCTTTATGGCGTTCTTTAACGCAGCAGGTCTGCCGCTCTCATACGGGTTGGTGCTTACCTTTGGAGTCTTAGCTCAGCTCTATATTTTAAGGAAACGGATAGGCCTTATTGGGATGTCAATAATATTGCGGGCTATGGCTAAGCAGCTTGTGGCAGCCATCCCGACCGGAATCGTGATATATGTTACATCCGCCGGGATTGCCCAGATGGAAATATCGGGGGAACTCCGCCTAATATTAGAGATTACGCTAGCAGCAACTGCTGGTACAATTACTTATATTTGGTTATCTTTGTTACTTGGCATACAAGAGGTTGATTTTATTAAAGGCATATTACGACGGTTTGTTTAGGTGAAAGTTATTCTCTTTCCTCACTTTCATACCTCTTTTTTAGCTCTGCGATAACTCCCGGCTCAGAAAGCGTGGATATGTCACCCAGCGCACGGCCAGTCGCTATATCCCGCAGGAGCCGGCGCATGATTTTGCCAGAGCGGGTTTTTGGCACTTCGCTTACAAAAATAATCGTCTCTGGCTCTGCGATTGGCCCGATCTTTTTGCGAGCGTGCATTTTAAGTTCCTGCTGCATCTCGGGCGTGCCTTTGAATCCCTCTTTAAGGATCACAAAGGCGGCAACGGCCTCACCTTTGATCTCGTGGGAGATGCCGATGACGGCGGCCTCAGCAACAGCGTGATGATCGACCAATGCCGACTCTATCTCCATGGTGCTTAGCCGGTGGCCGGCAACCTTGATAATATCGTCAACTCTGCCAAGTATCCAAAAGTAGCCGTCCTCATCAAGCTTGGCGCCATCACTTGTTAAATACTTGCCAGGAAACTTGCTCCAGTACGTCTCTCTGTATCGCTTCTCATCCTTGTAGAGGGTTCTCAGCATGGCCGGCCACGGCTTTGTGATAACAAGGTAACCGCTGCCCCCTGGCTTCACGGGGTTTCCTTGCTCATCGACAACCTCAACCTCGGTGCCGGGAAATGGGTGCGTGGCAGACCCCGGCTTGCAGACGGTAACCCCGGGAAGCGGGGTTATCATAATTTGGCCGGTCTCCGTCTGCCACCATGTATCTACTATCGGGCATTTCTCGTTTCCAACATACTTGTAATACCATACCCAGGCCTCAGGATTGATTGGTTCGCCAACCGTACCGAGAAGGCGCAGCGAGGATAGATTGCGCTCCTCAAGCCACTTCGTGCCCCACTTCATAAAGCTGCGGATTGACGTCGGCGTCGAGTAGAGGATCGAGACGCTGTACTTCTCGACGATCCTCCACCAGCGACCCCTGTCTGGATAATCAGGCGCGCCCTCGTACATAACCTGAGTTGCGCCGTTCAATAACGGCCCGTAGACGATATAGCTATGTCCGGTAATCCAGCCAATATCAGCAGTGCACCAAAAAATATCTCCTGGCTTGTAGTCAAAAATATATTTAAATGTAGCATACACGCCGGTCAGGTATCCGCCGGTTGTGTGCACCACTCCCTTGGGCTTGCCGGTAGTTCCTGAGCTATACAATAAAAAGAGCATGTCCTCGGCGTCCATCTGCTCTGGCTCGCAATACTCTTCCGCAGCATTTACTGCATCATGATACCAATAGTCCCGGCCTTCCTTCATAGTTGTCTTTAGCGCATCGCCGACCCGCCGGACCACAACAACGCTTTCGATAGTTGGGGTATCCTTCAATATTTCATCTGCTGCCTGCTTTAGCGGAATCACTTTGCCCCTGCGATACCCACCATCTGCAGTAATAAGAGCCTTGGCTCCGGCATCATTAATCCGCCCGCGAAGTGCCTCAGCACTGAAACCGCCGAATACAACTGAATGGGGAGCTCCTATACGGGTACATGCAAGCATAGCAACTACAATCTCGGGGATCATCGGCATATATATCGTCACCCTATCTCCCCTCTTGATGCCAAGATGCTTCAAAGCGTTTGCAAGCTTGTTGACCTCACGGTAAAGGTCAAGGTAGGTTAGCGTACGCTCATCGCCAGGCTCCCCCTCCCACATAATGGCCACTTTGTCCCGCGTAGGACTGCTAATAAAGCGATCTATGCAGTTATATGATGCATTTATCTTCCCATTGATAAACCACTTTGCGAACGGGAGTTTCCATTCCAAGACCTCATCCCAAGGCTTGAACCAGTGAAGCTCTGACGCCATGTCGGCCCAGAACGCCTCGGATTCTTTACCCTTCTCATAGAGATCTGCGGTCGCTAATGCAGCCTTTTTAAAGTCCTCAGGTGGAGGGAATAGGCGTTTCTCCTCTAATAAACTCTCAAGTGCCTTGTTGCTATCGCTCATACAATCTCCTCTTTTGCTCGTTTATGTGTAAGCCGTGTTTGATACTATATTCTTACCCAGAGACGCCTTTACACCTTGACTGCAAAAAGAGGCTCAAGGCTGTGATGACCTCAGAGCACGCCGCCAAGAAGATTTTTGAGACCGCGAAGGAAGAAATCGCTCAGGCAAGTCAATTGAGGTTTATTTCTAGTAAGGTTTCTTTTTCATCCGGCACAAATCATATAACACCAGAGCTATTGCGACCGGGGCTGCCGTTTCAACTCGGAGGATGGACTTGCCAAGACTTACTATCTTTGCGCCAATTTTTTTTAGGTCAGAGACCTCCCGGTCGGCGAGCCCACCTTCCGGGCCGATAACCAGGGCGGTTCTTTTTGCATTTGGATTTAAGACCTCGAAGGGACGTTGGATTCGCTCTTCCTCCCAAAAGACGATAACCTGATCGAACTTTTCTAGCTCGGTGAGTGCTTCAGCCCAGGAAAGGATGGGGCTTACCTCTGGGATGAAACTGCGGTGTGATTGCTTAGCAGCTTCAGCGGCAATCTTCTGCCAACGATCAACTTTCTTAGCTGCTTTTCCGGGCTCAATTTTTACAACCACCCGTTCGGCCAGCATTGGGAATACTGCCGTGATACCGACTTCGACGGCTTGCCTAACAATACCATCCATCTTTGTACCTTTAGGCAGGGCTTGAAATAAAAAGACCTCGGGCAGTCTTTCTTCCTGGCGATAGCTTTTAATGACTTTGCCGGTAACTTTCTCATCCGAGATATCTACTATTTCAATATCCGAGATATTGGCTTTGGGGTCGACAACCTCGACAGTGTCTCCAATATGAAGCCGCAGAACATCCTTAATGTGCCTTGCGTCGGAGCCGGTTATATCAACCGCATATTTAACTGACCTGTTCACAAAGAAGCGGGGTTTAGCCAAGTCTACTCACCAAAGTGGTCCATTCACCGGTATCAAGAATCTTTTCGGCGACAAAGCCGTTTTCTTTTAGAGCCTCCAGGACCGGCCCTTTCTGCCCAACGGTTATACCGGAAGCAACAAATATTCTAAGCCCTTCAAGCTTACGTACGATATCGGACAGCAACTTGATTATAAGAAACGCGGTTAAATTTGCAACAAGTAGATCAACACGGGCGGGCTTAAAATCCGCAAAATCCTCGACCATAAAGTTGATTTTGCCAGCCACACTGTTTTCCGCTGCATTCTTTTTTGCCACTTCTATGGCCTGCGGATCGTTGTCGATTGCGATCGCCCTTCCCGCCCCAAGCTTAGCCGCCGCTATAGCAAGTATCCCCGAACCGGTGCCCAGGTCGAGCACGGTCTCGCCCCCGTAAATAAACTCCTGCAAAAATATAAGACATCCTTCGGTCGTTGGATGAGAGCCCGTACCAAAAGCAAGCCCCGGGTCAAGCTGGATAACTATCTCATCTGGAAGAGCTTGTATTTCCTCCCAGGATGGCTTAATCAAAAACCTGCCAATTTGAATTGGTTTGAAGTATTTCCGGTAATTTTCAATCCAGTTCTCGTCGGAGATCGAGCTTACCTTGATATCGGCAGGTTCAGCGTTAAGGCCTTCAGAGCTGATCTTATCCAGCGCGGTTTTTAGGGTGGCTTGGATATTCTCAAGTGGATAGGATTCCGGGACGTAGATGATAAGAGTTGCGGTACCATCCTTACTGTCGACTTGAATACCTGAGGGGCTTAAACTTAGCATTGCTGGAGATAAAGCTTCAATAGCCTCTGAGGATACGGTTACTTCTACCTTCAGCCAATTCATATAACCCTCCGGGTTCACCTTTTGGCCTTTTGGCGAACCCACCATCTCGACCCAAGCATCAGTGGATTTTTGGCCTTATTTAGGGCCAAACGCGTCCTTTATGCGACCAAGAATACCGCCAGATGATATCTCGGACACATCCTCGCCCGACTCATGGGCAAAGTCGATTAAAAGCTGCCTCTGCTTCTCGGTCAGCTTACGGGGTGTCTCGATTACTACCTGGACCAAGATATCGCCGCGGGCTTTATGGTGAAGTGATGGGACACCCTTTCCTTTTAGCTTAAAGTTAGTGCCGGTCTGGGTTCCTGGTGCAACCTTTATCGTCTCAAATCCCTCAAGAGTCGGCACTTTAACTTCTGCGCCAAGTGCCGCCTGGGTGAAGGTTATCGGAAGCCGGCAAAAAAGATCCACTCCCCTACGTTCAAAAACAGGATGCGGCTTTACGTAAACCATGATGTACAGGTCGCCCGGCCTTCCGCCACGTAAACCGGCCTCGCCTTTACTGGCAAGCTTTAGCGTGATGCCATCGTCCACACCAGCCGGAATCTCGACGTCGATTTTTTCGTGAACCGGCTTTCTCCCCTGACCATTACAGTCTTTACAGGGTGAAGTAATTATCCGACCTGTGCCCTGGCACTTAGGACAAGGCGCTGTTCTAATAAACGTGCCAAAGACAGTTCTCTGCTCGTTTCTTATCTCGCCCGCGCCCCTGCAGGTTGGACAAGCCTCGGGGTTCGTGCCCGGCTCAAGACCAGAGCCACCACAGGTTTGGCAACTTACCAAGCGGCCGATCTCAACTTCTTTTTCCGCACCGAAGACGGCCTCTTCAAAATCAACAGTAAGCTCAAGACTTAAATCAGAGCCACGCTGGGCGCTACTCCTTGTTCTCGCTCCCTGGTTTTGCCAGTTACCAAAGAACATATCAAAGATATCACCAACCGCTCCCTCAAAACCCCCAAACCCCGAGAAATCATCAAAGCCACCGCCACCGAAGGCCGGCCCCTTAGCGGTGCCGAACGTGTCGTAGTTACGGCGCTTATCCGGATCGCTTAGAACCTCGTAGGCCTCGTTTATCTCTTTAAATTTGGACTCGGCCCCAGGATCGTCCTTGTTGACGTCAGGATGATACCTGCGGGCAAGCTTCCGATATGCTTTTTTTATCTCGTCTTGAGTTGAAGTCTTTGAAACTCCTAATATTTCGTAATAATCAGCGGCCATTTTTTACCTCAATATCAAATAGTTTTGATGTATTTTCGCCCAAGCGATTATTATAGCCTAATATTTTGTCAGAGTATATCCTCAAATTAGCTCATGGTTCATAGGATGAAAGTAAGTAACGCTGGTTCAGGGGTCAGAATCCAGGAGCCAGAATATTTCACCCCGCCAGCAAAATTTTTTATTGGCTATTGGCTACTTGGCTATTAGCTTACTCTTCGCCTTTTGGCCTTCTTCTGAACCTGGGCCCTAACTTATTCCGGTTCACCGCTAAGATCTTAATTCATTTAAAGCCTTGGTCAAATTGTCAGCGATGAATTCAACGGCGGAGATGGCACGGGCATAGTTCATCCGGGTCGGCCCGATTATGCCAAGTGCACCAAGGCTTTCACCGTCTATCTGGTAGCTGCTCGCAATAACGGTGCAGTCTTTAATCTCATCATCGGCGTTCTCAGACCCTATCCTTACAATAACCTTCTCGCTTTTGTAGGAATCCTCCAGCCACTGAAGGAGTCGATACCCATGTTCAAGCGAGTTTAAAAGTGACTGCACCTTATGCAAGTCTTCAAACTCGGGTTGGCCAAGGATGCTCGTAGTACCGCCCAAGAACACGCGCTCCTTATCTTCGCTTACCATGATATCCACTATCTTATCGATTAGAGTCTGGATAAGTCTTGTTAATTCTTGATCAGAAAGAATAATGCCGTCTTTAAGGCTTAATATCTCCTGCGAGCCTAAACTCTGCAACCTTTCATTTAGTAGATGTTCTATAACGTCGATACTTTGCCCATTTGTCTCAATACCCACAGTGCGCTTTAGAACCTGGCCCTTGTCCATAATTAAAACCAGCAGGATGTGCCGGGGTGAGAGCAAGACAAGGTCGACATGCTTTAGTAAACTTCTTTTAAAGGATGGTGACATAACAACCGCGATATAGTTGGTAAGCTTTGAAAGAATGCTTGTCGTTTCCTGCAGGAGCCCTTCCATCTCTTTATTTAGGGCCGAGAAGAGCTTTATAATGGATTTTTCCTCCTGGGTGGTCAGGCCTGGTTTATCAGCAGTACTGTCAACATAGTAACGGTAAGCTATATCTGTAGGGATACGCCCGGCTGAGGTATGGGGCTGACGTAAATACCCCATATCCTCAAGCACTGCAAGCTCGTTCCTAACGGTTGCCGAGCTTACTCCAAGCTGGTATTTTTCGACGAGCTTCTGTGAACTTACCGGCTCCGCCGTAAGAACATATTCCTGAACTGCTACAAATAGTATTGCTTTTTTTCTCGTATCAAGCATTTTTTACCTCTTTAGCACTCTCATTGACAGAGTGCTAAAATAAATTTAGCACCCGGCGAGCGGTAATGTCAATGACACCTTGGCACTTTAGTACTGCACTTTGACTAGCGTGAGACCTTTGGCTGGAGCGGTTTTTCCTGCCTTTGTGCGGTCTTTCGCCTTAAGAATGGATGGAATATCCTGCGGGGATAAGATACCTAAACCGACATCGATTGCGGTCCCCGCAATAATGCGCACCATGTTATGAAGAAACGCGTGGGCACATACCTTAATGGCTATCAGACCATCGAGGGGCTCTCCAAACCATACTATATCATTGGATGTCTGGCAGGATGCTTCAAGGACGGTCCTTACCGGATTTTCGATGGCCGTACTCTGCGAAACGCAAAAAGAAGTAAAATCATGCCGGCCTATGAGATAGCGCACTGCTTTGTCCATTGCCTCAATATCTAGAGACCTTGTCTCATGGTGGACAAATCTATCCGCGAAGACCGTGCGGTAGGGACGGTTTAGGATGTAGTAATGGTATTCGCGCCATCTAGGATTACGCCTGGCATCAAAATCCATAACGACCTCTGCGGCCTCTTTTGCCGCAATATCCTCGGGCAAAAGCGCATTTAGAGAATAGGGGATTCGCCGGATGGACATATCCGATGAGGTTTTGAAATTTAGCACTTGGCTGAAAGCATGCACACCGGCATCAGTGCGCCCGGCAATGTTGGTATCAATCGTCTCGCCAAGTAGAGTACTTAAGGCGGTCTCAATCGTTGCCTGAAGTGTGCGCACGTCCTGCTTTTCTTGCTTCTGCCATCCACTATAGTTCGTGCCGTCGTATTCTAGAGTTAATTTGATATTGCGTAATTTATTTCCCATTGCTTATCCTTCATTAAGACCCCTCGACTTCGCTCAGAACGACGATCTCCTTTCACTCTTTGACCATTTCGCCGGTTTTTAATTTGACAATCGTAAATTGTAAATCGACAATCTAAAAGATCGGCATCCTACCGACCCAAACCATCCCCGCAAGCAATATTATCGCCATGACAAAGCCGACCCAATCGCCCGGCCTCATCTTAAGCTCACGCATCCTGGTTCTGCCATCACCGCCGTGGTAGGCACGCGCCTCCATGGCCTCGGCAAGCTCGTCCGCCCTGCGGAAAACGTTTACAAACAGCGGCACAAGTATCGGGGTAAAGCTTCTGGCCCGAGTCAAAGGATTTTTCGAGTCGAACCTCGCACCCCTTGCCGTTTGCGCCTTTATTATCTTATTGGCCTCGACAGAAAGCGTAGGTATAAATCTCAAGGCGATCGTCATCATCATGGCCAGCTCGTGTGATGGGATACCTATTCTTTTTAGTGGCGATAGAAGGCTCTCAATGGCATCGGTTAGCTCAACCGGAGTCGAAGTAAGTGTTAAAAACGACGCGCCGACAACTAAAATAATCAGGCGCAGGTCAACAAATAGACCAGTTCTCAATCCGTCCCTTGTCCCAAGGTGGATCAGCAAAGTAAATGCCAGTATAAAAAAGAGCGGCCTGACTCCTTTTAATGTAAGAATAGCTGGAAGCCTGCTTAGATATATAAAAAAGCCAAGAAGAACAACGATAGCGGCAAAGCCGGTAAAATTTTTAACTAAAAACACGGCAAGCGCAAAAGTGACGACAATAAGCAGCTTCACGCGCGGGTCGGCGCGGTGGACGAGCGAGCCTGAAGGGTAATATTGACCGGTGATAAAACTAGCTCCTACAGACATTGCCCCTCCCTAGCTAACGCAAGCACCGTATTAATCACTATACGCAAGTTAAAGGATTTGGGTGCGATATCAAATCCGCGCTCTTTTAACTTAATAAATAGCTCAACTGTCTTTGGGACGTCCAGGCCAATTCTTCTTAAGTAATCGATCTGAGTAAAAACCACCTCAGGTTTATCGTCTAACGCAACCCGGCCCTCGTTTAAGACGATAACCCGCCCGACATGCTCGACAATCTCGTCCATGTCGTGCGCCACAAGAACTACCGCCGCCCCATTTTTGTTAAGCTTGCTTATGGCCTGCATAACCTTAGTCTTTCCCCAAAGGTCCAAGCCACTTAAAGGCTCGTCAAGGATAAGCAAGCGCGGTTTCGTCGCAAGAACGCCGGCAATAGCGACAAGGCGTTTTTCACCGCCGCTTAGACCAAAAGGTGATCTTCGGGCATAGAGCCTATAATCAAGACCGACACTCTCGATCGCCTCCCTCACCCTTGATTCTACCTCATTAACGGGCAGACCAAGATTTTTGGGGCCAAAGGCGATGTCTTTAGCAACGGTTTCGGCAAAAAGCTGGGTCTCGGGAAACTGGAAAACCAGTCCGATTTCTTTCTGAGCCGAGTGCAGCTCGATATCCTTACCGACCTCTTGTCCTCTAAATATAATCTTACCCTCAGTGGGAGTTAAAAGACCGTTTAGATGCTGTATTAAAGTGGATTTTCCTGAGCCGGTCGGTCCGATTAAGCCGATAAACTCGCCCTCGCTGATACTTAAGTCGATACTTTTAAGGGCCACTTGCTCAAACGGGGTGCCGGGCATGTAAGTAAAACCAACTCCAGCCATCTCAACTAACATAAATCGCTCACCAGTTCATCTATAGTAAGAATTGAGCGCGGCAGGTTTATCCCAGACGCGATCAACTCTTCCGCAATCTGCCTTGCTTTGGGGGCACCTACGCCAACTTCCCTCAGCTCATTTAAGTCTAAAAAGACCTCTTGGGGTGGACCGTCTTTTACTATTCTTCCCTCAAATAGAATAAGAACCCTGTCCGCCAAAACAGCCTCGTCTGGGATGTGAGTAATATTTACAACCGTTATGCCGTAATCTTTATTTAGCCGCTTCAGCGACTCAAGCATGCTTGAGCTTGCCCTCGGGTCAAGCATCGAGGTCGCTTCGTCAACGACAAGGTACTTTGGTCTCATCGCAAGGGCACCCGCGACGGCCACCCTTTGCTTTTGCCCGCCGGAGAGCATATGGGGCTCATGCCTGGCATAGCTCTGCATACCAACTATCTCAAGAGCCTCATCAACGCGCTCTCTTATCTCCTTGGGATCAAGGCCAAGATTCTCAGGACCGAAGGCGATATCGTCTTCAACACTTGTTGCGATTATCTGGTTATCCGGATTTTGGAATACCATACCGACCTGTTGATGGATATGCCATAGTACACCTGATTCACGCGTAGACAGGCCATCTACCAGAACCTCTCCCTGCGATGGGATTAAGAGTCCATTCATATGCCGAGCAAGGGTGGATTTTCCTGAGCCGTTTGGGCCAAGGATAGCGACAAACTCGCCCTCATTTACGGCGAGGCCGATGTTTTTGAGAGCAGTGGTTTTTTCTTTTTCTTTACCGTAGTGGTAAGAGACATTTTTGAATTCGATCATTGAGTTTCAACCTTCACAATCTTTACATGATTTCGGGATAAAAATGTAAACCATACCCATTATATTATGTGAACGTGTAACTAGCCTAGATGAGCCACTAGTTACACGTTCACTTAACGCTTATAATACGTTATTCTGGTCTTATGCTATATTATTTCTTTTTAGATGAAACAGGTGACCATGGTCTATCTTTTATAGATGAGAATTTCCCGGTTTTTCTTCTTTGCGGTTGCCTGATCCACGGAGATATTTTGCGTACGCTTGAGATGCGCCTTGATAGTTTAAAGCTTAAGTTCTTCGGTTCGGAGGCGGTTATTCTTCACTCACGCGACATACGAAAATGTGAGGGTGCATTTCAGGTTTTATTCGATCTGGATAAAAAGAAGGTCTTTTACGACGAACTCAACTTAACCCTTGGAAGCAGCGAACACACAATTATCGGCGCAGGAATTAACAAGAAAGATTATATAATTCGATATGGTAAGGGTGCCAAAGACCCATATGCTCTGTCTCTCTCGTTCATACTTGAAAGGCTTGTCTTTTGTTTAGATGGTCTTGATCGAAATTCGAACGTTAAGATTAAGGTTGAGAAGCGTGGCAAGAAAGAAGATCGACAATTGCTTGCGCATTATAATTCGGTCATCGACACTGGCACATACTATATTTCAAGCGACCGCTTTGCAAAGCGCATCAAGGAGTTTAAATTCCATGCCAAGCGTGAGAATATCGCCGGATTACAGGTAGCTGACCTATGCGCTTATCCGCTTGCCCGTTTTATAATAAATCCAACTGAATCGTATATCCCGTTTAGCATTATAAAGGACAAGATTTATAGTAACAAAGACGGTGAATTTGGTGGGTGGGGTCTAAAAATCTTTCCATAAACAACAAAAAGTCTTCTTTCGAAGACCCTTTGCCGACCGGGGACACCCCGATCCGATATTTATTTTACCTCTTAAATTAGAAAGCTGTCAATTATAATTGACAGGTCACCAACAATAGCAGTAACAAATCCAATACTATTTTTATCGGCTTAACGAACCTTAAACAATAATCTCGCCGCAAATAAACTCAATAAGCTGCTGTTTGCCCTGATCTTTGCCCTCCTGTCTTCTGCACTACATTAATAATAAATAAAGTACACTATCTTTCCTGACTTCCGCACCCCCACTTTTTTAAAACAATAAGCGCTGCTCAAAAGGTATAGAGGCTTGAAATTTGGGTGCTGCAAGGTATGATTAATGCATGTTTGTCAGGAAAAACCGCAACAGAAG
>JAJYQA010000039.1 GCA_021794835.1 Actinomycetes bacterium | reverse complement strand
CTGTCTCGGTAACTGGAACAGCCGAGGCAAATTCAACCGTAATTATAACTGCAACATCAAATAAAGGTGGCGCTTCGAAGACTGATACTGTTACTGCCTCATCAAATGGCACCTTTAGCGCCAACATGGATCTTTCCGGCCTAAGGGATGGCACAATCACATTTACAGCAAAAGCCGTAGATGCGGCAGGCAACACAAGTACCGCAAGTGCTCCAGTTACCGCGGTTAAAGATACCGTTACCCTTACAATAATCTCTCCCAGCGGAGCGATAGACACCAACACACCAACGCTAACCTACTCGGTTGTTGATTCAAATACTGCGGCAGCTGTGCTTTTATTTATTGACGGCCAGCTCCAGCCTAATGTAGTAAGCAGCGGTTATGTCTTTAACCCGCTCTCAGATGGACCGCATTCCATAACCATTAATTATGCGGATAGTATAGGCAACATCATTTCCGCTAGTTCGTCCTTTACAGTGAAGTCGGCGATTACCATAAACAATCCTGTAGACGGTAGTGTGATAAATACCGATACGGTGAAACTAGACTACTCGGTTGCTGATACAAATACTCCGGCAAAACTGCAAGGGTATAGCCTTGACAACGGTGAGTTTCATATCATAGACAGCAGTCCTACCGTAATTGGCTCACTAACTGATGGAACTCATTCCTTAACAATCTACTACGTGGATTCTAACGGCAAAATCAGCACTGCGTCTTCGACCTTTACGGTTATCACTACACCTCTCTACCGCCTATACAACAAATACAGCGGTGACCATTTCTATACCACTGATTCTGGCGAAGCAACATTTGCTGAGAATAACGCTGGATACACTTATGAGGGAATAGCTGGCTACGTTTCTTCTAGTGAGACAACTGGCACACCTCTCTACCGCCTATACAACAAATACAGCGGTGACCATTTCTATACCACTGATTCTGGCGAAGCAACATTTGCTGAGAATAACGCTGGATACACTTATGAGGGAATAGCTGCCTACGTTTCCAGTACGCAAACAACAGGTACTACACCTCTCTACCGCCTATACAACAAATACAGCGGTGACCATTTCTATACCGCTGATTCTGGCGAAAAGGACACTGCTCAAAGCTTGGCCGGATATAATCTTGAGGGAATAGCTGCCTACGTCTGGCAGAAGTAGATAGGATAGCTAATCTCAGTAGAGTAAAGCAAATAAAAAAGGGGGTCACAAAAGTGGCCCCTTTTTTTCAGTTATTATTTTACTAGCGCATGCTAATAGCTATAATAGAAGAGCGATTTAGGTAAAATTTTATTATATAAAGGGAGCAAGAAGATGATAAGTGTTGATATCCCCGGGCGGGGGCTGTACGAACTTAAAAATCTAGTTTTAGACATGAACGGCACAATAGCCGTTGATGGGATAATTTCCGATGAAGTGCTTGATCGTATTAAATTGCTATCCGAGAAGTTAAATGTTTACCTAATCACTGCTGATACACATGGAAGACTTGAGTCGCAGAAGGAGAAGATTGCTGCAAAAATTGAGCGTGTCTCTCCGCCCGGAGAGGTGTTTCAAAAGGCAGACTTTATCGATAGCCTTGGCGCCTTGAGTTGTATAGCAATCGGCAATGGCTCCAATGATGTCGAGATGTTAAAAAAGGCAAGGCTTGCAATTGCGGTAATTGATACCGAAGGCTGTGCTGCTGACGCTCTTCAGGCTGCAGATATCGTTGTCAACAATTCAAAAGATGCACTCGATCTTCTACTTAACACCAACCGGATTGTCGCAACCCTTAGAAGATAACCTCTATGATACATGATACGCCGTCGCAATTATAATCTTCAATAATACTTATCAATATCACATGCAGTTAAACCGGTAAATGTTTGCAGTATAGAGGCAAGGGTAATAAAAGTAACAAATGAGACGCAATATCAAAGCATTATGGTAGAATATGGTAGGAACAATCAAAGAGCCGCATTCCAGTTATTAACTATAAATCCCCAGGTTAAAGGCTTATTAAAGTTTTATACATCCAATAGCTAGCAACATAATAACTGGCAATAAAATCTCTTAAAAACCGTAAAAATTTTTAAGAGATTTTATTGTACGTCAGCGTTTTAAATTTGCTTATTTTTAACCATTTTATCCAGCGGCAATATATCTTTTGCTTAAGATCCATGAGCAAAGTCGGGAAATATTTTTTAAAAAACCGGAAGGAAAGTGATAAAATTTGGAGAAAAGTAGTTGCGAAGTGGAATAAAGTGGAGTATAGTGGATTGTAGTTCGAACGCCAAGGGGACAACATCTTGTTTTTTGGGGAGCATTACCACTCGTTAGATGAAAAAGGGAGAGTAATCTTGCCTGTAAAGTTCAGGGAGATGCTAGCGGATGGTCTTTTCATAACCAAGTCATTTGATAACTGCCTCTTGGTGTATACAAAGAGTGATTGGTTCGAGTTAGTTGATAAAGTAAGAGCCTTACCAACAGCAAAGGCAAGCGTAAGAAACTTTCAAAGATTTCTGATAGGTAGTGCGGTAGAAGGAGAAATAAGTCGGCAGGGAAGAATATCGATACCGCAAAACCTAAGAGAATTTGGCGGATTAGATAAAGACATTGTTATTGTCGGCGTTGCAAATAAATTGGAAATTTGGGCAAAGGAGCGATATGAGAGGTTCATAGACAGTGCCGAGCAATCGCGATCTGAGATTGCCGAGGAAATTGCAGAGTTCGGCATCTAGGAAAGACTAATGGAATATTTTCATAAACCAGTTTTGCTGGCTGAAGTCTTAAAGTATTTAAGTTGCACTAATGGTAGCACGGTCATCGACTGCACTTTGGGCGGGGCAGGACATGCAGAAGCAATATTAAATTTAATTATGCCGGAAGGCTTCTTACTAGGAATCGATCTAGATATCGCAGCACTGAACGCAGCAAGGGTTAGACTAGCACGCTTCAGCCAGCAAAATTTTTCTTTAGTTCAAGGTAATTTTAAAGACCTAGATCGCATCTTAACCAACGCGGGGCTTCATTCTATCGACGGAATCTTATTCGACTTGGGCGTCTCTTCGACCCAGTTCGATAGGGCAGAAAGGGGGTTTAGTTACCGATATGATGCTCCATTGGATATGAGGATGGACCAGAGTCAAGACTTAACAGCAGCTGATGTAGTAAACACTTATTCAAAGGAGGAATTGGCGCGTGTTATCAAGGAATACGGCGAGGAACGTTGGGCCGGACGGATTGCCGCCTTGATTATAAGAGCCAGGCAGAATCGTCCTATAAGAACGACTTTTGAGCTGGTTGACATTATAAAAGATGCTATACCGGCGGCTGCCAGACGCCGAGGCGGTCATCCAGCAAAACAAACGTTCCAGGCAATAAGGATTGAGGTTAATGGCGAGATAAGGGTTCTTGATCAGAGCTTTCGTGATGCCATCAAGTGGTTAAGACCAGGAGGAAGGCTTGTAGTTATATCCTATCATTCACTGGAGGATAGGGCTGCAAAGAATGTGATTAGGGACCTTTCCGGGGGCTGTATTTGCCCACCTGGATTGCCGGTATGCAGCTGCGGGCACAAGCCGGAAGTCAAACTAATTACAAAAAAGGTTGTAAGGCCTACTCCTAGCGAGATATTGGATAATCCCAGAGCCGAAAGTGCCCGGTTAAGGGCAGCGGAAAAACTATAAGAGGTGAGAACAATACAAGCAGTAGCACGCAAATTAATGGTCAACCAGCAGGTACGGCGCAAGGAAGAAAGGCCATATGGTGGCAACCTACCGCGGCCAAAAAAGAGATTGAAAGTCGTCGAAAATAGGCGACGACGGACATTAGCTTTGTCTTTGCCTCAAGTGCCGTTTCCGGTGTTTGTAGTGTCTGTCTCTGTTATAGCGGCCGGTATCATTATTAATGTGGCCCAGCAAGCAATTGTATCACAATTGAGCTACCAGATTGATTCGGTTAAAAGTAAAATCCAGTCGGCCCAGCAGGTACAAGATAAACTGCTTGCTCAAGAGTTTATGCTTGAATCACCTCAAAGGATTGAATCTGTTGCTGTAAACAAACTCTCGATGGTAAAGGCTTCTAAGGTATCCTACCTAAAGATCGTGGCGGATCCTAAAGATACCTCGAGGAATTAGTGATAGTTTGCCAAGGCCTGTTAGTGAAGGGAAGAGGCTTCGGTGAGTAGAATTCGCAGCGTTGAAAGACGGCTGATTATCCTATTAGTGATCATTTTCGTATGTATGATGGGTAT
The DNA here is from genome assembly GCA_021794835.1 of Actinomycetes bacterium. Classification (GTDB taxonomy): domain Bacteria; phylum Actinomycetota; class Aquicultoria; order Aquicultorales; family Aquicultoraceae; genus CADDYS01. Next base: position 73,120 of record JAJYQA010000039.1, on the reverse strand, counting down.
TGCAGGTCGCCTATTTTTCGTGCAGGCGGTCTCAGCCACAAAGTATAAAAAAGAGGCTGAGCAGCAAAGGCTTTCCGTAATCGAGATTCCCCCTAAGCGAGGGGCGATTCTCGATAGAAACGGCAATGAGCTTGCTGTAAGTGTTACATTAGACACGATATATGCAACGCCCTATCTTATAAAAGACCGTGAAGGATTCGCTAAGAAAATTGCCCCGATACTTAAAGTAAACGAACACGAACTGCTCGATAGACTTTTGAAACAGGAAAACTTTGTTTATCTCGCAAGAAAGGTGGACTCTCAGACCGTCCAAGAAGTAAAGAAAGTGGTGAGGCAAGACCACATAAAAGGGATTGGATTTTTAAAAGAGAGTAGCCGCTATTACCCAGACCAGTCGCTTGGCGCACACGTATTGGGATTCGTGGGTATGGATAACAAGGGCCTAGCCGGGTTGGAACTTTATTATAATAAAGTGCTTTCGGGAAGACCGGGCTACATTAAGGCTGAGCACGATGCTGTCGGCAGGCCGATTCCCCAAAGTACCCAACGTTACCGCAAAGCAGAAGATGGCTCAAACATTCGTATCAGTATTGACCGGGAAATACAGTATGAAGCTGAGGCTGAGCTTACAGCTGCAGTTCAAAAGTACAAGGCCAAGTCGGGTAGTGTAATTGTGATGAGCCCCAAAAACGGAGAAATCTACGCCATGGCCAATGTACCTAGCTATGACCCGAACCAGCTAGGCACGGTTAATAATACTAACTCAAGAAATATTGCTATTACTGATCTATACGAGCCTGGTTCAACAATGAAAGCCGTAACCGGGTGTGGAGCTCTAGAGGAAGGATTGTGTAATCCTTCAACGCAGTTTTACCTAGAGCCGACAATTCAGATTGGCCCGAATAGTGTCAGAGACGCTCATTCGAGGCCGGCGGAAACCCTCACTTTCTCACAAATTATCCAGCAATCCAGCAATGTAGGGATGGCTAAAATAGGATTGGCGATGGGGAGGAGTAAAATCGTCAGGTACCTTGAAAAATTCGGTTTTAATCGTAAAACCGGGGTTGATTTTCCTGGAGAAGCCACAGGCTATTATCCCAATGCGGCTAATTGGTTACCGATATCATCGGCAGATATCTCTTTTGGTCAGGGCATAGCCACGACTCAGCTTAGAATGGCCGATGCGTTCGCAACTATTGCCAACGGCGGAGTACCTGTAAGGCCGCATTTTCTGCTGGATGTAACGAACCCGCAAGGAAAAGTTACGGAAAGTACAGCGGTTGCCCAGGAGCAGCGTATTGTCGATCCCAAGATTTGTGAAGAAATGAGGAACATCCTCGAAAACGTAGTTCTTGACGGAACCGGAACGGAAGCAAAGGTTCTAAATTATACGGTTGGCGGAAAGACCGGGACTGCTCAGGAGGCTAAGGTTAACGGTCGGGGTTACAGCAAAGACAAATACGTAGCTTCATTCATCGGGATGATTCCAATCCGGGATCCGAAGCTTATTATCTCTGTTGTAGTTAATGAGCCGCAGGGAAATATCTACTATGGTGGCTCGATTGCAGCACCAGTATTTAGCAAAATTGCGGAGTTTGCAATGCGGTATCTGAAGATACCGCCGCAGTAACAAAAATAAGAAGAGAAGGGGGACTGTGAACCCAAGCTGGAAAGGCTTGGAAGCAACTATCTTTTAAAACAACTATTTTTTAAAAGAGGAGGAAACAAGTGGGTTGCCAGGTAATTGAGTGTGCCCGGTTTATCGCGTTTCAAAACAGTCGGATCAAAACGGCGGTCGGATTACCTACCGTTGATCGTAGCGTAGATCGTAGCCGATAAATCGGGCGGCTCCAGAAAACTGAATAGACCTTGGGGAAGGCAGGTGCAAGGTGCCAGAACAAGGGTGCCTACGGTCAAACACGCCTGTAAAAATGGATGCTGGATGGAGAGCAGGTATTTTGGTTGAAATATGCTATGTTTATAAGGCTCTGGATAGGATGCGGCTTTTTCTAGACCCTCAATGCCTATCCTTGGTATTATAGTTAGCGGAGGAGAGTGTGCATCTAAAAGAATTATTATCCGAAGCTGATTACCTCGAGATAATCGGGGATATAGATATGGATATAAAAGGTCTTTCATATGACTCAAGAGTAGTCAAGGAAGGTGACCTCTTTTTTTGCATTAAGGGGTTAAGGGCCGATGGGCATAGCTTTGCAAAAAAAGCAGAAGAAGCTGGCGCTAAAGCTACGGTTGTTGAGTATTTGCAGCCGGATCTATTTATAACGCAAATACTTGTGGGTAATGCACGCAAAGCCATGGCAAGGTTGGCCAGTGCATTTTTTGGCCATCCGACAAAAAGGCTAAACCTGGTTGGCATTACGGGAACCAACGGGAAAACTACAACCAGCTTCATGGCAGAAAGCATATTTAATGCAGTAGGGCAAAAAACAGGTCTCCTAGGTACAATTGAGTACAGGATAATGGGCGAAAAACTTCCTGTTAGCCGTACGACGCCTGAGTCTCTTGACTTACAATCGTTTTTTGCCCGGATGGTAGATGCAGGTGTTCAAACGGCAGTCATTGAAGTGTCCTCTCATGCGATCGATCTATTAAGGGTTGAGGCGTGTAGCTTTGATGCTGTTGTTTTTACGAATCTTAGCCAGGATCACTTGGATTATCATGGGACAATGGAGTCCTATTTCGAGGTTAAAAAGCGAATTTTTGATGCAACGATTCACAAAAACGTAGCGCAAATTGTTAACATAGATGACAACTATGGAAGGTATCTTATAAGAGAGGGTAGCTGTAAGCAGCTACGGTATAGTACTAAAGAAAAAGTGGAGCTTTATGCAAAAGATATAACCCTTAGAGCCGATGGATCGAGTTTTATTCTAGAAATCCCAGGTGGAAGCGTTGATGTTACCTTGAAGCTGCCTGGGCATTACAACGTATATAACGCGCTGGCCGCTGCCGGAGCCGCCATAGCGCTTGGTGTTAATATAGATGGTGTTAAAAAGGGGCTGGAAGCCCTGGGGTCTGTTCCCGGAAGATTTGAGCGCGTAAATTGCGGGCAGAACTTCACCGTAGTAGTCGACTATGCACATACTCCGGATAGTCTCGGGAAAATTATTGGCGCCGCAAGGCAGCTAACGGAGAGAAAAATAATTACGGTATTTGGCTGCGGCGGTGATAGAGACAGAAGTAAGAGGCCGGAGATGGGAAGAATTGCGACGGCTTTGAGTGACTACACCATAATTACTTCGGATAATCCTAGAAGCGAAGAGCCGTTGAAGGTAATAGAAGATATAAAAAGTGGAATAAAAGAATTAGAGAAAGTGCGATTTGAAACGGAAGAAGATAGGCGTCTGGCTATCAAATTGGCTTTTGAAAGAGCTGGCCAAGGCGATATTGTTGTAATTGCTGGAAAAGGCCATGAGCAAGGCCAAGAAATTGCCGGCAAAATGATCCCTTTTGACGATGTTGAAGTTGCCAGGGAGTTGCTAAGGGAGATGGTGGAATGATTCCGCTAACTGTCGGGGAGATCGCCGATAGTGCCGGAGGAATAATTATAAGTGGCTCGCCGGATATTAAAGTATCCGGCATAAGCATAGATAGCAGGACGGTATCTGTCGGTGATCTATTTATACCACTGAAAGGAAATACGGACGGGCACGCCTATATATCTGATGCACTAAAAAACGGAGCACTAGGATTTTTAGTGGAAAGCAGCGCGTATCAGAGAGAAAAGCTTTCTAAGCTTAACCGAGCGCAATTTGCAGTTGAGGTTAAAGACAGCTTAGAAGCTCTTCAGAATATAGCCGCGCACTACCGGACAAAATTATCAGCAAGGGTTATAGGGGTAACCGGAAGTACGGGTAAAACAACTACAAAAGATATGCTAAATTGCGTCCTGTCACAAAAAAAGAGGGTAGTTTGCACCGACCGAAACTACAATAACGAAATTGGCGTGCCGCTGACGATATTTCGGGCCGACTCAGAGACCGAAGTATTAATAATTGAAATGGCGATGCGGGGCAAAGGCCAGATCAAAGAGCTTGCCGAAATAGCAAAACCCAATATCGGCGTGGTAACAAACATTGGTCAGGCACATATAGAACTTCTTGGCTCAGAGGAAATGATTGCTTTAGCAAAGGCCGAGTTGGTTGAATCAATACCGGTGGGTGGGGTTGTGGTATTAAACGCCGACGACCTGTGGACGCCCAACATTATCGACTTCGCCCGTTCAAGAGTTATAACCTACGGAATTGCCAGGGGAGATGTGCGGGGCAGTGAAATTGATGTTGATGAACTGGGGAGGGCCTCGTTTAGGTTAGAAATAGGTAAGTCCCTTGCCTATGTAGTTCGCCTATCCATTCCCGGTAAACATAACGTATATAACGCGCTTGCTGTCGCTGCGGTCGCACTGCAAATGGGCCTTAGCCCTGATGATATCAGGATTGGCCTTTCAAAGTGCAGACCTTCGTCCATGCGCATGGAGATTTTCTCGACACTTGATAATGTGTTAATTTTAAACGATGCTTATAATGCCAATCCAGCCTCAATGCAAGCGGCACTTTTGACTCTCGTAGACATTTCTACAGAGGGAAGACATGTTGCAGTATTAGGTGACATGTTAGAGCTTGGCCAGGTATCAAACGAGGCTCATAAACAGGTTGGCGAAATAGTAGCCTCGCTTGGCATAAATGTCTTGGTTGCCGTAGGCGAAGAAAGTCAAGTGATAGCGGAGAGCGCAATTAAGGCAGGAATGAATTCTAAATTTGTTATTACATGTCGAAATTCAGACACAGCAGCTGAGATTTTGAAGCAACTTACTATGCCTGGAGACGTTGTATTGGTTAAGGCTTCGCGCGGAATAGGTTTAGAAAAAGTTGTCAAAGCACTGGTCAAAGCATAAAGGATCTCATAAATAATGATGACATACTTTAAATATCCGACTTATCAATTATTTTTGACTGCTGTGCTGGGTTTGGTCATAACGGCTATATTAACACCGATATGGATTAAGCTACTGCGTAAAGAGGGTATAGGCCAGGTCATAAGGATCGATGGGCCACAACAACATCTCACCAAGTCAGGTACTCCGACCATGGGCGGGGTAATTATCCTACTTACAGTTGCGGTTGTTTACGCGATGATGACATCAGCAACCACGAAAGGCCTCATCGCCCTTTTGACACTTATAGCTTGCGGTCTTGTAGGCTTTGTTGACGACTATCGCAAAGTAGTGAGAGCAAGATCACTAGGCTTAAGGGCAAGATCTAAAATCCTGTGGCAATTTATAATTGCCATTATAGCAGGTCTGGCAGCAGTGAACTTTGCCGGGCTTGAAACTGATGTGCAGGTGCCATTAACTCATATTATAATACCGCTCGGTAGTCCGGCATTAAAATTTTCTATAGGTCATGTGGGCATCGTGGTCCCGTTCTTATACCTGGCTCTTGTTTTTTTAATCATTGCCTGGACGACAAATACTGTTAACTTAACTGATGGGCTAGATGGTCTTGCTGCCGGTACAGTTACCATTTCCATGCTAGCGTATGCAGGTATAGCTTTTAAGCAAGGTAGGCTTGACCTAGCTATTATAGCAGCCACCGTAGGTGGGTCAAGTATTGGCTTTTTATGGTTTAACAGCTATCCCGCCAGTATATTTATGGGCGACACGGGGGCTTTGGGACTTGGAGGAGCTATTGCAATCCTAGCAATTTTAACTAAAACAGAAATCTTGCTTGTTCTTATAGGAGGAATTTATGTCATCGAGGGATTCTCAGTAATCGCACAGGTTATAAGTTACCGCTGGTTTAAAACCAGGATTCTAAAAATGGCGCCAATTCATCACCATTTCGAAATGCTAGGGTGGTCTGAGACACAGATCATGGTGAGATTCTGGATTGTTTCTGGGATACTTGCTGGTGTAGGGTTTGGTCTTTACTTCATGATGGCGGTAAGGGGTAGCTAGTGGATCTTTTAAATAAACGGGTCCTGGTCATAGGGCTTGGAAAAAGCGGAAAAGCGGCTTCTCTAAAACTCAAAGAGTTGGGGGCAAAGGTGCTTGCCTCTGACACATCCGAGAGTGGCGAAATGAGAAAGGTAGCCAGGGCTCTAAATAAAAATGGCATAGATGTGAGGCTGGGAACACAGAAAGAATCTCTCCTCGATGAGGTGGATTTGGTAGTGGTAAGCCCGGGGGTTCCCAACCAAGTTCCGGTAATTAAAGCCGCGAGAGCCTTAAAACTTCCCGTGTGGAGTGAAGTTGAGTTGGCCTATCGTCTAACCGACAAGCCAATTATAGCAATTACTGGGACAAACGGTAAAACAACAACAACAACTTTAATCGGTAAAGTGTTTGAGGCCGCTGGCAGAAAAGCCTCTGTAGCCGGCAATATCGGAACACCGCTGGTATCGGCGGTCGGGAACGACTCGGAGATGTTTATTGCCGAGATTAGCAGTTTTCAGTTAGATGCCATTATACGTTTTAGACCCAAGGTCGCAGTGCTTCTTAATATAACCGAGGACCACCTTGATTGGCATCCAGATTTTAAGGACTATGTCAGGGCAAAAAGTAGTATTTTTATGAACCAACTCGATAGCGACTTTGCTGTCGTTAACCTTGATGATAAAGTAGTAAAATCGCTTGTTCCGAATATACAAGCGGGCATTATAGGTACTAGCAAACATGAACTTGAGACAGGAGTGTTTACTAAAAACGGTCGCATCGTAGCCAAGCTGCCGGAGTTCGGAACAAGTTCTCAAGAATGTCTCGATATCTGTGGCCTAGAGGAAATTAAAATCCGTGGGAGCCATAACCTGGATAATATTATGGCTGTTGTGGGAGCATGCCTAGTTGTTGGCATCGATGTCCAAGCCATACGAAAGACAGTTACCGCCTTTCCTGGCCTTGAACACAGGATCGAGTATGTTGCTACTATAAATGGGGTGGACTATTATAACGACTCAAAGGCAACAAATGTTGGTGCTACAGTAAAGGCTCTAACCACTTTTAGTAAGCCTGTTATCCTTCTCGTTGGCGGAAGAAACAAAGGAAACGATTTTAAGCCCCTTGCCCAAAGTGTAAAAAGCCAAGTTAAAGCAGCGATCGGTTTTGGTGAAGCTGGCAGAGAAATCCTAGAAACAATACCTGTACATACTCTTCAAGAGTATGTAGAAACGGTTGATGAGGCAGTGGCATTAGCGAGTGAACTTGCTGAACCCGGACAGGTCGTGCTCTTCTCCCCATCATGCGCGAGCTTTGATGCCTTCAGTAGCTATGCGCATAGAGGTGAGGTGTTTAAGCGAGCTGTCCTGGCACTTGGGGAAGTAAATGGCAAAAAAACAATCAAAGGATAGAAAAAATTATTACAGGCTACTTGGCATAGTAATCATCATGGTCCTATTTGGATTGGTCATGGTGCTCTCCGCCAGCTCCGTCCAAGCTTATGCAAACACCGGTGACGCCTACTACTATATAAAGAAACAGTTGTTTTCATTACTGCTTGGCTTCGTTGTACTTTTTATCTTCTCTCAAATCTCTATGCGGAGCCTCCAAAAATTGGCACCTTATGGGACATATGCCGTAATAGCAATGCTTGCTGCGGTTCTGGTGCCTGGCGTAGGCAAGAGCGCCGGCGGGTCAAGCCGATGGATACCCTTAGCTGGTTTTCACTTGCAGCCTTCGGAGTTAGCTAAGTTCGCGGTTGTTCTTTATACCGCTGATTTTTTGGCCAGGAGGAAGAACGACCAAAACGATATACGAGACCTTATCTATCCTTACGGTTTGGTCGTAGCTACTATCTCAGTTTTAGTGTTAAAGCAGCCTGACTTAGGAACAACGGTTTCAATATGCCTCACCGCGTTTGCCTTGATTTTTATAAGCGGATTTAACCTTAGATATATTGCCGGAATAGGCTTCGCCGGCCTAATTGCCGGCACTTATGCCATCTACTCGGCGAAGTATCGGTTTGAGAGGTTTGCTGCTTTTCTAAACCCGAATGCCGACCCGCTTGGCGCGGGATATCATATAAGACAAGGCCTAATAGCGTTCGGCTCCGGTGGGTTATTTGGCGTTGGCCTGGGTATGAGCAGACAAAAATATTTTTATCTACCGGCAGCCTTCACCGACTTTATCTTTGCGATTATTGGGGAAGAACTCGGTCTTTTGGGCACGCTCTTTACTATTTTGCTTTTTGTAGCTTTCGCCTATTATGGGATTAGGATATCCTTCCAATCAAAAAACCCTTTTGGGCAGCTTTTAGGGGCGGGGTTGACATCCATGGTTGTCTTGCAGGCACTGGTAAACATGGGGGCGACGACAGCAATTCTCCCAATTACCGGAATCCCAATGCCTTTCATAAGCTATGGGGGGTCTTCCCTGATCGTTAATCTCGCAGCGGTGGGGATAATTCTTAGCGTTGCAATCGAGAACGAAAGAGAGGCTTCCCGAAGACGAAATTCTCGTCTTTATCGGGCGGTGGACGATGGTTCGGATAATAAGGCGACGGCAAGGTTAAGGAAAAAGGTACAAACAAACAAACGGGCAACCAACTCTTCAAAATCTAGAACCAGGACGTCAAAGTCAGCCGGTGCTTCGAAAACTAGGTCGGCAAGTTTAACAAAAGTAAAAATCAAAAGAGGCAAAGCTAATGCGGGTAGTAATAAGCGGAGGCGGAACGGCAGGGCACGTATATCCAGGGCTGGCTCTCGCCAAGGCACTTCAAGAAACAAGAGAAAATCTTGAGATATTATACATTGGGACCTCCACAGGTCTTGAGTCAACACTGGTGCCGCAAGCCGGCCTAGACTTTAAGGCTATAGAGGCCAAGGGACTTCCAAGAAGACCATCATTTAAGACACTGGCCACGTTTTTCTCTGCTGGCATGGGGACACTTGAGTCGGCTAACATACTCAGGCGGTTTAAACCCGATGTTGTGGTGGGGATGGGTGCCTATGTAAGCCTGCCTGTTGTGGGTGCCGCTGTCCTGCGCCAAATTCCTACTATAATCCATGAGCAAAATGCGGTCCCCGGCCTTGTTAACCGGGTATTGGGGAAGGTAGCAACGGCGATTGCGGTATCTTATCCCAACATGGCCAGCTATTTCCCAACCAATAAGAGGATTGAGTTTACGGGAAATCCGGTTAGGGAAGAGATTCTTTTTACAAGTAAACATGACGCTATGAAGACATTCCGGACGGGCAAGTCGCGAAAGGTTTTACTTATTTTTGGTGGAAGTCGAGGTGCTAAAAGGATAAACAATGCGGTTGTAGAGGCATATGATGGTTGGCGGCATGAGGATGGCTTGCAGATAATACATGCTACAGGTAAGATAAACTATGAGCCAACCATAGAAGCAATTGAAAAGGTAAAATCAGCCGGGGATAAATTAATCTATAACGCCTATCCCTATATTGAAGACATGGGGGCTGCGTATGCAGTGGCTGATCTTGGGGTATGTCGTTCAGGAGCGACAACAGTCGCCGAGATAACCGCCAGGGGCTTACCGTCGGTGCTGATACCTTATCCTTATGCAACCGATAACCACCAGGAAAAAAACGGCCGTCAGCTTGAGGGGCTAGGCGCGGCCAAGATTTTACTGGATAAGGATCTCAGCGGCAAATCTCTGCTTGAGGTCGTCAAGTCTCTTATATTCGATGAGAGTGAACTTGCGAAAATGGCGGAATCGTCAAAGACCTTTGGAAGGCCGGATGCCGCAGAGGCGTTGGCCGCTTTGGTTATAGAGACGGCAAAGAGACATGAATAGGGTTTAGAGACTAGGGTTCTGGGTCCAGGGTTTATGATTTATAAAAATCAAAAGCGAAAGGCATAGCATAAACTAATACTCTGCAAACAAGATCAAACTAGATGTGAAACTAGAGGAGATGCAATGGCTGAAAATTTGATGCATATTCACTTTATTGGCATAGGCGGTGCCGGCATGAGTGGTATTGCAAAGGTTTTACTTGAAATGGGCTACAAGGTCAGCGGCTCGGATTTAAAAGACTCGCGCTACACAAAAACCCTCAGGGACATGGGAGCAGTTGTCTCGATCGGCCATAGCTATAGCAACATTGAGGACCCAGACGTCGTTGTGGTGTCCTCGGCGATTCCTGAGTCAAACCCGGAGGTGAAACGCGCCCGAGAGCTCGACATCCCGGTTGTTCGCCGGGCGGAGATGCTTGCCTGGCTGGGCAGGAACATGCGAAGTATTGCCGTTGCCGGGACGCACGGCAAAACAACAACTACGTCAATGATATCCCTCGCGTTTGAAAAACTGCAGCTAGCTCCGACATTTCTTATCGGCGGGGAATTAAACGATATAGGAAGCAACGCCAAATGCGGCAGCGGAGATTTTTTTATCACGGAGGCTGATGAGAGCGATGGCTCTCTGCTTTATCTGCAGCCCGAAGTTATAGTAATTACTAACATCGAAGCAGACCATCTTGATTATTACGGTTCGCTTGAGGCAATAGAGAGCCTTTTTCTGACTTTTGTTGAGGCTCTACCGTTAAGTGGCTTTGTTGTTGCCTGCGCGGATAATCCCGGTGTAAGTCGCTTAATAAAGAAATCAAACAAGAGATTTGTAACTTACGGCGTTGAGATGGGCGACAGCGGCAACGGCCGCCCGAAAAATTGTGATTTCGTAGCCCGCAATATAAGTTTGCAAAAGCTTGGCAGTACCTATGATGTATATGCTGGGGATGAGTATATCGGCACCGTTAAGCTTGGCGTCCCCGGCATTCACAACGTCTACAACTCGCTTTCAACTATTGCATTAAGTATAACCCTGGGGCTGGATACGGATAAGGTTATAGACGCACTAAGCCAGTTCTCGGGAGTAAAACGGCGTTTCCAAATAATTGGGAGAACCTCGGAAGTAGTGCTGGTCGACGATTATGCACATCATCCAACTGAAGTCAAAGCTACGCTAAACGCAGCGCGGTCGGGCAACTGGGACCGTCTTATATGCATTTTCCAGCCTCACCGGTATACAAGAACCAAGTTCTTAGGTAAGGAATTCGGATCAGCCTTTAATGAGGCGGATATCATCGTGCTGACTGACGTATATGCGGCCGGTGAAGAGCCGATCCCCGGCGTAACGGGTAAAGTTATAGTCGACGCAGTTCTTGCCGAGAGTCCGAGAAAAAATATCGTCTACCTACCGAAAAAGACCGAGATCCCCAAATTTTTGCTGGAGACGGCAAGAGAAGGGGACCTTATTCTTACTATGGGCGCGGGCGATATTAGCACAATCGGCGAGGACTTTCTTAAGCTTGCATCTACGGAATAAAACCTACCTTTGTTCCGTAGATGCAAGTCTTATTTTTACAATCAGGACTTTAATTATCCTCGTTAAGGAGCTTGGATTGGGTAACCGCTACGTAAATAGGGCTTTCGCTACCTTACAAAAATTCCTAAGGGAGAACGCCGTCAAGGATAAGATTCTCGCAAAGGAGACGACCATGCGGGTCGGCGGGTCGGCGGATATATTTGCCATCGCTGACTCACTTGGTCACTTAAGGATTGTTTTGGATACTGCGAAGGAATGGGGTATCCCGCTTTTTGTTATCGGCAAGGGCTCTAACCTTTTGGTCTCGGACTCCGGCTTTCCGGGCATTGTCTTGCGGCTTGGCCGGGACTTTATGGCTAAAAGGATCGATGGAAGCAAGATCCATGCCGGGGCAGCGGCAACACTGCCTTCACTTGTACAGACCGCCTCAAGGCATTCCCTTGGCGGCCTATGCTTTGCCGTAGGGATTCCCGGAGGACTTGGAGGAGCTCTGGTCATGAACGCGGGCGCTCACGGGAGCTGTATTGGTGACATGGTCGAAAACGCTGTTGTCTATTCGAGGAATTGCGAACTTAAAGTTCTTGAGAAGAACCAGATAAAGTTCGAATATAGAAAAGCCAATTTTGAAAAGGACGATATAATTATTGCAGCGACGCTGGCTCTTGATCACGCCGATACTGATTTGGTGAAGCAGCAGATGGAGGAGTACTTTACAAAGCGAAAAAACCGCCAGCCCCTACAGCTTCCGAATGCCGGCAGCGTTTTTAGAAATCCTAAGGATACACCGGCCGGTAAATTGATTGAAGAGGCGGGGTGCAAAGGCATGAGTGTAGGTGACGCCGAGGTCTCTACCAAGCATGCAAATTTTATAGTAAATCGTGGCCACGCCACCGCTTCTGAAATTTACACACTATTAAGGATAGTCCAAAAGCGGGTTTTTGAGCGTCATGGCGTAATTTTAGAACCCGAGATCGAGCTTATAGGTGAGTTTGACGGCGCCTTAATGCTAGAATAATAGATAGCTGATATGTTGCGGTAATTAAACTATAGGGTGATAGCGGTTGTCTGAGGGAAAAGAGATAGCAAAATCCAAAGCGCAGGAAAGGCAACAAAAATTAATCCGTATTAGACGCCGACGTCGCACCCAGCTACTGGTCATTGTTACTGTTTTGCTAGCCCTTATTTTAGGTATCTTTCAGCTCTTTAGGTCAGGGTTAATTAACATTAAGAAGGTTGAGGTTGTTGGGAATAAGTCGGTTTCCACAGCTAAAATTATTGAGGCCTGCCGGGTGGACAAACATACAAACCTCCTAAGCGTTTCGACAAGCGATATTAGCAGTCGAATCCTTAAAAATCCGTGGATAAAAAATGTGACCATCAAAAGAATTTTTCCGCATACGCTTAAGGTGGAAGTACAGGAGCGGGTTCCGGTAGCCATCGTGTCTCAGGACGAAAAATTTTACTTGGTTGACGATGACCTCTTTGTTATATCAAAGCACCAATATGCCAATAACAACAGTAGTATTCCAACCATTACGGATCTTCCAATTGGTAAGATATGGGTTGGCGAACAGCTGATGAATGATTCTTTGAAAAACGCCATCAAATGTATCAAGTCGATGGACCCTGCGTTTAAAAAGACGATAAGTCTTATATCCGCGCCGTCTCCCGATAAGTTATCCTTATATACCAAAGACAATGTTGAGATACTCTACGGAGAAGCAAAGCAAGCGGATGATAAAAACAAGGTTCTGCAGACCATTCTTAAGGAGCAGGGCAAGCAGGTTATCTTCATTGACGTAAGAAGTTACCCCCATTCCGATCCGGTGTTAAGACGCATGGATTCTGTCCCGTAAGAAAATATCTAAATAAGCCAGGTCAACGTTATAGTTATCTCGACTTGCAAGTTACCTACCTCTTTAGATTTTAGTCATGTTTTGTCAAAAAGAAGGTTGCTTTTTTTGCTTGAATAGGATAAGGTTATTGCTAAGGTTCAGGTTAAAACAAGCTATATTTGTACCAGAGACTATAAGAGTAAGGCTAAAGTAAAACTTGAGGTATTAGGAGGGAGGCTATTTGATGTTAGATGCTGGCGCCAATTATTTAGCAGTAATCAAAGTAGTTGGAGTAGGAGGAGGCGGAACGAATGCAGTTAATCGGATGATCGAAGCCGGCCTCAGGGGAGTAGAATTCATCGCATGTAATACAGATGCTCAAGCCCTTCTAATGTCAGATGCAGATTATAAAGTACACATTGGTGCTCAGCTAACCAAAGGTCTTGGCGCTGGCGCTGATCCGGAGATTGGTTACCAAGCCGCAGAGGAGAGCAAAGAAGATATAAAAGAGTCTCTTCAGGGAGCAGATATGGTATTTGTAACTGCGGGCAAAGGCGGCGGAACAGGGACCGGCGCCGCCCCGGTAATCGCGGAGGTTGCGAAATCTCTAGGGGCTCTCACCGTAGGTGTTGTAACAAGACCATTTAGCTTTGAGGGAAGGAAACGTTCAATGCAGGCTGACGAAGGTATTATGAAGCTTCGTGAGCATGTAGATACTCTTATAATCATCCCCAACGACAGACTCCTGCATGTTGCCGAGAAGAAAACCTCGATTGTTGAGGCGTTTAAAATGGCGGATAATGTTCTTCTTCAGGGCGTTCAGGGCATAACCGACCTAATTACGGTTCCCGGTTTGATCAACCTGGATTTTGCAGATGTCAGAACCATTATGTCAAATGCAGGCTCAGCGTTAATGGGAATCGGCATTGCCAGCGGTGAAGACCGTGCGGTTGAGTCGGCAAAGAATGCTATAGCAAGCCCCCTCCTTGAGGCATCGATAGATGGTGCGCAAGGCGTTCTTCTGAATATTTCAGGCGGGCCAGACCTCGGTTTGTTCGAGGTAAACGAAGCCGCTGAGGTTATTGCAAATGCAGCGCACCCAGAGGCTAACATTATATTTGGTGCGGTTATTGACGATACCCTGGGCGAAGAGATTAAAGTTACCGTTATCGCTACCGGTTTTGATCTTAGAAAGCAAGATAAAATCGAGCTTATACAGAATCAAAAAGAGGTCGAAGAGCCCATAAGCCCGATACCAACCTTTGATACCGAAGACCTCGATATCCCAACTTTCTTAAGGAGAAAATAGGCCAATCCATGAGGCCTTTGCAGCAACCCGCAAATTACGATTTAACTTTTGAAACCGTTAATGGTATAAGCTATTACATCTCAAAGCACCTTCTTGAAGGGCATGGGATTCTGGTTACATTTACAACCAGAATAGGTGGCGTAAGCCGTGCCCCCTATTCATCACTAAATCTAGCTTTTCATGTAGGGGATGACCCAGAATTAGTCTTAGAGAACCGCGAAATTGTGTGTAATCTGTTTGGTCTCGAACCCGCACGTATAGTTTGCGCAGAACAGGTGCATAGTAACGAGGTGGCAATTGTTACAAAGCGCGATATTGGCAAGGGCGCTTTGTCTCTTGGGGGCACGATTAAGGGCGTCGATGCACTCGTTACCGATCAGCGCATGATCCCGCTGTCGCTATACTTTGCGGATTGCGTGCCTGTTATCTTAGTAGAGCTGCAAAAGCGCATTGTTAGCGTAATTCACGGGGGTTGGAGGGGAATTTATGGGAATATTATTGGAAATGCCGCTAAAACGGTGGTTTCGCTTTGGCCGGAGCATCCTGCTGAGCTACTAGCCTTTATAGGGCCTTCAATTGGCGATTGTTGTTTTCAGGTTGGCGAAGATCTAGCGAGGACATTTTCTAAGAGGTTTAGAAACAGTGAAAGCTGGCTGCATGGCGATCGCATTGACTTAAGAGAAATTGCAAGAATGCAGCTTGTCGAAAGCGGCGTACCGGCCCCTAATATATACGCATGTGAGGATTGCTGTACGTCCTGCCATAATGATAGCTTCTTTTCATATAGGGCCGATGGCGGTACCACCGGACGTCAAGCTGCTATGGCGGCAATATTAAGGAAGCCAAATAGCCAAGTAGCCAATAGGCAATAGCCAAAATAAGATCTTTATTGGCTATTAGCTAACCCGGGTTCTGGACCTACAAAACGTTGGTTATTTGGCTATTCTTTATCCTAGACCTAAACAAAAGAGGTGGATATAATTTTTACTAATATTTAGGCAATATTAACCGAAGTTATAATTATTAGTAAGGGTACTTGAAAGAGGCGATGACATGCTTAGAAAGAGCTTCCATGAGGAGCTTGATGAAATCCAGCGCAATGTACTAACAATGGGAAGAATTACCAGGCAGGCTATCGAAAATGCCGTTAAAGTTGTCGTTGACTGTGACGTGGTGCTTGCTGATGAGGTTATAGCAATAGATGATAAAGTTGATAAGCTAAATTACGATATCGAAGAGCATACAATGCTTATTATAGCCAGACAGGCTCCAGTTGCGAGCGACCTTCGCCTCTGCTGGACAACTATGTATATAGCCCTTCATCTTGAGCGTATGGCCGATTTAGCCGTAAATATGGCAAAGGGTGTAAAGCGGGTTTGCCCGGTTGGGGTGGTCGCTGAGGTTATCGAGCATATGGATGCAATGGGGCAACAAACCCTGGTCTTAGTGGATACATGCCTTAAGGCCTTTGACGAAAAGAACCTGGAGATTGCGGGAAAGCTAATTGAGATGGATGACGTTATAGATCGTATGCATAAAAGTATTTTCGATCAACTTTCAAAATACCAGAGTAATGAGTCTATAGAATGGATCGGAAGCATACTCCTTGCAAGTCGCTATCTAGAGCGGATTGCAGACCACTGCGTCGATATTGCCGAAAGAATTAATTACCTAGTAACAGGTCAAATACCAGATGGTAGCCAGGTAAACTAGATACCGGATACCAAAAGACAAGAGACTGAATATCAGGGGTTTTTACAAGAAGGTTTTCAAAAAAAATTTTGAAAAAAATTTCTTTGAAAAACATGACAAGGTTTTAGGTCACAGACAGCCTCTTTATCTATATCCTATAGCATAATTATTTTTTTACCCCTTTTATACAGAGTTCATGTGGCCTAAAGCCTTACTTAAGAGCAGAAACAGGCTAATACATAAAGGTATACCTGAGGCTGAGTTTCACGTATATAAACACTACAACGCCAAATTACCGCTAGCCAACTGTCCTTTTATCCATTATGCTTATTATTAAGGCATAAAGGGCATGTTCAGATTTAAAGTTGTCCACGGGTTCACCATGAATGGAATAATTAGATAATTATCCTTTTGCAAGAAGCACGTATACTATGTCGATTTATGAAAACATCCGGTCGGTTAAACATAGGATAGAAGAAGCAGCAAAAAGAAGCGGGAGAAATCCGGAAGAGATAACCTTGGTAGCTGTAACAAAAAATCAGCCAGTGTCGGCCGTAGAAGAAGTAATCAAGGCAGGCGTAAGAGATATTGGCGAAAACAGACATCAGGAGTTATTGACCAAATATAAAGCGGTAGACAGTAATGTAAATTGGCATTTTATTGGTCATTTGCAGAGAAATAAAGTAAAATATATAATGCCGTTTGTCTACTTAATACAATCTGTAGATAGCATAGCGTTAGCTAAAGAGATAAGCAAAAGAGCGGAAAAAATCGGAAAAGTGCAGGATATTCTGTTGGAAGTAAATGTTTCAGGTGAGGCAACGAAGTATGGCTTCCCGCCTAAGGAAATAGCACCCGCTATAGAAGAGCTAGCGCAACTGAAAAACATCTATCTAAAGGGCCTAATGATGATGGCGCCTTTAACAGATAATATAGAGCGGTTAAGGCCCTATTTTGCTGAGATTAAAAGGATATTTGATGATCTTTATAGACGGCAAGGACCAAATGTAGAGATGCGCTACCTTTCAATGGGTATGACAGGAGATTTTGAAGTAGCAATTGAAGAAGGATCAAACATGGTAAGGATCGGGACAGCTATTTTTAGGCCTTAGGGAGGAGAAAATATATGCGGGAGAGCAGCATCTGGCGCAAAACGCTGAACTATTTTAAGTTAACAGAAGAAGAACCGTTTGAACAGGGCTTTGAAGACGTATACGAAGACGATAGCTTCGAGGATTTTGACCAGACGCCAACGGTGCGCAAGATTACACGCTATCCGGATATTGAGAGAACCCAAAGGACGGCACCCCACGCATCTCTGCGGGCAATCTCGCCGCCCCCCCCGGTTAAAGTCCATATTGTAGAACCAAGCAGCTTTAATGAATGCCAGCAGATTGCCGACAAGTTTAAAGCGAACATTCCTGTGATCATAAATCTGCAGCATAGCGACGGCGATCTTTCAAAAAGGCTCGTGGATTTTGCGAGCGGTCTAACCTATGGCCTTGATGGCGGTATGCAAAAAATCGCCGACAGAGTGTTTTTGTTGACGCCAACCAATGTCGAGGTTTCGGCTGAAGAGAGAAGGCGTTTACGGGAAAAAGGATTTTTTAATCAGCTTTAGGAGGATTAATTGTTATTAAGCGAGAAAAAGCTCTCTGTTATTGGGGCTGGGCAGATGGGCGAGGCTCTCGTAAAAGGTTTTACCCAATCCGGAGTATTGGAGGCAAAACAAATTCTCCTTAGCGATGTTAATATCGAGCGCCTTGAATTCCTGAGGGCTAAGTACCAAGTTGAGTTTACGACAGACAACCGTAAAGCAGCTGAAAGTGGCAATATTATCTTACTTGCGGTAAAACCCCAACAAATAGAACAAGTTTTAACCGAAATAAAAGAATTTTTTCGTATAGAGCAGCTATTAATTTCAATAGCTGCTGGAATAAAAACTGAAAAAATATATAATGTAATCGGCAAGGATATGCCTGTCGTTCGCGTGATGCCGAATACTCCTGCCTTGGTCGGGAAAGGGATGTCGGTGATCAGTCGGGGGAAATATGCGGATGATCTATCCGCTGAAGTCGCGTTGAAACTTTTTTCTTCGGTGGGCGAGGCGGTCGAGCTACCAGAAAATCTGCAAAATCAAGCAACAGCTATTAGTGGCTCCGGGCCTGCTTATTTCTTTTTAATGGTAGAATCACTAATAGAAGCGGGCATAAAAGCCGGTTTAGATAAGGATGTTGCCGGCAAGCTGGTTATACAGACAATGGCGGGGTCCGCAGCATTATTGCAAGAGACTGGGAAGAACGCCGGCGAGCTTAGAGAGATGGTGACTTCACCGGGCGGTACGACAGCAGCGGCCTTACAGGTATTTTCTAAACGTGAATTTCAGTATATAGTACAAGAAGCAGTAAAAGCTGCAATAAAAAGAGCCGAGGAATTGGCTTAAGTTGGAGGAATTTGTAAGTGCCGTTTAGTATTATTGGAATAGTTAACGTGGTATTTCGGCTGCTCTTCATCTTTATACTTGTGAGAGTTGTTTTATCCTGGATATCAATTCCAGTAAATAGCATAACCAGACCGATTCTTGACTTTATTTACGACATTACGGAGCCTATACTTAGGCTTGTAAGAAATATAATACCTCCGATCATGATCGGAGGTATGGGGTGGGATCTATCACCAATCCTTGCAATGTTGTTGCTTGGAGTTGTTCAAGCTATAATTGTTCAGATTTTAGGACTCTTTTTACACTAGTCGAGGTATATATTTGTAACAAGTAATTGAAGAAGGATTTGCAGGTTTCAGTTAGAGGAGGGTTCTAGATGAGGCTAACACCCCTTGACATTCATCACAAAGAGTTTCACAGAGCAATTCGAGGTTATAACGAAGAAGAGGTCGATAAATTCTTAGACGAAGTTGCCGAGGAATTTGAGCGTGTGTTTAAGGAAAATATCGATCTAAAAGAGCAGATTGAAAAAGCTAAACAAGAATTAGAGGGTTACGGGAACATGGAAAAAGCGCTGCAAAAAGCGCTACTTACTGCTCAGAAATCGGCCGAGGAAATTACCCAACATGCACAAAAAGAGGCGGAATTAATTCAAAGGGATGCCGATCTTAAGGCCAAAGAGGTTGTCCAGGAAGCTTATGACTTAAAACACAAATACGAGTCGACTTTGAATCACTTGAAGCAGGCCGAGGAAGAGTTCCGAAACAAGTTTAAATCTATGCTTGAGTCGTATATGAGAATTGCAGACAGTACGGCTGTTCTGGCTGATATTGGTAACAATATTATAGACCTTGACAATGACGTGCCTCCTTTTGAGCTTGATGAGACTTCAACTGAGCATGAGGTTCCAAAAATTGGGATAGCCAAGGCAGGGGAGGAGACGGAGATGCAAGAGCTGTTACCAGGCAATTTGATCAGCGAGGATTTACTGCCAGATAATTTTACTCCTGATTTTCCAAACTCTAATAGCGAATCTTCTTCAAGAGGCCAACTTAAGGAAGTTGAAAAGGAGACTAAGAGGGACGAAGGCGAGAATTCGGATAGATCCGATTTTGGCAGTCTAGCTTTTTAAAACAGTGGCTGGTTGTATGTATGCTAGCCCTTACAACGGTGGCACGCTATTAAATATACGGGTTCAGCCGAGGGCTTCCAAAGCGAAAATCGTCGGTTTTTACGGTGATAGCATAAAAATCGCTGTGAAGTCTCCCCCGGTTGAAGGGCGAGCAAATGAGGAATGCATCGAGCTTTTGTCTAATATTTTAGGTTTGCCAAAACGGCAAGTTGCGATAAAATCAGGACAACAGGGTCGGCAAAAAAGCATTTTTGTAGCTGGAGTAACCCCCGAAAAGGTTATAACGAATTTGGAGAGTGCAATGTGCTCTTCGTAGTATTCTTGCAAAAAATTAGCGGGTGGCAAATTTAATGAATAAGACGATGGATGATAACCTTAAGTCTTTCATCCGTGCATATGTTAGTTCTCTTGTCGTATGGGCGGTTATTGTCTTTTACCACCAGAATCCGGGGGTTAGAGATAGAATATCTGATTTATCTCGTCATCTGGGCAGGTGCGAGGACGACATTAAGGGAGCGGTCGAGCATCTTGTCCTAAAAGGTCTTCTAAAAAGAGAAGAGACTGGCAGCGATACGGTTTACATTTACGAGCCAAGCCCAGACCTACTTAAGCAGGTAAATGCGTTTGTAAATGCGTTAGACATTCGCGACTTAAGGCTATGGATTTTGTCAGAAGTACTGGATAAATAGCTTACAGCTCACAGTACGATAAGAACAATAAGTACAATAAGAGATTTCACTTAAAGGTCACCTTTCTCGTTTTTAATATGAGAGAGGGCTTTTTGTGTCATACGAGGTGATAAGACATAATGAGCGAAAAGCCGGACTACAAGGCGACGTTGAATTTGCCGCAAACTAAGTTTCCGATGAAGGCTAACCTGCCGCAAAGAGAACCGGAGACACTTAAAAACTGGCGCGATATAGATTTATATCGTTTAATCCGTAGGGAATCGCAAGGAAAACCAAAATTTATCCTGCATGACGGACCCCCCTATGCAAATGGCAACATTCACGTCGGTACGGCTATGAATAAGATTCTAAAGGACATGGTCGTTAAATATAAGACTATGACCGGGTTTGACAGTCCGTATGTGCCGGGTTGGGATTGCCATGGTCAGCCCATCGAGCATAACGTCGAAAAACAACTTGGCGAAAAAGCCAAGACAATTTCGCAAGTTGATTTTAGAAAGCTGTGCCGGGGGTACGCGCTAAGCTTCGTTGACAAGCAGCGCGAGCAATTTATGAGGCTTGGGGCTTCGGGCGACTGGTTTGATCCCTATCTTACGCTTAACCACGAGTATGAGGCGACGAATATAAGGGTTTTTGGTGAACTCTACAAGCGTGGTTTTGTATACAAGCGCCGCAAGCCGATCCACTGGTGCATTCAAGATCAGACTGCTCTTGCTGAAGCGGAAATAGAGTACAAGGAGCTCCCGTCTCCTTCTATCTATGTGAAATTTCCCCTAAAGAGTGAATTTGAACTTCTAAAAGGGTTTAGCGAGCCAAAGTTTATAGTTATTTGGACTACAACCCCGTGGACGCTTCCGGCAAACGTAGCGGTAGCGGTTCACCCAGATGCCTCGTATATCGCAGTAAAAACGGGCGGCGAAATTCTTATTTTTGCCGAAGCTAGGTTGGGCGAGGTAAACGAAGAGATTAAACTAGGCAACTACAAGATTGTCGCCAGGTTTAAGGGTTCGGATATGGAGTACCTTAAGTGTAAGCATCCGCTGTTCCCGGATAAAGAGTCGGTAGTTGTGCTTGCCGACTACGTCGGCCTGGATACCGGGACTGGGGCGGTCCATACGGCTCCCGGACACGGTCAGGAAGACTATACGACCGGGCTTAAATATGATCTTCCGTCTCCTATGCCTGTCGATGCAACGGGGCACTTTACTAAAGAGGCTGGCCAGTTTGTAGGTATGCGTGTCTTTGACGCAAACAAAGCCATAATTGATTTTTTGAAGGACAAAGAACTTCTTCCTTACGCCTCAGAAATCACCCATGCCTATCCGTGCTGCTGGCGCTGCAAAGAACCGGTTATTTTCCGGGCGACAGAGCAGTGGTTCATATCGATGGATATCTACAACCTGCGCGGGGAAGCCCTTCAATCAGTTAACAAAGTGCGCTGGATCCCGGATTGGAGTATCCGGCGTATTACCGGTATGATTGAGACTAGACCGGATTGGTGTATCTCTAGGCAGAGGTACTGGGGAGTGCCGATACCGGTATTTTACTGCGGAGATTGCCAGGAAGAAGTTGTAACTGATGAGACCATCGACTCGGTTGTGAGACTTTTTGAGGTTGATGGGGCGGATGCCTGGTTTACCAAAAGCGCCGAAGAAATCTTGCCGAAGGGCTTTAGCTGCCCGAAGTGCGGCGGGAAAAAGCTAACTAAGGAGACCGATATATTTGATGTTTGGTTTGAGTCTGGCGTGAGCAACGAGGCGGTTTTAAAGACCCGTCCTGAGCTTGGTTGGCCTGCAGATCTTTACGCCGAGGGCAGCGACCAACACCGCGGCTGGTTCCAATCATCGCTCATGACTTCGGTGGGCGTGCATGACCGGGCACCTTACGAGTCCGTGCTGACTCATGGCTTTGTTGTAGATGGCGAGGGACGTAAGATGTCTAAGTCACTTGGCAATGTCGTGGATCCACTAGATGTAACCGCTAAATCAGGCGCCGATATATTGCGTCTTTGGGTGGCGTCAAGCGACTACACGGTTGATATTGCTATATCTCCAGATATTCTAAAGCATATTGGCGAGGCTTATAGGAGAATTAGAAATACGTTTAGGTTTATGCTAGGAAATATTTATGATTTTAAGCCGGGCCGAGACGATGTTGATTATGGTCAGCTACAAGAGCTTGATAAGTGGGCCCTTCATGAGATGACTGGTCTTCTTAAGAACCTTAAGGCAGCTTATGAGAATTATAGGTTCCATGCAGTGTATCGCTTGCTATACGATTTCTTTACAAACGAACTAAGTGCTCTTTATTTTGACATAATCAAAGATAGGTTGTATGCCTCGGGTGCGAACTCGGTTGAGAGAAGGGCAGCGCAGACTGTTCTTTTCAAAATGCTCGTTACGTTTACAAAAGTTCTTGCACCGATACTTGCCTTCACCTGCGAGGAGATCTGGTCTTACATACCGGAACCGATTAGAGACAAAAAGAGCGTTCACTTGGCCGCTTGGCCGGAGCCAAATGAAAAGTACATAAATCCAGAGATCGAAGGCGTATGGAATAAGATTTTTCGCATAAGGGGAGAAGTAGCAAAAGCTCTGGAAGAGGCCAGAAATGAGAAGATGATAGGCAACGCGCTCGAAGCCCAAGTTAACCTTTTTGTCGATGATTCTATGAGGGAGTTTCTTAGCCGCTACGAGGACATTCTTGCACAAATTATGATCGTCTCAAGCGTCAAACTCCATCCGTACCTTGAGGCACCTGTCGATGCCTATCGTAGCGAGTTGATACTCGACCTCGCCGTAAAGGTTTCACCGGCCCCCGGCGCAAAGTGTGAGAGGTGCTGGCGGTACGAGGAAACCGTCGGCCAGGTGCCTCAGCACCCCAACCTTTGCGCCAGGTGCGCAGCCGTATTAGTGCAGGTCTGATAGTTACCTGTTCATTACGGGTATATATTAAATATCAGAAACCAGAAAACTGGTTACCGGCGAAGGAGGTTCCCATGGACGAGGAGCTACTTAGTAAGTTCAGGGAACGGCTATTAAAAGAAAAAGCGGACCTTGAGGACGAGTTGGAATACATCGACAGCACTATGGACCGGTCACAGAGTGATTGGACGGGTGAGAACCAGTATGACAACCATATGGGGGACCTGGGCAGCGCGACGTTTTCGAGAGAAAACGACCTGTCGCTTTCTCTAAACGTACGAGACTTGCTTGATAAGGTAAACAATGCTTTAAAAAGGATAGAGGATGGAACCTACGGCTATTGTAGAGTGTGCGGACGGCCCATTGAGAAAGAAAGGCTCGAGGCTTTGCCGTACACCGATCTTTGTATCGAGGACAAAAAGGCCGAGGAGAGAAGCTGGTAAAAACCGGTCAATAGCCGATGTTTTGTAGGTCTAGATGTTTAGGTCAGCCAATAGCCAATAAAAAGGCATCCAATAGGCAATAGCCAAGAGCCAATGAAAATACTAAATCTTATTGGCTCTTGGCTTAATTAAGGGTTGTTAGATGGAGATGGTTCCTTGTTATTAATAATCGTAGCAATATTGGTGATAGCGGTTGACCAAGCATCAAAAGCACTTATCCGCAACTTTATGTCGGTTGGCGACTCTATTCCGCTTATACCAGGGATTCTACACATCACTTATGTTAGAAACCCAGGGGTTGCATTTGGATTATTGCCTAATCAAAAAATTGTATTTTTAATAATAAGCCTTGCTGTTATAATTTTTATACTGTATTACTATCGGCGTTTAAATGTTGCGGAACGGCTGCAAACGCTGGCACTTGGCCTTTTGCTTGGCGGAACGGTCGGTAATATAATTGATCGGTTCTTTCTGGGAAAGGTTACCGACTTTATTGATTTTCGTGTCTGGCCGGTTTTTAATTTGGCTGACTCATCTATTGTTATAGGTATAGTATTGCTTGGTTTTGTCTTTATAAACAACGCCCGTAAAGAATCTGCGTAAGACCCCCTTAGTTTTTAGCAAGGTTAAAGGATGGATGCCCATGTTACCAGTACTTTTTAAGCTAGGATCGCTTACAGTGCGCACTTACGGTGTGGCTGTAGCGATGGCTTTTTTGGTAAGCATATTTTTAATTCGCAGTGAAGCGAAGAGAAAAGGCTTTAGTCCAGATCTTGCTTACGATATCGTCTTGTTCGCCATGATTGGTGGTATTCTTGGCGCCAGGTTGACTTTTGCGGGCGACCACTGGCGCGATTTTATTACAAACCCAGCCCAAGTTTTTGCGGTTTGGCAGGGAGGACTTGATTTTCAAGGCGGTCTGATCGGTGGCGCTTTAGCCGTTATTGTTTTAGTAAGGATAAGGAAATTATCCGTTGGTAAAGTGGCCGATATGATCGCGCCGGCTCTTGCTCTCGGTACGGCCATCGGACGGCTCGGGTGCTTTGCCAACGGGTGATGTTCAGGTAAAGAGACAACGCTGCCGTGGGCAGTGACCTTTACAAACAAGCTGTCTTTCGCTACGTATCTTGGGGTGCCCGTACAGCCGACACAACTTTACGAGTTCGCATACAACATAATAATCCTCGGTATACTGTGGTGGGCGAGAGATAAACTTAAAAGCAACGGCCTATTATTCTGGATATACATCACGTTATATGGGTTTTTCCGGTTTCTTGTTGAATTTGTTCGCACCGACCCCATTCGTGCTTTTGGGATGACCGCATCCCAGATGTTTGCCCTAGCCATGATGGCGGTAGGCCTTGCCGTTATATTCGGTTACTACTTTCGGAAAAACCCGTCTGAGGCGAGGCAGGCTGATAAGTAAATGCACCTTGGTAATAGAGGCACTTTCAACGAGGAGCAAAAGACTTTTGAGTTTTCGCTTGTTGTAGAGCCAGAATCTTCTGGTCAAAGGATAGATGCTTTTCTTGCAAAAAACCCTGAGATTGCATCGCGAAGTTTTGCGCAAAACTTAATCGAGAAGAGCCTGGTTCTTGTTGACGGCAAAAAGATAGATAAGAATTACCGATTAAAGGTCGGGCAGGTGATCGACGTTGCAATCCCCCCTCCCGAGCCTACTGAAGTAAAGCCTGAGGCTATACCTCTTGATATTAAATACGAGGACGGCGACCTGATTGTCTTATCAAAACCGGCAGGTATGGTGGTTCACCCCGCGTACGGGCATGCAACCGGCACTCTGGTAAATGCCCTTCTTGCACATACACCGGAGCTCTCCGGGATAGGTGGTGTCGTCAGGCCGGGTATAATTCACCGCCTTGATAAAGATACTTCTGGATTGATGATCGTTGCAAAAAACGATTTCTCCCACCAGGTTCTAAGCCAGGAGTTAAAGGATAGAAAAATTAAGCGCACCTACCTTGCGCTTGTCCACGGGCGATTTAAAGAAAGAAAAGGTACAGTTGACGCCCCTATCGGCCGAAGTCCAAAATTTAGGCAGAAGATGGCTGTAATGGGCACCGCCGCCCGCGAGGCAGTAAGCCACTACCATGTTCTGGCAACCTACAATAACTACAGCCTAGTCTCGGTAAGTCTTGAAACCGGAAGGACACACCAGATTAGGGTGCATATGAAATACATCAACCACCCGGTAGTTGGGGATCAGCTCTATGGCTCCGGCAGATCAAAGCGCGACTTGGGGCTTGATCGGCAGTTCTTGCATGCCTACAAACTGGAGTTTACTCACCCAAGGACAGGCAAGAGAATGGTTTTTGAGGATAAACTTCCGCCGGACCTACAAGAGGTCTTAGATAAGCTTAAAAGGTCTTGACCGCCGCTTCCTATATTACTACTCTTAATATTGTTTATTTGTAAATCGAGCTTACACTAACTGCTTAAGCTAATTTTAGAAATTTTTTGAGAATTAGGGCAGGCTTTTGTTATGCAATCTTTTGTGCGGTAATAAAAATATTGAGTATTAGGATTTTTAGCGTTATTATATAAAGGCTAAATTTGAACCAAGGTTTAGCTTTGTGAGGAGGTCAGTTGAAAAAACACGACTTGTTAAAATTTCCGATCCAGCACCTGGATCTCAATAATATCGGCGATTTGGACCAGCTACTTCGGGGGTTCGAGGCTACGTCTTACCAGAGCCGTAACCTTGCAAAATCAAGAATCGTCCTTCAGAACATGACGAGGGACGAAAAGGCAACAATTTTCTTCGGCATAGCTGGTGCTATCGTTCCGGGGGGGCTTCGCAAGGTAATCCGCGACATGATCAAGAATCATATGGTTGACGTGCTTGTTTCAACCGGCGCGAATCTCACTCACGACTTCATTGAGGCTATGGGCTACCACCATTATGTTGGCTCAGCCCATGCGGATGACAAGGTTCTCGAAGACCTGAAAATTGACCGCATCTACGATACTTATGTTGACAACCAGGAATTTGAAACGGTTGAGCTTGCTATATCGAAGTTTGCTTCAGAGCTTGAGCCACGTAACTACTCGTCGCGAGAGTTTTTAGCTTTTCTAGGTTCTAAAATTGAAGATCCCAATTCAATATTGCGCACGGCTTACGAAGAAGGCGTTCCGGTATATTGCCCGGCGCTTTGCGACAGCGCAATAGGCATTGGCCTTACCCACCTTTACGCTCAAAAAGACTTAAACGGCCAAGGACGAGGTCCTTTCATTGATCAAATCAGGGACAACTACGAGATCGCTCAGATAAAGCTTAAATCTGAGGAAACTGGGGCGATCTACGCTGGCGGTGGCGTGCCAAAGAACTATATCCAGCAGCTTGAGCCGTTGCTGGACACAATGGGCTATCGCGATGTGAATGGGCATAAGTATGCCATTCAGATTACTACTGATGATCCGAAATGGGGTGGTCTTAGCGGTTGTACATTCGAAGAAGCGCAATCTTGGGGCAAAATCTCTAAAGAAGCGCAAATGGCAACCGTATATATAGACTCGACCATCGGGTTGCCGCTCATTGTGGGTGCGTTTTTGCAATCCAATAAGGATTTCGTGAGACATAGAAACTTTAGTTGGGTTGAAGATCAACTAGAAAGGATTGGGAAATGAACAAGGGTAATCACTTAATTGCGGACATCCACAACATGGACTTTAATGTGCTTGTGGATGATAAACTGCTACTTCAGACAATAGTGAATGCAGCAAATGAAGCTGGGGCAAATATTATCAACCAGTCAAGATATCGCTTTGGGCATAACTCGTCACCAGGTTGCACCGCATTTATTATGCTTGATGAGAGCCACGTTTCAATCCATACGTATGCAGACGACGGCAAAATGGCCCTCGATGTGTTTACTTGCGGCGCTACGAGCTGCGAGACCATACTTGAGTCAGTCTGCAGGCAACTAGGCATCAGACAGGAAGACATCGTAGTAAAACACGTTCCTAGATTCTAGAAATATAAACTTAAGGCAAGGCGGATTTTATGTTACGCAACTAATCTCCCCACTTCCATGGAGTGGGGAGAACTTTTTGTTAATGCTGCCGATTCTATTGGTGCGCACTTGGGCTAAGACGGTTAAAGTATTTTTATTTTTGAAATTTTAATTTAAGGTATAATTAAATGGACGCTCTGCTGGTTAATAGGGCTGATTTCTTAATTGGAGGCTTGTTTTGTATTCAACCTTACCATTTAATTTTTTAGGGATTGATACACATAACAGCTTTGAAGAATCTAAAGTGGTAGTTTTACCCGTGCCTTATGACTCTACGACGTCCTATAGGGCCGGTTCTCGAGAGGCCCCTCTGGCAATTATTAATGCATCCCGGCAGGTCGAGCTCTATGACGAGGAGTTAGAAACAGAGATCTATGACAAAATCGGCATTCATACCTTCAACGAGATTATACCGAACATGGAAGGGCCGAAATATCAGGCCGAGGTGGTGCGACGCCTGTTTTTGGATATGCTGGGGGCAGAGAAATTCCCAGTTATGGTGGGCGGAGAACACTCGCTTACCGTCGGGGCAGTCCGGGCAATCAGGGATTACTATCCAGAGATCAGCGTTCTTCACTTTGATGCGCACACCGATCTTCGCGAGGAGTATGAAGATACTCAATACAGTCACGCCTGTGTTATGAGGCGCATCTACGACGAGGGAGTAAAATTTGCTCAAGTTGGGATACGAAACAGCGGCAAAGAAGAGGCAGAGTTTATTAAAACAAACAATATTTTCTCGGTGATGGCCCGGCAGTACCGCTACGGCTACTACGGCGTCGAGGATATCGTGGAGGCTTTAACCGACACCGTTTACGTAACGATTGATATGGATGTTTTTGACCCGTCTGAGGTGCCAGCGGTCGGCACACCGGAGCCGGGAGGCTTAACCTGGTATGAGATCCTGGATATCCTGCGGGAAGTTACATTCCATAAAAAGGTGATTGGCTTTGATTTGGTCGAGCTTTGCCCCATCCCGGGGGACCCGACAAGCGATTTTCTTGCAGCAAAGTTGATTTATAAGTTGATCGGGTATTGCTTTAGGAGCGAATTCTAGGGAATTACGAATGGCGAATTAAAGATCAGTGCTTGCTTTCACCTAACTTTGGCACTTTATCCTGCCTACTTCTTACTGCTCTGTCAGCTCATCTTTTACATAGAGGACATAGCTTATCTCTTCAACTTCTTTTGCAGTCTCGATGATTTTACGCAGCTCACCTTGTGATGCCTTATCGTCAAGCAGTTCTTTTAGGAGTCGCCCGTTTACGTCGAGGACCTTCTCCCAAAGGCCACGGGGCTCGAGCAATTCACGAAGCTTATCGATATTATAGTGGGTGGTTTTGCGTGCCTTTCGGCCAAGTTTGCCGCGTGTTCCACTGATTGAGGCAAGACCGTGCGCTTCACAGTAGTCGTGGATGGTCGATTGTAGCTCGTTTAAGCGCAAGCGAGCTGTGCTGATCGTCTGTGTTAAGTCGAGATATTCATCAACCGCTTTTTCTATCTCAGTTGCACTTTGCTTTAGCTCTTGAATAGTGGTTATAGTTGCAGCTTGTTGATTTTTACCAGCGGATATCTTGCCATTTGCGGCAGCTCTTGCCAAAATAGCCGGGTCGTCCTTGTGAAGTGGGCAGAGTTCGATAAAATCGCACCAGGGGCAAAGCGGATTTTTGAAGGGATCAAATTTTTGCGCTTTGATATCGTTAGCGACTTTAAAGATTGTATCCTTTGTTTTGGCGACATCATTTTTAGTCTTGCGCACACTTATTTTCTGATTTGGAACTAGAAAATAAAATGTAACTTTTTGTGGTGCAGTTCCGTATAGTTCCTCAACCGCCATGTGATAAATGGGAAGCTGCAGGTCTGTGTTCATCTTTGTCTTGGGCGGAAGCTTATCGTTTGTCTTGTAATCGATAATCTCTATGCCGCCGCTTGAGAGCCTATCAATCCGGTCAATTACTCCACTAAGCGTTACGCCATCTATATCCAGGGAAAATCGCTTTTCTACTGCAACAGGCACAGCAAAGCGGAGCACGTTATCATGGTAAAATTGTGTAAGAATTACTCTGCCTTTTTCCTTATATTGCCGCTCGTGAGCCTCATCCTCATATCCATCGTTAAGCCAAACATTATCCAGCTCCTCCAGGAGCCGCTCCAGACTGCACGGCTCTGGCTTCTCAACGTTATAAAAAAACTCAAGTGCCGAGTGGATACTGCTTCCGAAACTTAAATAGTGTGATGGCTTGGTTGGTAGCTTATCAACATACATAAATTTGTATGAGAGAGGGCATTTCTGGTATGTTGAAATCGCTGAATAACTTAATCTCACGTTTACTCCTGAAGGCTACAGGTTGGTAGGTTACACCTGACCAGTTTACCTGAGCAATTGGAGGGGGTCAAGGAGTACGCTAAGAAGCAATGAGCTCATAGAAATAGTTAAGGAAATAAATTAGATGCAGATAATTTTATCGAACAGGATGCGCGTTAGGAATCTCACGGTAAGAGCAGCAATTTTAGCAGTTCTTGTTTTAACGCTTATTTTAGTGCTTATGCCGATTAACACCTTTGCGGTTATCTCTCAGGGTGACTGGGCGACAATTAGCACTCCGCATTTTGTGATTCATGCGACAAGAAGAGCGGATCTGGAGCAGATAGGCCAGGTTGCCGAGGAAATCTACTCCGAAATGGCTTCACGCTATAAATACCATCAGAGCCAGCCTATCAACCTGTATATATACACCGATCAGGCGGCGTTTTTAAGCGAAAGCCCATCTAGCGATGCTGCCGGGTACGCTTCGCCAAGTCAGAACCTTATAGCAATCCTTCTTGGCGTAGGAAACTCGACCATAACTTTAAGGCATGAGATAAACCATATAATGTTTATACGTAGTGTACCCAGGATAAACACGGTTCCTATATGGTTCATCGAGGGACTTGCAATATACGAGTCCCAACCCGGAGTTGAAGCTGCAGAAATTGAAAAATACGCTTTAGCATCCGATATTCCAGATCTTGTCGGGAGTGCGAATCGGTCTTCTGACCATCCTGCCAGCAAGCGGGACTATGCCCAGGGCTATATGGTCATAAATTTTATTGTTAGTAAGTTCGGTGAGCAAAAGCTTTATGATGTCATTGGAAGAATGCAGGCAGGCTCAAGCTTTAACAATGCTCTCATGCAAGAGCTAGGGCTTAGCCAGGACGATATAAACGCGAAGTGGAAAGGATACGCGCACGGAGAGATCACCAGCATCTGGCTGACGCAACTTCGCGATGTTGGATGGTATATTCTTGGCGGCCTTGTTGTTCTGGTTATTGTTATCGTGCCGCTTAAAAAGCGCAGGAGATTGCGTGAGATGGAGGATGAGGAAGAAACGAACGATGAACTCTTTATCCCTTCCCTTGATGACAAGAGATGAAAGGGAACAAAGAGCAATAGAGCACTATTGCTCTGCAAAATCTTTGATTTTGCTTGCATGGTATCCGGCTTTCTGGTAATATAACTTAGACCTTTAAATCTAGTCCTGCGAGGCTGGTAAGGATGGTAAAAGAATACGTTTTTATATCGCTATTTAACAAGCCTACCTTCGTGCAGCCTGCAGAGAAGGTATTTTTTTGCGCAAAGACCGGGAGTTAGCAATGGGATTTAAGGAAAAAGCACTGATAATGGATAGTGAAGCCATGGGGCGCGCCATTGTCAGGATCGCCCATGAGATTTTGGAGAAGAACCGTGGGGCGGAAAATTTAGCTTTGGTAGGCATCCGCAACCGCGGTATTTTTTTTGCCCAAAGACTGGCTCGCAAAATAAGGGAAATCGAGGGCGTCGAGCTTCCGGTGGGGTCGCTTGATGTGACCTTCTACCGTGACGACGTGGCCGTATATTCACATCCCAAGATATATAAAACCGAGATACCATTTGATGTCACCGGAAAGACAATTGTCCTAGTCGATGACGTCCTTTATACCGGGCGCACAACGAGGGCCTCAATGGACGCGATCATGGACTACGGGAGGCCGGCGGCAATGCAACTTGCCGTTATGATAGACCGTGGCCACCGGGAGCTTCCTATAAGGGCGGATTACATTGGCAAAAACATCCCGACGTCGAGAAAGGAACGGGTACAGGTAAACGTAGCGGAAGTCGATGGCGAAGACTTGGTTGTAATTTTAGAAGAAGGAAATGAAGGCTAATTTCGAATTTCGAAATTCGGATTAGTTTAAGGAGACGAGTTTGGGACTGCGGCATAAAGATTTGGTTAGTATAAGCCAGCTAACGAGTGATGAGATAATGCTCATCCTCGATACGGCTGAGTCGTTTAAAGAGGTATCAGAGCGACCGATTAAGAAAGTCCCGACCCTGAGGGGAAGAACTATCGTCATGCTTTTTTTAGAACCTAGCACGAGAACTAGAACGTCCTTTGAGCTTGCTGCAAAGCGGCTTAGTGCAGATACGGTTAACATTTCAAAGAGTACCAGCGCGGTTGCAAAGGGCGAGAGCATCAAAGATACCGCGCAGACAATAGAGGCGATGGCAACTAACCTGGTAGTTATAAGGCATTCCGCCTCAGGCTCAGCCGAACTTTTAGCAAAGTATATGAAATGTGCAGTTGTAAATGCCGGAGACGGCTCACACGAGCACCCAACGCAGTCACTGCTTGATCTTTTTACAATCCGCCAGGAGTTTGGCACGCTAAACGGCTTAAAAGTCGCGATTGTGGGTGACATCCTGCACAGTAGGGTCGCAAGGTCAAACATTTTAGCCTTAAAGAAGGTGGGCTCAGATGTCCTTGTGGTTGGACCGCCAACTCTTATCCCAAAAGGTGTTGAGGAGATGGGCGTAAAGGTATCATACGACCTAGACTCCGTACTCCCTGAAGTAGACATCTTATACCTGTTAAGGATACAGCTTGAGCGCCAAGGCGAGCCTCTTTTCCCGTCGCTTCGCGAGTATGCGGCGCTTTACGGGTTGGATAAAAAGCGGTTACAAGCGACTAAACCCGATCTTATAGTTATGCACCCCGGGCCTATAAATAGGGGAGTTGAGATTGCGCCAGAAATTGCCGATATGCCACAGGCAGTTATAAGAGCTCAAGTAACAAATGGGGTTGCGGTTAGAATGGCGGTATTGTACCTACTACTGGGTGGTGTGGAAAACGATGAGTAAGTACTTGGTTATAGGCGGGCAGGTTATCGACCCTGCGAATCATATTGATGCCAAGCTGGATGTTTTAATTGAAGATGATCGGATAGCTGTCACCGGCAAGAGCCTTGCCAACAAAAAAGTTGCGGCGGGCGCTGAGGTAATTGATGCTTCAGGCAAAATAGTAACCCCAGGCCTGGTGGACATGCACGTCCACTTACGCGACCCGGGTAGGGCCGACGAAGAAACTATAGAAAGCGGCCTTCATGCTGCGGCAAGAGGAGGATTTACAAGCATAGCTTGCATGCCCAACACCGACCCGGTGACTGATGCGGCCTCGGTAATTGAATATATTAAACACCAGGCTAGAGATACGGGTTTTGGAAATGTTTACCCGATAGGCGCGGTCACCCAGGGGCTTGCCGGCGAACGTCTTTCTGAGATGGGTGATCTAACCAAGGCCGGTGCAGTGGCATTTTCAGATGACGGCAAGTGCGTGATGAACGCCCAGCTTATGAGGCGGGCTCTCGAATACTCAAGTATCTGGAATAAACCGATTATATCCCATGCCGAAGAGGCCGATCTGGCCCGCGGCGGGCAGATCAATGAGGGCTATTGGTCTACTATTCTCGGGCTTAAGGGAATATCGCCTGCGGCAGAAGAAGTAATTGTAGCGCGAGATATAATTCTTGCTAAGTTGACTGGGGGAAGGCTTCACATTGCGCACTTAAGCACTGCGGGGAGCCTTGAGTTGGTGCGTAAGGCAAAAGAGCAAGGGATTAATGTAACCTGCGAGGTTACGCCACATCATCTTATTCTAACCGATGAGAATCTACAAGGGTATGATACCAACTTCAAGGTAAAGCCGCCGCTTCGCACAAAGGAAGACGTTGAGGCACTTCGCCAGGGTCTGAGAGATGGTGTAATCGATGTGATTGCAAGCGACCACGCGCCGCACGCCCGCCATGAGAAAGAGATGGAATTTGATTACGCTCCATTTGGCTTAATCGGTCTTGAAACAACCTTTGGATTAATTCTTACAGAAATTGTTGATAAAGGAATAATTAGCCTAAACGAGGCGATAGCTAAGATGAGTATTAACCCATCGAAGATACTGGAAATTCCCAAGGGCAACATCGGGGTTGGCAATGTAGCTGACCTGGCAATCATTGATACTAATGCTCTACTAGAGGTTGACCCTAGCAAGCTTGAATCAAGGAGTAGCAACACACCTTACGGTGGGTGGATGTTAAAAGGTGTTGTAACAGATATCTTTAGCGCGGGCAATCCCGTTATAAGAGATGGGGTTTTTGTTAAGGGCAAGAAGATGAAAAGCTTTAGCGGCGTGTTTATTTAGAGTTCAGAGGCCGGGTTAAAGAAGGTGAAATGGTCAAATGGTGAGCTGTGAGCTAATTTGGAGTAGCAATGAGTATTTTAAATAGAAAAAAAGCAATATTGGCGCTTGAGGATGGAAAGGTATTTTACGGTTACGGTTTCGGGGCAGTAGGTGAGACCAGTGGGGAAGTGGTCTTTAATACAAGCATGACTGGCTACCAAGAAATTCTAACCGACCCGTCTTATGCCGGCCAAATTGTAACCATGACTTACCCGTTAATTGGCAACTATGGTGTAAACAAAGAAGATTTTGAATCAAGAAAGCCATTTGTTGAAGGTTTTGTTGTGCGTGAGGCATCTGCGATCTATAGTAATTGGCGGGCTGACGGTTCGCTTCAGGAATTCCTGACGGAAAACGGTATTGTTGGCATTGAAGGGGTAGATACACGCGCGCTTACCAAGCATATCCGAAGCGTCGGCGCCATGCGCGGCGTTATCTCAATTGACGCAGACAGTGAGGCCGCGGTTATTGAAAAAGCACGAAATGTTCCGTCAATAGTAGGACTTGACCTTGTTAAAGGTGTAACCGCTGATAAGCCCTACGAATGGAATAATGAAAGCAAGGGCGCATATCGGGTAGTCGCCTTTGATTTTGGGACCAAGTTAAACATCCTCCGATGTTTGGTAAATGCCGGCTGTGATGTAAAAGTTGTGCCGGCCACAACACCTGCAGACGAAGTCCTGTCTATGAATCCAAGCGGTATCTTTTTATCTAACGGACCTGGCGACCCGGCGGCGGTAACTTACGCTGTAAAGACCATTCGCGAATTGCTTGGCAAGAAGCCGATTTTTGGCATATGCCTGGGGCACCAGCTTTTGTCACTTGCGCTGGGCGGGCAGACTTATAAGTTAAAATTTGGGCATCGTGGAGGAAATCAACCGGTTAAGAATCTCCTATCTGGAAAAGTTGAGATAACAAGCCAAAACCATGGTTTTACGGTCGATCCAAAGTCGCTTGATGTTGAAGAAAAACCATGGCAAGTCGGTCAAACCATCCCATCGGGCGGCTGGAGTGGAAAAAGCGATTTCGGCAAAATTGAAGTTACGCATATAAATTTAAACGATGGAACGGTTGAGGGGCTGCGCTGTCTGGACATCCCTGCATTTTCGGTGCAGTACCACCCAGAGGCATCCCCAGGACCGCACGACGCAAGATATCTATTCCATCAATTCTATGAATTGATGGAATAGATATCTTGCCAAATAGCCAATGAAAATACTAAATCTTATTGGCTATTGGCTTACCCGGAAGCTAAGAGTTAAGTAGAGTAAAGCAGCAGGGAACTATCGGAAAGTGAGAGTATGCCAAAAAGAGACGACATTCAAAAGATCTTAATAATTGGTTCGGGGCCAATTGTCATTGGGCAGGCCTGCGAATTTGATTATTCCGGTACCCAGGCGTGTAAGGTGCTAAAAGAAGACGGTTATGAGGTAGTGCTTGTAAACAGCAATCCGGCAACAATCATGACCGATCCTGAATTTGCCGATCGCACCTATATTGAGCCAATTACACCCGAAGTCGTTGAGAAGATTATCGCGAAGGAGAGGCCGCAGGCGCTTCTTCCCACGCTTGGCGGGCAAACCGGCCTAAATACCGCAGTTACCCTTGCCGAAAGTGGGGTGCTTGATAAATACGGGGTTGAGTTGATCGGCGCCAAACTTCCCGCTATCCGAAAGGGCGAGGACCGAAGTGAGTTTAAGGCGGCGATGGAAAGAATCGGTCTCGAGGTGCCGCAAAGCGGCTTTGCTTATAACTTAAACGACGCGCTATCCCTGGCCGATGAGCTTGGATTTCCCCTGGTCATCCGTCCAAGCTTTACTCTTGGGGGTACGGGAGGCGGTATAGCGTTTAACAAAGAAGAGTATGTAAACATAGTCTCAAATGGGCTTATGCTAAGTCCGGTATCCGAAGTATTGATAGAGGAGTCGGTAATCGGCTGGAAGGAATACGAGCTTGAGGTGATGCGCGATCTCAAAGACAACGTCGTTATCATCTGCTCTATCGAGAACTTCGACCCGATGGGAGTACATACGGGCGACTCAATCACGGTTGCTCCCGCGCAGACTCTAACCGACGTTGAGTACCAGAAGCTTCGCGACGCCTCAATCGAGATTATGCGCGAGATAGGTGTTGAGACGGGCGGGTCGAACATTCAGTTTGCCATCCACCCGGAAAACGGGCGAATTGTAGTAATCGAGATGAACCCGCGGGTCAGCCGCTCATCGGCACTTGCTTCAAAAGCTACCGGCTTTCCTATTGCCAAAATGGCGGCAAAGCTTGCCGTGGGATACACGCTGGATGAGATAGCAAACGATATCACCAAGGAGACACCGGCATCTTTTGAGCCGACCATCGACTATGTGGTTACAAAGTTTCCCCGCTGGGCCTTTGAGAAATTTCCGGAGACCGACCAGACGCTTACTACAAAAATGAAATCAGTTGGCGAGGTAATGGCAATAGGGCGAACCTTCAAGGAGTCGCTTCAAAAAGCAATACGCTCGCTTGAGCAAGACCGCTACGGTCTGGGAGCCGACGGAAAGGACGAGATCAACCCGGATGACGTAAACAACAAACTTGCAATCCCAAATCAGGACAGGATTTATTACATAAAATACGCCCTTGAAAATAGGATGGGTATCGAGAAAATTCATGACCTTAGCAAAATCGACCCGTGGT
Source organism: Actinomycetes bacterium (assembly GCA_021794835.1). Taxonomy (GTDB): domain Bacteria; phylum Actinomycetota; class Aquicultoria; order Aquicultorales; family Aquicultoraceae; genus CADDYS01. The sequence goes on along the minus strand of JAJYQA010000039.1, from coordinate 36,116 downwards.
TTATCGACCAGATCCGCCAGATTATCGAGGTGGAAAAAGAAATTTCCCAATATACGCTTGAGCAAATACCTGATGAGCTATTGTACGAGGCGAAAAGGAATGGTTTCTCCGACCGCCAGCTGGCTTATCTTACCGGCTCAACCGAGTCTGATGTGCGTAAGCGGCGAAAAACCGCAGGCATTATTGCAACCTTTAAAACGGTCGATACCTGCGGCGCCGAGTTTGAGGCCTATACCCCTTACTACTACTCGACCTATGAGTCTGAATGCGAGGTGAGGGAATCAGATAAACCAAAGATAATTATCTTGGGTAGCGGCCCAAACAGAATTGGACAGGGCATTGAGTTTGATTACTGCTGCGTACATGCCTCTTTTGCGCTCAAGGAGGAGGGGTACGAGACGGTTATGATAAATTGCAACCCGGAGACTGTCTCGACCGACTACGACACGTCCGATCGGCTTTATTTCGAGCCACTTACCTTTGAGGATGTCATAAACGTCGTCGAACGGGAAAATCCCGCCGGAGTGATCGTCCAGCTCGGCGGGCAGACTCCTCTAAAGCTTGCCGCGGCACTTGGCGATGCGGGGGTGCCCATTATCGGCACATCCCCGGACAGCATCGACCTGGCTGAGGACCGCAAGAGATTCGAAGTTCTCTTGCGCAAACTCGGTATCGACCAGCCGCCAAACGGTACCGCCACCTCATATGAGGAGGCATTAGAAGTCGCAAGAAAAATCGGCTTCCCCGTTCTTGTTCGCCCATCCTATGTCCTTGGCGGACGGGCAATGGAGATAGTCTACTCCGAGGAGCGGCTTGAGTCCTACATCGTAAAGGCGGTTAAAGCCTCGCCAGACCATCCCATCCTAATAGATAAATTTCTGGAAAGTGCAATTGAGGTCGATGTGGATGCCATCTGCGATGGCGAGAATGTGCTTATAGGCGGTATTATGGAGCATATTGAGGAGGCGGGTGTGCACTCCGGTGATTCCGCCTGCGTAATTCCTCCCTACACCCTAAGCGAGGATATTGTAAATCAAATAAAGGATTACACGATTCTACTGGCGAAAGAATTAAACGTACGGGGCCTGCTAAATATTCAATATGCCGTGCAGGGACAGGTTGTTTATGCCCTTGAGGTGAATCCGCGCGCGTCGAGAACTGTGCCATTTGTCAGTAAGTCGATCGGGGTTCCGCTTGCAAAAATCGCAGCAAAAGTAATGGCGGGAAAAACCTTAAAAGAGCTGGGTATTTTAGAGGTTCCGCCCATCGAGCACATGTCAATCAAAGAGGCGGTTCTCCCATTCGGGCGTTTCCCGGAAGTTGACACGGTACTTGGCCCCGAAATGAAGTCAACCGGCGAAGTTATGGGGGTTGATAAATCCTTTGGTAACGCGTTTGCAAAATCTCAATTAAGCGCGGGGTTAAAACTTCCGACAAAGGGTAATGTCTTTATAAGCGTTCGAAACAGTGATAAGAGGTCGGTTATCTTTCTGGCCAAAAGGCTCCATGAACTTGGGTTTAAGATATACGCCACCAAGGGCACGGCGACAATGCTAAATAGAAACGGTGTCGAGGCTATGGCACTGAAAAAAGTCCAGGAAGGCAGGCCAAATGTTATCGATCTTATTAAGAATAGAGAGATAGGTCTGGTTATAAATACGCCCTGGGGCAGGGGCACAAGGATTGATGGATATGAGATCAGGACGACTGCGGCGGTCTACGGTGTTCCCTGTATAACCACTTTGGCTGCGGCAACTGCAGTTGTCCAGGGCATAGAAGCTTTGATTGACGGAGAACTGGACGTAAAAGCGATACAGGATTATCATAATGAGGCCACAAATGTGGCCTCATTAGAGAGTTGAAATTAGAAAGTAGAGATTAGATTGAATTATTGAGGGATTAAATTAGATTAACGAGGGTTAATTAGCATAGGAGCTATTTCAGCTCGGTCTACTATCTAATTTCTAATCTCTACAATAATAAGAAGGAAAGTTATGTTTCAAGCCAAAGCAGATGTTATATCAAAAAAGGAAATATCGCCCGGCGTTTTTAGTATAACGCTGATATCGCCTGAGATATCTCGAAACGCTAAGCCGGGTCAATTCGTCCATGTATTATGCGGCGTCCAAAATGACAAATTCTTGCTGAGAAGGCCGTTTAGCATTCACCGGGTTGTCCCGGGACGCGCTTTCGAGATACTATTCCAAGTTGTAGGAAGCGGCACCAAGGAGTTGTCTAAGGTTAAAATACACGATGCCTTAGATGTGATCGGCCCGCTGGGCACTAGTTTTACATACTCGCCGGATATTAAATCGGCCTTGCTTCTGGCCGGAGGTCTTGGTGTAGCTCCGCTCCTCTTTCTTGCGGAAGAGCTAACTGAAAATCATGTCATGTTCTACGCTATGCTTGGCGCGCAAACCAAGACTAAGCTGTTGCGATACATAGATTTTAAAAGGCTGGCAAAGAAGACATTTGCGGCTACTGAGGATGGAAGCTTTGGCCACGAAGGTACCGTCGTGGCTCTTCTAAATCGCACTGTGCACCGACTACGCCCGCAGGTTATCTATGCAGTCGGGCCGGGGAAAATGCTGCAGAAAGTTGCGGAGACTGCAGATGACTTTGGCATCGACTGTCAGGTCTCAATTGAGGCTAAGATGGCTTGTGGCGTAGGAGCCTGTCTTGGATGTACATGCTTGACTAGACAGGGATTTAAGTTAACTTGTAAAGACGGTCCGATATTTAACGCGCGGGATATTATGTGGGGTGAGAGCGAAGTCGAGCAGCTTTCGCTTGACGGCTATAAGTATGAAGCGGCAGAAATTACAGATTCGGATTAAACCAAAAAAAGAGAGAAAGACCTGGCAGATTAAACCACAAACCAGGGTTCACGATAGCGATTCTTATGAGCGAACCAGGAATAAAAAAGAATTAAGAAGGATCATCCAGGAAGAAAACGGGGAGAGTCGATCCTGATAGTGGGTCTGATGGAGTAAAGTATGAGCGTAAACTTAAGCGTTACCCTTGCGGGAATAAAAATGAAAAACCCGGTAATGCCCGCCTCCGGTACGTTCGGAAACGGGCGTGAGTTTAGCGAGTTTTTTGATGTTGGTCGTCTAGGCGCAATTGTCGCAAAGACGGTTACCTTAAAACCGCGAGAGGGCAACATGCCGCCCCGCGTCTGCGAGACCACCTCAGGAATGTTAAACTCGATTGGCTTACAGAACGAAGGTTTGGGTTATTTCCTCAAGCACGATCTTCCCTATATGCGAAAATTTAAAATACCAATTATTGTAAACATCGCAGGTAACACCCTGGAAGAATATGCCCAGATCTGCCGCGACCTAAGGGGTGTTGAGGGTGTCAGCGCGATTGAGCTCAACATTTCCTGCCCCAATATCAAAGCCGGCGGTATTGCATTTGGCGCATCTTCCAAACTTGCAGAGCAAGTTACTGCGGCGTCAAGGTATAACACCGACCTACCGCTTATCGTAAAACTTACGCCTAACGTCTATAACATATCTAAGATTGCGAGGGCTGTTGTCAGTGCAGGGGCAGATGCAGTATCCCTAATAAACACACTTGTTGGAATGTCGATAGATATAAAAACATTTAAGCCACAGCTTGCAAATTATACCGGAGGTTTAAGCGGCCCGGCTATAAAGCCTGTCGCCGTGAGGATGGTTTGGGAGGTTGCCCAGACCGTTGACGTCCCGATCATCGGTATCGGCGGAATAATGACCGCGGAAGATGCAATAGAATTTTTCCTGGCCGGGGCTACGGCCATTGCAGTTGGGACTGCCAATTTCGTAAACCCAAAGGCAATGGTTGAGATTATTGAGGGAATTGAGAGATTCTTAAGCGAACGTGGTTTTACCGATGTTCGACAATTGATCGGCAAGGTAAGAGTATAGTATTCACTTTTTAGTTTTTGATTCTATCTAATCGGGGAGTTAATTGTTGTTACCCAATCCCAAAGAGCGATTAATTGTTGCACTGGACGTTAATAGCAAAAACGAAGTCGCATCGATTTGCGACGCAATCGGCGAAAACGTGGTCTTCTACAAGATCGGCCTGGAGTTGTTTTTGGCTGAAGGGCGCGATGTAATCGAGTTGGTGAAGGGTCGAGGGGCAAAAGTTTTTCTTGACCTAAAACTTCACGATATTCCAAACCAGGTGGCTGGTGCATGTCGTGAGATTGTACGGATGGGCGTCGACATGATGACTGTACACGCAATGGGTGGGTTTGATATGATGCAGCAGGTCGCGACTACTGTAAAGCAGGTGTCGGCGGAATATGGTATGCGACCTCCTATTTTATTAGGTGTAACTATCCTGACCAGTTTAAATCAAAAGAGAGCTGGGGAAATAGGTTTGAAAAGCTCAATCACTGAGCAAGTTGTAAATCTTGCAAGGTTGGCAAAAGAGAGCGGTTTGGATGGGGTCGTGGCGTCACCGCAAGAAGTTGAAGAAGTAAGAAAAACAGTAGGAGAGGACTTCGTTATAGTCACACCAGGGATTCGCTCCTCTTCCGATGAGGCACACGACCAAAAGCGGGTAATGAGCGCGTACGACGCGATACGGGCAGGCTCGTCGTACTTGGTAGTAGGAAGGCCGATAATAAAAGCTGGTAGTCCTGTCAATTCCGCCGCTGAGATAATCGAGCAGATTGAAAAAGCCAGTAAGCTTATCTAGCTGTAGGAATACTGTAACGTGTTTTAGCAGAATGCCTTTTACCTGCATTAGTTGTTGAAAGGTGGCTAAAAAATTTGCTATTTTAAGCAATAAAAAGAAGGGGAAAAGGCTCTACCTGGAGAACTCTCTAAATGTCCAGGTCAGATGGGTTTAATTATTTTAAGCAGTGTTGTAATCTAGTAATTTGTTAAGGAAATTGATTTAGCAAGAAGGGAGGGAGGTACAGTAAGATAGATTGCTAGCTAACTGTGCCGGACGAAAATCCCGTAATTGAAACCGTTTAGTACGTCGTAATTTTCGAGATATTATTTGTGTCTAGCTAGCTGTTTCCTATAATCACCGTTAAAAAAAGTTCGACTACCTAATTTAAGGAGGATTTATGCCGTTACCGAAACTAACTGAGGCACAAAGACAGGAGGCTTTGAAAAAAGCAGCAGAAGCAAGGCAAAAGAGGGCTGACCTAAGAAAGAGACTAAAAGGTGGAGAAGTCGGTGTAAAGGATATTATCAACAGGACTGACGATCCGATAATCTCCAGGATGAAAGTTAGTAGTTTACTGGAATCTCTGCCGGGTATCGGTAAAGCCAGAGCCCAGAAGATCATGCAGGAGGCTGGTATTAGCTCGACCAGAAGAGTCCAGGGCCTTGGAAGCAAACAAAAAGAGATGCTTATTAGTTTAGTAAGTAAGTAATAAATGGGTGGTTTGATGGACACAGACCCGAAGGTGTTTGTTATATCCGGTCCATCTGGAGCTGGAAAGGGGACTCTCACGGAAATTCTCCTTAAGAGAGTCCCCTCTCTTGCACGTTCAATTTCAGCTACAACCAGAAAACCCCGCCCCGATGAAGTAGATGGGGTTGATTACTACTTCTTAACTGGGGAGGAATTTAAAAAGCGTATTAAAAGTAACGATTTTCTTGAATGGGCAATAGTTCACGATAACTATTACGGAACTTTAAGGTCCATGGTCGAGAAAGACCTGGCTGCGGGCAAGGACATTGCAATGGTGATAGACGTCCAAGGTGCCGCCAGCGTGAAAAAGAAAATGCCCGATGCGGTTCTTATTTTTATCGAACCGCCGTCGATGAAAGAGCTCGTACAACGACTTAAAGCCAGAAACACCGAGAGTGCGGTTGAGCTTGCTCGACGTCTTAAAAACGCAGAAGCGGAGATGATGCTTGCTAAGAACTATGATTATGTGGTAATAAATGATGATGTGAATAGGGCCGCTGGCGAGTTGGTAAGCATCGTTGAGGCCGAAAAGGCAAAAAACTAAAACAAAGGTGATGATTAGTGGCAAAGCTGAATATGGACAAGCTCCTAAATAAAGTCGATAGCAAGTACACTTTAGTAATTGCTGCTTCTAAGAGGGCAAGACAAATCAATGACTACTTTAGCGCGATAAAGCGACATGATCTGGTAAGGGTAAGGCCGCCACAGATAGAGGCCCTCTCAAGCAAGCCTTTAATAATTGCACTTGCGGAGATTCAGCAGGACAAGATTACCTACGAGCGCGTTGTGGAAAGCATTAAATAAAGTCCGGGAAGAAAAGGGTCCCGGACTCTGACCCCCGAACCTCAGCAATAAGCTTTTATAGTAGATGAGCGTTAATATTATGGATAAAATCGTCTTTAGAGACAAAACCATAGTACTCGGTGTTTCCGGTGGGATTGCTGCTTATAAGGCCGCTGACCTTGCGGACAAACTTGTGCAGGAAGAGGCAACGGTCAAAGTGGTTATGAGTCAAAACGCAACGAAGTTTGTAGACCCTTTAGAATTCCAGTCGGTTACCAACCAAACGGTACTAACTGACTTATTTGATGGTGATTTTAAGGACCAGATATACCACGTGTCATTGAGCGAGGAAGCGGATATAACTGTTATCGCTCCTGCTACCGCTAATATAATTGCCAAAGCTGCCTGCGGCATTGCCGATGACGCTCTCTCAACGGTTATCTTGGCTGCCAGAAGTAAAATAGTAATGGTGCCAGCAATGAACAACCATATGTGGCTGAACGAGGCGACTCAGCATAACTTGGCTGTTCTGAAAAGCCGGGGTATTGAGATTATCGAGCCTGAGGTTGGTCGGCTGGCTTGCGGTGAAGAAAACGCAGTGGGAAGGTTTCCCAAGACTGAGACGGTTATGGATTACCTAGGGCTTGCGCTTGCGCGCACTCAGGATTTGGCTGGGAAAACCCTTTTAGTTACCGCAGGCGGAACCCGTGAGCCCATCGACCCGGTTCGCTATATTGGAAACCGTTCATCTGGCAAGATGGGCTATGCAGTTGCAAAAGCCGCGGTGATGAGGGGTGCGCAAGTTATCCTTGTTTCCGGCGTTACAAACCTCAGTCCTCCTTACGGTGCAAAATTCGTAAGCGTCGAAACGGCAGAGCAGATGCTTCGGGCAGTAATAGAGAATCTAGAGCAGGCAGATACGGTTGTCATGGCCGCGGCGGTTGCCGATTTTAAGCCATCTCGAAAGAGCCTTGAGAAGATAAAAAAAGAACGCATGCCAAAGAGTGTCGAGCTTGAGTTAAATCCAGATATCTTGCAGGCAATTGCAGATAGAAAAACCAATCAAATCATAATAGGCTTTGCGGCCGAATCGCAGGATATGGTTGTAAATGCAACCAGGAAGCTAAAGAAGAAAAACCTTGACTTGATAGTGGCTAACGATATAGCAAAACCAGGTGTCGGTTTTGCTAGCGATCTTAACACGGCCGTTCTTATAGATAAAAAGGGTCAAATAGGGGATATCAAGACCTATAAAAAAACCAGCTTAGCTGAGGAGATCCTGGACTGGTTGGGGACATATTCAAGTTTTAAGTAAAGAGATAATCTTAGTAAGTACTAGCCCGCGTTACTCTTTAATCCTGGATAAGCGCACACTCGGTTTCTACCCCTTCTTTTTGCAAGATACAAGCCCGCATCGGCCTTCTCGATGAGGTCAAGGGGCTCATCTGCATCTTCGGGGTAGGTGGCGACCCCAGCACTTATGGTGACTCGTGCCAGGGGTTGGGTGTGCGCGTAGGGGAAATCATGGGCTTGGATCTTTTCTCTAAGACGGTTTGCTATTTGATACGCTTCAATCTTATCTGCTTTAGGGCAGATAACCGTAAACTCCTCGCCGCCGTATCTTGCGATTATATCCGATGTCCGGCACTCGCGTTGCAAGACGTCTGACAATTGCTTTAAAACCTCATTCCCTTTTACGTGCCCATTAACGTCGTTGTATTGCTTGAAGTGGTCGATATCCAACAAAATTAAAGATAGCGATTCTTTATACCGCTTAGCCCGGATCATTTCCGCCCCAAGCTGTTGATTAAAATGTCGATGGTTGTAAAGCTTAGTGAGGTCATCGGTGATGGCAAGCATTTTTGCCTCGTCCAGGAGCTTTGCTTTCTCGATTGCAATAGCGGCATATGTCGAGAAGAGACAGAGGATGGACGTGTCACGAGAATCAAATTCTCGTACCTTAAAATCATCTATATAAATTATTCCGACTACTTTGTTGTCTAAGAAAAGTGGACATGCGATAAGTGCCCTGACGCCTTCTTTTAATAGTCGTGGGCTGTCGAACCCCGGATGTTTTTTTATATCTGAGATAATTACTGGGCCATTTTGATTTAATATGTAGCTTGTGAGGCCGCCCGGTCTTAGCTTCCAGCTGTGCTGGGCTGCCATATCCGGGCTAAAGCCGAGCATTGCCGCAAAATACATCGTCCCGCTTTTCTCATCGTAAACCGCAAGGCTTCCGGCCGGTGTGTTTGTCAGCTGGGTGGCATGCTGAACGATCGTCTTGGAGACCTCTGAAAGGTCTTTAGCGGAGGAGAGGTTTATGCCGATCTCATAAAGCGACCAGTGTTCACGCGTGAGTTTATCTATGAGGTCGTAGGTCGCCCTACTTTCCGAATCCAGAAGCTGGCAGATTAAATTGGCGATAGACCTGTCGATTACCTCGGTGCGGGGTAGCTTGTTTTCGGTAATCTCACGAGCGACATCCTCCCGGCCGGACAGATCGATGATTATATCGATATCCGTTCTCTCAAGGAGGCTTTTTAAATTTTGCACAACGGGGATATCAAGCGATTTTGCAAGCTCGATAAATTCTTTATCTCCTATATCTTCCGCCAGACAGAGCATCTTAACCGAAGAAGCCTCGGCAAGCGTCTGCAGGGTAGAAGTTTCTTCTTTACTTCCACCGACAATAACTATATTCACTGCGCTCCTCGCGTTAACATACAGTAATATTTGAATTTAGTTTTAATTAATATTTAATATCGGCAAATCTGGGAATGAACTTAATAGGTTCGAGCTTGATTTTGTCCCTGTGACGTTGACTTGTGGGGATTTTACTGTTAAGCTCACCTTACAAAGCTGTTTTATGACAGATATGTTGACAATACCGGTTGCCGGTAAAAATAGGTAGCTCTTATCCAGAGAGGTGGAGGGACTGGCCCTGTGAAGCCTCGGCAACCTGGAAACGGATAAACATTTGCTTAAACCGTTTTTAAGGTGCTAACTCCTACAGAACGAAAGGCTAACTAAGCCATTCAACGAGAAGGTTTCTGAAAGATGAGAGGAGGTTGATAACATAAACATTGACCCTCGTGCACTTTCAGGCCGAGGGATTTTTTATTGTTCGAGTTTAGAATGTGGGCTAATTTTGCATTGCGAATTGCGAATGTTGAATTAGAGGCAGAGAAAAGGCAGATTCAAGAGGAGGTAAAAATTGTCAGAAAAGCGCTATTTGATTACGTCTGAATCAGTAACGGAGGGGCATCCTGATAAAATTGCCGATCAAATATCAGATTCGATCTTGGATGCAATTTATGCAGGTGACCCGATGGCCAGGGTTGCCGTCGAAGCATTGGTTACCACCGGGTTGGTTGTTGTTGCCGGCGAAGTTACCACTTCCATATATGTTGATATCCCAAGCGTTGTAAGGGAGACCATACGTGGCGTAGGATATACCAGAGCAAAATACGGTTTTGACTGCGATACGTGCGGGATAATCACAAGTATCGATCCGCAATCGCCCGATATCGCCCAGGGTGTTGATATCGCCTATGAGAGCCGTACCAATGGGGTTGATGAGGATTTTGATAAGCAAGGCGCGGGAGATCAGGGCATGATGTTTGGCTATGCCTGCAACGAAACCCCAGAACTAATGCCGCTTCCCATACTATTAGCCCACAAACTTGCATATCGTCTCTCTGAGGTAAGAAAGGCAGGCCTTCTCCCGTATTTACGCCCGGATGGTAAAACTCAAGTCACAGTTGCGTATGAGGGCGGGAAGCCGGTCGAGGTCGACACCATAATTATATCGAGCCAGCATGCGCCAGAGATCGACATTGAAAAAGATTTAAAGACGGCTTTGATAGAAAAAGTCATAAAGCCGACGATCCCAGCGGAGATTATCGATTACAATAAGGTAAAAATATTTATTAATCCTACTGGTAAGTTCGTCGTCGGCGGGCCGCAGGGAGACACCGGTCTTACCGGAAGAAAAATCATAGTGGATACTTACGGCGGTCTCGCTCGCCACGGCGGCGGTGCGTTTTCCGGCAAAGATCCAACAAAGGTAGATCGCTCAGCTGCCTATGCAGCAAGATATGTAGCTAAAAATGTGGTTGCTGCTGGACTAGCCGATCGCTGTGAGGTACAGCTAGCCTATGCGATTGGGGTGGCTCATCCGGTATCGGTCATGGTTGAGACCTATGGCACCGAGAAAATCCCAGTTGCTAAGATTGAGTCATTGATAAGGAAGCACTTTGACCTGCGGCCGGCGGCTATCATCCGCGACCTTGACTTGAGACGCCCGATTTATAAAAAGACCGCGGCTTACGGTCATTTTGGTCGCGAGGACGAGGACTTTACCTGGGAAAAGACAGACAAGGCGGCAATTATGCGAGAAGAAGCCGGGCTCAAGGAGCTCGACAAAGAACTAACGGCTCTTGGATAATTAAATTTCGAATGTCGAATTACGAATAAATTAAGAATATAGCACTTTGGGGCCGAGTTAGTCTTGGCCCCTTCTGCTTGCATTGTTTACTCTCACTTTTGGCCCCTGGCTTCTGTTATAATATCTCAAGGATAACCACCTAGGTTTTAATCCCAAGGAGTAATATTTTTGCCACAAGAACCAGTTATTGCCAAAGTAATCGTTGACCTCCCAGTGCGTGAGGTTGATCGCGTCTTTGATTATTTTATTCCAGAAGAACTTGTACCTAAAATCGGTTTAGGCTCGGCTGTCCTTGTCCCTTTTGGTAGGACGAAACAGGTTGGCTATATAGTTGGGTTTGCCAATAGCTCAGATATCGAGAGGCTGCTTCCGGTAGAAGCAGCCATAAACGAGAAACCGGTTTTTGATGAACGCATGATCCAGCTTTGCCGCTGGATTGCTGGGTATTATCTATCTACACTGAGCGAGGCATTAAAGCTCACGATTTCCCCTGGGCAGGGAACCAAGATTATTCAGTTTGTCCGCATAACTGGCTCTTCCCAGGGTAAGCTGACGCCGCGCCGGCGCGAGATACTTGAGGCGTTAAAGGGCTTTGGCGGCGACGCTCAGGTTGAGGTGCTGAAAACTACCTGCGGTGGTAAAGATATCTCGTCGGCATTAAAAAGGCTTGAGGCGGACGGTATGGTTGAGAGGTATTACGAGATCGATCGACCTAAGGTTAAAGAGTCGATTGCTAGTTTTGCAGTTTTAGCCACTCCAAATGGCGACACAGAGGATGTTGCTACCAAGCTTAAGAGGGCTCCAAAGCAGAAACAGATTCTTGATATGCTGGCGTCTTGCGGCTCAGTCCAGGTATCGAAGCTTCTGGCCGACACAAAATCCACTTACTCATCGCTTAAGTTGCTGGTTAAGCGGGGACTTGTTTGTCTAGAAGATAGGCGCGTAGATAGAGAACCGGTGCAGCACTTCTGCCAGCAGGATAATGTGGTTGAGCTAACGGAGGAGCAGAAAGAGGCGCTTGGCGCTGTCCTTGCCTCACTTGAGAATGGTTCGCATGGCGTGTTCTTACTGCAAGGCGTTACGGGAAGCGGCAAGACTGAAGTCTACCTAAGGGCAATCCAAAAAGCCCTTGATCTTAGCAAGAGCGCGATAGTATTGGTTCCCGAGATTGCATTGACTGCACAGGTGGCGGCAAGATTTAAGGCAAGATTTGGCGATATGGTTGCCGTGCTACACAGCGGGCTTGGCGCCGGGGAGAGATTTGACCAGTGGCGGGGCATTCGCGATGGTAAGTATAAGGTGGTTGTCGGTGCCCGTTCAGCAATTTTCGCTCCCTTATCCAATTTAGGGATAATTGTTGTGGATGAGGAACATGAGGTAAGCTATAAACAGGGAAGGAGTCCTAGATATAACGCTCGGGAGGTCGCGATTTACCGTGCTAGCCTGGAAGGCGCATGCGCAATCTTAGGAAGTGCGACCCCCGCAATTGAGACAAAATGGCGATCTGAAACCGGTTTATACCGACCGATTTTTTTAAGAAAGCGGGTTGAGTTAAGGGAACTCCCCAGGGTTGAAGTTGTTGACATGCGTGACGAGCCAAGCGGGCAGGATCGGCCTGTCTTAAGCGGTCTGCTAAAGCATAGATTGGACGAGACCCTGGACACGGGAGGAAAGGCAATCCTTTTTTTAAACCGCCGGGGTTTTTCAAATTTTGTCCTGTGCCAGGATTGCGGCTTTGTGCCTAAGTGCCATAACTGCGCGGTTTCGCTTACCTACCACTCGGTAAATAACAGTCTTCGCTGCCACCACTGTAACTTTGCCACAAGGGCTCCCCAGGTGTGCCCAAGATGCGGGGGCAATAGGATAAAGTATCCGGGTGCAGGCACGCAGCGCGTCGAAGTTGAGCTAAGCCGCCTTTACCAAGATGTCCTGGTAATTAGGATGGATGCAGATACCACATCGCGTAAGGGTGCGCACCAGGTACGTTTGGCAAAGTTTCAAAATGAGCGGTCGGCAATTTTACTTGGGACCCAAATGATAGCCAAGGGACTGGATTTTCCTGAGGTCACCTTGGTCGGTGTTATAGATGCAGATACATCGCTTCACCTTCCTGATTTTCGTGCGGCAGAGCGAACGTTTCAGCTTCTGATGCAGGTAGCCGGGCGTGCCGGCCGGGGTGAGCAACCCGGCAAAGTTGTAATCCAGACGTATTCGCCTGGAAGCTACCCAATTCAGGCCGTCTTAACGGGTGATTATGATACCTTTTATAGGCAAGAGATTGAGAACCGACGCGAGCTTTCCTATCCACCGTTTTCGTCGATTATCAGGATGCTCTTCTCAGGCCGTGAACCCAAGGCGGTAGTTGGGATTACTAGGCGTGCTGCAAAGATCATTGAGTCGTCGCAGTTGGGCGGGTTCTGCGAGATGGTCGGCCCATCGCCAGCTCCCCTCCTTAAGGTTAAGAGGGAATACCGGTGGCATATATTGCTTAAAGTGCGGGATAACTTGACAGTAAAAAGCTTTTTGGATGATAATTTTCATCGGCTTATCCCCGAAAAGTATAAGAACGTAGTAACATTGTCAGTAGATGTCGACCCGGTGTTGGTGCTTTAGCACCAACACAGAGAGTAGAAAGTTAGAAAGTAGATAGCAGATTGAATTATTGTGGGATATTAGATTAATGAGAGTCTTTTATTTATCTCGGAGCTATTTCTACTCGGTCTAATCTCTAATTTCTAAATAGGATAGTTGCAGGAGGAACAGCAAGCATGGCGGTTTTGCCGATAAGGAAATTTCCCGATCCGGTATTAAAAGAGAAAACAAAACCGGTTGAGAAAATAGATAACGAGGTCCTTAAGCTGATAAAGAACATGGCAGATACCATGTATGCTGCCCCCGGGGCTGGTCTAGCTGCAAACCAAATAGGGGTATTAAAGCGCGTGATAGTTGTCGATATTCACGAGCACGATAAGCATCTTATGGCCTTTATTAACCCCGAAATTACCTGGTATAGCAAGGAGATAGAGGAAAGCGAAGAAGGCTGTTTAAGTGTTAATCCTGAGATTCATGTGCCGGTACCACGCTCGGTAAAGATTCACTTTAAGGCTTTAAACAAAAAAGGCGAGCCTGTCGAATTTGAAGCAGATGGGTTCCTTGCCCGTGTCCTACAGCATGAAACGGACCATCTTAACGGCATAATTATTCTTGATCGGATAAGTCCCGAAGAAAAGCGAAAAGCACTTAGGGAATTGTCTGAGAAAAGACCGCCGGTATAACGCAAGAATTCTGGACTGGCAGTCTCGATGATTTTTATGCTTTATCTAAGGCTTTACTTTAGGTTTAGATTAGTTTTGATAACTAAAAATTAAGGTTTCGATAGAGTAAATTACAACTCTAGAGTTGTAATTTATATTTAAAGAGGTAAGGATGCGCGTATTTTTCATGGGTACCCCACAGCTTGCGGTCCCGGTCTTAAAAAGCATTATCGACTCAAGACACAAGGTTTTTCTTGTTGTGACCCAAGCCGACAAGCCGGCGGGCCGTCAACAGAAAATAGGCGCTTCTCCTATAAAATTGCTTGCGCTTGCCGAAGGCGTCCCAATAATTCAACCACTTACCATGAAGGATGAAAATTTTAGAAGGCGACTTAGGGAACTTGCGCCCGATATTGGTGTTGTCTTTGCCTACGGCAAGATTCTTCCCCAGTGGCTTCTTGACCTGCCAGAGTTTGGAATTATAAACATCCACGCCTCGCTTCTGCCCAGGTGGCGCGGCGCCGCTCCTATCCAGAGAGCAATTATGGCCGGTGATAAAATCACCGGCGTTACGGTTATGCAGGTCGTCAAGGAGCTTGATGCCGGCGATATTCTTCTTCAGCAAGAAATTGAAATCGAGTCGCAGGATACCGCAGAAACACTGGCTTTAAGAATGTCGAGTGTAGCATCGAGTTTAATCGTCGACGCTTTAGACGGCATAGAAAACGGGACTATTACTCCAGTTAGGCAGGGCGAGTCGCAGGTTACCTACGCCGGGAAAATAACGGATGTCGATGTTGAGATCAACTGGAGCAACTCGGCAGAAATTATACTTAATCAGGTAAGAGGGCTTAACCCAAAGCCCGGGGCGCACACACACCGCGACGACTTACTCTTTAAGGTTTGGTGGGTTGCCCGCGCCCCCGAAATCACCAGGTTGGGTGAGCCTGGTACGATCATCCACATAGACAAAAACAACGGTCCCTATGTCGCAACTGCAACCGATACGCTGCTGCTATCCGAAGTGCAGCCGGCGAACAGGAAGAAGATGACGGGCGGGGAGTTCGTCCGTGGTTACAGGCTTAAAATTGGAGAAAAATTAGGGACCAGGGGTAATCTTAATGACCAAAACACCACGTGAGATTGCACTTGAGGTTATCCATCGCGTTATAAAGACAGACGCCTATGCCAATATACTCTTGCCTAAGAGGCTTGTTCAGAGTGGGCTTGATAAGCGGGATAAGGCGTTTGTCACTGAGCTTACCTACGGCACACTTAGGGCTAGGGGCACGCTGGATTGGATTATAAGGCAGTTCTCAAAACAAGAGCTCGATAAAATTCCTGATCTTGTACTCGACTTAATCCGTATGTCAGTCTACCAAATCATGTACATGGACGTCCCCGAGCATGCGGCGGTAAATGAGTCAGTTGATATTGCCAAGAGGTATTTTCACCCTGGTATCCCCAGGTTCGTGAATGGTCTTCTACGAGCTATTGTCCGCCAAAGGGATACCCTTCCCTGGCCGGACAAGAAAAAAGATACTGCAAAGTATATCGCGCTAAAGTACTTTCACCCGCTCTGGCTGGTTAAGATGTGGATAGAGAAGTTTGGGGTTGATGAGACGGAGGCTCTCTGCGGGGCAGATAACCGGCCGCCAAGGCTAACTATCAGGGTTAACACCTTGAAGACGACTCCCAAGAAACTAGCCGAGGCTCTTAAGAAGGCGGGATGGGAGGTTAAGCCGGGCAGGTATCTTAAAGAGGCGCTGGTTGTTCACGGTGGGGGCGATATAGCCGCACTCCCCCAATTTAAAAAAGGCTACTTCTATGTTCAGGATGAGAGTTCGATGATGATAGGCCATGTCGTAGACCCACAGCCGGGTGAAACAGTGCTTGATGTTGCCGCTGCCCCCGGAGGAAAAACTACGCAGATGGCCGAGTTTATGCATAACAAAGGCCAGATTCTCTCGGTAGATATCAACCCAAACCGCGTTAACCTGCTTAAGCAAAATATCCAGAGGATGGGTGCGGCAATCGCAAATGCGATAAAGGCGGATGCCACCAAATTAAAGCCGGTCATGAAAAAACCGGTTGACAGAATACTAGTAGATGCCCCCTGCTCCGGCTTAGGTGTGCTTGCCAGAAGGCCGGATGCCCGCTGGACGAAAACCCCCGAACAAATTGACGAGCTTTCCAAACTCCAGACCAAGATGCTTATCTCAATCGCCGACTTTGTAAAACCCGGCGGCGTCTTGGTCTATTCCGTTTGCACAATAACCGAGCAAGAAACAACACTTGTTGTCGAGCGTTTTTTAAGGATAAGGGAGGATTTTTACGTAGATGACCTCGCCCCCTACCTCCCCGAGTTGCTCCGCGCCGATACGCAAGACGGCATGATCCAGTTTCTCCCCAGCAAACACGGCATCGACGGTTTGTTTATCGCTAGGCTGAGGAGGATGGAGTAAACTCAAACACTAGCCACCATTACCGATAATATATTAATATAGCAGGTACGCTTATTAATTATGATAGTTGGTTTAAGTCTCTTAATTTGACAATCGAAAATCGACAATCCTTTAGGGGGTCTAGATGGACGGAGAAATACTAATAGCCCCGTCAATACTTTCCGCGGATTTTGGATGCCTAGCCGAGCAGGTAAAACAGGCGGCGGAAGGTGGGGCCGATCTTATTCATGTGGACGTAATGGATGGGCACTTCGTGCCCAATATTACCATTGGACCGCTGGTTGTTGAAGCGGTTAAGAGGAGCACGGCCTTGCCGCTTGATGTGCATCTTATGATTGACAGCCCCGAGAAGTATCTCGACCACTTCATCGAGGCTGGGGCATCCTGGCTGTCGTTTCATGCCGAGGCGACCAACCACGCGCATCGTCTTATCCAGCGGATAAAGGAATATCCAAGTGTAAAGGCTGGTGTTGCGCTAAACCCAGCTACCCCGGTAACATACCTGCAGTATATCCTCGAAGACCTCGACTTTGTTGTAGTTATGTCTGTTAATCCCGGCTTTGGCGGCCAGGGGTTTATTCCAAGTTCTCTAAACAAAATTGAGGTTGTCCGGCATATGATAGACTCCCAGGGCTTGGACGTAAAAATTGAGGTCGATGGGGGAATATCAGATAAAAATGCTAACAAGGTTGTTCTTAAAGGGGCGGAAATCATTGTTGCTGGCTCCGCAGTATTTGGCGCAAAGAATATACCCAAGGCGGTGAGGGGTATACGTAAAGCTGCATCCATTTAACTTGCATAACACATTTGTAATTTGCTACAATTATTATCAATAATTAAATACGAACCTTCGGGGCAGGGTGGGATTCCCGACCGGCGGTAATTTCCAAACAAATAGCTTGGATAAGCCCGCGAGCCGAAACCAGAAGCCAGAAACTAGAGACAAGAAACCAGACTGTCTGGGTCTAGAGAGCAAGATTAGAAATAATAGAAGGTTTTATACTCATTCTAGACCTGCTTATCTGGTCTCTGATGTCTTGTATCTGGTCTCTGATTTGGCAGATTCGGTGAGATTCCGGAGCCGACAGTATAGTCTGGATGGGAGAAGGTTAAGGCTAAAGCATACCAATGTCGTATGCGTGTGTTTAGCGCTTGGCTTTCTCCTGGGCGTTTTTTGTTTTCCAGAAAATCTAAATAGCGTTGGTGTTTTTGAGGAATGATAGGTAGTTTTGGTCTTTCATATTATGAATCGCACATGAAGAGGGCTATTGAACTTGCCGAGAAAGGGCGGGGGGCGACAAGCCCCAATCCTATGGTGGGCGCGCTGATTTTAAGGGGAGACAAAGTAATTGCAGAAGGCTACCATGAAAGAGCAGGAGAACCGCACGCAGAGATAAATGCACTAAACAGTGCAACCGATGATGTGCATGGCGCAACCATGGTCGTATCACTTGAGCCATGTAACCACTACGGGAAAACTCCTCCCTGTACGGAAGCGATTATCAAGGCCGGTATAAATAAGGTGGTAGTGGGGATGATCGATCCCAACCCAAAAACAGCCGGCGGTGGAATTAAGCGATTAAGGGATGCTGGCATCAAAGTTGAGTACGGTATTCTATCCGAGCAGGTCGCAAAGCAAAACGAGGTATTTATAAAATACATAACCACAAACAAACCGTTTGTAACAGTTAAAGCGGCGATCAGCTTAGATGGAAAAATTGCTGAAGCTCCGGATACTGCTACCGCCATTACTGGAGAAGCCGCCAGGGTAAGCGTACATGAGCTTAGAAACGAAAGCGATGTTATAATGGTCGGCATCAGGACTGTCTTGGTAGATGATCCTCTGCTTACAACTCGCCTGGATCGCGAAGGGACAAAGAATCCGGTTCGGGTAATCCTCGACTCTGAAGCGAGGTTGCCTCTATATAGTAAGATCGCTAACACAGCGAGTGAGATAAAAACGATTGTGGCGACGACCACAGCAGCCCCGAAAAAGAACGTCCAGAACTTGGAGTCTAGGGGTATTGAGGTACTAGGGATCGACTCATGGAATGAAAAAGTTGATATCGAGGCGTTACTTGATGAGCTTGCTAGCCGTGAACTATCAAGCGTTCTTGTCGAGGGCGGGGGTAAGCTTATTGGCTCGTTTGTCAAGGCGGGTTTGGTGGACAGATTCTTAATCTTTATCGCGCCAAAAATTATAGGCGAGCAGGGTGTTGATTTTGTGGGGGACAACTTGGACCTAATCAGAGAGCTTAAAGTTAGATATGTGGGCAAAATTGGCGAGGATATTTTTATCCAAGCATACCCGAAATCAGAAACCAGAGATTAGAAATCAGAGATCAGATTATGAAGGTCTAGAACGAGGGTTTAGGACTGGAATGAGGCAAAAGCATGTTCACAGGTATAATTGAAGACCTTGGAAGTATAAAATCCATAAGAAAAGGGGCAAAAGACTTTATTGTCGAGGTTGAGGCCCCGAAACTTGCGCCTAAGCTTGCGGTAGGCGACTCCGTTACGGTAAACGGTATTTGTCTTACCGTGACAACCAAGTCGGGTACCGGCTTTACGGTTGATGTCATGCCGGAGACTATAACCAAGACTGCATTAAACGACCTTAAGAAGGGTGATAAGGTGAACTTGGAGCGTGCAATGGCTCTGTCTAGCAGGCTTGGCGGGCACATGGTCGCGGGTCACGTGGATGGTGTGGGCGTAATCAAGTCCAAGAAAGAAGACAGCAACGCCCTCTTGATAAAAATATCAGCACCAGATTCAATTACCCATTACTTAATTGATAGGGGATCGATTGCAATCGATGGCATCAGCCTTACGGTTATGGGTTTCGGAAATGACTTTGTTGCTGTATCCATTATCCCTCATACGGCAAAGGTTACAACGCTTGGCTTTAAGAAGCCGGGCGATAAGGTAAATCTGGAAGCAGATCTAATCGGCAAGTACGTTGAGAAGTTCGTCAGCAAGGAAAAGGAAAAAGACTCAGGCCTTACAATGGATAAACTCCGTGAACATGGATTCGCTTAAGAGCAGCCAAATAACCAATGAGAAGAATCCGAACAGTAAAAGTTTTTACTTATTGGCTCTTGGCTGCTTTTAGAAGGGAAAGGTGAGAGGGAGATGTTAGACAGTATCGAGGAAGCCATACAAGACTTACGTGATGGGAAGCTAATCATTGTGGTAGACGATGAAGATAGAGAAAATGAGGGTGACTTCATTATGGCCGCCGAGAAGGTCACCCCGGAGGCAGTGAATTTCATGGCCAAAAACGGTCGTGGGCTAATCTGTATGCCCTGCACCTCCGAGCGGCTTGATGAGCTGGGGATACCTGCAATGGTGCATAATAACACATCTGAGCAGGGTACGGCATTTACCGTCTCGATTGGTGCAAAAGGTAAAATTACGACCGGTATATCGGCGATGGACAGGGCGGTAACAATCCAGACAGTTGTCGATCCAAATAGTAAACCTGGGGATATCTCGATGCCGGGTCACGTCTTTCCGCTTCGTGCCAAAAGGGGCGGTGTCTTAGAAAGGGCCGGCCACACTGAGGCCGCCGTTGATCTTGCCAAGCTGGCCGGGCTTTTTCCGGCCGGTGTTATCTGCGAGATTATGAACGAAGACGGCACCATGGCGCGTCTTCCTCAACTTCGAGAGGTCTCGAAGAAGTTTGGCCTAAAATTAATAAGCGTCGCTGATTTAATTAGATATAGGCGAAAGAACGAGAAGTTGGTTGAGCGTATTGCGGAAGTAAGTCTTCCAACCAACTTCGGTATCTTTAAGGCTATTGGCTATCGCTGCAAGCTTGACGGTAAGGAGTACTTTGCACTCGTTAAAGGTGATGTCGGTGGGAAGAAAAATGTGCTTGTAAGGGTCCATTCTGAGTGTCTAACGGGCGATATCTTCCATTCACTTCGCTGCGATTGCGGAGACCAGCTTGAGATTGCTTTAAGGATGATTGAGCAAGAAGGCAGGGGCGTTCTTCTTTATATCCTGGGGCATGAAGGACGCGGCATCGGTCTCTTAAATAAGCTTCGTGCCTACGAGCTTCAGGAGAACGGCCGCGATACGGTACAGGCAAATACTGATCTTGGTTTTCCGGTTGACTTAAGAGACTACGGTATGGGTGCGCAGATACTTGCCGATTTGGGCTTAAGCTCAATTAGGCTTATGACGAACAATCCCAAAAAAATAATCGGGCTTGAAGGCTATGGTTTAAAAGTTGTCGAGAGGGTTCCTTTGGAAGTGAAGCCCACCGATTATAATATCCATTACCTACAGACAAAAAGAGAGAAGATGGATCACCTATTAAGTGACTTACTAGGGTCCAGGGTCCAGGGTCCAGGGTCCAGATAAGGGCAAAATATATGCTTAATAAATAAGCGATCAGGAGGTTATTTAATGCAAACCTTTGAGGGTAATCTAATTGCAAAGGATTTAAAATTTGGAATAGTAGTAAGCCGCTTCAACGAATTCATCGGGACAAGGCTTCTTGACGGGGCCCTGGATGCGTTGAAGAGACATGGGACTGACGAAGATGCGGTCCATATTGCCTGGGCGCCGGGCTCTTTTGAGATTCCGCTGGTCGCAAGGAAAATGGCCGAGAGCGGACGATATGATGCCGTTATCTGTCTTGGTGCGGTAATCCGGGGCTCAACTCCCCACTTCGATTACGTTGCCGGCGAAGTAGCAAAAGGCGTCGCCAAGGTAAATCTAGACTATGGTGTACCTGTTATCTTTGGAGTAGTAACCACCGACAATATTGAACAGGCTATCGAACGTGCGGGGACCAAGAACGGTAACAAGGGATGGCAGTCTGCAGTGGCGGCAATAGAGATGGCCAATCTAATCAAGTCAATCTAGACGCTTGCACCTAATAATCATAAGTGATTAGATGTTACTGGTGATAGTTTATGAAAGTAGAAAAGCCGTGGGGGTTTTACAAGCAATACGCCCACAACAAGACCTGTTCTGTAAAACTCCTAATTCTACACCCGAACCAGGAGACAAGCCTTCACTGGCATAACTTACGCTCCGATGCCTGGGTTGTTTTGGACGACGGCGTAAGGGTTCAAATAGGCGAGGAGCTTCATGACGCAAAAATAGGCGAGGAATTCTTTATCCCATCTGGCACCGTACACAGGCTGATATCTGTTGGCGAACAACCCGCCCGCGTTTTAGAGATTGCATTTGGCTACAATAACGAAGACGATAACCATCGCCTGGCAGATGACTACGGGCGCGAGCTGGAACTGTAGTCGAAAATTGGAAGGAAGACGGCTTCCTTAGCTATTCTTGAGCACATGGCGCTTCGTTTTGAGCTCTGAAGGGGTCTTCGACTATAAGTTAACCAAAGAAATACGAGCCATCTTCCTCCCAAAGATTGTATAAATACCGTGTGCCTTATTTTATAGAATGAATAATGGTATTGGGTTGACTTATATATAGAGAAAATCCTATTGTATTACTAGGAATTCTAACGGCAAGTAGCAGTTGTTGTCAAGTATAAATTTTTCAAGTTATTGATTCATAATTACTTGCCTAAGTAATATTCTAAATACTACGGACAGATTTTTGGTCTAGGATTTAAATTGGGGGATTTTATATGAAGATGTCGACCAGGGGTCGTTATGGCACAAGGGCAATGCTTGATATCGCGCTGAACTATGGGAAAGGGCCTGTCTCGCTAAAGGATATGGCCCAAAGGCAAGAAATTTCTGTCAAATACCTGGAGCAGTTAATCCCGCCCTTAAAGGCAGTGGGCCTCATCAGGAGCATTCGCGGTGCGGGAGGCGGGTACACCTTGACAAGGCACCCGAGCAAGATTAATCTCCTGGAGATTATGCAGTCTTTGGAGAGAACATCTCCCGTAGATTGCCTGGACTCGCCGGATGTTTGTCCACGAGTTAAAAAGTGTGCCACTTACGATGTTTGGAAAGAAATACAAGAATCAACAAATAATATTTTGCGTTCGCTAACGCTGGCGGATATGATGGAGCGGCAGCACGTTAAAAGTAATAAAAGTTAACTCTGGAGGCTAGATGGATAAAATAAGGGTACGCTTTGCGCCAAGCCCAACCGGATACCTGCATATCGGTGGGGCACGGACCGCACTGTTTAATTGGCTTTTTTCACGCCATCACGGTGGCGTTTTTATTTTGCGGATTGAGGATACCGACCGCTCACGATCTACCGAAGAGGCGATTCAGGCCATTATAGAGTCCATGCGCTGGCTTGGACTTAACTGGGATGAAGGCCCGTTTAGGCAAATGGATAAACTTGACCGATATCACGAGGAAGCGGAGAGGCTTCTTAACTCTGGAAAGGCTTATAAATGCTACTGTACGCCCGAGGAGCTTGAGGAGAGAAGAAAAGCTGCCCTGGAGAAGAAAGAGACGTGGAAGTATGACCGCCGCTGTCTTACCTTAACCGACCAGGAGAAGCTGACCTGCGAGCTTGAGGGAAAAAAGCCGGTCATCCGTTTTTACTGCCCAAATGAAGGCGAAACCGTAGTCGATGATCTAGTTAAAGGCCAGGTCATTTTTGAAAACGCAAATCTGGATGACTTTATTATGGTGCGGGCCGATGGTATCCCGACCTATAACTTCGCCGTTGTCGTGGACGATTACGATATGAATATTACGCATGTTATCCGGGGTGACGATCACCTTTCTAATACCCCGCGCCAAATTCTTCTTTACCGGGCGCTTGGATATAAAATTCCGGAGTTTGCTCATCTTCCAATGATACTAGGCCCAGATAAAACCCGTCTAAGTAAGAGACACGGGGCAACCGCAGTTGAAACATACCAGGACGAGGGTTATCTACCCAAGGCTTTGATCAATTACCTTGCACTTCTGGGGTGGGGATATGGGGACCAAACCATATTTGGTCTGGACGAGCTTATTCAGAAGTTTAACCTTGCGGGAGTTGGCAAGTCTCCCGCAGTTTTTGACCCGGCAAAACTGGAGTGGATGAACGGCGTCTACATAAGAGAGCTATCTGACGATGAGCTTGCCTTGCTTTTAAAGCCGTTTCTGAAAAACGCCGGCTTTGCCCTTGAGATGTATGATGACGGCTGGTACCGGAGGCTTGCCGAAGTTACCCAGGAGAGGCTGACGAAGCTTAGCGGCATTGTGGGCTTAAGCGGCTTTTTTTTCCACCGATTTGAATACCAGCCTGAGGCTGTAGAAAAAGTGCTAAAAAAAGAAGGCGTACCGGAAATACTGCAAAAAGTATTAGAGACACTCTCGGGCTCCTTCGATTTTTACTCGGACGAGATCGAAAAACGGCTTCGTGCGCTGGTTGAGCAGACGGGACTAAAGCCGAAGTTGGTATTTCAGCCGGTAAGGGTTGCTGTAACTGGGCGCACCGTAAGCCCACCGTTGTTTGAGACCATTGAGCTTCTCGGCCGCGATACCACAGTTGAGCGGCTAGGGGAGGCTATTCACATAATCGATATGGCAAGCGATTAGGGCTCGGGATATCTTGAACGCGGTAGCATTTCATGATAATATTTCTCTGTTAATTCCGAGGTATCGGAATTAAGCTGGATTTGCGTTGGGAGATCGTCTAACGGTAGGACAACGGACTCTGGATCCGTTTGTGAGGGTTCGAATCCTTCTCTCCCAGCAAACAGTCCCTATTCAAAAAATGGCTTTGACAAGCCATTTTTTATTGCCTAAATTTTGAACCAGGGAAGGATTCGAACTGTCACCAATTTTGCAATCGTATGCTTTCTTGTTATTCTTATGCTATTACTACTAGTAGAAAGCTTGTATAGTGACTGATTAAACCATGCCAAGATAATAATCTCTAATTCAGCTAGCCTGATAGTATGATTTTATGTGATATAATCTACGCAAGGAGGAATACAGGTATGCAACCGGCAAAAAAAGAAGTTAGCGAGCTTCTATCACGTTTACCGGACGATTGTACTATAGAGGATATCCAATACCATCTATACGTTCTGCAAAAAATCGAACGTGGTTTAGATGATGCAGAAGAGGGGCGTGTTTATACACAGCATGAAGTTGAAGCTCGGATGTCGAAATGGCTCGAAAAGTAGTCTGGTCTGCGGAAGCCGTAGCCGATCTTGAAGCACTTGCCGATTATATCGTAAAAGATTCTGCTTTTTATGCTGCTGCATTTATACAAGAAGTTTTAGATACAGCTCGCACGCTTAATAGATTTCCTCAAAGAGGGCGCACTGTCCCAGAACTTGATAATCCAAGTATTCGTGAACTTTTAGTTAGGGAGTACCGCATAATCTATAATGTAGAAGAAGCACGCATTATTATATTAGCGCTTGTTCATGGGAAAAGAGATCTTAGGAAGTTATGGAGAAGAAATAAAAGGCGTTAATTCTGATCTTGCTATAATTTAGTCCACTATGTTATACATGCATTTCAGCAACATATACCGCCAGCTTCTCCAACAACTCAAGGTTTGAATAAAGTCCACTTGGGGCAGCAACTTTTTTTACCCCGAATTATGGCTTTGACAAGCCATTTTTGCGTTATGGCGATGTCGGGGGAAGAGAAAGGATTCGAACTCCAGCTCCACAATTGCCGTAGGCTTATTAGTTTGTTCTACGCTATTATTGCCAGTAGAAGTGTTCGTTTGCGTCTGATCCTTGATTTAGGGACATGCGATCTTGCCGATGTATTTTGCGTGAAATAAGATTGTTGAAAGGAGGGCTGTATTGAACCGTATAAGACGTCATGAGAAATTAGAGAAAATCAACCTTTCGGAAAAGTTTGGAAAACTGCCTAATGGCGACTACGCAGTAGGGTTGATTGCAAAGATGAGCGACTACGATTTTAAAATCGTCAAATTCAAAGGTGACTTTGTTCGGCATAGCCATTCTGGAACAGACGAGATGTTCATTATCTTAGAAGGTGCTCTTGCAATGAACTTCCGTGATCAAGAGGTGGAAGTTCACGCTGGGGAGATGATTGTCATTCCGAAAGGAGTCGAGCATAAGCCATCTTCTATTGATGGATACAAAGCCCTCCTCATAGAACCGGAGGGAGTGCCAAATACCAGGTAACGTTCAGAGCAAAATTACACTCGCTAAAGTTGAGTGAGTTTAGGGCAATAAACAGTAATGGTTATTATCAAGGTTTCATGTCCATAATAGATATTACAACTTGTGATGTGTCGGCTGGCAATTTACCTCCAAAGCAAACAAAGCTGGTTTTGGCATGGGTTGAGATACACAGGGAAGAGTTATTGGCAGATTGGGAGCTAGCCTCGAATGGCGGCCACCTTTCCCAATTGAGCCGCTGAAATAGGAGATTAGATAATATGTATCCAGCAGTCAAAAGCGTAAAACCATTAGCGGGCTATAAGCTATTATTAGAGTTCTCAAACGGTGAAGAAAAAATCTTCGATGTAACTCCATACCTAAATATGGGCAAATTCTCTGAGCTTAAAGATATTTCCTTATTTAACTCTGTAACAGTGAAATTTGACAGCATCGAATGGGCGAACCAGCTAGATATCGACCCTGAATTTCTGTATGCAAACGGCGTAAATGTCAGAACAGGAACATAACAATTCACTTAGTCAGACAGCCACCCGTGTGTGCATTGATGACGCTATACGCTTGTAAGTGCTTGCCGCTGATTTCAGGCGTTAGCTATCAATAAATTAATGATTATTGTTTCGAAAAAGGAAAAACCCCAGGGAAGCTTTAAAAGAGGCATGGTAAACTTTCGCAGCTCTACCTGGGGCTTTTTCTATTGTAATACTAGCGGTAAAAGTGTCAATAGTTTAGTGAATAATTTACCTTGAATTTTTTACTAACCTCTTCTAAACATACCAAAAATGAGGTTAGTAATTACTAGAACGATTGCAATAATTAAAAGGATATGGATAAAAGCTCCGGCTATTTTAAATATGAGGCCTAATACCCATAAAGCTAACAAGATGAGGATAATTGCCCACAGAAACCCCAGCATATAAAACACCCCTATTGCTCATCTATACCCTAATGAAGTTGTTTTAAAGACAGCTCGTGAAAAGCAGTAGGAATTTGGTAAGCATAGCGTTTTCCGTACTCCGTGCCCATAAAAAAGCCGCAAACCCTTCAGGGTTCACGGCGGTTTATGGGAACGGCCTGAGACCAGCCGTTTCGGCTTTACAGCTTGTTATAAGTTATCGGCAACAACTCCTATTTTCTGCACCTCTTTATAAAAATTATTACTCTTTTATAAAAAAGTATGGCAATAAAATAAGGTATCGCAAGAGAACATGGAGGTTTGAGACTGTATATCCTATTTTTGTTGCCATACTAGTAACGTAACTTATAGTACAAATTTTGTCTTTACAACTACTTGTGAAAAAGGTAACATTAACTTAACTAAGTTAACAACCAGCTCTTTACCGATTTGTATCTTGCTGGCCTTAATTAACTCTTTATTAGTGTCCCAACCGCGTGTCACCGTGCATTTTGCGGTCTATTAGAGTTCGAGGCAAGAGTGAATTTACAAACCTTACGAGCAACGGTAAAAAGTAAACAGATAAGCTATCCCGTATCATTAGTAAGAACAGATACTATCTCTCAGCAATCTCTTGATTTTCAGGACATCTTTAAAAAGTACTACGGACATATCTTGAAGATTGCGTACCAAATGTTAAGGAGACGCGACTTGGCGGAGGATGCTACCCAAGAGGTCTTCATGCGAGCCTACAAAAACGTAAGCATGGTTAGCTCGGAAATCCAACTTTTAGCCTGGCTTCGTAGGGTAACTATAAATTTTTGTCTGGATGAGCTAAGAAGACGAAAGGCAATCCAGATCGAGCCGTGCGTCGATTTTGATGCAAAGAATGTCCACGGGAAATTTATAAATTTCCCGCAAGCAAGTCCAGAAGATATAATTAATACTAAAGAGAGTATAGCGGTAATTGATAAAATATTACAGAGCCTTCCACCACATTACTGCCAGGTGCTACTCATGAAATACGTTGATGAGCTAAGCTATAAAGACATTGCATATGCAATGGACGCCACGGTCGCGAGCATCCGCTCTATGATCTTTAGGGCCAGGAAGCAATTTATTAAACTTTACGTTGAGTTTACCGGAGATGTTAGTACTAGAATTAGCTCATCTGACCGATAATCTACTCCTGCTATTGCGGCACCGCACCCTTTTTCATCTCGGCGAGTAGCTCTTCGAGCATATCTGCATGGAATCGCTCGATCTGCGACAGCGAGTCGAAGAAGCGGGCTATATAATCAAGACCTTCTTCCTTAGCCTTGTCGGCAAATTCTTTGTACATCTTTCGTGCCTCGTATGTCTCTCCCTTAATTGATTCGACTATGTTTTCTTCAGCCAGCTTAAACCCGCCGAGCAAATACAGTAAATGGGAAAGTCCGTGCCAGGTTTCTTCGTAAGAGAGCTTTAGAAATAGGTTTTCAGCAAAGGGGTTTCCCTCAAGCCTTGCCATCTGCGAGAACAGTATGTACCTGCGATTCGCCTGCGATTCGCCTGCAAAAGCCTTCTTTAGGTTCTTTTCTGTTTCTGTGCCCTTTACATCTTCAAGCTGCTCAACCTTAGTGAACTTATTTGAGCGACTTTTGCATATCTCACACTCCTTGGGTATGTTAGGCCCAATCGTTAGCATCCCGCAGTTTTCACATCTCCATATCATCAAAGAGACCTCCTTTATTATATTAAGAAGAACGCATCGTTTTATTCTATACCGAGCGAGCCGCCATGGCTAGACGGAGATAATATATAAAGTATCAAGACAAAGTTTAGGGTTTTTAATAAAGCTAAAGTTGAGGGTAAGATAACTATATTAGCTGGTAGAAAGGCTGATGGCAGAAATTGGTAATAAAATACATTGATAGAGTAAGCGTAAATATTAGATTTACCTAAAAATTTTTAGCGTGGTGAGTAAGGGTGACGAGGACTTGTCACGACGCGACGGCTTAAAGTATAATATTACAGGCAGCGCGAAGCTGCCAGTATATTCACGGCGCGTTCGTCTAGTGGCCTAGGACACCGCCCTCTCAAGGCGGAGATCACGGGTTCGACCCCCGTACGCGCTACCTTGGTTAGTTTATTCTCACAGGAGGGGCTTTTTATGCCATCCAGCCAAGATGGCAGAACCGAAAATTTAGTCCAACGGTTATACGCGCAATTCACGTCAACGTCGATGATGAGGAAACTAAAAGGGCGGAAAAGCAATGGGAACAACTAAAACTTGGTGTACCGCTTGAGACACTAAAGTCTCCTTACCGCGACGTAGTCGGCCCCATAGTTGGAAGATTACGGCAGATAAATGCCGAGATGACGGATGATATTATGACCGTCATAATTCCGGAATTTGTTGTTTCTCACTGGTGGAAGTACTTCTTGCATAACCAGACCGCGCTTATTCTAAGGGCGGTCTTATTTTTCTGGCCAAACGCTGTTGTAGTAAGTATCCCTCAGCACTTACAGTAGCAGATTAAACCTCTGCCATCTGATCAAAAGATCGCCTATTAGTTAGAAAAGCTAATAATAATTAGTTAGTTTTTCTAACTAATTATAACAGTGAAAGCAAGTAACGCTAGCCTAGAACCCAGAACCCGGGAGCTCTCTTTCTAGACCCTCGATTAATTCGTAATTCGCCATTTAAAAACTCGAAATTCCCTACTAGATTATCTTTATAGCCAGCACTGCGGCATCATCTAAGAGCTTACCGCCGCCAAATGCCTTCGCGTCCCTGATGGTGTTTTCCGCAAGCTCGCTGGTTGGGAGTAAGGCATACTTCTTTATGGATTCCTCAAGGCCGGACATCCCAAATAGTTTATCAGCCGTTCTTGATTCGACGACTCCATCGGTATAGAGGGCAAGCACTAACCCAGGGACAAGTTTCATTAAGTAGTCTATATAGTCAGCCTCCGGGAACATTGCAAGCGGTAGGCCACCTACCTCAAGTGTATTGAAGGTTTGGTTGGAAGGATTATATACGACCGGCGGCCAGTGGGCGGCGTTTGTATAGGTTAGTTCATAGGTTTCGGTATCAAACACTCCGCAGAAGAGCGTTACGAAGATTGACGGCGGGGTCTCAAGGATGGCTATCTCGTTCACCTTTCTGATAACGGTGGCCGGGGAAGGCTCGCCGTAGGCAAATGCCCTTATAGTGTTTCTAATAGTCGTTGCGAGCGTTGCCGCCCCTATCCCTTTGCCGGAGACATCGCCGATTACTATTCCAAATTTTCTATCCGACAGTTCGATGAAGTCAAAGAAGTCTCCGCCCACAAGGGCGGCTTCGGTCGCGGATTCGAATTTTAAGCCGATCTCAAGATTATTGATTTTTTGGGCTATCTTGGGCAAAAGGCTCTCTTGAAGGACGGAGGCGATACTTTTCTGCCTCTCGTAAAGCTTGGAGAGTTCCTTGTTTCTGTCTCGCAATTCCTCCTGCAGTTTTCTCTGCTTAGCCTGGGCAGCAATAATTTCGTCCTGCATCTGGTTGAAGCTATTGGCGAGATCTTCAATCTCGTCCCCAGTTTGTAAGTAGATGTGCTCGGTAAAGCCGGTTTGCGGTGCGGCCTGCATACGGTTCTTAAGGGTAATAAGACTTTTAGCGATGAGATTTCCTAGCAAGTAGGCCAGAAATAGCGAGATTGCAAGCACCACTAGCACAAAAAGCGCGCTTAAAATTGTATCTTGCCTTATAGAGCCTAAAACGGATTCAACCGGTACAAAAGAACCCGCTGCCCACCCGATCTCCCGGATAGGAATTTCGGCACCTATCCGGTAGCTTCTGTCTATCGGAAACATTAGACCGGTCGATGTATAGATTTTTCCGGACAGGGCTGCTTTAACAAAAGGCTCGCTACTCCAGTTTCTCTTAGCAAGGGGGATTGAAGCCGTTTGGCTTAGAAAAATTAAGTGTCCACTGGAGTCGACAATGTTCACGCTGCCTTGACTTACTGCGGCGCCCATAATGCTGGCAAGGCTATTTGCCTTAATCGACGCACTGACAATTCCTATAAGCGTATTACCACTTCTTATTCCTGTAGTAAGGAGAAAGCCTAGTTGGCCATCGGAATTGATTTGTAGGTTGCCGATAGCAGATACTTTCCCATTTATAATTGCTTTAATTGCAGAGATATTGGCCCTATTCTGGCCGATTACCTTTGGTATCGATGCCGCAACAACAACCCCGTTTTTATCCATGAACACAACATCCGAAAAAGGTGAAGCATGAGCCTTAATAATTCCTGTAGGACGACTTTTAGCGACTCTGGCAAGAAGGCGGGTGGTGGCAGTTGTGCTTAAGTGCTCGTCTACAATAGTATCTCCGGCAATAATCTCGGTACTTATGATCTGATCTACAAACAGGATAAAATTCGAGGCGGTTAACCTGGCTACGTCAGCTCTTACAATTATAGTTTCATCCAGGCGCGTTTGGTACTGGTCATAAAGTGCGTTAGCAAGCAGGGCAATAAGTGGCATGGCAATCAATATGTAAATAACAAAAAGTTTGGTTCTTATACTTAAGTGCTTAATACGTGCATAATATCGCATAAATTATACTTAAATATTTATGTTTTTCCGACCAACATTTCTAAACAAGTGTAAGTTTAAAGGTTTGACCTTCTTTATTATTTTTTCCCAATAGGTCCGATTAAAACTCACTTTAGAGCTTAATCTACCTTAAATGCCTCACTTATATAACAAATACATACGAGTTAATATTATACGTTTAAGATTAGCAGAGAGGTTGCCGATTATTTAGTTAGAATTTTATTAAAAACTCTAAAACTTT
This sequence comes from Actinomycetes bacterium, assembly GCA_021794835.1. Classification (GTDB taxonomy): domain Bacteria; phylum Actinomycetota; class Aquicultoria; order Aquicultorales; family Aquicultoraceae; genus CADDYS01. The sequence goes on along the minus strand of JAJYQA010000039.1, from coordinate 4,956 downwards.
GCATATGTGAGGCAGACATGCGGCACTCAGTTAGCAAAATCCCGCTTGGGGAATTGCTTGTAGCGTTTGGCGTTATAACAAAAGAGCAGCTGGATAAAGCACTTTCCGAGCAGAAAAAGATTGGCGGAAGGCTGGGCCAGGTCTTAAAAGAGCTTGGTTTCGTAAGCGAAGAGACGATGATCGAGTTTCTTGGCAAGCAGCTTAATATCCCCCATGTCGATTTGGATACAGCCATTCTAGATAAAGAAGCAATTTCACTGATCCCAGAATCATTGGCCAGGAGACATAAAGCCATCCCGGTCTCCAAGAATGGAAAAACATTAATCCTTGCCATGTCTGATCCCCTGGATATATTTGCAATCGATGATATAGCTGGGATAAGCGGATATGGGGTAAGTCCAGTAGTTAGCACGGAAAGAAGCGTGCTCAAGGCTATCGATAAATATTATTGGATACAGGAATCGGCAAACAGGATAGGGAGCCGCGAAGAAGTTGTACAATCTCTGGCAAGAAATGGCTCCGGGAGAGGTAACTATACGGTTAGCAATATCGACCTCTCTGATAACTCGGTTGTTAAACTGGTAAATATGATAATTAGCCAGGCTATCCGCGATAGGGCAAGCGATGTTCATATCGAGCCCGACGAAGATCGCCTGGAAGTTAGAAACCGTGTTGATGGAATCCTGCATCAAGTAATAACTGTGCCCAAAAACCTGCATGCCGGTGTCGTGTCTAGGCTTAAAGTAATGGCTGATCTTGATATAGCTGAGAGGAGGGCGCCGCAGGACGGCCGTTTTTCAGTTACTATTGGTGGTAACGGATATAAGAGGGTGGACCTACGTATTTCTACGCTCCCCACGATCTTTGGTGAAAAGGTCGTTTTGCGAATACTTGAGAAGAACGCTGCTCTTGTTGGCCCCGAAAGCCTGGGTTTTGACGAGCAGGATTTACAGAAGTTTAGACGTATGATCAATCGACCCTACGGGATGATACTAGTATCCGGACCAACCGGAAGCGGTAAAACAACAACCCTTTATGCCGCCTTAAATAATGTAATTTCGGTTGAAAAGAATGTCGTTACAATTGAGGACCCGATTGAGTACAGACTAAGGCTGGCCAACCAGGTTCAGGTTAACCCTAAAGCAGGGGTTACGTTTGCAAGTGGCTTAAGGTCAATTGTCCGTCAAGATCCAGACATAATCATGATTGGAGAGATAAGAGACCGGGAGACCGCTGAGATGGCAATTCATGCCGCCCTATCGGGTCATCTTGTCTTCTCAACCATCCATACCAATGATGCCTCGGCAACTGCAGCAAGATTTATTGAGATGGGAATCGAGCCGTTTTTGGTCTCCTCGTCAATACTTGGGATTGTCTCACAGCGGCTGGTGCGCCTGCTTTGCCAGAGGTGCAAGGAGGCTTATGAGCCGGCGCCGGAGTTGCTGGAGCAGTTGGGTATTCCAGCCCGGGACGGTATGGTGTTTTACCGGGCGTTCGGATGTTCAGATTGCAAGGGAACCGGATATAAAGGGCGTGAGGCGATATTTGAAGTTATGGAGATAAACGACGAGCTAAAGGAGCTTATCGTATCCAAAGCAACTGCAGCCCATATGAGAGAAGCCGCCCTTAAACATGGTTTCAGGACCCTCCGCGAGGCGGGAATCAACAAGGTTATCGCTGGGAAAACTTCTCTTGAGGCGGTTCTTAAAGTAACCATGGATTCAGAAGCGTTATAAATCCTATCTGTAATGTAAGAGACTGCAAATGCTCTGCTTCAATTACTTATTTTTGGAAATAAATTAAATTAAGTGTTGCAGTTAAAACCGGAGGTTTCTATGTCATCTCGCCAACATCTTTTTGACGTACTTAACCAGTTTCTGCGTTTAGCTAGAACGGCGAAGCTCCAATATGAGCAGCATCTTACGAGGATAGACCATGAGCCCGCCCAGGACGTAATAGCCGGCATCATAAACGAAGAGAACCAACACGTCGAGTGGCTTGTAACTGCAATTAAAGACAGTGGAGGTATTGCCATTACTGACCATTATGATATCGCCGCACCCGAAGTATTTGAGCACATGATGCGCGCTGATTATGAACTTGAGTCCCAAATAGTAAACGAGTATGAGCTGCACCTTGAAGAAATCTGGGATCCCCAGTTAAGGTCGCTTGCCGAGGTTATTCTAAAGGAAGCGATGCAACATAAAGAGGAGTTTCGTGGATTGCTTGAGGACTTCGGTACTGACGAGCTTATGGATGTAGGATAAATACAAAAACCTCTAAATTTCGAATGCCAAATTATCTTCAACTTGCTCTTCGTAATAATATCTGTTCCCCGAATAATAATTTTCAACTATACTTATAACCTGGATTGCCTAAAGTTAGGTTATAGTGCAAGCTTAACTTTGAAATTAAGTTGGGACAAGGTATGCAGGGAAATATAGACTTAGGTAAGGCGAAAAGAGGTTTGTTAATAGTAATATTACTCGGTGTTCTTGCAATCACGGTGATTATAGCCCTTACTTTTAATAAGCGAACCCTGGGTGCACTTGCAAAAATAGACATAACATTTCTTTTTCTTGCTATTCTGGCAATGATTTTGAGTTGGGTTTTTAGCGCGCTGCCTTTTTATATTCTGACCAGGGTCGTAAAGCAGCCGATTTCATTTGCCTCGTCACTTTTTGTTTACCTTGGCGGTAGTTTCTTCGGTCTCGTAACTCCATTCGGCTCTGGGCTAATCCCGGCGCAGGTTTTTATTTTGACCGGGAATAGACTATCTCCAGGACAGGCTGCTGCGGTGACCGGCAGCAGGGCGACAATATCTTCGTGGCTTTTCGTTTTGCTTGGGGCGGCGATATTTCTTGCTTTTGGCTCCTCGCTTTCCAGCTCAGCTAAGGCTGGTATTTTGGGGATTGCTATAGCTGCGACAGTATGGTCACTGATCATACTGTTTTTTATTAAGCTACCCGAGAAAGCCAAGAGCGCGGTCGATGGCATTTTTAATAATCGCCTTGTAGTAAGGATTTTTGGTCGGGACCGGCTCGGTAAGGCGAAGACTAGAATCAACAGCGAAATTGATTACCTAAATTTAAGTCTTAAAGATCTGTTTTCGTACTCAAATGTTCCGGCGATCTTAACTTCATTTTTATCTGAGGTAACTGCCTGGTTGGCAATCTTTTCTGTTTTACCCCTCATCTTGTTTGGATTTGGCGTGCGCAGCAACTTTGCGCAACTGGTGTTTAGGTTATTTCTACTCTTTAGCGTGGCACCCGCATCCCCGGTCCCGGGTGGAAGCGGTCTAGTCGAGGGTGCACTTGTTGCTCTTCTAAGCGGTCTTGTACCAACTATCATCAAGGGTGTGATAGTTTTGATTTGGCGGTTGCTCACCTACTACCTTACTCTTTTGGTCGGTGGAATAGTTGTTTTAAGGCTTGTTGCTAGGTCGGCCCACGGCAACCAAACTAGGTAAGGATATCCCATTAACGATTCTATTCTCAACTGCATATCTACTGTTTCAATTTCCAAAAACTGGGTAAATAAAATTACAAGGGGGTGGAAGTAATGGCAACGAGAGCTTCTAATACGTTTTGGAACATTTTGTATGTAGTGCTCGTCATCCTGGTCATTTTGGCTCTATTACAGTTATTTGGTGTATTTACACTTAGCGCCGTGGTAGCTAACATAATCTATATTTTACTGGTTCTAGTTTTGGTGCTGGCAGTAATCCACTGGGCTGGCTTATTCTAGTTTTAACTTGATGCACAAATAACCATAAGATGGGGGCTTTAAGCTCCCATCTTATGGTTTACCTATTATCTCAATATTTTCTCTTTCAAACCTTGTTTTTATGCTGATTCTTATTTGCTTGGCTATGCTGTCTTGGGACCCCGGCCTGGCCATTGCAATTACCCTAAACACCATCACGTTATCTCTAAAATCCTCAAGACCAATGACCTGGGGCGGCTCAAGAAGCACCTCCTGCCCCTTAACGGATTTTGCGATCTTGCCGAGCTCTTCCTCCATAATCTGAATCACGCGCACCGGGTCTTCCTTATTTGACACGCCAATATCCACTATTGCTCTTGCCCAGCCGCGCGACTGGTTTATCACTAACTTGATCTCGCCATTAGGGATAATATGCAACCTACCCTGGAAATCCCTAAGTTTAGTTGTACGCAAATCTAGGTCTTCAACAGTACCGTTGCTTGTGCCAATTTGAATAACGTCTCCCACGCCGTACTGGTTTTCAAACAGTATGAAAAAACCGGATATAAAATCTTTTACGAGACTCTGCGCGCCGAGACCTACGGCGAGGCCAGCGATTCCTGCACCGGCAAGTATGGGATTGATGTCTGTAAACTTTCTAAGGATCATAAGTGCGGCTATAAAGAATATGGCAAATCTTGCCAGGGCTTCGAGAACTGAGCCCAAGGTCTTTGCCCGCTGCTTTGCCTGTTCTGCAGAGAGAAACCTGTCTTTGCTGACTAACTCGACCGCATGCCGGATGGAAATACTCACGAGCTTGTATATTATGATACTTGATATAAAAATCAGAATAATTTCTGGTGCCTGGTTGCCTAGCCAGTTGACAACTAATTTGGAAGTCTTCGTCATAATCATCACTCATGTTTTGAATTATCTATCATCTATCCATAATAAAGGATAGATGTCTTACGACATTTAGGCAATGTCAAAAAGCAGTAGGGTAACTATCAATATATTGCGTATAGATCAAGCGCGGGCAAAATTTTTTAAAAAATTTTAATGTAGCATCGACACGGCAATCGTTGCCACTGGTAGTCGTGTTGTTTAATGTTCGTGAATAATTAGTACTGTAAATTCTTAGTAGGCAAGTGTGGGCTTGCAAAATAGATCAAGACCTCACATTATCTCGTTTAGAACCAGTAAACATGATAAGGAGGTCTTGATATGCACCATAGTATCAATTCTATTTGC
>JAJYQA010000004.1 GCA_021794835.1 Actinomycetes bacterium | reverse complement strand
GATAACCCCAAAAACGTTCTCGCAGCAGAACGGATCGGATGGAATGGATACGTTTTTAACCAGAACAGCAGTAAATCGTATGAAAAGGGCACACTAAGTATTGTTAATAGTTTCGGCGAAGTTGAATCGATAATAAGTAAACGTAAACCAGATGCTCCTTATTTCCTCCAGTTTCTGCATTAATACTCAACCTTCCGTGGCAGATATGAGTAGGGTGTTCCCTCTCTTGTCGGTGCTAGTTCCACTGGCTCTCATGTTTCTTGGTACTATTGGGCCTTAGGCTAGCTAGCGCGTTTTGGGGATTCCGGGGGTGCGTCTGATGAGCGTGCTCCGGTCGCGATGGCGCGCACAGCGGGAGGCACAAGTGGGAGGAGGAGTGAACACACCATGGAAGCGAGCGTGGTGTAAAAACTCACTTGCATGGCGGATTTCATCGAAGTGACAAGGGCACTATCGATATCTCGCTTTATTGAACCGACAAGCTTAGAGCTGAGACTCGAGCTTAAACCAATGGGGACCTGGCCGCTCGCAACGTTAATCCGATTGAGCGCCGCTATAATGGGCGCTTTATCTTGAGGTGGGATTGCCTTGTCAGACAAAACCGCGGCAGCGATATTTGATGAGAGCGTGCTTGCGAAAACTGCTCCAATAACTGCAATACCGATACCCAGCGGTATGAGGGCTGGCGCGAGTGTAAGCCCAGTCGAATTAACCCGGAGGATCAAGGGCAGCAAAAATGCACCGACTAAGAGCAAGAAATTTCCTGCAACGATAATCCACTTAATGCGTATGCGTGAGACGACGAATCCTGAAAGGATGCCGAAGATAAAGACGCTGATCGAAACATATAGAAACTCAATACCCACTTGGAACGCGTTTAGACCCAAAACAATTTCAAAGTAGATCGGCATAGAGAAGAACATGCCAAAGAGGCCAAGAACCATAAGGAGAAGTGAGAGAGAGCTTAGGCTAAATGAGCCGCTTTTAAAGAGGCTCATCGGAAGGAAAGGCTCCCGCCCAGACCTCTCAAGGCGTAGCTCGACAACGACAAAGATGGCGAGGAGTACGATGCCGACAGCAAATGAAAACGGGATAATCGAAATTGTTTTTAGTGGCCATGCCAGGCCGAAGATAGAAAATATTTGGTTTGGGGTAAGCCATCCGTATATTTGCCCCTCGGTAAAACCAAATACAAAGAGGAAGATGCCGGCACCAGAGAGTAACGTGCCAGGGATATCAAAGCGCGCCGCACGCTCACCCCTCGATTCCATAATAAACACCGAGCCGATGAGTGCGATGATTGTAACGATAACGTTGATTCTCAGCGACCACCGCCATGAGACATACGTGGTGAGATACCCGCCTAGAAGCGGTCCGACAGATGCAGAGGCGCCGGCGATTGCACCCCAGACTCCAAAAGCAATTGCCCGCTCTCTTCCCTCAAACGTACTGGCTAGAAGAGCGAGACCTGCGGTAAGGGTGATTGCCGCACCCAGAGCCTGGATAATTGCCCTACTGATGATAAAAAAACAGTAGTGTTATGGCAGTTGAGGCGAAGAACGACCCGATAGCAAAGACCACCATGCCTATAAGAAACATCCTTTTTCGCCCGACAAGGTCGCTAAGCCTGCCAAATGTGATGAGAAGCGTGGCGATCGTGAGCGCATACCCCGATCGCCCATTCGATCTGGCTAAGCTGAGCCTTGAGGTCGCGTAACATGTAGGGTATCGAGACGTTGAGCACCGTATTGTCAATAACGGCTATCCCAAATCCTAGCGCAATAAACAGCAGGGCAATCCAGCGGTTTCTTTTTGCCACAAATCGACGTGTAATAGATGCCATATTACGATTATCGCCCTTACCCTCGATGCTAAAACAGGATGCTGTTCTAAATTGGTATACTGAAGATGCAAATAAATATCTAATTCTTCATTTATGGGGCAGTAATATGACAAAACATGGTTATATAAAATTTTTAGGCACTGCTGGCGGTCGTTTTGTTGTAGCCAAACAATTGAGATCATCGGCCGGAACTTTTATCAGCGCCAAAGGCAAAAATGTAATAGTAGATCCAGGTCCAGGTACGCTTGTAAGAAGCGCGGCCTCCCGGCCGCGCATAGATGTGAGCAAGCTTGATGCAATCATTCTTACGCATGCCCATCTGGACCACTCAAACGATGTCAATGTGCTTATTGATGCAATAACAGAGGGTGGGCTTAAAAAGCGTGGCACTTTATTTGCGCCAGATGATTGCCTTAACGGAGACAATGCAGTTGTACTTAAGTATTTAAGGGATTACCTTAAAGATATCGTAATATTGAAGGAAAATTCGGAATATCGCCTGGATGATCTGACTTTTAAAACTTCTGTAAAGCACGAGCATGGAGTTGAAACGTACGGGGTTAAGTTTGACCTTGACGGGACTAAGGTATCGTTTATGGTCGATACGAAGTTTTTCCCTCAGCTTATCGCTAGTTATGCTGACTCGGATATCCTTGTTTTAAATGTTGTTATGGATAAGTACCATCCTGAGTACGGTGATATACTGCACCTTTACTCCGAAGATGCGGTAAATATTATCAAGACCATAAAGCCTCAAAAAGCCATATTGACTCATTTTGGCATGGCGATGCTTAAAACAAAGCCATGGGTGCTGGCAAAAAAACTATCTGACGAGTTAGGCATTGATGTTGTAGCGGCATCTGATGGTATGAAAATAGAAGTCTAAAATATCTCAAAAATCCAATAAGTTGGATAAGTTGTTACTTAAGGCTTTGCTTGACAAACCTTGTTTTAATTATTAGTGTAGGGGAAAAAGAATATGTACGGGAGCCACTGTTGGTGGTTGAGAGGCTGGGCATAACCTGGCGACCGTCTGAACCTGATCTGGACAATACCAGCGAAGGGAACGTGTCTAAGTTTTAGAGCCGTATCATCCTGCTGGTACGGTTTTTTGTTTTGCGAGTGAATCGCAAAGGAGCACCAGGAATAATTAAGGGAGGTTATGAAAAATGAAAGGAGAGGCAATATTTGCCCCGGTAAGTGAATCTGCCGTAACAAGGGCCATCGTAAGTGAATTTTTAGCTGAGTTTTTGGATTACGTTGAAAGCGATGTGATTGTAGTTGGAGCTGGGCCGAGTGGACTAATGGCCGCAAGAGATATGGCTAGTTCAGGGTTAAAGACGGTCGTGATAGAAAGCAATAATTACTTAGGTGGCGGTTTTTGGGCTGGTGGGTACCTGATGAACAAGGTTACCTTCAGGGCACCTACTGAAGAAATACTAGAAGAACTAGATATACCGCACAAGGAAATCGAGCCTGGCCATTTTGTCTCTGACTCACCGCATGCCTGCTCCCGGTTAATTGCGGCCGCTTGCGACGCGGGAGCAAAAATAATAAACACAACGCGGGTTGAGGATCTAGTAGTGCGCGAGGATGCGGTGCGTGGCGTAGTTATAAACTGGAGTGCGGTATCGTATATGCCGAAAGCAATTGGTTGCGTAGACCCAGTTGCTATTGAATCAAAGGTTGTAATTGATGCTAGCGGGCATCAATCGCGCATAGTTGGCCATCTAGAGCGGCGAGGCATTTTGACTATGCTGGGTGAGGCAAACATGTGGGTTGAGAGGTCGGAAGATAAAGTAGTGGAAAAAACCGGCTTTGTCTACCCCGGCCTTCTTGTAGCAGGTATGGCGGTTGCTACGGTTTACGGTTTGCCTCGGATGGGTCCAACCTTTGGCGGAATGCTTCTATCCGGCCGAAAAGCTGCTAAATTAGTGATCGAAGCTTTAGCAGAAATGAAATCAGAGAAAACCTTGAAATAAGAACATACGGTATGGATAAGGCTATGGCGAGAATTTAATAATGTTTGGGCAGCCCGAATAAGGAGAAAAACTGCAGTAAATAGTAATGGCTGTTTTGATTATTAAGGTGAAAACCTTGAAAAAATCGACCTCGAGAGAACAATTAGAGCGTGTCATTGAAACCATAGCCGAAGGCATATACATAATTAGCGTCGATGGCTTCATTATTTATGCCAACAACTCGGCAGAACAAATACTCGGCGTAAAGAAAAGCGATTTAATAGGTCGCCCCTATAAAAGCCCTGGGTACAAGGTAACTACTCTAGAAGGCAAACCTTACCCGGTTGAGGAGCGCCCAATAACTCAAGCTTTAAAAATAGGAAAGTTGGTGCGAAATGTCGAGTACGCCATAATACGCCCAGATGGCCATAAGGTGATTATATCAGTAAATGCTGCCCCACTTCACGACGAGAGAGGCAACATTATAGGTGTTGTTATATCGGCTACCGACATTACCGCTCGAAAACTAACAGAAGAGTCTCTGCGAGAAAGCGAGCGTAGATTTAGGGAAATGCTAGAAGGGGTCGAACTTATTGCTGTTATATTGGATTCCCAAGGCAATATCACTTTTGCAAATGATTATCTAATTAGTCTTACCGGCTGGCGAAGAGAAGAAATCGTTGGCAGAAGCTGGTTTAATCTATTTATTCCCCCCGAGAGCCGGCAGGAAATTGAAAAAGTTTTCCGTGAAGTAATTACCCGGGGCGTCCCAGCTCGCTGGGAGAACAATATTTTAATGCGAGAAGGAGAAATCCGCACTGTCTCCTTTAGCAACGTTCTGCTACGCGGCCCCCAAGGAAACGCTATTGGTGTAGCAAGTATCGGCCATGATATTACCAGAGAGAAGCAGGCGGCTGAAGAGATTAGAGACTCAAGAAAACAAGTTCTCGACATCCTTGAGAGTATAACCGATGGATTCTTTGCCTTAGATAATGATTGGCGCTTTACTTATATAAATAGAAAGGCCACCCAGCTTATAGGGAAGAGAAAAGAGGAACTTCTTTTTAGAAACATATGGGAGGTGCTGCCAGAATTAGAGGGCACCATATTTTACCAAGAGTATTGCAGAGCTAAAAAAGAGATGGTGCCCATAGCCTTTAGAGCACTCTACTTCCTACAAAACAAATGGTTTGAGGTACATGTCTACCCTTATGAAAAGGGCCTTTCAGTTTATATATCTGATATCACCGAGCGCGAGCGTGAAAAGGAGCTAAGCGATGCTTTAAATGATATCAACATAGCTATAACCTCAACGCTAAATTTTAATGAGGTAATGCAGCGAGTTGTTGCTGAATCTGCTAAAGCAATAGGCTCGGAGGCAGCAGCAATATTGCTGCGCGAAGGCAACCTTTGGGTGGCAAAGTGTCTTGCTGGGTTTCCACAAGAGCTAGCGGGAGCACGGTTAACCGATGATGAGGCGAGAGTTTTGATGCTAGCTGCCAAAGCCAGAAGGCCGGTCACCATAGACGATGCTTTACATGATGGGAGAGTCAGCAGCAAAGTGATGGAGAAATACAATATCCGCTCGCTTCTGGCAATTCCTTTGATAATGAGGGAAGACATCATCGGGGTTCTCTTCTTTAGCTATCAATCAGCTCCAATCGCCTTTACCAAAGCCCAAATTAATTTTGCAAATAAACTAACGGGGACGATCTCACTTGCTATGGAGAATTCAAAGCTCTACGAAACTGAATACCACGTAGCAAAAACCTTACAAGATGCCCTTCTTACAGTACCAGAAAAAGTAGATCACCTGGAGTACGGCTATCTTTATCACTCTGCAACAGAGGCAGTGCGGGTTGGCGGAGACTTTTACGATCTCTTTGAGCTGGAGCATGATCGGGTAGGCCTTACCATTGGAGATATATCTGGCAAGGGGTTAGAGGCTGCAGCGCTAACCGCTGTTGTTAAAAATACTATAAGGGCTTATGCGCTTGAAGGGTATGATCCGGCGCAAATCATGGCAAAAACCAACGATGCTATAGCAGCGGTAACCAGCTCATCATCATTTGTTACCGTATTTTTTGCGATTTTTAATAAAGGTACGAAGGAGCTCCTCTATTGCAATGCGGGGCATCCCCCGGCAATAATAAGGCGAAAATCCCTCACCGTTGAGCTTCTTGAGGAGTACTCTCCAATTATTGGAGCCTTTACTGATATGCACTACGAGAACGGCGAGACAGTCCTTAATAACGGCGATATTTTAATTTTTTATACCGATGGTATCATTGAAGCAAGGCAAGATAGCGAGTTTTTTGAAGAGAAGCGTCTTATAGAATTTGTGAGAGAGCTAAGCTCCGCTTTCGCTAAAGAAGTGCCAAGGTTGATATTTGATGAGGTTTTACGGTTTTCCGGTGGCCGGCTACTGGATGATGTTGCACTGCTAGCTATTGCTTATAAAGGAGAATGATTGTGGTGGATGAAACGAGTAATATCGGGGTGGTTGGTCGGTTTACAGCTGAGGAGCTTGAGCGGGCACGAGGAGCCATCTTCGATACGGCAGTTGATATTATATACATATTTGATATCGATAGCTTGAAAATCCTTGATATGAACCGGCAGGGCTTACAGGAACTTGGCTATACAATAAAGGAAATACGGCAAAAAGACTTTTTCGATCTTCATGCCATCGAAGAGAGATTACGAGCCGGTGAGATAGTCGATATATATAGAAGGGTAGGCGGGATTCATAATGTCCTTGACCTTCATCTTAGAAGAAAAGACGGAAGCCTCATTCCAGTTGAAAAAAACGGAAGGATTACTGAGGTTAACGGAAAGCCGATTGCCCACTGAATTTGCCGCAACATAACCGAACGGATCAAAACAGAGCTTGAGATCCGCAAGAGGGTTGAGGACCTGGAGGTTCTAAAGTCAATTGCTCTTGATGCGTCATCTAGCCGGAACAAAAATGAACTTTTCTACACAACAATATCCGCCACAGTAGGTCTTCTTGGGGCTGATGCTGGGGGCATAGGTATACTCAACGAAGAAAGGCAGATTATTTCTATTCCCGTTGTTTATAATCTGTCAGACGCCTTCACCGGTATTAGCTTTAAGCTTGACTTAGATATTTTCAGCCTTGCTGTTCGTACTGGTAAGACACAGCGCATAGATAATTACCAAGAATCTGGCCTCAAGATAAAAGAATTTGCCGATGCCGGGATGCACGCGATGGCTACTGTCCCCCTAAGGGTAAGAGGAAAGATATTAGGATTTCTTTGGGTTTCCATGTTAAAACCCAAACAAGTATTTTCCAATTATGACATGATGCTCTTTGAGTCCATTGGAGGCCAAGCTGCCGTAGCAATAGACAATATTAATCTTTTTGAGGAACAAAAATATATTTCGGAAACGCTTCAACGCGGGTTTCTTCCCAAACAGTTGCCTGAATTAAAGCATACCGATACCGGTATATTTTACGCGTCGGCAACTGAAGCAGCAGTCGTCGGCGGCGATATTTATGATGCTTTACAGCTACCTAATGGTCAAGTAAGCATTTTCGTTGGAGATGTATCCGGCCAAGGGGTTGAAGCAACCACAGATGCAGCGATGGTAAAATATACGCTTCGAGCAGTTTCTTTTCAAAACTCCGGTCCATCATATGTTTTAACTAAAGCTAATAATATTATTGCCAACCAACTTGTGAGCGGGCGTTTTATTACGCTTGTATATGGTTCCTATTATCCGGCAGATGGGAAATTACTTTTAGGAATGGCAGGCCACCCATATCCGCTTTTATACTCGGCAGCTGGCAATCAGGTTACCCCGGTGGTTGGAAAAGACCCTGCACTTACTCTTATCCCATCGTATGAGTACACAGAAGCAGAGTTTCGCTTGTCATCTGGCGACATCCTTATCCTTTACACTGATGGCATTATTGAACTGCGTCGGGGAAAGGAATTCTTCGGGATAGAGCGGCTGAGTGACCTTCTTGCTAAATATTCTGGGCTAAAGGCGCAAGATATTACTAACAAAATTATGGATGATGCAAGAGAGTTTTCGGAGGGTCATCTAGCCGATGATATCGTTCTTATGGTTATTAAAAGGACGGATTAAAGGACATTTTAAGGTAAGGTTTGACAGCTTGTTCGAAATCTTATATATTCCTAGAAAACCGAATATTCATTAATATCTAGGTGCCCTAACAACTGTAAGCTGTAGGGAGAATAGGGAAGCCGGTGAGATTCCGGCGCGGGCCCGCCGCTGTAATAGGGGACAAAATCTGCAAATTAACCACTATCCAGAGAAGCATTAACTGGGTGGGAAGGTGCAGGTGCAAGGATGATCCTAAAGTCAGAAGACCTGCCTAGATGTTTACGCTGTTTCTTTCGTCTGCTAAAGATATGGCAAATGAGGACTTATCTGGTCGGTAACCTCAAGTCAAATAGGCTTGAGGTTTTTTGTTTTAAGACTTAGTTTCAGGGGCAAGAGGAAAGGAGTAAAGGTGAAAACACAACTTGAGCTAGCAAGAGATGATCTCGTTAGCGAGGAGATGCGCACGGTGTCTAATTTCGAGCATATTGAGCTAGAGGTTATCCGCACCAATGTAGCTAATGGTACGGTCGTCATAATTGGCGGAAGTAGGCATGGCTCGAAACCTGTAGGGGTTGGAGAAGGCCTTACCAGTAAAGTCAATGCAAGCATCGGCACATCAACCGATATTATCGACGTTGGTCTTGAAATCAAAAAGGCAAAAGCTGCCGAAGAGGGTGGGGCCGATACCTTAATGGAACTTAGCGTGGGTGGTGATCTAGATATGATCAGACGTGAGATCATAGCAGCCACTTCGCTGCCTGTGGGCACCGTGCCATTGTATCAGGCATTCCGGGAAGCGACAGATCGCTATGGTGATCCTAATAAGTTAACAGAAGAGCTACTTTTTGATGTAATTGAGCGACAGTGCGCTGATGGTGTTGCCTTCATGGCTATTCATTGCGGAATTAATCTTTATGCAACCGAGCGTCTTAAAAGCCAAGGGTACCGTTTTGGGGGACTGGTCTCTAAGGGAGGCGCAACTATGGTCGGTTGGATGCTCGCCAACAATTCCGAGAACCCATTATATGAAAAATTTGATCGGGTTGTCGAAATTTTAAAAAGGTATGACACTGTTTTAAGCCTTGGAAACGGGCTTCGTGCCGGGGCGATTGCCGATTCTCTAGACCGCGCCCAGATACAAGAGCTAATTATAAACTGTGAGCTAGCAGAGACGGCTCGCGATATGGGCTGCCAGGTAATGGTAGAAGGGCCGGGGCATGTACCGTTGGATGAGATCGAAACTAGCATTATTCTTGAGAAAAAGATGTCTGGCGGGGCACCGTACTATATGCTTGGTCCATTAGTGACCGATGTCGGGGCAGGCTATGATCATATCACTGCTGCGATCGGCATTGCCTCATCAAGCCGCTACGGCGCGGACCTTCTTTGCTATATTACACCCTCTGAGCATTTAGCACTACCAAATGTTGAGGACGTCATCGTAGGGGTAAAGGCAGCAAAAGTAGCTGCTCACGCAGGAGATATTGTTAAATTACGTGGTAAAATAGATAAGCGTGATCTTGATATGTCGCTTGCCAGGCGTGACCTCGATTGGGAGAAGCAATATTCCCTGGCTTTGTACGGGCAGGATGCCCGAGAAATACGGGATAGCCGAAGCCCGAAAATTGATAATCACTGCACCATGTGCGGAAATTTTTGTGCACTAGAAAAAGCGAATCAGTATTTCTTATAGACGTGATATACTGATAACACTTAAACAATTACTGTATGTAAGCTTAGCGTTTTACCTAAGTGGAGGTAGATAGCGTAAGTGAAAGCTATCGTTTTGTTGTCTGGTGGTCTTGACTCGACGGTTTGTGCGGTTCTCGCGGCCCGAAGCTTTCAAGCCAACCAAGTGGCTGGACTAAACATCCTTTATGGACAAAAACACTTCAAAGAATCCCAAGCTGCAAAAAATGTTGCTAATCGTCTTGGTTTGGGAAACTATGAAACGATTAACCTTTCTAAGAAGCTGTTTGAGGGAGCTGGATCAACCCTTATTGATAAAGGTAAAGAGATTCCTTTAGGGCCTTATCCGCAGGAGAGTGGTCCGGTTTCGACCTACGTACCGTTTAGAAACGGCACGTTTATTTCAATTGCAACAGCTTTTGCCCTAAGGGTGAACGCGGAGGCTATTTACTTTGGTGCTCATACGGAGGATGCATTAAACTGGGCTTATCCAGATTGCACTCCTGAGTTTCTTGGCGCAATGAAAAACGCTGTATGGGTTGGCACATATCATCGCGTGCGTTTGATCACGCCCCTGGAATGGCTTACGAAATCCGACATAGTAAAGCTTGGGCATGAGCTAAACGCACCGTTCGAGCTTACGTGGTCATGTTACCAAGGTGGGGAAGAAGCGTGCGGCAGGTGTGCGACCTGTATATCTCGGCTTAAGGCATTTAAGACAAATGGATTAATTGACCCAATTAAGTATCAAGCAATAGGCGAGGGATAGCATGTTTGAAATTTACGTCCGTGAAGAGTTCGCTGCGGCACATTTCTTACCGGAATATACCGGAAAATGCGCTAACCTACATGGACATACCTGGCTTGTGGAAGTAACGATACGGTCAGTGGATTTAAAGTCTGGCATGGTAATCGATTTTACTGATGTTAAGGCTGAATTAAAGGAACTTCTACCTGACCATTCGCTCTTAAATGATATTATCCCGAACCCGACTGCCGAGAACTTAGCCCGCTATTTTTACGGCGCGTTGAAGCAAAAAATCCCCGGTGTGTCTAAAGTAATCGTTTGGGAATCAACTCGTTCAGGAGCTGCTTACTTTGAAAATTAACGAGATATTTTACTCTATCCAGGGGGAAGGCAGAAACAACGGGATGGCGATGGTTTTTATACGTCTTGCAGGGTGTAATTTGCACTGTGAGTTTTGCGACACAAAATACGCCTTCGACTCAGCATTTGAATTAAACGAACTCGAGATTATGGCTAGTGTGAAGAAATATACCTCGAAATGGGTTTGCCTAACTGGTGGAGAACCTTTTATGCAGGATTTAAGGGCACTAACTAATCATCTTAAACGCGGAGGATTCGACATTCAGATTGAGACTAACGGCACAATTTACCAGCCCATTACCTGCGATTGGTTAGTGGTAAGTCCCAAAAATGAAAAGAAACCAGACGTTTTCATGCTGGAGCAAGCAAACGAGATTAAAATAGTTGTCGATTCCCAAGAATCCCTTGAGAAGGCAAAGATGTTTGAAAGATGGGGCAAATACCACTCGGTTCAACCGGTAGATAATAGAGAGGATATGCTGGGACTCTGCATCGATTTCGTTAAGAAAAACCCAAACTGGCGGTTAAGCATGCAGCTTCATAAGTTTATAGGTATCGATTAAAACCACATTATTGGAGGGTTTATGGATTTTAGTATCCTAGGTAAAACAACAAGAGAGCCGATGAGGGCTCTTGAAACCTTTGAAAAGCCGCAAAGCGTACAAACTGTAATTATGAAGAGCGGTGAGGTTACAAGCCTTTGTCCGGTTACTGGCCAACCCGACTGGGATACAGTTACAATCGAGTATGCTCCCGACAAGCTATGTGTGGAAAGCAAAAGCCTCAAACTATATTTCTGGAGTTTCCGAGAGGAAGGGCATTTCTGCGAGTCCCTGGCCGATAGGATAGCTAATGACTTTTTTAACGCATGCGAGCCGTTCTGGTGTAAGGTAACTGTAGCCCAGAAGCCCCGTGGTGGCATCGAGATCACCTCGGTTGCCGAAGTTAAAAGAAACTGAGAAGCTGGGTTGTCGCCATCATGTTTACAAGACAAAAAAAGGTTGTAAAAAACAAAACAGGGGAGCAATTTGCTCCCCTGTTTTGTACTTAATCTGACATTTAATCTGACATCTTATTTATGCATACTCTGCTGTGTCTTATCGGTATGGCAGACCTGGCAGTTCCAGATCCAGTAGTTATCCCCCTGGAACTTCTCTGGGATGGCCTGGTCTGATGAGTTCATTACTGTGTTGTTGTAGACTACATTAGCAGTGGTGAACTCAGCGTGCGTGCTGTTATGGCAAGCCTCACAGTAGATCTTGTTATTCATATCAGACGAGGGACTGTTTTGCAAAACCGAGTTGCGATAAAGTGTATTGGCATTTTCAGCATGCTTTGAGTCATGGCACTTGCTGCAGCCTGGCTCGTTTAACCATGGCTGACGAGAACTATTGGGGTAGGTGTTGTTGACTAAAGCAGCCATATCCCCATGGCAGTCATGACAGCTTTTGCCGGCACGGCTCATGACACCACGTAGGCAC
This sequence comes from Actinomycetes bacterium, assembly GCA_021794835.1. GTDB lineage: Bacteria > Actinomycetota > Aquicultoria > Aquicultorales > Aquicultoraceae > CADDYS01. The sequence continues at coordinate 16,255 of JAJYQA010000004.1, read as the reverse complement.
TGAGTACTAGGTCCGGGATGGCAATTGTAGCAGTCTGGGGTGGTGTTGGTAGATGCGGTGGTAAAGTTCATTTTATCCTTATGGAAGTTGTGCATTGCAAGTGAGAGACTCTCAACCCCGGACTTACCTGCTTCCCCAAGAATATTATCGGAGTGGCACTCACTACAAAGGTGTGGTTTTCCTGCTAGATAGTCGCTATATAGTGTGGTGCCCTGATTTTTATCATGCTGTTGTAGGATATCGGCCTGAGGGGTAACAGTTGAGCTACCATGGCAGTTAATGCAGTCCATCTCGGTTGAGACTGGGGCTACCACGTTTGCTGTCTCGGTGTGACCAGAGTTATCAGTTACCGTAATAGTTGCAGCCCCGTAGGGATCCCAGGTGCCATCATCATCATAGGGAGTAATTGGGATAGCGGTAGCCACAAATCCTTTACCGCTTGAGTCAAGCGTCATGGTACCAGAGAGCCCATTTCCAGTTAAGCCAACATTTGGAGCCAAGTTCCAGCCAAAATTTGAGGCATAGGTCCAGAAGTTGGTATGTAAGGTGGAATCTGTCTTTTTCGGGAAGCTATACTTTACCGTAACCCCAGTGGATAAGTCCCCGTCATGAAATACTTGCGCATGCAGTGTATTAGCTGGTGGCAGCACGCAGAAGTAGGAGTAGTCATCCTGATCGCAGTGCATGCCAAGGTCATTCCAGGCAAGAATGGTAAAGGCCATATTTTTTGCTGGAGGTGTCTGGGTGCCGTAGCTCTTAGTAAGGCTCCAGTTTACCGTAGTCATTGTATTTGAGCTAACGGTAGTTGTCTGCCAGGTTTGTAAGTAGCCACTCTTGGTTACAGAAAGAGTATAGCTACCTGCGCCTAAACTTAGGGTATAGTTTCCATTTGCATCGGTGGTAGCAGAGACAGAGCCATCTGAGACTGTTGCACCAAATATGGCAGCACCGGTGCTAATATCTTTTACATTTCCGCTAACACCGGATGCGCTGACACTAGTGCTGGTGCTGGTGCCGCCATCATCGGCATCAGCATACGCAACACCTGCTACCACCAAGCAGGATAGGGCGATCAATAAGATCACCAAAGATGCTTTTTTCATACGTTTGCTCCTTGGTTGTGTGGTTTACTTGCTTTACCAATTGAGAGTTTTTACTATAGGCATTCCTCCTTTACCTTTAAAAAAGAAGTTTCTAAAACAAAGAAGCTCTATGAGCTTATGCTTCTATATGTATAAACGAATGATTCGTAAAAAAATCGCTCAGTTTAATATTTTTTTAAAAATATTGCCTGGTCATCGCGCCATGAGTTCGCGGGCAAATTTAAATTTGCCGTGTAGCTAAATTTTAATTCGGGTATACGGTGGCTAGGGACTCTTAGCCACTTGGGCCCCGATCTCGGTGGCTAACTAGAAAGTTTAGTTTAGGTGAGGTGGATAATGGGTTGTATTAAGAGTAGGGTATTTAGGAATCTTGCTGCAGCTATTTTCATTCTTTCCCTTACCTTATGGATTTTTCAGCCTACATTAGCTTATGCCCAGGCTGAAATCATTAACCAGTTGCCGACAGACCAGAGGATTGTAGCACTTACATTTGATGATTATCCTATGCCGGGAGTAACTGAGGGTATAGTAAATATCTTAAAGCAGGAGGGCGTTACAGCGACCTTTTTCCTAGTGGGGGCCGGTGTTCGTGCATATCCAGCGCAAGCCCAGTACATAGGAAATAGCGGCTTTCCTATCTGCAACCATACCTATAACCATCCGTTTTTACCCAAACTGCCAGATGCCCAAGTTATAGATCAGGTAAATAGAGATAAACAGGCGATAGAGGATGTCACGGGAATAGATTCAGAGCCATTTTTTAGACCTCCCTACGGCGCTCTTGATAGTAGAGTTATCGCAGATCTTAATGGGGCGGGCTATAATAAAATAATCTTTTGGACTATTGATACTGTTGATTGGAATGCAAAGACGACACCTGATCAAATAATCCAAAGGGTAGAAAGTGGATTAAAGCCTGGGGCTATAATATTAATGCATGTTAGCCACGAACATACGGTCCAGGTGCTTCCTACCGTTATAAATTATATAAAGAGTCAGGGGTATTCATTCGTAAATATCCCAGATTTCTTTGGACTTCCTCTGGCGAGGCCATCTATGCCGGGGCTTCTAAATAAACAAAGCTATGATATTATTCATGGGTCAACCAGCACTTCACCCTCTAAAAGCATTATAGGAACCTCAGATACTAAATCAAGTTCCCTGGAGGCAATAAGTAATGCAAACTCTTGCAGTGTAGATGAGACATCTAAACCACGACAGGTAGCGAACCTATCCTTACCCACCGCATTAGCTGTATATAAATCGCTTAACGATATTCCTGACTTCGACAGCCAATCCAACACCGATGTTGTTGTCGAGCTTAACAACTACAAATTTCCTTAGTTTCTAACCCCCTACCTCTTTTAAAATGCATCGTTAATTAGTAAACGCTTTATTTAGCCGCCGGAATGTGGTTTTAGCTATTGACAAGATACCATACCGGGTATACCATGGTCGAAGATTTATTTTTTTCGAATTATGGTGTTAAACTATATCTGCTATCATACAGCTAAAGTAACCACCTTATTAATAACTGATTGCATACAAAGGAAGGAGCGATGAGTGTGAAATTTGGGATATTGGTTCAAGAAGGACCTTATCACCACCAGTCTTCTGATAGTGCCTATCAGTTTGTAAAGGCTGCCATGGATAAAGGTCACGAAATCGTAGGAGTGTTTTTCTACCACGATGGCGTTATTAACTCGACCAAGCTGACCGATCCACAGCAGGATGATAGGCATATTCAGAAAAGGTGGTCTGAGATTGGGGAGAAGGGTGTGGATCTAGTGGTCTGCATTGCCGCTGCCAAGCGTAGGGGGATTAACGATGATGTTCTCGCCCCTGGGTTTAGGATCTCAGGCCTCGGACAGTTAACCGAAATGGCCATTAAGGCAGATAAGTTTATCACTTTTGGAGCTTAATTGAAGGGGTGGAAAACCTAGTGAGCGAACCGACTAAAATTATGTTTATGATGCGCAAAGCGCCCTACGGAACAATTTATTCTTTCGAAGGTCTTGAGGCTGTACTTATCATGGGCGCGTATGAACAGGATATAAGCCTTCTTTTTGTTGATGATGGCGTATATTCCATTAAGAAAGGCATGGATACCTCTGCACTCGGCATAAAAGACTTCTCGCCAACTTTTAGGGTTCTTGACGGATACGATATAGAAAAGCTCTATATTGATAAGGAATCTATGGAGACAAGAGGTCTTACGCTGGATGACTTTGTGGTTGAGCCTGAGGTTTTAGACAAAGATCAGATAGCCAAGCTGATGGAAGAGCAGGATGTTGTATTCCCATTCTAGAAAGGATTAGAGGAGACAAGGATGCTTCATTTAGTAAATAAATCGCCTTTTTACACTGATAGCTTAAATAGTTGCCTAAAATTTGCCGCAAAGGGCACACCGGTATTACTCATCGAGGATGGTGTCTATGGCGCCATGTCAGGTACATCCCTTGAGCCGAAAATGACCGAGGTTATGAAAGACCATCCAGTATATGTCCTTAAAGAGGATGTAATGGCAAGAGGTATCGCAAATCCCATACAGGGCGTCAAGGAAATTGATTATACCGGTTTTGTAGAGCTTGCCGAACAGCACAGAACATGCACCTGGTCATAGATGTAAGTTTTGCTTCTGAGGTTTCAAGCTTGAAGCGTGCCCCTCGTGTCATATAAAAAGTTACTCCTATGGTTCTATCCTTATGGGAGTAACTTTTTTAGCATCGGTAATAGTATCGCGTCAATCCTGTCGATTATTTGTTTGAAATATCCGCCAAAGCTTTTTGAGTTTGAAAAAAGTTCCTCCCTCATACGACGGATATTTTCGTCGTTGCTTTTTAGCGGACTGATCGGACCACGGTTCATAGCAAAACGCTCCAAAGTTAAAAGCTGCCTCGCTTTTTCAAAAAAGGGAAGGCTAAATTCTTTAAGATCAGCTGTCTTTTTAATTAGATCGGAATCATCGCTAAATTGCGGGGCTAGCAACGCAAGCCGCTTAAGCATTGAGTAAACCGTGCAGTATTCGGTTCCCCTCACACCACGACGCCATTGTATAATCCATGGATTTCTCCAGTACCAAAGGAAATTGTGCTGACCAAAAGAAATCAAGTCAGAAGCTGCGGCTTCTAGGTCATTGATCGTCTCAACTAGTATTTTATCGATACCGGAACCATTGCTTACGGTTACCCATTCATCTTTTGATGCGGTATTTTGTCCGAGTTGCACTTTTTTATCTGCCAGGTACTCAAATATGTTAAGTAATACTTTTTGGCCCTGGTTGTCATCAGGAGTTTCAAAATGCAGGTAAGATAAAAGAACCTTGCCCTTGCCGTAATCCGTCTCAAGTACCGCGGGCTCGCCTTTAATACGCTCCGGGTTTAGGTTGGTACCATAGCTTTTCTCCCACTGATCCCAGTTCATCGTTGGTCCGACCGGCAAGTCCGCAACATAGGAGCCATCCCCCGGTACATCGTAAGAGGCAAGCACCTTGACATTACCATGCTCAAGGATTGAAAATTGCCCTGGCCACCAGGCATGAAACGCCGCTTTGTTTGGAATGCCACTCCAAATAGGATGGTTGGGTTCGTCCTGATTTAGCTTTATTTTCCCGCTAAAACTGGGAATGCGGTCACTCGTGGGCTTTCTGGTCACCGGAACTAGGGAGATGCCGTCTTTGTGCTCAAGTGCAAGGCCAGCTCCACCGCAAAATCCGAGGTAGCTTCCGCCAAGTTCAACAAAACGGCGGATACTTTCCTTGCCACGCTCACCTAGCGCCTTGGCCTTGTTACTGGCCCATCCGCCAGGAACAAAGAGGGTGTCGTATTTTTCAAGAATTCCTTCTTGTATATCGGCGGATGTTATAAGGCCGAAGTTTATGGAAAGCTGGGTGAAGGTATCATATGCGATAAGCCCCCATAAAAACGACTCGTCCCAAAAGAGAGCGACTTTTCCAATACTCGATGAATCCATATTTGTATTATAGCAAATGTTAAATTGAGCCGGCAGGAGACAACATTTTAACTCTTACCCTTGGGAAAACGGCCTAAAGCTTTTAACTTTAGGCCGTTTTATTTTACCGTCTTTTATTAGATCAGCAATAGATTAGTGTTATATCTAGGCATATCTAGGCGCTGAGGCTTGGGTCTTTATCAACATACTTGCCACAGAAAGGCATGGTTGACGCTCCCATATGCCTCCCCGGAAGCAGAGCCTTCCAGTATAGCCAGCTAAATGCCTTCTTGCCATACCAGTTCATCTTGGTATCTCTAAGCAGCGACATTGGACCCCACTCGTACGGGAATTTGCCATGCTGTGGCTCAACTTTGTAGTTGAAATCGATCAATACGGAGCTTCCAGCTCCGGTCACGATAAATCAGGTTGCGTGGCCGTCAAAGAGCGGCATAGCAACACCGCCGCAAATCTCGCTTAGGATGTTGTAAAGCACGACGTCTACCTCATAATGGACGACCGATCCGGCCTTGGAGGTAGGAACATTTGTCGCATCCCCTAAAACATAGACATTATTAAGGTTTTTGGCTTTTAAAGTATGATGATCGGTTGGTACATACCCCATGCCGTCATCAATTCCCGAATCGCTAATAGCTTTATCGCCAACTATAGTTGGTATTGCGACAAGCAGGTCATAGTTGATCTTTTCACTGGCCTGCATGTTCTCAATCCATTTTTCCTTGGCGTTTACTTGGCCAAGTCCCCAATTTGCGGTAATATTAATGTTCTTCTGCTCGGCGATCTTGGTTAAGACCGCCGACGCTTTTGGTTTTGTGAAAGCACCTGGCCCTGGGGTTATAAAGTGGATATCTACCTTATTGCGGACCCCTCTTTTCTTAAAGTACCAATCCGCCAGGAAGGCAAATTCAAGGGGGGCTACCGGGCACTTTATTGGTAATGCGGATATATCGATAACCAGTTTACCGCCCTGGAATTGCTTTAGAGCCTTGCCAAGCTCAACCGAGCTCTCAAGGTTGTAGAAGGTAAATGCATTTTTACCCATTGCCTCTGGAAGACCCTCGTCCTCATTAGGGTCTGGGTTGCACCCGGTGCTGATGACCAGGAAGTCGTAGGGGAATACCTTGCCGCTCTTGGTTGTAACTTTCTTGTTTTCCGCGTCGATATTTGCAACTTCGTCTTGGACGAAGTTTATGCCAGGCTTAAAGAACTTGTTCCTGGGCTTAACGATTTTTTTTGGGTTATCAAGTCCAAATGGCACCAGAAGCATGCTTGGCTGGTAGATGTGCCGGTTGTCCTTGTCAATTACGGTGATGTTCCATTTCTCCTTCGAAAGCTCATGTCTGAGCTTATTGGAGAGCATGGTTCCCCCGTTTCCACCCCCTAGAATAAGAATGTTTTTTGTTGCCATCTCGTCGCTCCTTCTAGTTTCATGATCATTACTAAAAAGGATTAGTTTTATTGAAGCTGATTACCGCACCCGAAGGTCCTTCCGCGGTAGACCTGTCCACCTCCATTCTTAAGGGTCACTTTTATATTTAATGCCACAGTGGCCGTTCTGTATACGGTAATAGGTAGATGGAAGGCAATAAACTAGATAAAGATCATCCGACACTATGTCACCTCAAGAAAGAATAGCATGTAACAATTGCTACAATTATCATAGCAGTTACTTATATCTTTGTCAAGAGATTAAAGTACCAGGTGCACGTAAGTATTGGCGCATAATGAATCTGTTACATGGGGGGCATTTTCTCCGACAACCAACATAGAAAGATCAAAGGTGTTTTTGATTTTTGTCGATACACCAAGGGGGGTATGTTATAATAAGTAAAAAAGAGGTTGTTTCTTACTTCAAATTTTGTTTAACCTGTAAGGAGACTAAAAAGGAGGTTAAAGAATGTCAAGTATAGTTGCTGATCTAGTCCTAGACTGCAAGGGTGATGTTTGCCCAATGCCAATCTTGAAGACCAAAAAGGCAATGGATGGGCTATCATCTGGCCAAGTTCTACAGATGATGAGCACTGACCCAGGTTCTCACAATGATCTACTCTCCTGGTGTGAGCGCACCGGCAACGAGCTTCTTCAAAAAGAAGAGGGCAGCGGTTTTTACACCTATTATGTAAAGAAAAAGTAAGTAAAATAAAGAAAAGCGGCTTTCAGCCGCTTTTCTGTCCCAAACCTAAAACTCCCGCAGACTTAGGTTAAGACTATATGTGCTCTTAGCGCGGTACTGGATAATTAGTAGTTTTAATTAGGTTTGGCAATCTGCTACCTAAAGAATGGCTGGATTGTGGTGGATCTAGCGGATATATGCCACTTTAGCCTGAAAGTGGCATCAGAGTAACCGAAATTTTGTTTGATAGGCTCTTGACAAAGACAACAGGAATTGATATTATCCACGTAACAATTGATACATGGCCATTGTAATCTCTTTCCCTGAAATTCTAAATAAATAGTTTTTAGGAGATTGCCGCTGGACATCATCGTTTCTTTAAGGCAGCTATAGCTTAAAGTCCCCAAAGCGTTAGATACCGATAGTGCCCTAAATAAATATCGGATTTAGTAAGCTTTTGGGAGCTTTGATGTTATTATGTAAGATACGTGCGTCAGTCCAACGCGACGAGCATATTGGCGCGTTCGGAATGGTTGGGAAGGGGGTCTGCGATAGTTAAATAATAATAGAAGGGGGAGTTTGTAGTAGTAACTAAGAGTATCTAGCTAGCTAAGTATTCTAAGAAGGTTACCAAAAGAAAGTTTTGAGATTCTCACAACAACGTAGGGAGGTAAGGTATGCCCAGTTTTGTAATCAGAGAAAAATGTGATGGTTGTAAAGGGCAGGACAAGACGGCTTGCATGTATATATGCCCGAACGACCTGATGCTGCTCGACAAAGAGATAATGAAGGCTTATAACCAAGAGCCAGAGCAGTGCTGGGAGTGCTATAACTGCGTAAAGATCTGCCCACAGCAAGCTATTGAGGTAAGAACTTACGCAGATTTTGCTCCTCTTGGCGCAAGTACCATCCCGATGAGGGGTACTGATGCTATTATGTGGACCATAAAGTTCAGGAACGGTGTCATTAAGAGATTTAAATTCCCAATCAGGTTGGTACCTGAAGGTTCAGTTGACCCGTATGCAGGGAAGCCAGAGCCAAATTACGATGATATAAAGAAACCTGGTCTGTTTACTCAGACGGCTGACCAAGTACTAATAAAGTAAGGAGGAGAGACCATGGAGAAAGAAGTAAACAATTTTCAGTTTGTCGAAAAGCCGGAAGTTGTAGAAATTGATGCCGATATTCTAATTATCGGTGGGGGTATGTCTGGCTGTGGTACTGCTTTTGAGGCAGCCCGCTGGGCAAACCCAAAAGGCCTAAAAGTCGTTATGTTTGATAAAGCAGCGATTGATAGAAGTGGTTCTGTAGCAATGGGTCTTTCAGCCATCAATACCTACATTGGCGAAAATGATATTAAAGATTACGTAAAATATGTAAGAAGCGACCTGATGGGCATTATTAGAGAGGACCTGGTTTGGGACCTTGGTAGGATAGTAGACGACTCCGTACATCTCTTCGAAGAGTGGGGTCTTCCGATTTGGAAGAAAGGTGACGACGGTTTCTCGCTCGACGGTTTCCAGGCACGCGATGCCGGTAAGCCATTGTTGAAAGATGGCGGCGTACCGGTAAGGTCGGGTAAGTGGCAGATTATGATCAACGGTGAATCCTATAAGGCAATCGTTGCTGAGGCCGCGAAGAGAGCTCTCGAGACCAACAGGGTAGCAACTGGTATGGATCAAAATCTTTACGAGAGGACTTTCACCACAAGGCTACTGCTTGATGCAAATGAGCCAAATAGGGTTGCTGGCGCAATCGCCTTTAGCGTAAGAGAGAACAAAGTCTATGTTGCCAAGGCAAATACCGTTCTAATTGGAACGGGCGGTGCCGTAAACGTATTTAGGCCAAGGTCGGTTGGTGAAGGTATCGGCCGCACATGGTTTGGTGTATGGAACGCAGGTTCTGGCTATGCGATGGGTACCCAGGCTGGTGCCGAGCTAACTCTCATGGAGAACCGCTTCGTCCCAATGAGGTTTAAAGATGGCTATGGTCCAGTAGGCGCATGGTTCCTCTTCTTTAAGGCCAAAGCAACCAACGCTCTTGGCGAGGATTACTGTGTAACACATGCCGATGAAATCAAAGAGATGTATGCCCCATACGATGATCCGATGGGAACCGCTCTTAGGAACCACGCTGCAATGCTTGATATGAAAGCCGGTAAAGGCCCGATTTACATGCATACCGATGTGGCAATGCAAGAGCTTGCAAAGACCATGGATCCAAAAAGAATCAAACACCTTGAGGCCGAAGCATGGGAAGACTTTCTCGATATGAGTATCTCACAGGCTGGCCTCTGGGCTGCAAATGATGTCGAGCCGGACAAAGTAAAATCTGAGATCATGCCTTCTGAACCTTATCTCCTTGGCTCACATGCTGGCTGTGCAGGCTTCTGGGTAAGTGGCCCTGGCGATATCCCAGGTACCCCTGCTGAGTGGTCATGGGGTTACAACAGGATGTCAACAGTTAACGGCCTCTTCATGGCTGGCGACAACGTCGGTGCATCCGGCCATAAGTTTTCATCAGGCTCGCATGCTGAGGGAAGAGTTGCCGGTAAGTCCATGGTAGCATGGTGTCTCGATCATCCGGATTACAAGCCGGCAGTTAAAGAAAGTATCGATGAGCTCGTTGCCGAGATGTATGCTCCGCTAGAGCTCTATGCTAAGTATCATGAATACACCACTGCTCCTCATAGAGTTGATGTTAACCCGCACTATATTGGTCCAAGGATGCTTCAGTTTAGGCTTATGAAGATTATGGACGAGTATGTCGGCGGCGTTTCGACCTGGTACACAACCAGCAAGACAATGCTCGATGAGGGTCTCAAGAAACTGGCGGTCCTCAAAGAGGATGCTCAGAGGATGGCCGCAAAAGACCTCCACGAGCTACTCCGTTGCTGGGAGAATTACCACAGGATTTGGGCTGCAGAGGCTCATGCACGTCACATCTACTTCAGGGAAGAGACAAGATATCCTGGATACTACTACAGGGGCGATTTCCTGAAGATCAACGATGCTGAGTGGAAATGCTTCAACAACTCGAAGTACGATCCGGCTACTGGCGAGTGGGTCAACTTCAAGAAGGATTACGTCCAGCTAGTGGACTAATAAGATGAAACAATTCTCCAGGCGTCTCGATTGGCGCCTGGAGAAAATTTCTTTTTTATAGTTGCCAGCATCGGCATCAGCCATCGGTTTTTATTAAAATCAGCTGATAGCTGATATCTGGTTTTAGGGCAATTGTTTTATATGTTTTACGCCCAAAGGCGAATAATAGTATACCAGAATATTACAGTCACTTTGTAACAAATCTTACGTTTGCCTACGGATTGTTGTATAATTTGCTTTGCTTAGAGTTTAACTCCAAACTGGAATATGGGTTACAGATAGCCTCAAACTCTACGCTCCAGTTAGAAATAGATTCTTAGTTTGACGAGTCATTACTTATCGTTGTGATGCATGTCTTGGTACTAGTCACAACTGGGAGGAACAGATGACAGAAGGAAAAAGCTTAGGAAGTATTCTAGTTGTCGGAGGGGGGATAAGTGGTTTAACCGCTGCAATAGAAGCTGCGGAAACAGGCTACGACGTCTACCTGATAGAAAAGACTCCTTCCATGGGCGGAAGAGTAGCTCAGTTAAATCAGTATTTCCCAAAACTCTGTCCTCCGACATGCGGTCTGGAGATCAATTACCAGAGAATCCGTAAAAACCAAAAGGTTAAATATCTAACCCTATCTGAGATTGAGAGCATCTCAGGTCAGCCAGGTGACTATGAAGTCACCATCAAAGTTAACCCTCGTTATGTTAACGAGAACTGCACTAACTGTAATGCGTGCACTGAAGCATGCCCGGTTGAAAGACCAAATGACTTTAACTTAGGCATAGACACGACAAAGGCAATATACTTGCCGCACCAGATGGCTTTTCCAATGAGGTATGTAATCGACGGAAAAGCTTGTAAGGGGGCCGATTGTGGAAAGTGTGTCGAGGCGTGTAAGTACAATGCTATTGACCTAAATATGAAACCCGAGACCATCACCTTAAAGGTTGGCTCGGTGGTTTATGCAACTGGTTGGAATCCATATGATGCCGGGAAGATGGAGAATTTGGGATTTGGCAGAGTAAAAAACGTAATCACTAATATGATGATGGAAAGATACGCTGCCAATAACGGGCCCACAGGAGGCAAAATTGTAAAACCATCCGACGGTGAAGCCCCACAGAGTATAGCGTTTGTTCAGTGTGCGGGGTCAAGGGATGAGAACCACCTCTCATATTGCTCATATATCTGCTGCATGGCTTCATTTAAGCAGGCAACCTACGTCAGAGAGCGGTACCCAGACGCAAAGATTTATGTGTACTACATCGATCTCCGTGCTCCAGGTAGGTATGAGAAATTCCTCAACAGGGTGGAGAGCGATGAGAACATTGAGTTTATAAAAGGCAAGGTAGCCAGGATCGAAGAAGACCCGGAGACCGGACAGGTAATCGTCGAGGCTGAGGATATACTTGGCGGCGGGAAAATACACCAAAAGGTCGACCTAGCAGTTCTGGCTACTGGAATGCAGCCGACAACCGCTGAGTCAAAGCTGCCCGGCATTCTCAAGTATGATGAGAATGGGTTAATATTGGAAGATGAAAATACGGTAGGGATTTACGCCGCCGGCTGTGCTAAGAAGCCGGCTGATGTCACTACGAGCGTAAAGGATGCTACCGGATCAGCGCTGAAGGCTATTCAAACTATGGTGAGGAGGTAGCGCTGTGGAGAAGAAGTTTGGTTTATATATCTGCACAGGCTGTGGTATAGGGGAAGCTCTAGACGTCGAGAAACTAGCAAATATGGGCCCACAAGTGGGAGCTGCGGTTGTTAAGACCCATGAATTCCTCTGTAGTGAACAAGGCGCTCAGATAATTAAGAGCGATATCCAGAATGAAGGAGTTAACACTGTAGCCATAGCAGCCTGCTCACCCAGGGTAAATTTTGATGTATTTAACTTCCCCGGTGTCGTTCTAGAAAGGATTAATTTAAGGGAGCATGTCATATGGTCCCACACGCCAAATAATGAAGATACCCAGATGCTTGCTGCGGATTACGTCAGGATGGGTTCGGCAAAAGTTAAGAAAATGGAGTTATCTGAGCCGCATATCGAAGAGGATATCTCAAGAACTGTGCTTGTTATCGGAGGCGGCATTACAGGTATAACGGCTGCACTTGAGGTAGCGAAAGCCGGCTACGAGGCGGTAATCGTTGAAAAAGAAGCACAGCTTGGTGGCTTCATGAATAAAATGTACAAAAAACTTCCAACTAGCTGGCCGTTTGAAAAGATTGTGGAGACCGGCATTGACGCTAAGGTTCAAGAGGTAACCAGCAACCCGAACATCAAAGTCTATACGTCGGCCAGCGTCGAGGCAATCGCCGGACAGCCTGGTAAGTTTGACGTAACCATAAGTACTGGTGGTGGACCGGTTGAGAAGCAAATCGGCTCGGTAGTTTTGGCAACCGGTTGGAGGCCGTATGATGCTTCAAAGCTTGACACATATGGCTATGGCCAGTACGCAAACGTTGTAACCAACGTTCAGTTTGAAGAGATGGCTAAAAATGGTGGAATAGTCCGCCCCTCAGATGGCAAACCGGCCAAGAACGTCGCGTTTATACAGTGCGCTGGGCAAAGGGATGAAAACCACCTGCCATACTGCTCATCGGTCTGCTGCGCGACATCGCTCAAACAGGCGACCTACGTGCGCGAGAAAGATCCTGACGCCAAGGCATACATCTTCTACAAAGATATGAGAACGCCTGGCCAGTACGAGTTATTCTACAAGAGCGCACAAGACGATCCGGGCATCTTCCTTACAAAAGGAAATGTTACCAATATAGCTGAGGATGCTTCAAATAACGTGTTACTTGAGGTTGAAGACACGTTGCTGGGAGGTCCGCTAAACGTATCTGCAGACCTTCTGGTTCTGGCAACCGGCATGGTTCCGACAACGGCGGATGAAGCAATCCTCAATTTACAATACCGGCAAGGTCCAGGATTACCAGATCTGGAACTCTTTAACGGGTTTGCCGATTCCAACTTCATCTGCTTCCCGTACGAGACAAGAAGAACTGGCGTATACTCAGCGGGTGTTGTTAAGATGCCGCAAACTATTGCCGAGAGCGTTGATGATGCAACTGGCGCTGCACTTAAAGCAATCCAGGTAATCGAATCCGTTGCGGTTGGTAGAGCAGTTCACCCAAGGGCCGGAGATGAGACATATCCTGAATTCTTCCTCCAGAGGTGTACCCAATGTAAGAGGTGTACCGAGGAGTGTCCGTTTGGAACTCTGGATGAGGATGAGAAAGGCACGCCGAAGCCAAATCCAAACCGCTGCAGAAGGTGCGGTATCTGCATGGGTGCATGCCCGGAACGAATCATCTCATTTAAGAACTACAGCGTTGATATAGTATCCTCAGCCATTAAGATAATCGATGTGCCGGGCGAGGAAGAAGAAAAACCAAGAGTTGTAGCCTTCGTTTGCGAAAACGATGCATATCCTGCGTTTGATATGGCCGGGATCAACCATGTCACCTATGATCCAAATATGAGGATGATTCCGGTAAGGTGTCTTGGCTCGGTCAACACAGTGTGGATTGCCGATTCGCTCTCAAGTGGTATTGACGGAATCCTTATGATAGGTTGCAAGTACGGCGATGATTACCAGTGCCACTTCGCTAAGGGTAGCGAGCTTGCAAGCTACAGGATGAGCAAGGTTCAGGAAACACTTAACAGACTTGTGCTGGAGTCTGACAGAGTTCAAATTATACAGCTTGCCATAAATGAGTACGATAAGATACCGAGCATTGTGGACGAATTCATGGAAAAACTTCAGGAGATTGGTCCCAATCCCTATAAAGGCTTTTAGGGGGTATGAAGATGTCAGAACAAGAGTTCTTCGTTGAACCTGATTTAAATTTCATAAAGGACATACAAAGGGCAGGAGGCGGCGATCTTAAGAAGTGCTTCCAGTGCGCGACATGCTCGGTTGTCTGCAACATAACGCCCGATGACAGTCCGTTTCCAAGAAAAGAAATGATTTGGGCTCAGTGGGGTCAAAAAGAAAAACTTATGAGCGACCCTGATGTCTGGCTGTGCCATCAGTGCAATGATTGCACGGCAAATTGCCCACGGGGTGCAAAACCTGGCGACGTATTTGCAGGAATTAGAAGTGCATCCATCAAGGCACTCGCGTTCCCAAGGTTTATGGGTACATTGCTTAGTAATCCAGGTTTGGCGATATTCGCCTGGGCCATACCGGTAGTTGTGCTACTTATAATGATAAGCTTGTTTCCAGCAATATATTCTGTATTACCGCATAATTTAAATCCACATAGCTTCTTTGGCGAAATGGTTTATCAATTTAAGAATGCTGGCTGGAACAATATGCCTGCCGGTCCAATAAAATGGACAAATTTCTATCCCGAGCTGGGCATCGATATGACATTTATAACTTTACTAGCTCTCGGGATAATAGCTTTAGCAGTTGGTCTTTATAGGTTCTGGAATACCATGACGGAAAACCACGGCGAGACGGGTCTAACAGGAACTCCCGTTCCTAACCTTATAGAGGTGACACCAACCATTTTGGCCCATGAGCGGTTTATGGAGTGCGATACGAGCAAGAACAGATATTACGGTCACCTTGGTGTATTTTACGGCTTTACTGGAGCTTTAGTGACTACAGCGCTTGTTGCAACTAGTTTTTGGCTTTTCGGAATATCGACACCCTACACCATAGCAGAACATGGTGTGCTAACTGTTGTTGTGAAGTTTATCGGGAACTTAAGTGCAGCCGCTATTATTATCGGTGGTATTGTGCTCTGGGTTCAGAGGGCATCTTTTAAAAAGAGCTCTTCCAGCTACTTTGACTGGACACTAATCGTGTTGGTAACTGGTCTCGGTGTAACTGGACTTGCCACTGAGCTAGTCAGGGTGGCAGATTTAAAGTCGATTGCCTATCCAGTCTATTTCATTCACCTGACGTTCATAGCTTATCTATTCCTGTACCTGCCGTTCTCAAAGATGGCACACTTGGCCTATAGAAGTGTGGCTATGACCTTTGCAAGGCAGACTAAAAGGGATTTTGCGTCGGTAGAGGAAATCGCATAAAATAGGGCCTTGAGGCCAGAATTCAGAGACCAGGGAGAAAGCAAAATCTGTGTAGGGCGAATCCTTAGATTTGCCCTACTTTTTTAGTGATTGCAAATACGTAATTTCCCTAATTTGATTTAACATTCAAACGGGTTTATAATAAGCTTACTATGGGAAATATACGGATACTATTAGCAGAAGATCACGTACTTGTCAGGGAAAGTCTCCGAGACTACTTGGAAAAAGACCCGAATCTAAAGGTAATCGGCGAGGCCAGCGATGGCGAAGAGATGGTGTCGTTGGCGGCTCAGCTAAAACCGGATATTATTATTGCCGATATAGCTATGCCCAAGCTTAACGGCATCGAGGCAACAAAGCAAATTAGAGAAACGAATTCACAAGTCCCGATTCTTATACTTACTGCCTATGACCTAGACCAATACATATTTCCACTTCTTGAGGCCGGTGCTGCCGGGTATCTCCTAAAAGATATTAGTGGCCAAGAACTCTTGGATAGCATCTACCGTGTAAGCAAGGGAGATTCTGTGCTTCACCCGACTGTTATGCGCAAAGTAATGCAAAGGTTTAGAAACACCAACGGCGGTCAAGACTCCATATCTTTTGATTTACTCACAGACCGCGAAGTGGAGGTACTTACACTGGCGGCGCGCGGCAAAAGCAATAAGGAAATTGCTGAAAAACTAAGTGTAAGCGTCCGCACTGTTGAGGCTCATTTAGGACACATTTTTACTAAGTTAGATGTCGGCTCGCGCACCGAAGCTATTATCTTCGCCCTTAAAAAAGGCTGGGTCGGCTTAGATTAGCCAACTGAAATGATGGGATTAGAACTAACGCAAGATAAACGCAGTGCAGGACAGGCAGAAAAGCGCAGCTATTTTATCAGCGACCTGCAGTTCTGGTCCATCGCAATCATCTT
>JAJYQA010000037.1 GCA_021794835.1 Actinomycetes bacterium | reverse complement strand
AATAGAATTGATACTATGGTGCATATCAAGACCTCCTTATCATGTTTACTGGTTCTAAACGAGATAATGTGAGGTCTTGATCTATTTTGCAAGCCCACACTTGCCTACTAAGAATTTACAGTACCAATGTGTTTTCAAGTTTGCCCTACTAGCAATCAGTACTTAAGCTATTTGTGCTTCTGTGCTAAATGCTTGATATAATATATATAACCATATATATAATTACCGGGCAAGCATAATATTAAACAATGCTCGATATTTGTCCCAAACCCTTTGCCTAAAGTTAAGTGAAAGCAACTAACGTGGGACAAGGAGTCAGGAGCCAGAAGGAATTAATAATGTGAAAGCAAGTAATGATAGCAAATGATTTTTGATATTACTTCAGATCCTTCGACTCCGGCTTCGCCTACGCTAAGGATGACGATTCCTGTTCACCGATTCACCAGTTTTCCCTGTTCACCAGTTTACCCGCTCACCGGTTAACCAGTCTTTAATTCGCCAATCGAAATTATCCTGGCAACGGTATAAATCTTACCGGTTCATACTCGGCGCCGGTTCGCTTAAGGTGGCTTTCAAATATCGTAACACCGTCGACGTTTATAACTCTACCTGAAAATCTTTCTGTCGGAACTTTAGGTAACGCTGCTGCAATGGGCTTTGGGTTTTTAATTCTTGCAAGTGTGATATGTGGCTTAAGCACCTTGCTCTCGGGCTCAAACCCTAGCGGCACTATAGCGCTCTCGATAGCCTTGCTTAGCTCGATTAACTCGTTTGCCCCGTGATGCACGCCGACCCAGACCACCCGGGCACGTTTTGCACTCGGGAAAGCACCCAGCTCATCGAGAGAGAAGTAGAATTTTCTAAAATTCGAAACTGCTTCTTCAATAGCTGCCGCAATCTCGTCGAGCTTATCATCGGACGTTGCTCCCAGGAACTTCAGGGTAAGGTGAATGTTTTCCGGGGCTACCCACCTTGCGCCATCTACCTCGTCCATCAACGCCTCTGAAATGCTAAAAAGAAAATATTTGATTCTCAAGGGTAATTTGATACCGATAAAAAGCCGCAATATTAAGAAACATCTCCTCCAGCCGACTTAAGGTTATCCAAGATGTGGTAACGCAGCATGTCGAGGGCTGCGTTTGCGCTTTTAAGTCTTATGATATCCCTTGACCCAAAGAAGACGAATTTGTTGCTATAGCTTATGCTCTCGTGAGACAGGGCGATATAAATCAGGCCTACCGGCTTGTCCAGGGTTCCTCCGGTTGGCCCAGCTATTCCCGTTATGGCCAATCCCACATCGGAGCCAAACTTTCCTCTTACGCCAACTGCCATTGCAAGCGCTGTTGCGGCGCTTACCGCGCCCTGTCTTACCAGAGTTTGCTCGGATACATTTAGAAGGTTTACCTTTGCGTCGTTACTGTATGAGACGACGCCTCCCAAGAAGTAGTCTGAGCTACCCGGTACATCGGTTATCTTTTTAGATGTAAGGCCGCCGGTACAAGACTCCGCAAGCGAAAGTGTAAGACCATGCTGTTTTAGCAGCCTGCCCACGACCTCCTCCAGTGTCTCGTCGTCAAACCCGAAAATAATCGGCCCAAGTCTCTCGACGAACCTAGCCTCGGCATTCTTAATGGATGCCTCGGCCTCGGCCTCGCTTTGTCCTCTAGCAAGAAGCTGCAATTGTATCTCACCGGGGGAGGCAATTATCCCAACTGTCACGTTCTCAAGCGAGTCCATGATGTCTTTTACCGAGTTCTGAAGTGACGCCTCGGTGCGGGCGGTTGTTCTTAGCACCCTTATTCTAAATGCCTCATTTATGAGATATCTTTTGTTTAGCCACGGGACGACCTCGGTCTCGACCATTTCCTTCATTTCTCGTGGCACGCCAGGTAGGGATATAACAAACTTGCCCTCCATCTCAAGAATAATTCCCGGTGCACTTCCAATCGTTGGGATTATCGGCCTTGCTCCGGAGGGCATATATGCCTGACGGTAGGTTATCTCAGGCAAAGGAGTGCTGCGTGAGCCGTATCTTTCTTTTATGATTTCTGCAAGCCAGGGCTGATACTCGAGCTTGCACCCTATCGCATCGCAGATGGCGTCGCGAGTTAGGTCGTCCAAAGTTGGGCCTAAGCCGCCGGTGATTATAACGCCGTCAGCCTCTTCAAGCGACTTGCCAATGGCCTTTGAGATAAGTTTTATGTTGTCCGGAACGCTTACCTGGTAATTGCAGGAATATCCCTCTTGACCAAGCCTTTTTGCGATAAAGGGCGCGTTGGTGTTAACGGATAATCCCAGCGTAAGCTCCGATCCGATAGCTATGATGTTGTATTGCATCGTTTTTACCTCTTACTCAGTCAGCCGGTAAAAGCACACCCCTTAATTTAGTAAAGTAGTCGATTCCCGATAGAACAGTCAATACCAGGGCGACGGCCATCGCCAGCCAACCTATAGGCGCACCAAATATAAAATAAGGAATATTAAGTATTATTAATATTATAGCAATAATTTGCGAGATTGTTTTAAGCTTGCCCCAAATACTTGCGGGGATAACTTTACTTTCGGATAGTGCGACGAGTCGCAAACCTGAGACAGCAAACTCGCGGGCTATTATGACCACGGCAACCCAGGCGGAGAGCCTATTTAAGTCTACAAGCGATATAAGTGCGGCTGAAACCAGGAGTTTATCTGCAAGTGGGTCGATAAGCTGGCCGAAGACGGTGACCTGTTTTTGACTCCTTGCAATGTAGCCGTCAACCGAATCGGTGATGGCGGCAATAGCGAAAATAAAAACTGCGACGTAGGACCCTAACGGCTGCGGGGCCGATAGAAGAAATGCCATGAAAATCGGCACGAGGAGAATTCTCGTAATTGTTATTTTATTTGCCAAGCCCACTGGCTATCCTCCCGTGAAAGTCACAGCCATCAAATTCATCAAACCTTGCTTTAATTATTTGGCCTGGTTTTATGCTGCCTTGCGAGTCTCCCGTAATGTAAGTATAACCATCCACCTCCGGGGCTTGCCACCAGGCTCTTCCTTCAAATAAGCCTTCTTTTGAATCGATCTCTCTTTCAATGAGCACATCGTAAATCTTACCTATTCTATCTTCATTTCGCCGCTGATTGATTGAATCCTGCAAGGCAGTCAGCTGGTGATATCTTCCTTTTATGATTTTTTCGGCCACGCGACCGGAAAGTTTGGCGGCCGGGGTTCCATCTTCCGGTGAGTACTCAAAAATTCCCAAGTAGTCAAAATTGGCTTTTTCAATAAATTGAGTAAGTTCGTCAAAGTCGGTAGGGCTCTCACCAGGGAAACCTACAATAATAGATGTTCTTAAGACGATATCAGGGATGACCCGGCGAAGCCACGCAATAAGGGCAAGGTAATCCGAACCCGCACCATGCCGGTTCATCGCCCTTAGGGTTTTTGGACTTGCGTGCTGGATCGGAATGTCTAGATAGGACAGGATAAGCTGGTTGCCTTTCACCGCATCGATTAGCTCGTCGTTGACGAAATAGGGTTGGAGGTAAAGCAGTCTAATCCACTTAATATTTTTAAAACCGGTCAGCAAGCTCAGGAGCTCGGTGAACCGGCTCCTGCCGTAGAGGTCGTACCCATAGCGTCCGGTATCCTGGGCGATGATATTTATCTCTTTTATCCCCTGCTCATCGAGCCAATGTGCCTCTTCGATTACTTTTTCGATGGGTTTACTTCTAAATTTGCCTCTTATTATCGGGATTGCGCAGTACGAGCAGCGATTATCGCAGCCGTCCGCCACCTGTAGGTAGGCGTAGGGCAAATTTGGGAGGACACGCTCGGGATAGGACGTAAAATCTTGCGGCGGCGCGGCGGGCTCTCCGTCTCTTAGATTATCCAACCTTATCATTTCGGCGATGTTAAATTCCTTGGCTATACCGATGACAAGGTCAACCTCGGGGATTTCTTTAGCAAGTTCGTCATGGTACCGCTGGGCGAGGCAGCCGGTTACGATGATTTTCTTTTGGCTTGACTGGTTTTTTACTTCGGCTAATTCAAGGATGGTATTAATTGATTCTCGTTTGGCGGCTTCAATGAAGCCGCAGGTGTTAATGATGATGTAATCTGCGGCAAAGGGTTCTTCGGTCAAGGCGATCCCGCTTTTTATTAACGAGCCTTTTATGTGCTCGCTGTCAACGGAGTTTTTCGCGCAGCCAAGCGTAATTACCGCGGCTTTCTTCGATAAAATACTTTATCCCTCCACCTAGCACGTCTGTAATCAAATTATAGCAGAAGTTAGTTTTCATTCAAAAGCTCAGAGGCCGTTACGGGCTCGTGGCTGTTTTTAGCCTCAGTAATGCGTAATTTAAGTGGTATAAGTTGGGTATAGATAGGTTAATAATGGGAATGCTTAAACATAATTAATTTGTACGGTTAAGAAATCAGAAAGGAGATTGTCTGTTGAGGAGCAGTAAACCAACATTAGCTATAATTATTGGAGTACTGCTGATACTATTATTTGTTGCTATTGCTAGTTATGCCAATACTGCTATTACCGGTAATTCTGATAAGCGCGTCAAAGCCTTGGAAAATTTCCAAAGAAAGCAGCAGACTAAGGTTAACCCTGGCTTGAGCGCGGTCATGCTTGAATACAGCGCGCACATGAATAAGCTGTGGTTTGCTGGCCAGGCGGGCAACTGGGATTTAGCACGTTTCGAGATCGACAAGGTGAAGGAGGTCCAGGGGGTCGGTGAGATTGACCGCCCGGTATACGCTCCACAATTAAAAGATTTTGAGAAGAAATATCTCGATGCCATAGGTAGTGCTGTGAACGCTAAGGATTTAGCTAAATTCAATAGTGCTTACATCAATGCTATAAACGGTTGCAATGATTGCCATATGAAGTCTAAGGCCGAAAAGTTCCCAAACCTTTCGTTCATCAAAATTCAGGTTCCAATGAGTGATGTCACCGGCGGCTTACAGACCTACTCTGGCAGGTAGAGGCGTTATTTGGTGATTGGTGAGGAAACCAAATTCTTGTTTACATTTGTCGTTCGGGTAATATATTTTTCCCATTGACGTTCTCCATCCAGGTCCATCAAAACGGTAATTGTGTCTCCTGGCAGTATTACAGTATTGCCATGGGGAAAGAGCAATTCTGAACCGCGTCTGACCGAAACCACGAGGCAGCCTGTTGGAATGTGAGCTTTACTTAACATCCGTGAAGCCAGGGGCATCTCAGGCTTAACTTCTACCGCCTGCGATACCGTGCCTTCAACAAAGCCAGGCATACGCCGTGAATCTTTGGTTAGCGTTTCACGGTAGAGCCGCACCATGTCATTGGTGGAAACTACCCCAATTGCACGACGGTCTTTTGCAAGTGCCTGAGCTTCCACCACTGGTGCCCATCTGAGGTGGTTAGAAGTTAGCTCCTCTAATGCCTCATCCAGTGGCTCATCAGCATGTAGGGTTAGCACATGCCTGTTCATGACCTCTCCTACAGTCTTCTTAGACTGCTCTGGGGTACTTAAACGCCTGATATCGGTCTTGGTTAGAACACCTATGATATTTCCTTTCTCGTTTAGAACAGGAGCACGCCTTATATTGTGAGAGACAAGAGCCTTGTCTGCCACTGCGACTGTTTGCATCTCACTAAGGTGCATCGGGACAGGCTCCATCGCCTGTGAGACAGATAGCGTAGAGAGCAATGGGAAGGTAAACTGCAGTCGGTGGGCCGGTGAATCTGCGCGTGTGTTAAGCTGGCTCGTGTAGATCGTATTCCTGCCGACAACGAGGTAAGAGAGACTCACAGCAATCATGGCCGGGGCGAGCAACGACAGGTTGCCTGTCATCTCAGCAACCATCAGCATGACGGCAATGGGGGCGTGGGCAATACCTCCGAAGAGCGACATCATTCCAATAACTACAAACGGCGTAGATGTCGGCGGGATACCAGGAAGGACATGATAGCCAAGTCGCCAGAGCAGCGCCCCCGTCATGCCGCCGATGACCATTCCCGGACCGAAGATACCACCAGACCCGCCGGAGCCGACGGATAGCCCCGTCGTGAGAATCTTTGCAAAGGGAAGCAGAAGAATTACCCAGAGGGGAAGCGAGAGCAGACCTGAACCCATACTAAGTTGCACCCAGCCATAGCCCATGCCAAGAGCTTGTGGGAGAACGAGGCCAATTAGGCCCACTCCAAGCCCCCCAATTGCTGGCTTGATCCAATTTGGCAAGTGTAGCCGGTGAAAGAGGTGTGTGGTGCCGTAGAAACCACGGGCATAAAGCCATCCAATGAGACCGCAGAGCAGCCCTAAGATCACGTAATAGATCAATTGCGGAGGCGAGGTAAACGCCAGGTTTGCTGGGGTAGCAAAAATCGGGCTCCAACCCGACCAGGCACCAAAGATACTGTAACCTACAATCGAAGAAATGAGTCCGGGGATGAGCGCCTCAACCTCCAGGTCGCTCTTATAAAGAATTTCTGTGGCCAGGATCGCTCCTCCAAGCGGAGCCCGAAAGATGGCACCGATGCCTGCGCCAATTCCCGTGGCCAGGGCAATACGCCTATCTTGCATATCCAGATGCAAAAGATTGGCCAGAACTGATCCGAAACCGGCACTGATTTGCGCCGCCGGCCCTTCACGTCCAGCAGATCCGCCCGTACCGATGGTAATAGCAGAAGCAACGAGTTTAACGAGCGGGATGCGGGCTCGAACCGACTTACCTTGGTGGAAAGCAGCGATGGCAGCGTCGGTTCCATGACCCTCTGCCTCCGGGGCTAGGGTAAACACGATAATCCCTGCGATCAGCCCACCAGCGGTGGTGACGATGGGCAACAACCAGGGACGAGCCGCGCTCCAGAACGGCATGACGGCCGATTTGCCTTCTCCGGCGGGGTCTGGAGGCAGATACCCGACCAGTTTTCCCAAAAAGAGACCTGTTGCTAGATGGATCGCAGAATAAAAGGCAATGGCCCCGATGCCTGCAATAATGCCGATTAAGGTACTGATGAACACCCATTTGAGAAAATATCGCGGACTTTCAAAACTGCGCAGCAATCGGTGCATGGGAAAGATTAACTGTCTTAAGCGAAGAATTAAGAATGATAACATTAACAACTCCTCTACAACAATGAGTGGGTAGTCATCCACTCAAGGTTAAAAAAAGCAAATCAGGACGAAGGGTGTATGCCGATACCGGACAGAACCTGCCGAGCTACTGCGCTCGCTTGTCTGGTGATACTTTGCTTGGACCATCCCAGCACACGCGCTGATAAGACATACGACTCGGTAAGAGACAGGACCTGCAAAGCTGTGGCCTCAATATTGGTAGTCTGGATTTCTCCTATCGCCCGGCTCTCTTCCAGGACCAGGGCAATCACCGCAAGATAATCTTGCAGGAGTTTCGTGGCTTCTGCCTGGAAGGCGCGATTCACCCCGTAGAGCGCACTCATCGACACATTGAAACTGTCGCTGTCTTCTTCAGCTAGACGAATAAACGCGCGAAAGAGCTGCTCAATCCGCTGCTCCAGTGTTCCCTTCATCGCAAGTGCTGCACGGATGCTCGCCAGGTGGATCCGAGCAATCGAGCGCAGCATTGCCAGGAACAGTTCGCGCTTGTTCTCAAAATAGAGGTAAATCGTTCCTTTACCAATGCCCGCCCGTTCTGCAATAACATTAATGTTGGCCTGGTCAAAGCCCAGTCGAGCAAATTCGTGAGCAGCCTCGCGCAAAATGCGCTGGCGCGTTGCCTCACGTGCCTGCTCATCGACAATTTTCGGCATAACTTCTCGTTCCCTTCCGGTACATGCCTTGCCCATAAATATAGCATATTTATGGGCAGCGGGTCAATAAAAAATTAGCAGGAAGTCTCATAAGCGATCTAAATCTGCACTCTCGAGAAAAGGCGACCGCCGATAACAATAAGTACAGCAGCGCCAATTGTCAGCACAAGGAAATCCGCAACTAAGCCAAAATGTGTTACGCCGGTAAGAGCATCCCGTATGGCATCAACAGTTGGACAAGAAAGTTCATGATAAGCTGAAAACCTTGCATATCGTCTAAAACCGAAGCGATCGCCGTACCGAGTGCCGTAAACAAGAGCGAAATTAAAAGCATAAACATAAGGGCTACCGGTATTCCAGATAGGTCCTCAATCCTAAAACCAGCAATAAATGACACCGAAAGCACCATAACACCTTGAAAAATAACGCTTTAATTGTCTTAGCCATAAAATATAGATTGCACTCACAGTTACCGCCCCCTATCCACGTTCTGTACACTAATCTTGCCTGGCCAATGCTACTTGCCTCTTTACCGTGAGTAGCTCTTCCGGTAGATGTGAGAGATGTTTCTTCTAATAATGCTTATACTTATTTTCAAGCCTTTTTTAATCCTTTGCCACTAATCGGTAACCAACACCTGGCTCGGTTATAATATACCGAGGTCGAGTAGCATCAGGTTCGATCTTTCTTCTTAGTTGACCGATATAAACACGCAAGTAATGGGTCTCGTTTTGGTACTCTTTCCCCCAAATCTCACATAGAAGCTGTTTATGTGTTAATACTCGGCCTGAATGAACGGCTAGATTCTTTAAGATATCGTATTCAGTAGGTGTTAGTTTAAGCTCTTTGCCTTTTAGGGTAACTAAACGATGTGCAAGATCAATGGAAAGGTCGCCTAATATGATTACCGGCTCGTCCTCGGTGTCCGCCGCATGCCGCATCGCGACGCGGATACGCGCCAACAGTTCTCCCATACTAAAAGGCTTTGTAATGTAGTCGTCGGCGCCAGAATCTAGGGCCTTGATCTTCTGGTCCTCATGTTCTTGAACAGTTAAGATAATTACTGGCACCTGAGACCACTCTCTAATACGTTCAAGGACAGATAACCCGTCTAAGTCGGGTAAACTGAGGTCAAGAATTATTAAGTCGGGATGAAATATCGCTGCCTGCCTGAGGCCGTCTTGTCCAGAAGCCGCCTCATCGATTTGATAGTCATGCCCTCCCAGGGCAACTTTAAGCAGGCGTCTGATTTGTTCTTCGTCGTCAACGATCAGGATTCGGGCACCCTTAGCAGGCACTATCGTCACCCTCTCTCTCGACAGGCTCTTTTATCGTCGGCTGTCTATCAAGCGGTAAGGTAAATGTAAAAACACTTCCTTCTTCAGGCGCATCATCAACCCAGATATGGCCACCATGGACTTCGACAAGTCCTTTGCAAATTGACAGGCCAAGACCGGTGCCACTTATGTGCTCAGGCGAGTACAGGCGATAGAATTTATCAAATATCTTATCTTTATCCTCATCTGATATGCCGGAGCCTTGATCCCCAATTGACACCTGAATCTCTTCGTCTCCCTTGCGGACAGCAATTGAGATCTTGCTGGCCGGCGGTGAATATTTAACTGCATTACATAAAAGATTAACGACGACTTGCTCAACCAGTGTAAAATCTACCCGCACCAACGGAAGCTCAGTCGGTATATCAACACGCATAGGGCGGCCTTTCAAAGTGTCACTAACCCGGCGTAGTGCAACACCGATGATATCTTGGATATCGCACCAATCCTTATTTAGTTTTAGCATGCCGCTCTCAAGGCGCGCTGTATCTAACAAGTTTCCGATCATATGGTTCATTCGCCGTGCGCCTTCTTTAATGGTTTCAACCAGGGCTTGTCTGGATTCTAGGTCATACACGCCCTCTTCTTGAAGACTTGTAACCGCCCCCGTTATGGAAGCCAGCGGCGTGCGCAAATCATGTGAGACTGAATTAAATAAAGCAGTTCGAAGCTTTTCCGACTCCGCTACGTATTTCGATTGCTGGGCCTCGGCTGCTAGCTGAAGGCGCATAATAGCCAGCGATGCCAAACCTGCAAATCCCTCAAGAAGCCTGCGCTGTGCCGGAAGCGTCATACGCTCGGGATCGGCTGGTAAAGCTCCTAATGTCCCGAGCTTGGTTTGTTCACTTTTAAGCGGCACGTACAAGCCATCGGCGCCTGATAATGTCTCAGTGCCTTTTCCAGCAAATTGACCATTTTCATACACCCAGTATGCTACCGCTCTCTCACGGTCAGTCGCCAACTTTTCAGATTCTGCTGTTGCAGCCTGGACTTTAAAATTACCTGTACTATCAGACATATAGATAACCGCGCTTGCGCCTATGGCGTCGTAGACCGCCCTAACAACCGTATCCAGCAACTTTTGCATATTCGTTTCGGCAGCCATCTGACGGCTTAAGGCATAGAGAACGGACGTCCTCTCTTCGCGCCTACGCGCACGTTCAGCCTGCGTACGAAGTCTACCGGCAAGAGTTCCGGTGCTAAGCGCCACGATAAGAAACACCGCAAAGACAAACAGGTACCGCAAATCGGAAACAGCAAATGTATAAAACGGCGGCACGAATATAAAATCGTATGCCGAAACCGCCAGTATGGCTGTGAACACAGACGGCCCGCGCCCGTACCTGACTGCAGTATACAAGACTGGCAGTATGTATAAAATCGCCATATTGGTAAGGTCAAACACCGGGTGTACATATGGCTGCGCCACTTTACTTATAACGGTAAGTAAGGCAATTATAGAAAAAGACTCTATGTATGGTTTTATATCAGTCTTATGTTTTGCCGCCGCCAGAGGCGCCGGCTGTTCCCGGGCCCTGGCGGTACCAGGTATCACATAAACACTCATTCCCTGGCTGCCTTTGATGACCTTATCGACTATCGAGGTACGCCACAGAGCACTAATCGGCTTACGCAACGGTTGTCCTATGACAATCTGCGTTACATTTCTGCGCCTGGCAAGCGCAAGTATTTCTTCGGCAATATCATTTCCGCTAAGGGCAACTATTTGTGCGCCAAGCTCTTCAGCAAGCCTTAAATTACGTGACAGTTGGTCACTAGCCGCACGACTTATTTGTTGACCGGGTGTCTCGACGTAGGTGGCGATCCAGGGTGCCCGCAATCCGGTTGCCAGTCGTGCTGCTGCCCTGGCAACCTGAGCCGAAAAAGGGCTGGGGCTAAGAGCTGCTAAAACTACCTCTCTTACAGGCCAAGGTCCTGCAATGGCATGTTCTTCACGGTATTGCTCGAGTCGCCTGTCTACTTCTTGCGCCGCATAGCGCAAAGTAAGCTCTCTAAGAGCATTGATATTTCCCGGACGGAAGAATTTCTGTATGGCTTGCTGGGCCCGCTCGGGGACGTACACCTTTCCCTCTTGTAGTCTTTTAACAAGCTCATCTGCAGAAATATCAATAAGCCTGATTTCCGCTGCTTCGTCAAGCATCCGGTCCGGTACTGTCTCGCGAACGGGTATTCCGGTAATTTGAGCTACAACGTCGTTCAAACTCTCAACGTGTTGGATATTTAGCGTAGTGTAGACATCGATGCCTGCCGCCAGTAATTCTTCAACATCTTGAAAACGTCTGACGTGACGCGAGCCTTTTATGTTAGTATGGGCAAGTTCGTCGACAAGCGCAAGCTGGGGATGACGCTTCAGCAGTGCGTCAATGTCCATCTCTTTAAAGGTCTTGCCCTTGTATTCCAACTCACGCGCAGGTATTCTTGGCAGGCCCTCTAAAAGAGCTTCTGTTTCGCGGCGACCGTGAGTTTCAACCCAGCCAATAACAACATCAAAACCGGCGATCAAGCGTTCTTGAGCTGCTTCAAGCATCGCATATGTTTTACCAACACCTGCGCTAGGTCCCAAGAATATAGTGAGTTTACCTCTGGCCTCCGCCTTTATTTTCGCTAGCAGTTCTTCTGGTGTAGGACGCCGTTCTGGCTCCATATCTTGTGTAGTATCCCCCAGTAGGTTGAGAATAAAAAATGTTGCCCGATAAATCGGGTGTACTTAAGATATAGGCAGCTGCCTAATTTATCAGGCGCGCACCTGAGTTAAACAGTTAAATTTAGCGTTTCAATTTGTCCAGATCCAGATTTAATTGTAGTACATCGACTCTTTCTTTTCCAAGGATACCATATTGCCTTCCCTCTATATTCTTGTCAACAAGTATCTTGACCTCGGAATCCGGTATGCCCCTGGCTTTAGCGATACGGGACACCTGCAGATAAGCCGCCGCTGGGCTGATGTGCGGGTCAAGACCGCTACCGGATGCAGTGACCAGATCGGATGGCACCTCGCTGCCCTTTGGCAAGCTATTTTCAGAACGTATCTTTTCAACGCGGCTTGCGATTTTATCTAGTAGCACTTTGTTTGTCGGACCAAGGTTCGACCCTGACGAAGCTGCGGCGTCGTAACCGTTCGGGCCTGCCGCCGACGGCCGCCCGTGAAAATACGCCGAGCTGGCAAAATTCTGCCCTATTAGCTTGGACCCCACTGCTTTGCCATTTCGGTGTATCAACGAACCATTGGCTTGATTTGGAAAAACCAGCTGCGCCATTCCGGTTATCGCCAGGGGATAGATTATCCCTGTCAAAACAGTCATCAGAATCAACATCAAAATCGATGTTACTATTCTTCTCGCCATACCTTAACAGCTCCCTCTAGCATAGTTCATTTAGACGAACCTCAACGCTATAATTAACAAATCGATCAACTTAATACCTATAAATGGTATAACCAGGCCCCCTACGCCATAGATTATGATGTTTCGGCCAAGTAGAGCATTTGCCCCAAGTGGGCGATATTTTACTCCACGCAAAGCCAAGGGAACAAGCGCGATGATAATCAAGGCATTAAAAATTACTGCTGAGAGTATCGCACTCTGCGGTGTTGTAAGCCTCATTATATTTAAAACCTTAAGTTGCGGATATGTTGTCACAAATAACGCCGGAATAATGGCAAAGTATTTTGCCACGTCGTTGGCAATACTAAAAGTCGTCAGCGCGCCCCGTGTCATTAGCAGCTGCTTGCCAATTTGCACTACTTCAAGCAGCTTAGTTGGATTGCTGTCAAGGTCGACCATGTTACCGGCTTCCTTAGCTGCCTGAGTGCCGGTATGCATGGCAACGGCAACATCGGCTTGCGCCAGCGCCGGCGCATCGTTGGTGCCATCACCGGTCATCGCAACCAGGCGACCGTCAGCCTGGTAGTCGCGTATCAACTCAAGCTTGTTCTCTGGGTTCGCCTGGGCAAGAAAATCATCTACACCGGCTTCGGCAGCAATAGCTGCGGCTGTAAGAGGGTTATCTCCGGTAACCATTATGGTTTTAATCCCAGCACTTCGAAGCTCGGCGAAACGCTCCTTAATGCCACCCTTAATTACATCTTTTAAGTAAATCACACCCAAAACCATAGGTCCTTTAGCTACTACGAGAGGAGTTCCACCCTCATTAGCAATTTTCTCGACCACCGCCCTAACATCTGGAGGAAACGCTCCACCCTTCTCGGTAACATAGGCCTCTATAGAATCATAAGCACCCTTGCGGATTTCTTCCCCCGGAAGATCAACGCCGCTCATGCGGGTATGTGCGCTAAAAGGAACAAATACTGCACCAAGCTTTTCAATATCGCGATGTCTTATCTGGAATCTATTTTTAGCCAGAATAACAATGCTTCTTCCTTCGGGGGTATCATCGGCGAGCGAAGCCAACTGGGCAGCATCGGCAAGCTCATCTTCTGACACACCTGGGGCCGGAATAAACTCGGTTGCCATACGGTTGCCAAGTGTAATGGTCCCGGTTTTATCCAGAAGCAATGTATCAACATCGCCTGCTGCCTCAACCGCGCGCCCTGACATGGCAAGGATATTATACTTTAGCAAGCGATCCATGCCCGCAATACCAATTGCACTTAGCAGGCCGCCGATAGTGGTTGGGATCAAGCACACCAAAAGGGCGGTTAAGATAGGTACCGAGACCAAAGTACCTGAGAATATGGCAAACGGCTCCAGCGTTGCAACCGCGAGAAGAAAAACGATGGTGAGGCCAACCAGAAGAATTGTCAAAGCTATTTCATTTGGTGTCTTTTTCCGTTTGGCCCCCTCCACTAAATTAATAATGCGATCTAAAAACGTTTCGCCCGGGTCAGCCGCAATGCGAACCTTAATCCAGTCGGAGAGCACACGGGTGCCGCCGATAACATTGTTTAATTCTTCTGCCGTTTCCCTGATAACCGGTGCCGACTCGCCGGTTACCACGCTTTCGTCAACCGAAGCAATACCTTCAATTACCTGTCCATCGCCAGGTATGGTGTCTCCGGCCTCAACTAAGACGATATCGCCTTTGTGGAGCTGCGGTGCCGGCACGAGTTCTGTTTTATCACCAACGATTTTCTTGGCCGTAGTCTCGCTTCGCGAGCGGTGAAGCTCAGCTGCCTGGGCTTTACCTCTGCCTTCTGCCATCGCCTCAGCAAAGTTGGCAAAGACAACTGTTAGCCAGAGCCAGAGCGCGATCTGGGTATTAAAGGCAACTGTCTTGTATACGCCGATGGCGATATCTCGGCCTATAAAAAACGTTGTTAGAACCGCACCAACCTCGACCACAAACATAACTGGGTTGCGAAGCTGCACCCTCGGATCAAGCTTTATAAATGCGTCCCTAATAGCTGGCACGATCAACTCACCGGTAAAATCCCTTTTCTTTGGATGCGCTGGTATAAGATTTCGTTCGTCGGCCACGTTAATTTCCCCTCGCCTTAAAATACTTTTCCCGCATACATTAGGAGCTGCTCTACCACCGGACCAAGCGCAAGCGCGGGGAAAAATGTAAGAGCGCCAACAATGAGAACGACTCCCGCTAAAAGTCCGGTAAATAAAAGACCGGTAGTTTGAAACGTCCCCGGCCCGGCGGGCACGATTTTTTTACTTGCCAAGCTTCCGGCAATTGCCAATACCGGCACAATCACACCAAAGCGACCGATAAGCATAGCGATCCCCTGCGCAATAGTATAAAATGGAGTGCTTGCATTTAAACCGGCAAAGGCGCTGCCGTTATTAGCGCTAGCTGACGTAAACGCATAAAGAATCTCGCTAAAGCCATGCGGACCCGGATTTAAAATAGAGCCGGTCCCCGGTTTTATCAGGACGGCAATAGCGGTCCCCAACAGAATCGCCGCAGACGGTATCAGTACAGTCAGCACGGCCATTTTCATCTCCCACGATTCAATCTTCTTGCCGAGATACTCAGGTGTCCTTCCCACCATGAGTCCGACAATAAATACCGTAAGAAGTACGAAGACGAGCATACCGTAAAGACCGGAGCCCACGCCTCCGAACACCACCTCACCCACCTGCATGTTAAGCAACGGGAAAAGCCCACCTAGCGGGGTAAAGCTATCATGCATGGCGTTTACCGCCCCGCAGGAAGCGGCGGTGGTTACGGTGGCAAAAAGGGCAGAATTTGCAATGCCAAACCGCACCTCTTTCCCTTCCATGGCCGTTGGCTGGCTGACGCCGAGTTTTGCTATCAGGGGATTCCCAGCATGTTCGCTCCCATACGTCACTCCCAGGCCAATGATAAACAGAATAAGCATCGCACCTATAATTACGTATCCCTGGCGAAGATCACCCACCATGCGACCATAAGTAAACACGAGAGCCGCCGGAATTAAAAGAATCGCCAGCAATTCAACAAAGTCACTTAAAGGCGTGGGATTCTCAAACGGGTGGGCGGAGTTAGTGTTAAAAAAACCTCCGCCGTTTGTGCCGAGCATCTTAATGGCCTCTTGCGATGCAGTAGGGCCCATCGCAATTATCTGCTTGGCACCTTCCAGAGTTGTTACTGTTTGATAATGGTTCAAGTTCTGAATCACGCCCTGAGATACGAGGAAAATGGCAAAAATTATGGATAGCGGTATTAGCACCCAGAAAACACTTCTTACCAGGTCAGACCAGAAGTTACCAATGGTCTGGGACGTTTTGCGTGTAATCCCCCGAATTAATGCAATGAGCACCGCCATCCCAGTCGCCGCTGATACAAAATTCTGAACCGTTAAAGCCGTCATTTGCGTAAGATAGCTCATAGTGGTTTCACCACTGTATGCCTGCCAGTTTGTATTGGTCATAAAACTCATTGCGGTATTAAACGCCACATACGGATTAACCGTCCCGAGATGTTGCGGATTTAGCGGCAATATCCCTTGCAGCAACTCGATGAGAAAGACCGCTACAAAACCTAATGCATTAAAGATCAAAACCACTAGCGCATATTCTTTCCAGCCCATCTCTTGGTTAGGATCAATTCTCGCGATGTGGTAAATAAGCGATTCTAAGGGCTTTAACAATGGATCAAGAAACGTCCGCTTACGGTTAAAAACTCTGGCCATATACAAACCAAGTGGAATGGCAAGAAGCACAAGAATAGCTATATATAAAGCCATTTGCAAAATATCAAATCTAACCATCAGAGTTCCTCCGCCTTCATCAACGCGTTTACTAAATAAACAAGGAGCAGCGCTGCCACAACACCACCGAGTATCAAATCAAACACAGCTAACCTCCGCCAGAAGTCTTCTCAATCCCTCCGCCTGATGTTTAGATATTCTCTAATAATCGCGAGGATGAGTATGATAATTATTACCCATGCAGGAAAGCCAACATTCAAGCTGCCAGCTTAAGTATCTACTTGGGTCTCCAAATATTTTATCCCAAGGCTGCGTCAATTAGTTGTTAAGAAAAAAGGCAGACCTATAAAAATTTCGTAAAAAATAAAATGGCTAATTCATGCCTTGACTAATGAAGTATCGTTAAATATAATTTATCAGGTAAGTAGTTTACTAGGTAAATTACTTAAAAAATAAAATCTTCGCGGTAAAATGGATAAAGAACAAATTGCGCAACGCGCCAACGAACTTACAAATGCAATGCGTAAGTTAAGACGCACAAACTTCATAACGAGAGATAGTTCGGGGTTAAAGAACTCTGAGAAACATTTCTTATGGCTTCTAGCCACCCTAAACAATGGGCAGCCCGTAATGCCTTCAGAGGTTGCAAAAAAGCTAGAGGTTACCCTAGCAGCAATAACCCATCGTATTAATTCACTTGAAAAACAAGGATATATAGTTAGGTCGCCATCACCTGATGATAGACGTGTGGTTTTTATCAGCCTTTCCGATAAAGGTACCGAAATGGTTGATGCTCTAAAAAAAAGCTACTGGGAAAAGATCTGTGGGTTGGTTGAATACCTCGGCGACAAGGATAGTTCTGATCTAATCGCTTTAATCGTAAAGGTATCCGAGTATGTTAAGAAAACTAGCGGTACCTAAAAAGTGGTTAGTCACAAATAACATCTAAAGCTGGTAGGAGCGACATGCAACATGATGAAATTAGCAAAATACTTGAAACCATACACATTATCGATAATTGCGATATTTGCTTTAGTGTTTGGTCAGGTAATGGCAAATCTTCAGCTACCTGATTACATGGCAAGAATCGTAAACGAAGGAATTGTCCGCCAAGACAATACGCTTGTTCTAAACACCGGATTTCAAATGCTACTTATCTCTTTGTTGGGAGCCGCATGTGCTGTTAGTGTCAGCTTCTTGGCATCCCGGGTTGCGGCTAGCTTTTCAATGAACCTGCGCGATAAAACCTTCGCAAAGGTAGAAAGCTTCTCGCTTAGAGAATTTGACAAATTTTCAACAGCTTCCCTCATAACCCGTTCAACTAATGACATCCAGCAAATACAAATGTTGTTTGTCATGCTCCTGAGGATGGTGCTTACGGCGCCGATGATGGGCTTAGGCGCAGTGATTAAAGCGTATGATATGGCTCCCTCGATGACCTGGATTATTGCCCTCGTGGTTACAATAATGGTCGGGATGATGATAGTTCTCTTTACTATCGCAATGCCAAAATTTAAACTCTTGCAGAAACTAGTTGATAAACTTAACCTAGTAACACGACAAAACCTCACCGGAATTCGCGTTATTCGAGCCTTTAATGCTGAAAAACACGAGGAGGCAAACTTCGACAAAGCAAATATCGACCTTACAGGCGTCAATCTTTATGTAAACCGTCTCATGGTCATCATGCAGCCGATCATGATGCTTCTCTTGAACCTTACCGCCATTACGGTTATATGGGTCGGTTCGCATATGATCTTTACGGGAGACCTCATGATTGGCGATATGATCGCTTTTATGCAGTATGCGATGCAGGTAATCATATCCTTCTTGTTCATCTCGTTTATCTTTATAATGGTTCCCCGCGCTTCAGTGTCCGCACAGCGGGTATCCGAAGTTATCGATACCGAGCCAATTATAGAAGATCCGGAAGATCCGGTTACTTTTCCTGACGACCAGAGGGGCCTTGTCGAATTTAAAGACGTTACCTTCTCCTATCCCGGCGCTGATAATCCGGCTTTGCAGAACATTTCATTTACGGCAAAGCCTGGAGAAACCACGGCGTTCGTCGGCAGTACGGGGAGTGGAAAATCAACGCTTATTAACCTAATCCCTCGCTTTTATGATGTAACCAGTGGTCAGGTGCTCATTAACGGCGTTGATATTCGAAATGTCACACAAGAAGACCTGCGCGACAAGTTAGGTTACGTTCCGCAAAAAGGAGTTTTATTTTCCGGAACGGTAAGCAGCAATATAAGGTATGGTGTGTTAGATGCCTCAGATGAAGAAATGCAGAGGGCCGCAAAAATCGCCCAAGCTTCTGAGTTTATCGAGCGACTCGAGGGCAAATTTGAAACACCAATTGCCCAGGGCGGTACAAACGTTTCCGGCGGCCAAAAACAACGACTTGCAATTGCTAGAGCACTTATTAAAAAACCAGAAATATATATATTTGACGACAGCTTCTCATCGCTTGATTTTAAAACCGATGCCGCACTTCGAGAAGCACTCAGTGCCGAGACAAAAACTGCAACAGTATTAATCGTTACGCAAAGAATAAGTACGATTATGAATGCAGATAAGATCATAGTCCTTGACGGGGGCAAGATTGTAGGCATTGGTCAACATAAAGAACTGATGAAAAGTTGCCGTGTTTATCAAGAAATTGCTTCTTCGCAACTATCTGAGGATGAATTAAAAGGCACGATGGAGGAACTAGTATGAGAGATCGCAAAGCCGCACCCCCGCCGAGGCCTACTGGAGGTCCCGGTCCGTTTGGGAGCGGCCACGGCCAAATGATGCAGGGTGGCGAAAAAGCCAAAAACTTTAAAGGCACGATGAACAAGCTCATTAAATATTTACGTCCGTTTTGGATCTCAATTATTATCGTGCTTATTTTTGCCATCGCCAGTACGGCCTTCGCAATTGTAAGCCCTAGAATACTCGGCGACATGACAAACCAAGTGGTCAACGATTATACAAACAGGGTGATCTACGACCAGGTTATTTCAAAGCTGCCCAAAGGCATGCCACTTCCCCCGGGAACAACCGGTGCGGATCTAATAAAACACGCGCCGCCAGCGATGCTTAAAAAAATACCGGCCGATAAATTAGAAAAAATCAAAGCACTTGATTTTTCCAAGCGTCCCAGTATCGACTTCCAAAAACTTGGCAAAACCGCTCTGCTGCTGGTTGGCCTATATTTATTGAGCGCGCTCTTCAGTTATATTCAGGGTTGGATTATGTCTGGTGTAACGCAAAAAATCGCCTATCAATTCCGGCGAGATATCTCTAATAAGATCAACCGCATACCGCTTAAATACTTTGATACGAGGACGCATGGCGATGTGCTAAGCCGCGTTACCAATGACGTTGATACAGTGAGCCAAACGCTCAGTCAGAGCATGACACAGATGGTAACCTCAGTCACGATGATTATTGGTATTCTTGGCATGATGTTCTCGATAAGCTGGCTTATGACCCTTGTTGCACTCCTTATTATTCCTTTAAGCTTTGGTTTTATCGGCACGGTTGTAAAGAGATCCCAAAAGCACTTTAGGACACAGCAAGCAACTCTAGGAAGGCTTAATGGTCATATCGAAGAGATGTACTCTGGACATAACGTGATGAAGGTCTTTAACAGCGAAAAGCGCTCGATCGGGATGTTTCAGAAAATTAATAAAGGCCTCTACGAGAGTGCATGGAAATCCCAGTTTCTTTCCGGTTTAATGTGGCCAATTATGAGCTTCATCAGTAACTTGGGATATGTTGGCGTTACCGTAACCGGCGGCTGGCTTGCAATTAAGGGCACCATAAATATTGGTGACATTCAGGCGTTCATTCAATATTTAAGTCAATTCAATCAACCAGTCACGCAAACAGCAAATATAGCAAACGTACTTCAATCAACCGCTGCCGCAGCCGAACGCGTATTTGAGTTCCTGGCTGAAGAAGAAGAGATTCCAGAGACCGAAAAGCCGATTGAGCTTAAAACGGTTAAGGGCTCTGTGGAATTTGACAATGTAGTATTTGGCTACAGCCCGGAAAAAACAATTATCAAGGGGTTTACCGCAAGCGTACAACCAGGCCAAAGAATCGCCATTGTCGGCCCAACCGGTGCCGGCAAAACAACAATGGTCAATTTATTAATGCGCTTTTACGATGTCAACGAGGGCTCTATAAAGATTGATGGCGTAGATATCCGTGATATGAAGCGCTTTGATGTGCGAAAAATATTTGGGATGGTCTTGCAAGATACCTGGCTGTTTAATGGTACTATCAAGGAGAACATAGCCTACGGCAAGCCTAAAGCGACCGATGAGGAAATTATAGCGGCGGCAAAAGCGGCTTATGTCGATCGCTTCGTTCATTCGCTGCCAAATGGCTATGATATGGAGTTAAATGAAGAAGCGGACAATGTTTCACAGGGCGAAAAACAGCTTCTTACAATAGCCCGTGCTATCCTTGCAAATCCACCGATGCTGATTCTTGACGAAGCCACCAGCTCAGTTGATACCAGAACCGAAGTGCTCATACAAAAAGCAATGGAGAATCTAATGGAAGGCAGAACAAGTTTTGTTATCGCACACAGACTGTCAACAATTAGAGGCGCCGATCTAATACTCGTCATGGATGACGGCAATATTGTCGAGCAAGGCACCCATGAAGAGCTTCTAGCCGCAAACGGTTTTTATGCATCGCTATACAACAGCCAGTTTGCGGCCCCGGCACTCGTGTAAAAGAGAGATCGATTAAATATCTATTTAATCAAGGCTACCCTATTAAGGCAGTGAACTAGTGTTTAATAAGAAGAGAGCTGTCTAATTACATTAAAGAGCTCAAGAGAGGCTGCTCTTGGTCCTTCTTGCTCGTACCCGTCAATACCAAGCCTTGTTCTTATCTGACCTACTTTTATTCCCTTTTCAAACATTTTTTCGAAGTAGTATTGTGCACAGATTTCGTGCTCCTGCTTGCGCTGCGGAGCACCAAAAGGATTGGCGAAATATGTATGAACAAGCCCCTTTTCATCGGTTGTACCTTTTGCCAGGCGTGCTCCACTTTTAAAAACGGATAGAGCTTCATCAGGTGTTGAGAAAAATTCCAACGCTTTGTTTTCCTCATTTACCTGATCATAATTATTAGCGTAGAGGAGAATATCGACCGGATACCCCTTCACTATATGGAGATAGCGGGTTATAGGCATTATTAGTCTAGCATTTGTTTTGTCGGGGTTCATGAATATGCTTCTATCCATCTCTTCATAGGCATATCCCGGTTGCAGGTCATCTAATCTTACGAAGGCACCTATTTCCGTGCCGTATCCGGCAACTTTGCCATCGCCATCAATTCCTAGCGAGCCCATATCATCAAATATGATTATCATCTCGCAGATATGTTCATCTGCCAGCATGCGCAAAGCCTCAATGGTTTCAGATTTTCCAGCACCACTATCACCGATTATTACAACATTGGCAGTGCCGCCATCCTTAAGTTTAAGATATACCATAGCTCCATGAACGGGCAGGCGATTTCTTTTAAGCATCGCTACATTATGTAAAGTTAAGGTCATCTTTTTGAAATAACCGAAATAATCTACATCTTCAGAGTGGCCTATAAGACCTACGAGCAGGTCGTTATCTTTGTCTTCATAGAAAACTGTTGCGTCCGGCAGATTGTTGTCGGCAAGCCCAAACACCAACATTATATCTGGTTTGCGAGCTTCTATGTCTTCATAATCCGCTATTTCAAAAAGATTACACAGAGAAAGGCCGAGAGACATAAAATCACGATGGAAGAAAATAAATGCGGTTAGATCACCGACTTTAGCAGGATAACAGAACCAGTCCTCGGAATTCAAGCCAAGCATTTCTTTTCTTAGCTGACTGATTTCCTCAAACTTGCCTTTTCTCTTATTCATTCTTGGATAAAAAATGACAGGTGGTTCTAGTAGCGTTAGGCGGATGAAAGGAATCTCCTGCAAATTACTGTAGATCTCAGGGCAGTCCCAGTCTATTCTTTCACAGAGTAATCCCATATTTGCTCCAGCTGGTAATTGCCTGTATACCCGAGGATTCTTACCTATAAGATTTTCGCTAATTTGCCTGTAGGTAGAAAGGATTAGATTCTTAAGTTCCTCGTTTGATTTTATGAATTGCGCGTGATGGAGACTGTTTTTCGTGTATTGCGATCTCTTTGGGGCCTCCAGATATATAAATCGCTCAAACCTTCTCCAGAAATTATACAAGCCTTCAATAAACTCAAATACCTTTTCTTTGTCAGACAGGATTGCATTATATTCACCGCTCATGGAAAGAATCTCATCTGAAGTATGACTCGAAAGAAGCCTCAGAAGAGTTATTATATATCCGGCTAGATCATCTTTCTTCAAGTACGGCAGAGATTCACTTAAAAAGGCAAAAATAGAACTCCCTTTCGATGCTGTTCTTGCCACAAACCTCTCGACTATTCCTCTGAATAACTCACTCTTCAGGAGTTCTTCCTGCGTAGCACAATACACGCTTGAGTAATCAAAGATGACTTTTCCTCTTGAAATAAGATATGGCTCTCTTATTGTTTTCATGCAGATAATTATAACATTGACTGATAACTTTAGCTAGCGAGATGGCCGATTGAGCTAGGCGTTGCTCTGCTGCGTTTACGCAGTCCAATAGGTTGGGCAACGCTTCAAATTATCTTGCAATCTTTAAACATACGGAGAGTAAACGGGCATAAACCTAGATTTTAGCAGGCGGTTCGTTTTCAATAAAATCCCTAAGTTTAGCAGAAGCAATTGTGCGCATGCTAAATTTACTTTTCTCTTTTCGATCCATCTCACCAAATGTAATATCATAACCATCGGGC
Source organism: Actinomycetes bacterium (assembly GCA_021794835.1). GTDB lineage: Bacteria > Actinomycetota > Aquicultoria > Aquicultorales > Aquicultoraceae > CADDYS01. Next base: position 6,832 of record JAJYQA010000037.1, on the reverse strand, counting down.
ATAAAAATAGCATCCCAGCCAAAACCGTTTTCACCGCGAGGACTCACGACTCGCCCATCGATTTTACCTTCAAAAAAGTAGATCTCATCAGGGCTTTTAGCATATCCAATAACCACTATAGCAACGGCTTTATTGTTGCCAAGTTTCTCGGTAATTTTCGCTACGCCATCATTACCCAGGGATTTCTCGAACCATTTGATGAACGGACCCGGAAGACCATTTAGGCATTCGAGGCAAAGAGAAGTATCTTCCACAATAAGCTCGGCATTTACGTACTTTAGGGCTTCAAGAAGTTTAGCTTTAATAATTTTTCTCGGATCAATATCCTGAAACTCCGGCAGATCGATATCGAGCTGTTTTATTTCAGGGATTATTGACTTGATTTCTGTAAATTTTTCTTGGTTGCTGGTAACAAAGCAAAGCATTTTACTAGTTTACCAAAAAATGACCCGAAGGGCATCCCTTAGATATTAACCTTAAAACGAGACAAGATTAGACTCCTTAATTCAAATGTTGCCATTATTTAGATTCCCGGCAAAGGTATTAAGCCACAACCATACCCCATAACAACACCCTGCGATACGAAAAACCACTCTACAAAGCGGTTATTTCAAGGGCTTCTGCATACCCAAAAAGTGCTCCCCCGGATCGGTCGCTATTCGAACCAATAGAGAAGCTTAGTTTAGCAATGTAAGCATGACTTTATCTGGTAATGCTTCTCGCTTATGCTTAACGAACCGTCGCTACTTGAAGCTTTGCAGAGTTATGTCTATAAAGCTACTATAGGCAGTATCATAGCCTCTTACAAGAAGCGCATGGTATGGGCCAAGAACAGGTGTTTTCAACTTTCAAGACAGGCACCTCTTCCCCTCCCCTCTCCCATTTTATGCTTCGTTTCCGTAAAAGCAATGGCTATTAGATACTGCCAGGAACCGATACTTTGATTTTTACCAGGTTTGACCTATTCCGACTACGTTCAGAACTTGTTAGTTTGATTGCTTAGACTCTTATTCCCACCTAAACATAAGAACTGAAACAGTAGTACTCACCACAAGCACAGCGATAAGGACAATAATATCCAGTTTGTAATTAAGAAGATCTTTCCCAAGCCAAGCGGCCTTTAAGAGATCCACTGCATAAGTAAGCGGGATGGCTTTGGAGATGTTAACCATAGCTTTAGGCATTATCTCGATTGGTGTTGTGGCTCCCGTTAAGAAAAGAGACGGAAAGTATATTAAATATGCAATTGCAGTGGTTGCACTCGAATTCGGTGAAAGACTGGCGATTAATAAACCAAGAGAAAAGATACTTAAGGTCGATAAAACAAAAGCAATTGATATTGGAAGCAGAGCACCCATGAAATGAAGATCAAAGAACGCTTTGCCAACAATAATTAAAATAGCCATACCGACAATAGTCATAAAGAAGTTAACAACGATTCGCGATACGAGAACGTCTCTGGCGCTCATCGGTGTTGCCATAAATCGCTTCAAGACCTTCTTTTCTCTATAGTTTGATATCGTAAGAGGCAGATTCATTAAGCCGGCAACAGCAATAACGATTCCGGTATATGCCGGGACTCCAAGATCAACCGCTCCATGTCCGTTCAGATAAGGTGATGGCTTGTTACCATACATACCACCGAACATGAGCAGAGTCAGCGATGGAAAAATGAGAGCAAAAAACATCGAAGGAATGTTTCTGGTTAAAAGCTTAAATTCAACCTTTGTAAGTTCAAGGAATCTTTTCATGCTTACCCTCTGATTTTTCGACCGGTTAATTTTAGAAAAACATCCTCAAGGCTCGGCTCTTCGGTAGTGAGATTGCTGAATTCAATGCCGTTGCTTTGCAGAAGAGATATAAGATCGCCCAAGATACTTTTATCGGTTCCATAGATGCTCACTTCGTTTCCATCTTGCTGAACCTTGGTTACCCCTTTTAATGTTTTAAGTGAGTGCTCTAAATCCAGGGCTTGGCTGTTAAAGATTATCTTTGTTTCAACCTCGCTTGTCATTATGAGGTTCTTTGGGGCGTCAAGAGCGATAATCTTTCCGTGGTCAATAACGGCCACTCTATCACAAAGAACTTCGGCCTCATCCATGAAGTGAGTTGTTAGAAAAACTGTTATCCCTTTATTCTTTAAACTCTTAATTAAATCCCACATGGCATGCCTAGCTTGAGGGTCTAACCCGGTTGTGAGCTCGTCTAAGAAGACAATCTTTGGGCTTGGTATTAGGGCAAGAATGATGGAGAGCCTCTGCCTCTGACCGCCGGAGAGCTGATTTACATAGGACTTTTGTTTATCAGAAAGCTCGAACTCACCCAAGAGCTTTTCGTATGGTGCAGGATTTGCATAAAAGGAAGAGAATAGTCTGCAGAGTTCAAAAACCTTTATCCTGTCTTGGTATTGGGTCTCTTGAAGTTGAGTGCCAATTGATTCGTAGAGCTTCTTTCTATCCTTATATGGAGAGAGCCCCAAAACTTCTATTATCCCGGAACTCGGTTGCCTTATGCCTTCTAAGCACTCGATGGTGGTAGTCTTTCCGGCTCCATTTGGCCCGATCATACCAAAGTTTTCACCTTCAGCAACGGAGAACGAGACACCATCAACCGCTTTGGTATCCGAGTAGTTTTTTACGAGATTCTTTACTTCGATTACTGCCATTTGTACCCTTATATCGATCAAGGTTAAGCCGGTAAATTTATATACCAATTGTACTACAGATGCTGGATAAGGAAAGGGTTTTTGCTAAGACGAGGCTTTATATTATGTTAAATCTCTGATTATTTGTCCTTTTGAGTTTCGGTGATTTTTCAATCAATTCCTTGATTTTCGCTTATTACTGCTATAATATAATATAAATACCCGTTCTCTTAATAACTATTTGCTTTACAAAGCTTAAATAGGAGCATACATGCTAAAGAAGCTTACCCCCAACTTAATGATTGATGGAGTACTGAGTGTATAAAGCAGTTTTAAAAAATACTGAAAGAAGAGCGGAAATTCATCCTATACCAATGATAGTGATATTATGTATAGCTATAGCCTTGATACTTGTTGGCAAGTTTACAAAACGGCTTTGCCGATGGCGGTGTCGTGGTAAGTATTATCGGCAGAGTAGTTTTTCCAGTAGTAACTGGTTTAATTCTCGGATTTTCCTGTAATCACACCAAGAACCTTTTGGTTTCAATGATTATCCATTCAATGGTAGATATTATTTTTCTACTATTGGTGTTTCACTAATAGATAAGAACGCAGATGCCTCAACCAGACACTCTTGTAAATAATAAAAATCGCAAGCAGCCTATTGCTAAACGAATCATAAAGATCGGTGGTCTAATCTTTTTACTTTTTGCTACTAGCATGGCGATTTTTCTTACTCTTGTCCCCGAAGTCAGAAGCTATGTGATGTTTAAAATTACCCCCGCTTATGCCAGAAACGCCCACTTTATCAAGCTCACCAAAGACAATCAAGAGGTCTATTTATTAGGAACTATTCATAAGATGAAGTCAATAGAAAAGAAACTGGTCCTTAGGTCTCAGTTAGGAAGACTCAAGCGGCATATCAATCGGCGGGCAAGGTTTACCACTAAAATGCCCCGAGCGTTCCTCGCGAATAAGAGGCATTAGCCAATTATGCAGCTCGTCCAAAGTCTTAAATAGCGGATACGGATTTTGTTTCCAGCAATTATTCTGAAGGCTTGCCATCGCATATGCTTCGCAACTTCGCCGAGGGAAGCGGAAAAGATCAGAATTATAGATGCTTTCTTGAACCATGTAATGATGGCTATGGAAGAAACCAGCCCAAGTATTTTCTATATCCTCTCTTGCACGGATATCAACTATGCTTACACGTGCCAGTGTCATTGTAGGGTTCTCTTTCCAAACATCTAGCATAAGTGATTTCGCTTCAACATCTGTTACCGGAGCACTATAACCGAATATAGTGACACAATAGGCACGATTAAGAAACGACCGAAGTAGATTCCATTCGCCTTTAATAAAAGGGTCGTCACTATGGTTCTTTTGTTTAACCGGATATAGCAGTTTAGATGGTTGAGATGGTGTTGAGCAAATCTCACAAGCCTCGTCTAGGTAGCCAGCCTTCCGGTGTTCTTCACAGATTCCAATCGCTACGTTGCCGTGGAGAAACGCGATCTTAGGGAGCTCAATAAACTTTGAGTTCCTTCGATATGCTTGGACTAATAACGGGTCCCAATTGAATGTAGCTATAAGATCAGTACTCCGAAGGCTCAGAAGTAAGCAATCATAGATATTCGGCTCGTCTGGTAATTCTAGTGTTGCGAAGTAGCTTCTTACTCGGGCTTCGATATCTGCCACAAGCTTTGTTTGAGTGCTATCACTCACTAGGTCATTATATAATCCTTCAAAGTCTTGGTTCTTCCACGATATACCAGCATCTTCCAAGAGCGAACTAAGACTAGTCACTTCAACAAAGTCATTCATTAAAGGAAGAATTTTCCTTGACCGATCACCTATGGGTGCAGCAGCACGACTTGCACCGGCACCCAAAATTACAACATGCGGTGAATGGTTTATGTTTGTTTTCGTATCAATATACGGCAATCTAGGCATTATTCACCTCAAAACTAATCTAATCGTGTGTGGCGATCAAGCTTTTATCTAATTTATTGTAAAGCATGCCTCACTCTAAGGGAAAGGCATTGGTTCTCGCTCGCTAAGGATATAGTTGATGGCTTTTCTTGTATTTGGTTTTACTATAACGTCCAAGTCCGCGGGGTATTACAAGGAATAAAATAAAAAATGGCTCCGCAGAGCCATTTTTTACCAGTGCTCCCCGGATCGGTCGTTATTCAGCCTGAGAAGTTATGTGCTATTGCTATGAGCGTATCCTGATCCTGTGAGCCTCTACTAAGAATAGCTTTCCAATAAAATGGCTCATGTTTTGGTGGGCCGATAGGTAGTCTTTCAATCTTTCGATCATCTGTGGGATTACTTCTGGATGGTTTCTTATTTGAAGGGCAACAATACCTTTATAGTGTGCTGGCGGGTATGCCACGATATCCGAGAAATCGCCATTTAAGGAAAGCAATATTGAGTCAAGCTCCTGTGCTTTTGCTATTACCTGTTGGTCTAGAGAATCTGCTGGAATATGATCTTGGAGCCGAAAAACCTCATATCCTGCCGTTCGAAGACTGTTAATCACCGAGCTTGGGGTGCAATGATCTGCAAACAGCCTTAACCCCATTACATCGCAGCCTCGAAATCCGATAAATCTCGGGCATAGTCCAGGCAAGCGGCTATGTGCTCTTTAGTAAGGTCTGGAAACTCATCGGTTATCTCTTCAGCCGACATGCCTGAAGCCAGATATCCAAGAATCAGACTTACAGGAATGCGCGTACCTTTGATGCGCGGCTTACCGTGAAGTACGTCAGGGGTGCTTACAATATGATCTCGCCAGTTTACCGGCATCTTATCCTCCTTGTTAGCCTTGTACTATACCTCAAGCATAGCTGAACTTGTAGTTAAGAGCAATTAAAACTCCATTGCCGCATCCCAAGTCGAGCACACGATGATCCCTATCTTCTTTAGGCAGCAGCTCGCAAATTATTTCATGCTGCTCAAGATATTGAGGAATGAGCTTGACCATAAGTTTTTTATACTCGTCTGCCTACTTGGCAAAGCGCTCTTTAACTTGTTCTTGCTTTATGATCTTTTCCCTTTAATGTTTAAAAATCAGCTGCAGGCGCACGGGCGAATTTAGTGTTAGCGAAATGCGTGCGGGTGACTGCCCATAGTAGTGATTTATTATGCGAATTCTATATTTTCGTAATGTGCTACGCTAAAAGCCCTCGGGTATTCTTGCATCTGGATAGGAATGATTGCTTGGTTCCAGTTATCGCCCGCAAATTCTTCCAGTGATGATTCGTCTTCCCAGAGTGTGATCATTATATAATCATCTTCGCCACCTTACGCTCGTGCTCACTATAAGTGCTAGAATCACAGTTAGCATGATTGTCAAAAACGGCCCTGCCATCAGTCACATGTAACGATCGAAAATCGTCTATGCTTCTCATGGAGAAGCTTTGCTCGTAGACATCCATAAGTGATATGAAAGGTTTAAGGGATTCCTCGTCTATCAGCTCCATAACTATCTTTCTTCCTTTTACTCGCAACGGCTTTGCCTGTATTGACCCATATAATACGCTATACATGCTACCGATGCCATATAACTCAACTATAGCAATAAGCATTACAAGGGGTAAAACAGAAAAAATGGCTTATCAAAGCCATTTTCTGGAAGTGCTCCCCGGGAGAGCGGTAGGGTCGAAGGCTGGCGCGCCTCTTTAGGTTGAGGTTTGTTTTCTCCGTTTCCGCCTAGTTTCCCGACGGTGCCACAATATTTCAACCGTATCACGTTTCCAGCCCCCGCCTCGTCGAACCCGACGTGCGGTTTTCCCGCATCGGGCTTTCCCGCACACTTCACATCAAGGGTTATGATGCCTATCAACTGGTAAGTACTTTCGGGTCCTGGTAGTACCTAATCCGGTAGTCATTATACAACCCCAGGTTTTGGTACAGCCAGGCCGTACTCCACCTTCTCCAGCCGAAGCCCCGACGTCCTCTGGCCCTCGCCAGGTGGCGCCTAATCTTTTGTTCAACCCAGTACTTAATGTAGCTAAAGCACCGGCTTGAGTTACCTACTCGAAAATAGTTGGCCTATCCTCTTAAAATCGGATTGATTTTCTCAATTACCCTTTCTATTGGTTGTGACCTGTGGGTGGCAAAGACCACTTTTAGTTTTCTGACGAGACTGGTTCTAGCCTTCATCCGTGGTGTCTTAAGAGC
>JAJYQA010000024.1 GCA_021794835.1 Actinomycetes bacterium | reverse complement strand
TCGCACTCGAGAACGAGCTACTCCGTCATAAGAAGGCGTTAAAATCGTTAACGGAGCAGCTATTGCCGATATTTGATGCCTCAGTTGAGGGTGTCTTTGTGTACCTTGATGGTGAACACAAATCCTGCAACGAGCGGCTTGCTGCTATGTTTGGCTACACCCCATTGCAATGGGCAGAACTCTACCCATTTGAGAGTCTCTTTACAGAGGAAAGCAAGGACGAGATTATGGCTTCCTATTACGAGAGCATTATTGCTGAGAAGGCACCGGCAGAAGTGGAGTTTACTGGAGTTAGAAAGAACGGCTCAACGTTTAAGGCGCGTCTCCTGATGGTGCCGGTCTCATCTGAGGGCTTGATATTCGCACTATGTTTCGTTAAGCCAGTTTAATGCAGAAATTAACGGATGCTGACAATGCTTTTGGCATGGTTGATAGACCGACGGGGGGATTATATGTATGCAAATCGACAGGAATATTATCGAGATAAATATAGGCGATTAAAACCGCAGTGGAAAGTAAGCGCAGATATTTACCGAGATATTATTGATCGCTATGCAGACAATGGCATGTATATCTTGGATGTTGGTTGTGGGCATAGCGAAGATTTGGAGCCGGTCTACGCAAAAACTAATTACACCTATGGAATTGACCCTGATAGAAGATCGATTGAAAAGAATAGGATTATAAAGAACAAGTTCATCGCTTCTGCAAATGAGCTTCCCTTTGAAGATAATTTCTTTGATTTGGTTGTATCTTCCTGGGTATTAGAACACCTGGAAAACCCCAAGAAGGTCTTCGATGAAATTTACAGGGTGCTTAAGCCGGGCGGAAAAGTTATTTTCCTAACACCTAATACCTGGAGCTATAACGTTTGGCTTATAAGAATGATACCTAACAGGTTGCATGGGATCTTTACTCGTAAGCTTTACAACCGGCATGAGGTTGAGACCTATCCTGTTTTCTACCGGATAAATTCCCCTCGCAAATTTGATAAGCTCTTCTCGTCCATAGGCTATGAGAAGATTGATGTGATCTTTAATGGAGATCCCTCATATATCAGCTTTAACGATGTATCATTCTATTTTGCATGTGCGTTAGAGGAAATATTTGATAAATTCTTTACCTTTGCCAAAGTTCATGCGATAGGGGTTTTCCAGAAACCTATCCGGTTAACCGAAGAATTATGACAGCATAGGCTAAACAAAAAAGTGTGCACTTATGAAGCTCAGAGTTTGAACTATCCCAGATTCGGATTCTGGTCAAAAAGAAAATGGCTTGTCAAAGCCATACCGGCTTGACATGTATGTATCGAATATGCATAATTATGCATATTAAATTATTAGGGGTGGCCTATGAGAACGACGTTAAATATTGATGACGAATTACTGGCAAAAGCAGAAGAACTAACCGGAATTAAAGAAAAGACGTCCTTGGTTAAGCTCGGTCTGGAAGCATTGATTGCGAGGGAAAGCAGCAAGAGACTCGCTAAGCTGGGTGGAACTGAAAAACATCTGAATTTGATACCACGTAGAAGGTTGGCAAGCAGGTAAAAATGGTTCTTGTTGATACTTCGGTATGGGTAGCACATCTGCGTCAAGGAAATACTGAGCTTGAAGTGCTATTGAACGACGGCGATGTTGTTTGTCACCCGTTTATCGTTGGTGAACTTGCATGCGGAAATGTCAAAAATAGATCTGAAATACTCCTACTTCTTAAAGCGATTCCTGTAGCAGTCCAGGCAAGTCATGACGAGGTAATGCAATTCATAGAGAACTATCGCCTCATGGGATTAGGTCTAGGGTACATAGATATGCACCTACTTGCATCGACTCTCTTGACTCAGGTTCCAATCTGGACTTTTGACAAGAAACTAAATGAAGTTGCATTAAAGCTGAGATTAGCATTTTGATCGTGGGCTAATTTAACCCTTTAACACTTTACTTTACTAAAGTGCACTTTAGGTGTATAATATTCCTTGGTGTGCTGTAAGTAGCTAAAGTAAGCAGCAGATAACAAAATTTAGCAAATCCTAAATTCAGGGACTTATGCTTTGGACACCTTAAATCTTTCTATGGAATGCAAAATCTCTGAAATTCGGGGATATAGTCATTTTTAGCGGTTTTTTGGTCGATATAAATGTAATTAACCGGATTGTTACATTGTTCTGATAAAATATGCTTGTACTACTAAATAGCAGGTTAAAGGCACAAGTTACTAGCTGGTGGTTGGAAGAGTGATTAATTTGCTGACACAAATCAGGTTGGGTGCGGGTTTTAGCGAGGAAGAAGCGCGAAAGCTAATAGCAAAACCGCTTTTTGAAAAGCCGGAAGCCGAAGCTGCTGTGCGCGGGATTGTCGAAAATGTCAGGCAGAGCGGCGATAAAGCACTTTTCGAATACACGGAGAAGTTTGACAAGATAAAGCTTACCTCCGAGACGATAATGGTCACGCCAGAGGAGTTTGACGCTGCATACTCTCTGATAGACAGCGAGCTTTTAGGATCTATTAAAGAGGCTATCAGGAGAATCACTGCTTTTCATGCAAAGCAGAAGGAGAACTCCTGGTTCACGACAGAGAACGGGACATTTCTTGGCCAGCTGGTCAGGCCGGTTGAGCGGGCCGGCATATATGTGCCGGGGGGCAGGGCGGCATACCCGTCATCGGTATTGATGAACGCTATCCCGGCAAAAGTGGCCGGCGTTAGCGAGATAGCAATGGTGGTGCCGGGTGCGACACGTGCCGAGGTTCTAGTGGCCGCTGCTGAGGTTGGCGTAACCGAAGTCTATAAAATCGGAGGTGCCCAGGCGATAGCCGCACTTGCGTTTGGCACCGAGTCGATCCCAAAGGTCGATGTAATCTCGGGCCCCGGAAATATCTATGTCACGCTTGCAAAGAAGATGGTTGTAGGCTATGTCGATATAGATATGATGGCCGGCCCGAGCGAGGTTGTTGTAATCGCAGACTCAAAAGCCAAGCCGACCTACATCGCTGCGGATATGCTTGCGCAGGCCGAGCACGACCCGGATGCCACCGCAATGCTTATAACCGACTCGGAGGATATCGCCAAAGAGGCGGCAATTGCAATTGACTTACAACTTAGCAGGTTAGAGCGCAAAGAAATAGCCGAGCAATCTATCAAAGATAATGGTAGGATATTTTTAGTCGCATCAATTGCCGATGCGATACGGCTTGCAAATATAATCGCTCCCGAGCATCTCGAATTGATGATAGAAAATCCGCTTGAGTCTCTGGGATTGGTAAAAAATGCCGGCGCGATATTCTTAGGGGCTTACGCACCCGAGGCGATAGGCGATTACGTTGCCGGGCCGAATCACATCCTGCCGACAGGCGGGACGGCCAGGTTTTACTCGCCGCTTGGCGTCTACACATTTTTAAAAAGATCAAGTGTGTTAAGCTTCTCGAAGCAGTCATTTGGGGATGTTGCCAACTCGGCAATCACCATTGCCGAGAGCGAAGGCTTAATCGGGCACGCAAAATCGGTCCGCTTTAGGATGGAGGAGTAAAATGATCGGCCCAAGGCCGCATGTTGCAGCAACGAAGCCATATCACTTACCAAAGATGCAGGCAAATATCATTTTATCTGCAAACGAGAGCCCTTATAACCTGCCGCAACCGGTTGTAGATCAGATAAAAGACGAGCTAGATAATATAGCGTATAACCGCTATCCCGACCCGATGTCTTTAGAGCTCAGGATGCTGATCAGCTCGGCCTATGGTCTCCATGCCGCAAACGTCTTTGTCGGAAACGGCGGCGATGAAGTAATCCAAAACCTGTATCTTGCTTACGGGGGGCTGGGGCGAAGGGCGATTACCTTTGAGCCGATGTTTGAGATCTACGGGATAACCGGGCGGATGACCGAGACCACAATGATCCCCATCCTTCGTGATCCAAAGAATTTTACCGCCGAGAATGTTATCCCGCAGGCATATAGGATGGATGCATCGCTCATATTTTTATGCTGCCCGAATAATCCAACAGGCGATATGGTATCCCTTGGCAGGATTGAAGAGCTCTTGCAAAATACCGAGGCACTTGTTGTAATCGATGAGGCATACGCTGAGTTCAGCAGCCAGACAGCGATACCGCTGTTATCAAAATACGAAAATCTGGCGATTTTAAGGACGTTTTCCAAGGCGTTCTCGCTTGCCGGTTTGAGGGCTGGATATCTTCTTGCAAGCGAAGAGGTAATTGAAAATTTGCTTAAAGTTAAACTATTCTTTAACTTTAGCAAGTTATCGCAGGCCATAGCAAAGATTGCATTCACCAACCGCAATATATTCGACGGGCAGATAAAGAAGATACTTGAAGAGCGCGAGCGTGTATTTGGCAAGATGTCTAAGATAAATAGGATAAAGGTTTTCCCGAGCCACTCGAACTTTATCCTCTTTAGGACAGAAAAGCCGGCAGCCGGTGTGTGGCAGAATCTGCTTGATAGGGGAATATTAATTCGAAACTGTAGCAACCAGCCCCTTCTGGATAACTGCCTGCGTGTTAACATCGGAACACCGGAGGAAAACGACGCGTTTTTAAGTGCACTGCGTGAGATAGCCTAAATCGGTGAATGGGTGAGTAGGTTAATCGGTGAATCGATAATTCCCTCTCCCTTGACGGGATAGGGCTAGGGTGAGGGTGGAAATCACTAAGTGAAAAGAACAGCTAAAGCAGAGCGAAAAACCAAAGAGACAGATATAAAGGTAGAGCTTAGTCTTGACGGTCAGGGTGAAGTTGAGGTAGACACTGGCATACCATTCTTTGACCACATGCTCTCAATGATTGGGAAGCATGGATTAATCGACCTTAAAGTAAAGGCTAAAGGTGACCTTGAGGTAGATGGACATCACACGGTTGAAGATGTCGGGATATGTCTAGGACAGGCCTTAAAAGATGCTCTCGGCGATAAGAGGGGAATAAGGCGATATGGAAGTAGCATGATGCCGATGGATGAGTCCCTTGCTCTTATTGCGATAGATATAAGCGGTAGGCCTTATCTTGTCTATGATGTGGATCTTCCGGTTGAGATAATCGGCACTTACGACACGTCGCTGACCGTTGAGTTCCTGCAGGCGTTCACGACAAGCGCAGGTATAACGCTTCATGCTAAAATACTATCCGGGAGGAATGCACACCACATCGTCGAGGCTATATTTAAGGGATTGGCAATAGCCCTGCAGGCAGCGGTCGAAATAAATCCAAGAATAACTGAAGTAATTCCAAGCACTAAAGGCGTAATATAGCTATCAGCTTTTTATTTCTTTGTCTTTAAGCTGATTGCTGAGTGCTGATAGCTGATTGCTTTGTCTAATTAAGAGGTCTCTAAGAAGCACAGCAGAACTCGTTTAACTGAGCTTTAAGAAATGGGTGAGACAATAATTGATAGCCATAATAGATTACGGGATGGGTAATCTGCGTAGCGTCGAGAAGGCTTTTGAGAAGCTTGGCTTTGATACCGCTATTTCGGACGATCCCAAATTTATAAACCGCGCCGACGGGGTAATCCTCCCCGGCGTCGGCGCGTTCGCTGACTGTATGGCGAATCTTCTCTCGGCTGGTATGGAAGGTGCAGTACGCGAGAGTGTCGAAAGCGGTAAACCTTTCTTGGGCATTTGCCTTGGCCTTCAGCTTCTCTTTAAGGAGAGCGAGGAAGACGGTATCCACCAGGGACTCGGCATATTTGAAGGAAGGGTAAGGAGGCTTCCCCGGGGCCAGAAAGTCCCGCACATGGGCTGGAACCAGATAAAATATACCAACAAATCGCCCATCTTTGACGGGATACCCGAGGGGTCAAACTTCTACTTTGTCCACTCATACTACGTTGATCCATCCGATAAAAGAATAATTGCCACAACTACCGATTACGGCTTTGAGTTTACGTCCAGCGTTTGGGCTGATAACGTATTTGCCGTTCAGTTCCATCCCGAGAAAAGCGGCGAAGTTGGGCTTAAAGTACTGGATAATTTTGGGAGGTTATGTAAGTGATAATTTATCCCGCTATAGATATAATGGACGGCAAATGCGTGCGCCTATATCAGGGACGGGCCGACCGGGCAACTGTATATGCAGATAATCCGGCCGATATGGCTTTGAGGTGGCGCAAGGAAGGCGCGGAATTTTTGCATTTGGTCGACCTTGATGGTGCCTTTAAAGGTTCGCCGCAAAACCTCACCGCAATTGAAAACGTAGTAAATACAGTGGATATTCCAGTTCAGCTGGGCGGCGGTTTAAGAACCATAGAAGACCTTGATAATGTCTTTGATCTGGGCGTTTCCCGGGCTATCCTGGGAACCTCCGTAATAACCGACCCGGAATTGGTCAAAGCTGCCTGTGTAAAATATCCGGGAAAGATTGTTGCCGGGATAGATGCACGAGGGGGCAAGGTATCTATTAAAGGATGGGTAAAAGACACCGACATCTTTGCGGTGGATTTGGCGATGCAGCTTGAGATATACGGTATAAGCAGGATAGTCTACACCGATATTCTTTCCGACGGCACGCAAAAAGGTGTAAACATCTTTGCAACCGAGGAACTGGCCGAGGACATAGAAATACCGGTTATCGCATCTGGTGGCGTTTCCACAATAGGGGATATCCACCAATTAAAGCCGCTTCAGGCATCTGGCGTTGAGGGAGTCATTGTTGGGCGTGCGCTTTATGAAGGCAACTTCACTTTAGCCGAAGCTTTAGAGGCTGCGAGGTGGGATAATGCTTACCGTTAGGGTTATCCCCTGCCTTGATGTGCGCGGCGGGCGAGTAGTAAAAGGCATAAACTTCGTGAATCTACGCGATGCTGGAGATCCGGTTGGGCTTGCCGCAGTATACGATAGAGAGGGTGCGGACGAGCTGGTCTTTCTAGACATAACTGCATCCCACGAGCAAAGGGATACGATATTTGAGGTTGCCTCGCGCACTGCCGAAGAAGTCTTCATTCCCTATACCGTCGGCGGAGGCATTAAGTCAAGCGATGATATCAGGCGCATGCTTAGCACAGGCGCCGACAAGATATCGATAAACAGCGCGGCGGTTAAAAATCCCGAGGTGATAAAGGAGACTTCACGCCGGTTCGGCTCGCAGTGCATAGTTGTTGCGATCGATGCGAGAGAAACCGGTCCCAACAAGTGGGAAGTTTACGTAAACGGTGGGCGTACACCGACCGGTATCGATGCTGTCGAGTGGGCTAAAAAGGTTAAAGAGCTGGGTGCCGGAGAGATTCTTTTAACCAGTATGGATAGGGACGGCACAAAGGATGGGTACGACCTTCCACTTACAAAGGCAATTGTCGGTACGGTGGACATTCCGGTTATCGCATCTGGTGGCGCGGGAAGATTAGAGCACTTTGCCGAAGTTGTCATCGAGACAGGTGCAGATGCGGTGCTTGCCGCTTCTCTATTCCATTATGGAGAGCTCTCCATCCGCGAAGTAAAAGAATACATGGCCAAACAAGGAATCCCCGTTAGGATGTAGGTCTAGAGAGAGGGTCAACTTCGAATTACGAATTACCTTCACCCTGTGACTGGTGACCTGCGACCTACAATATTGGGTATTATCTCAACAGGATAGTGTAGTTAACCTGTAAAGGAGGACGATACCCATGTTGGAGAGCGATGTTGGGAGGGCTCACATAAAGAGCATTATTGCCAAGCACTTGGTTGAGGCAGGCTTTGATCCTTATGAGGGTGAGATGGCGAAGTTTGTTGATGCGGCAAGCCGTGCCGTCCAAGAGATATTGAGAGAGGTCGTCACGTCACTTGCCGAGCAGATGAAGCCGACAGAGCCAAGCGGCATGTAACGGCAAAATAAAGATACCGGAGGAGAGAGCAATAAAGTGCAGATTTTGGAAGAGCTGAAATTTGATAGTAAGGGGCTTATTCCGGCGGTTATCCAGGAGACCGGGACAAACGAGGTTCTGATGGTCGCCTACATGGATAAAGAGGCGGTCAAGCGCACAATCGAGTCGGGAAGAACCTGGTTTTGGAGTAGGAGCCGCCAGAAGTACTGGTGCAAGGGAGAAACCTCCGGCAATATCCAAAAAGTAAAAGAGATTCGCTACGACTGCGACGCAGATACCCTCCTTGTCCTGGTCGAACAGGTGGGAGTCGCCTGCCACACCGGGAACAAATCCTGCTTTTTCCGCACGGTTTAGTTGATCTTATAGCCCACCGGCGGTACGAATGTAAACATATTGGGGTTGATCATTGGGTTGATCTCTACTTTATCGATAAAATCCTTAACCTCAGGATTACCGGCCGGCGGATGTATAACCCGTCCAAGAATAATCCCGGTTTTGCAATCGACGTATATATCCCAGTAATTTTCTTTAGCCGTCTTTTTAGGAAAGGTAACCTTAAGGTGAATAGCGCTTCGTCCGGCAATTTTAGTTATGCCGATGTTCTCCACCGTTTCGGCGTTTTGTCGCAGCTCTTTGCGCACGAAGTAGCTTGGGTTAATGAGGTCATTGAGTGGTGTGTCGATAACTTTGTTCAGACCTTCCTCTTTGTCTTTTGGCGGCTGCACTACTTCAAAAAATACCGCTCTTTTAGCTGGTGGCGTGATTATCCACCGCTCCTTGTTATTTTTAATGTGAATAACATGTCCCTCTTCAAGGCGATACACCCCTGATCTTTTAACCCAGGCCCTAAACTTATTCACTGGATTCGTGCCAGCCTGACTGTATCCCTCGACGTAGATAGAAGTCCACGAGTGTCTTGAGTTCTCGATGAAATCAAGGATTTTGGGAACGGCACTGTTTACGGTAAGCGGTTTTATCTTTTTAACTTTGGCAAGACCTGCAATTTCTGCCTTGGTATCCTTGGGTTTATGATAAACCTTATTTGCCGCCACTGTTACCGATAACAATATGCCAAGGGCGATTACTGCCAGAGCTATTTTTACGTTTGACTTCAATATACCCTCCGATTACTAATTATAAATTAGCTTCCTTACTAAAACAACCTGACCACAAGCTAAGGAAGCCTGGTGGGTTTTTATTTATTCTAGACGGTAAAAAGGGAATGTGAGGGTAAAATATAACAAGTGGAATTGTATCACTTAAATTTTGGAGGGATCAAAATGGGTGACATGGTAAATAAAACCGTAGTGTTCTTAGCCGTCGATGGGTTTGAAGCTAGGGCGTTTGAGGCTTTATGGCAATGCTTTGGTTGGCAAAAGAACGCGGCGACACGCATTGCAAGCTTTAATGCGGACGACCAGGTAAAAAGCGTGGACGGTCTTGTAAACACGCATAGCGATATGTCGTTTGCTGAAGCTTCAGAAATGACTTTTGATGTACTTGTTGTGGCAGATGGAGTAACTGCTAATGCAATAATGAACGATCAGGCGGCAATGACTGCTTTTATGAACGCAAACGATCACCGTGCAGCGATCGTATCTGTCGGAGATGGAGTAAAAGCTCTTATCGCTGCAGGTATAGCCAGCGGGCGCACAATTG
Organism: Actinomycetes bacterium; assembly: GCA_021794835.1. Classification (GTDB taxonomy): domain Bacteria; phylum Actinomycetota; class Aquicultoria; order Aquicultorales; family Aquicultoraceae; genus CADDYS01. The sequence goes on along the minus strand of JAJYQA010000024.1, from coordinate 21,221 downwards.
CGGCACCATCGGATTTGCGAGACGAGCTTATGAGGGCCGGTATAACCCCGTCAGATCAGCCGATGGCTGCAAGTGACAACATCTTCTCGGCGAGTGGGGAGGCTGACCTTAGGGCACTTTGCGACGTCGTATCCGATTATATCACGGGGTTGGAAGAAGAAGTGGCCTAGCTGTTTAGATTGGTTTAGATTGACACTGCCTTCTACCCTGTGCTATTTTGTAATTAATTAAAAATTCAAGCCTTTGATGGGGAAAGTAGGCCGGAAAGGCCGGTAATAAGCGAGCCGGGTTTGGTGAAAGCCGGCACCGATTAGCATCTGGCTGAGTGGGCCCCGGAGGCGTGGAAACGAAACCAGAGACCAGAAATCAGAAACAAGATATGAAGGTCTAGAATGTAAGCAAACTGTCATTGTGAGGGAGCCGAAGGCGACTGTGGCAATCTCAATCTTGTTTCTGAAGGGCCAAAGGCTCGGTCTTGTTTCTTGTCTCTGATTGAGAGTAGTTCCACCGGATCCTTTACCGTTAAAAAAAGGCTGGTATGGATTAGCTAAAGAAAAGGAGCTATGAGTACCTGGTAAATGAGGCAGTAGCCAGATTAATCTGATTTCTTGTATCTGGTTTCTGTAAAGTTGGGTGGCACCACGAGATAGCCCTCGTCCCATATAAGGGAGACGAGGGTTTTTTTATTTTATAGCAGTCAGCCATCAGCTAAAAATAAAGATAAAAAAGCTGACAGCTGATCGCTGATAGCTTGGCGGCTAGAGAGTTAAGAAGATAAAGGATTGGTAATTAGAGCAAACCTTATTAGTCAAGTGGAGGGTTAGTAATGTATACGCCGTCTCGGAGTGAATTTAAGAAACTTGCTGCAAAACATAATCTTGTCCCGGTTTATAGGGAGGTCATAGCCGACCTGGACACGCCGGTATCGGCGTTTCTTAAACTTGGTGACAAGGTTAACTCATTTCTGTTGGAAAGCGTTACTGGAGGAGATCGCCTTGGCAGGTATTCATTTCTTGGCAGTGACCCCTATCTTACTGTCACAGTGCGGGGAAGCGATGTAACAATTGAGGGCGAGGAGGAGGAGGCGGTACTTGGCGGCATCGATGATCCCTTAAAGATAGTTGAGGAGAAAATACTTTCGTACAACCCGGCGATGATAAATGGGCTTCCCCCCTTCTTTGGTGGTGCGGTAGGTTACGTCGGCTACGATTCCATCCGGTATTTCGAGCGTATACCCAAAAATTCACCGGACGACCTCCGAGTCCCGGAAATGGTATTTCTTTTTACCGACACGGTTATCGCATTTGACCATGTCAAGCATAAGATCATGGTTATTGCAAACATGCGGGTAAACGGCGGTGGTGTAGACGACCTCTATAGCCAGGCGATAAAAAGAATCGACACAATAGTCAAAAAATTAAGAAGCACGCTTAAGAATATGCAGTTGGTTGAAACGGTGCACCACAAAACGGGGGAATTTTCCTCAAACATATCAGAGGAGCATTTTTCCGATATGGTTAAGAAGGCAAAAGAATACATCTATGGTGGCGATATTTTCCAGGTCGTTCTCTCGCAGAGATTCTCGACTCCTATAAAAACCGCGTCTTTTGATATTTACCGTATGCTAAGAACAATAAACCCGTCTCCTTATATGATTTACCTTAAGCTTAAGGACTTCACAATAGCGGGAGCATCCCCCGAGCCTTTGATTCAAGTGCAAGACGGCGTTGTAACCACGCGTCCGATTGCCGGGACACGTCCTAGAGGGAAAACAGCGGAAGAAGAGCAAAAGCTCGAGCTTGAGCTTCTAGCGGATGAAAAGGAGAGGGCCGAGCATGTTATGTTAGTTGATCTTGGACGAAACGATATCGGTCGGGTGTGCATGGCCGGAACAGTTAAAGTCAACAATCTGATGTATGTGGAAAGGTACTCGCACGTGATGCACATCGTGTCCACAGTTAGCGGAAAACTTGCTGGAGGTAAAAGTGCTTTTGACGCACTTCGCGCTACATTTCCGGCGGGGACGGTTTCAGGAGCTCCCAAAATAAGGGCTATGGAGATAATTGATGAGTTAGAGCCAGCAATTAGAGGCCCTTATGCCGGAGTTTATGGTTATTTTGGGTTTAACGGATGCCTTGATTGTGGAATAACTATAAGGACGATTATGATTAAGGATGGACATGCCTATATACAGGCCGGAGCGGGGATTGTTGCTGATTCCGTTCCGGAGAAAGAATATATAGAGACTAAAAATAAAGCCAGAGCGCTTTTTATGGCCATTGACCAGGCGGAGTATTTAGTATAGATAGTTGCTGTAGTAGCTGGCGATTTACTGTTGACGTTTCCTCTACATGCTCATAAAATCTAAATCGAAACAATTCGTACCTATCAAACCTGCTAAAATTATCTTGCTAGAGCTAAGGAAGAAGTCTTCAAGCTCATAGTTTTGCGAAAGGGTTTGATTTTGTTTGCAAAAACTCAATAAGCGGCAAAAAAAGTGTGCTGGATGTGTGCTCTATGCCGGTGAGCAAGAAATGAAAATTACGAGCGAATCTGCAAATCTAGCCCGCGTTAGGAACCGTGTGAGGCAAATTGGTGAAACCTGCGACTTAAACGAAAGACAAATCTTCGACCTTCAGGTTGCCGTTGGCGAAGCCACGGCAAATGCAATAGAGCACGGTTCACCCTTCGGTCCCGAAAACTATGTGAGAATTAAAGCCCACTGTGACGGCATTGCTTTGACTGTAACAGTTCAGGACCAGGGAAAGTTCAAACGTCGCATGTCCGATCCCACTATAGAGCAGGACAATTTCCGGGGGAGGGGAATTCCTCTTATGCTTGCGCTTATGGATAGGGTGACCATTGACGAAGGTAAGGATGGGACGAGCGTTGTCTTGTTAAAACGGGTTGTTAATAACAATAACTATCACAAGGCATAAAAAAGCCCGCTTTTGAGCGGGCTTTTTAGCTTAGACTTAGATGTTTTAGCTTAGATGTTCTTATCTTACAAGGCCACTTATTCCAACCGTACCACTAGTCTCAATGCTTCCAGCAGTACCAGTTGCTCCAACCGTACCAGTTGTCGTAGTGCTTCCGGTTGCCCCGGTAGTCCCAATGCTACCGCTAGCATTATTTGATTGTCCTACCGTGATAAATACTGGGCCAAGGCCAAGCCATGAGGCAAATTTATTAACAACAGCCTCTAGGGCAGAAACTGCACCACCAGTTGTCTTGGTAAGCTTTTTCTGAATGTTTCTCATGATTGCATGCATTGCAACCGTGGTCCCTTTAGCTTTGGCAGTACTGCTACTTTCAATTGTTGCCGTTGCCTCTGCGGCATCCCCTTGCTCTGATTTTGCTTTGTTAACCTCGGGAGTGCGGCTTTCCTCAGTGCTGCCTTTTTTGTCGGCAGTCTCTTTTTCTTTACCTTTGATGACCTTTTCTTTATCTCTGACGACGACCCTTTCGTTTTCCGAGTGCCTTGCCTTAATCTCTCCTTTTTCTCCAGATTTGCCATGGGAGCCATTATTGTTCTCGACGTCGACTCCCGCGCTGAATTCCTGGCTGCTTGAGACGGAGGCTTCTTGTCCGTTGACTTCTGCAAGTGCCGAGACCGTGCTTCCTATCCCGTTAGCAAGTCCTGGCTTGGCATCCTTTGCCAGTACGGATGCTGGCAAGACCAACATCATAGCCACCAGAAGCGCAAAAAACTTCCTTAACATTGTTTTAGTCCTCCTTTGCATTATCCTATTACTATTTACTATTAGCGAAGTTAGTATTTTTAACTTAGCCTTCACTTGCATAAACGTAGGTTGTACCTGTAAAGTTACGGCTGAGACGTGAATTACTGGAAATATCCCGACTGTGTTGGGTTGTACTTGCACTAGGTATGGTAGTATAAGGCTAAATAGCATTTAAGTAGAAAAGATATTCGATTGATTTCCGTTACTGCTGGGCAGTTCTTACGTTAATACATATGAAACCACTAAGGCAAATGGATAACGTCGTAAAATTAAAAAAGATAGTAGAAAGAGCAAAGAACTACGACTCCGAAGCTTTTGGTCAGCTTTATGATATGTACTTTGATAAAGTATTTGGATATGCCTATTATAAGGTGGGTAACCGCCATGAGGCAGAAGATATTGCTGAGCAGGTATTTTTGAGGGCTCTGGAGAATATCTCGGGGTTTGAATGGCGGGGTATACCATTTTCGGCCTGGCTGTTGAGGATAGCTTCAAATCTTGTTATTGATTACTACAGGTCAAGCAAATATAAAACAGTAGATATCGAAAACGAAGTGGACCTTATGTTGGACAATAACCATAACCCCGAACAGTCGGCAATAAGAGAATTTGACCGCAAGGAAGTAATAAAGGCAATACAAGAACTAACCGAGGAGCAGCAACAGGTAATCACAATGAGGTTTATCGCCGGTATGACAAATGAAGAGGTTGCTAAGGCTATAAATAAAAATGTTGGTGCTGTTAAGGCGCTGCAGCACCGGGCAATTGGATCATTAAGTAGGATCCTGGGAGAGACCTACGGTGAAACGTAGAGTAAATGAAATATTTGATGAATGCATAGAGGCAATAAAGAATAACGAGAAGACCGTTGAGGAATGTTTAAGCAAGTACGGTAAGATAAGCCCAGAGTTTGAAGCTATGCTCAAGGCGTCCGTAAAGCTTATCGAGGCGGCCAAGTTCACGCCTACTGCGGAAAGGAAGCAGCAGGCCAGGGCCAAGCTACTTGAAGCTGTAGAGAAGAAACGGTGGGAATTAGGTATTGAGGGTAACCGGATAGGCCGCCATGCGGCAAAGGCTCCACGCTGGCGGGCTGTGCTTTTGCGCGTAGGTATAGGGGCAGTTGCTATCGCAATGCTCAGCGGTACTACTGTAGCTTTGGCGCAGGGAAGTTTGCCAGGAAGCCCGCTTTATCCGGTAAAAATTGCTGTTGAAAAGGCGAGAATTGGCCTTACGATGGATAAGGCCAAGAAAGGCGAACTTTATCTCGGCGCGGCCAAGGAGAGGATATCCGAGCTAAAGAAGCTCAAACAAAATGATAGTTATCGCCAGGACCTTTTAAATGCGACTGCAGAAGATATTGGGCTAGCCGATAAAGCTTTCGACGGGAGCCATAGCAAGGAGTTTGAAGAGGCGCTGGATGGCATGGCACAGAAGAACCGGGAGGTTTTAGAAGATGTCCTGGAAAAAGTCCCTCCAAGTGCTAAACCTGCGTTACAGCGTGCGCTAATTAACGCAACTGGAGATGAAAGCCAAAAAAGCGAAGGCCAGAAAAAAGACATCGGTAATGGTAACGGAAATGGGTCTCAAGGCAAAAACGGATCTGAAAACTACGACAAGGCGCCAACAACTAATAGTAGCAACAAGCCCGGATCTTTTGAAAAGGGGAACGTTAAAGAACGCGCGCCGTCTATATTTACGCCTACGACAACCTTGGGGCCGAGCAATTACGGGCAAGAAAAACACGAAAACAGTAGCCCAGAACAGAATAATAGAAAAAGCACGCTTCTAAGTACTGATACTTCACGCGGGTTTTCACATGGATTAATTAATACCATTATGTCGCTGCTAGGCAGCGACCATGGCGTGTTTGAGACCATAGCAAAAACAGGACTTCTGGGAAAGTAGTAGTTCAAGCAAATCTAATCTACTGCGACCATAGCATGTTTAGGACCACAACAAAATTCGTCCCCAAAATTAAGAAAGCCCCAGCAAGCTTACAGCATGGGCAAAGCATCCGGCAACAAAACGAGTAAAATTGACAAAGTGCTTGGCTCATTATGGCTAGCCAGTGCGCTTTTATATCCATCCACATGTTGCTCTTTTCACAAACTTTAAATAAAATGTAAATAAAACGCCCGCATGTTTACAGACTATGCGGTTATTGGTACCAATGTTGGAGGCATTATGAATGGTAGGGTTAAGACAGGCATAAGTAGCTTGGATAAAATGCTGGGCGGTGGTTTTTATCCGGGTTCAGCATGTATGGTAAAGGGCGCACCCGGCACTGGAAAAACAACCCTTGGGCTGCATTTTCTCGCGCGCGGTATTGAGCTTGGTGAAGCAGGCCTTTATGTGACCTTTGAGGAATTTTCAGGTTCTCTTTACCGGGATGCCCGCTCTATAGGCATCGACCTTAAAAAATACGAGGAGGCCGAAAAGCTAAAAATGATATTCACGACCCCGGAAGTTTTCTTGAGTATGGTGAGAAAACCCGGGGGGGAGTTTGATGAGGCGATTCTAAAATACGGCGTAAAGAGGGTTGTCATCGACGCCTTTAACCACATCGAAATTATATCTGAAGATCCCAGACGGATGAGGAGTCTGGCTTATCTAATGGTAAACGTGCTTAGAAGACACCAAGTAACAAGCCTTCTTCTTCAGGAAGATAGATTGTTTCTAGGCGACGTCGGCGGCCTTGAATTCGGGCTTCCCTACATCGTTGAGACGATTATCCAGTTGAAATATGTAGAGCTTGAGTCAAGGGTTCGAAAAGCACTTCTAATTATGAAGCATAGGGCCAGCAAGCACAGTAATGAGATTGTTGAGTATACAATAACGGACAGGGGATACCAAATCGGCAGGCAGTACGAAGCAGACCACGTTATTACCGGGTCCGCGGTGCCCAGACCGGCGGTTGAGGGACTTGCTAGCTCACTATCAGATGTCGGCCCATCGCTTGATATATCAATTAGGCTGATTGAGGATACCCTAACCAGGATGGGTCAATCCTTTTCGGAAGAGCACTATGATAGCAAAGAGGATTTCTTTGAGGCAATTGAGAAGGGCGAGGCAGGCATATCAAAGCTTGAATCGAGTCCTATCCCCCGTGCGGAAGATACCTACGCTACCGAGCAATGCCCATTCAGGGCCACGGTAAGTGAGCTTAACGAAAGAAACCCCGAAGCCTTCATCGCTTTGACCGGCAGATATAAGAAGAAGTACCCGGGCCGCGCAATTGTTCATCCATTCTGTGTTTCCCACCAGAGCGTACGGGAATTAATTCTAGGAAAAACATACATAAATGGAAAGCCCATCCATACCGAGACGCTGGTTTGCAGGAGCCAAGTGCTTGGGAGTATAAGCTACGGCACAAAGGCCCTTAAATCCAACAGGATGGCCAAGAAGGAGGCTGAGAGCTTGCTGGATATGAACGCATGTCTTTACAAGCTATTAATAAATAAAGACCAGGCTAAAGCTAAGGCCAAAGAATTGACACCACCGGAAACGCGTGATATCTTGTAATTAATTAAAAATTCAAGCCTTTGATGGGGAAAGTAGGCCGGAAAGGCCGGTAATAAGCGAGCCGGGTTTGGTGAAAGCCGGCACCGATTAGCATCTGGCTGAGTGGGCCCCGGAGGAGCAGGGGTGAAATTAGAAATTAGACTTGATGGTCTAGAATGCAAGTCTTTAATCTCTAAGAGTAGTCCTGCCGGAGTCTTCACCGTTAAAAGAAGAAGGATATAAATAGCCTATAAGACTATCGTATTCTAAATGAGGCAGGATTAAGATATTAGAAATCTAATTTCTAGTTTCTAATATCTAATCTCTGTAAAGTTGGGTGGCACCACGAGATAGCCCTCGTCCCATATAAGGGAGACGAGGGTTTTTTTATTTTATAGCAGTCAGCCATCAGCTAAAAATAAAGATAAAAAAGCTGACAGCTGATCGCTGATAGCTTGGCGGCTAGAGAGTTAAGAAGATAAAGGATTGGTAATTAGAGCAAACCTTATTAGTCAAGTGGAGGGTTAGATTATGATAGTAATGATCGACAACTATGATTCGTTCACATTTAACTTAGTGCAGTATCTTGCAGAGATGGGTGAGAAACTTGCCGTTTTTAGAAATGATGAGAAGACGGTCCAAGAAATTATGGATATTAAACCGGATAAAATAGTTATCTCGCCTGGACCGGGTAGACCGGAGGATGCCGGGGTGTCGGTTGATTTGATCAGGAAGGCTGCCGGCAAAATTCCCATTCTTGGCGTGTGTCTGGGTCACCAGTCAATTGGTGAGGCATTTGGCGGCAAGGTTGTCCATGCGGGAGCTCTGGTTCATGGCAAGACCTCGCAGATATACCATGACGGCAAGACGATATTTAAAGGTATACCAGATCCGTTTACCGCAACGAGATATCACTCTCTGGTGGTTGAAAGGGAGTCACTGCCGGCTTGTTTTGAGATATCCGCCGAAACCAAGGATGGACTAATTATGGCGATAAGACATCGCGACCTGCCGGTTGAGGGTGTCCAGTTCCATCCTGAATCGATACTTACTCGTGAAGGAAAGGCAATCTTAAGAAATTTCTTAAACGCGAATCAGCCACAGAAATTAGCTGTTGGGTAGGACTTTAGGAGGAAGGGCATGATAGTTGACGCGATAAAACAGGTTATTGACAACAAGCATCTGACAATGGATGAGGCCGAGCAAGTAATGGATATCATCATGAGCGGAGAGGCGACTCCGGCCCAGATCGCCTCATTTATAACTGCTCTTAGGATGAAGGGAGAAACCGTCGACGAGATATCTGGTTTTGCCAAGGTAATGCGCGAGAAGGCAAGCAGGATTACACCTGAAGTAGTTGATATTGTGGACACCTGTGGCACGGGCGGAGATCAGCTCCACACATTTAATATCTCAACGACTGCTGCGTTTGTCGTAGCGGGTGTTGGTATTCCGGTTGCAAAACATGGGAACCGCTCTGTCTCAAGCAAAAGCGGAAGTGCAGATGTTCTTGAGGCACTTGGCATACGCATTGATCTATCTCCCGAAGAGGTCAAGAGCTGCATCGAGGAGATTGGCATAGGCTTTATGTTTGCCCCCAATTTTCACGGGGCAATGAAACATGCCATCGGACCGAGGCGTGAGATAGGCATCCGCACGGTATTTAACATACTTGGGCCACTCACCAACCCCGCGAGCGCGACAGCACAGGTGCTTGGCGTCTACGACCCATCTTTAACCGAAGCTCTGGCGCTGGTTCTTGGCAACCTTGGGGTAAAGCACGCGCTGGTTGTACATGGGCATGACGGGCTGGATGAGATATCAAACACCGGCGAGAGCATGATATCTGAGCTTAAAGACGGTAAAGTCGCGACGTATATGATCACGCCAGCGGATTGCGGTGTAGCAAGGGCGACAATTGGAGACTTAAAAGGTGGCAGTGCGGAAGAAAACGCTGCTATAACGCTTGATGTCTTAAAAGGCACGAAAGGCCCAAAGAGGGACGTTGTTTTAATGAACGTTGCGGCGGCTTTGATTGCTGCCGACAGGGCTGAGTCATTTATCGAGGGTATGGCGATTGCTGCCGAATCTGTCGATAGCGGAAAAGCGCTGGCAAAGCTAGAAGCCCTACGTGATTTTGGATCAAGGCCTGGTATGAGAGAGGTCTAAAGTGCCTTCATTAACTTTGGCACCAACAAGGATAATTAATGATTCTCAATAAAATCGTCGAAGACAAAAAACTATATATCGAAGCTGCAAAGAAAGCTCGTCCGCTTGAGTTGCTTGAGATCGATGGTAGCTTTAAGCGGCAAAGCCTTATTGAGTCGATAAAGTCTCGAGACGTTGCAATTATTGCCGAGATAAAGAAGAAGTCACCTTCCGGTGGAGATATGAATGCGGGTCACGGTCTTCTTGAGCTTTCTTTGATTTACGAGAACAGCAGGGCGGCCGGTATATCCGTCTTAACCGATGAGAAATATTTCGGCGGTAAGCCTGAGGATTTACTTGAGGTTAAGAATCAAAGCAGGCTTCCTGTCCTGCAAAAAGACTTTATCATCGACGAATACCAGATTTATGAGGCAAAAGCCTTCGGGGCGGATGCGATACTTCTTATTGCTGCCATACTAAACGACGCCCAAATTAACCATTTTCTTGATCTTGCGCACGGGCTTGGTCTCGAAGTCTTGCTTGAGTCGCATACCGAAGATGAGCTAACGCGCGCAATATATTCCGGTGCGAGGCTTCTTGGGGTAAACAACCGCAATCTAAACACGCTTGAAACCAATCTTAACACATCTATAGAATTGCTGAAGCTTATCCCAGATGATAGGATTGCAATAAGTGAGAGCGGCATTTCGAAAAGTACCGATATAAAGAGGCTTCTTGATGCTGGAGCAGATGGGTTTCTTATTGGAGAATCGCTTTTAAAAAGCGGGAATCCTGGCCAAAAAATGGCCGAGCTTATTGCAATAAGTTTTGTGTAGAACAAAGGAGTGAATCAATTTGGAAACGACTAAATTCATTCTTAGCGAAAAGGAGATACCCACGGCCTGGTATAACATTTTGGCCGACCTGCCGTATCCCCTTGATCCGTATCTTCATCCGGTAACAAAAGAGCCGATTGGCCCGGATGATCTAGCTCCTCTTTTCTCTATGGAGCTGATAAAGCAAGAAGTAAGCACCGAGCGTTTTATTGAGATCCCTGACGAGGTGCTTGAAATCTACAGGCTATACCGGCCTGGCATGCTTTTCCGGGCCCGTCGGCTTGAGAAAATCCTCGATACCCCGGCAAAAATATACTACAAGTATGAAGGTGGAAACGCCACGGGAAGCCACAAACCAAACACGGCTATCGCACAGGCATATTATAATAAACAAGAAGGTATAAAAAGACTGACGACAGAGACCGGTGCGGGCCAGTGGGGCAGCGCACTGTCTATGGCGTGCAACTTTTTCGGTATGGAGTGCGTTGTCTACATGGTAAAGGTAAGTTACAACCAGAAACCCTATCGCCGGTCGCTGATGGAGGTCTACGGGGCAACCGTTTACGCTAGTCCAACTACCAATACCCAGTCAGGCCGCAGGATGCTCGAGCTGGACCCGGATTCCCCGGGCAGTTTGGGAATTGCAATCAGCGAGGCTGTCGAAGAGGCTGCTATGAGGGACGACACACACTACTCGCTGGGCAGCGTGCTAAACCACGTTCTCCTGCACCAGACGGTCATAGGTCTTGAAGCCAAGAAGCAGATGGAGATGGCTGGGGATTATCCGGATGTAGTTATCGGGTGCTGCGGTGGTGGTAGCAACATGGCTGGCTTAAGCTTCCCGTTTATCCAGGATAAATTTGCCGGCAAGAATATAAGGATAGTCGCAGCTGAGCCGAAAGCCTGCCCGACTTTGACCGAAGGTGAGTACAGGTATGATTTTGGAGATACCGCCGGTATGACGCCCCTTACAAAGATGTACACGCTGGGCCACGACTTCGTGCCGGCCGGTATTCATGCGGGAGGTCTAAGGTATCATGGCGACTCGCCGATCATAAGCCTACTTTATGAGAAGGGCGTAATCGAGGCTGTGGCACATCACCAGACGAGCGTCTTTGACGCGGCAGTACAGTTCGCGAGGGCCGAGGGAATTATCCCGGCGCCGGAGAGTTCGCATGCAATCCGTGCCGCCATCGACGAGGCGCTAAAAGCAAGAGAGGCCGGGGAGGAGAAAGTAATTCTCTTTGGACTTAGCGGAAACGGTTACTTTGATATGACGGCCTACGATAGCTACCTAAAAGAAGGATTGCAGGACTACGACTTTGCGCTTGCCTGTAATGAAGAGAATAAATAAATGGTTAAAGTAAAAATTTGTGGCATAACTAATTTAGAAGATGCTCTATTGGCGGCAGGTCTTGGGGCCGACGCTCTTGGGTTTGTATTTGCCAATAGCCCAAGGCAAGTTAGTCCCGAGGTGGCGGCAAATATAATCTCGGAGTTGCCACCGTTTATAACCACGGTTGGGGTATTTGTAAATCGTCCTTACGACGAGGTAAAGCTAATAGCTGATTTTTGCGGGCTAGATGTCTTACAATTTCACGGCGAGGAAGACATATCGTACTGTGGCCAATTTAACCAAAAGGTTATAAAATCTTTTAGAATGAGAAACTACACGGAGATCGAGGAGTGGATTTTCCGGGAGAATGAGTTTGAGGCCGCAACTCTTCTCAACCCAAGTAACAGCGTAGTAGCGTTTTTGATCGATACGTATGCCCGGGGTCAATACGGCGGCACCGGCATTCATCTAAATTGGGATCTTGTAAGAAACCTAGAGTCGCGAAAACCGTTGATCTTAGCTGGTGGGTTGAACTATAAGAATGTAGCTCTTGCCGTAAAGGTAGTAAGGCCCTATGCAGTTGATGTTAGTAGTGGAGTTGAGCTAAAGCCTGGGAAGAAGGATAAATATAAACTGCGCAAGTTCATGAAGGCTGTTGAAAATTGTAAATAATTTGGTGAATTACGAATTGTTAATTGGTGCTGTAGGAAGACCGGCGAGCAGGTGAACTGGTGGACCGGGAAAATTGTAAACGGTGAATAGGTGGATAGATGAGGCAGAGATATTTTAGCGGAATACAGCCGACGGGAGAACTTCATATTGGCAATTATCTTGGTGCGATAAAAAGCTGGATTGGCTTGCAGGACACCTACGAGGGCATATTTGGGATAGTTGACTACCACGCGATAACCGAGCCTTATAAACCGTCGGCTATGTCGAAAAGAGTTATCGATGCCGCCCTTGATTACCTGGCTGCAGGGTTGAACCCAAATAAGAGTATTATTATGATACAGTCCCTGGTGCCGGAGCATACCGAGATGGCCTGGCTTTTAAACTGCATAACGCCGGTCTCGTGGGTAGAGAGGGTTCCAACCTACAAAGAGAAGGCCAAACAGCTAAAGATTGGCGTGAACATGGGACTTTTAAGCTACCCTGTTTTGATGGCGGCAGATATCATGCTCTACAAGAGCACGATTGTTCCGGTTGGCGAGGATCAAGCCCCCCACCTTGAGTTGACAAGAGAGATAGTAAGGGCATTTAACGGCAGGTTCGGAGATACCTTCCCCGAGCCACAAACCTATCTTGGATCAGGTGCACGGATAATGTCGCTTACCGAGCCGACGCGAAAGATGAGTAAAAGCCTTGGCCCGCAGAGCTATATTGCGCTGTCAGATCCGCCGTATGTAATCCGTGCTAAACTCTCCAAGGCAGTAACCGACATCGGGCCGACCGGCGGTGAGATAAGTCCCGGGACTAAGAATCTGTTCCAGCTGATGAGCATATTCTCATCAGCAGAGACTTACGGGCATTTCAAGAAGCTCTACGACGAGGAAACCATCCGCTATTCCGAAATGAAGGAGAAACTTGCGGATGATATAATAAGTGTCCTTGGACCAATTAGGGATCGCAGGCAAGAGCTTTCACTTAAGCCGGATTACGTGCGCGACCTACTTATCGAGGGAAGTCACAAGGCCCGGGAGATCGCCAGGGAGACCTTTCTTGAGGCCAAAGACAAAATGGGGTTGATATATTTCTATGGTGAGTAGAATGTAATTGCCGATTTATCGGCAAAGATGAGGGGTTGTTACGATGCAAGTTAAGTTACCTGATGAGCGGGGGCATTTCGGCGAGTTTGGCGGCAAGTTTGTGCCGGAGACGTTGATGACCGCACTCGAGGAGCTTGAAAAAGCGTATGCCAAATACAAAGACGATGAGGATTTTAAAGCCGAGCTTGCCTTATATCATAAGGAGTATATTGGCAGGCCAACATTGCTTTACTTTGCCGAGAGACTGACCAAGCATTACGGGCACGCCAAGATTTATCTAAAACGCGAAGACCTGTGTCACGGCGGGGCGCATAAGATAAACAACACAATAGGACAAGCTTTGCTTGCCAAGAGGATGGGCAAGCAAAGGATAATTGCCGAGACGGGGGCGGGGCAGCACGGGGTCGCAAGTGCGACAGCCGCCGCGCTCTTTGGGTTTGAGTGTCAGGTTTACATGGGAGAGGAAGACACCAATCGCCAATCGCTAAATGTGTTTAGGATGAATCTTCTGGGCACCGAAGTCGTGCCGGTAACAAGCGGCACCAAGACGTTAAAAGATGCAATGAACGAGGCGATTCGCGATTGGGTTACCAACGTGGAGACGACTTACTATATGATAGGCTCGGTTGCCGGCCCGCACCCCTACCCTATGATGGTGAGGGATTTTCAAAGCGTGATAGGGCTTGAGACAAAGGCTCAAATTCATGAGTTTGAAGGGCGTGACCCCGACGTGATAATCGCCTGTGTGGGCGGTGGCAGCAACGCCATGGGCATTTTCTACCCGTTTATAGGCACTGGTACAAGGCTAATCGGCGTTGAGCCGGCGGGTCTCGGGCTTGAGACGGGCCAGCATGGAGCACCGCTGACCAAGGGGCATAAGGGCATCCTCCATGGCTCCCTAAGCTATCTCTTGCAAGATGATTACGGGCAGATATTGCCGGCGCACTCGATATCCGCCGGCCTGGATTATCCCGGCGTTGGTCCCGAGCATAGCTATCTAAAGGAGAACGAACTTGCCAAATATGATTCGGTAACCGACGATGAGGCGCTTGCCGCATTTCAGCTTCTTTCAAGGACAGAAGGGATTTTGCCCGCGCTTGAGAGCGCCCATGCCGTTGCCTACCTGGAAAAACTAATGCCCGACCTTTCAAAAGACGATATCGTCGTGATAAACCTGTCCGGACGGGGCGATAAGGATGTTCAGGTTGCAGCAAGCGCATTGGGGGTGCAGATATGATTATGATTAAGCTAAACCGTATTGATGGGTTGTTTTCCCGTCTTAGGGAGGGAAATAAGAAGGCCCTGATGCCGTACTTAATGGCGGGCTATCCCGATATCGAGACGTCACTAAAACTGCTGTTGGCAGTAGCTGAGGCGGGCGCAGATTTGGTTGAGTTTGGTATCCCTTATTCTGATCCTCTTGCTGATGGACCAACCATACAGAAAGCGGCCAACTCGGCTTTAAGAAACAATGTAAATACAGATACAGTTTTTGATCTGGTAAAAAGGGCTAGACAGAGGACAGAAATCCCCATAGTCGCGATGACATACTATAACACCATCTACCGCTATGGCCTGGAAGAATGTGCTAAGAATGCCGCAGAGGCTGGAGTAGACGGCGTTATAGCTCCTGATTTACCTCCCGAAGAGGCCGAACCTTGGAGGGAGGCCGCCCAAAAATATGGTCTGGCAACAGTTATGCTTGCTGCCCCTACCAGTACGGATGGGAGGCTAAAGAAGGTCTCGGAGGTCTCTCAGGGTTTCGTATACTGCGTGTCCTTAACCGGCGTGACCGGCGCGAGAACTAATCTTCCCACAAATTTAACCGATTTTATTAAAAGAGTAAGAAAAGTTACCGATAAGCCGCTGGCCGTGGGCTTTGGAATATCTCGCTCAGAGCAGGCAAGACAGGTGTCAGAGGTGGCCGACGGCGTAATTATTGGTAGCGCTCTGGTAAGCCTAATTGCGGAGGCCGGAGATAACTGCATCAAAGCAGCTGAGAAGTACATATCGGACGTTAAAAGTGCAATGGACAGCTAAGCATTGAAACAGTTATAATCAGTAGCCAGGAGTCAGTATTAGGGTCCAGAGCCAGGGTTCGGGGAATTACGAAATTCGAATGTCGAATTACGGATTAAAGAACCGGTGAATAAAGATAATGTAGTTACCCGATTTATCGGGCGCGCGGTTAATAAAGGTGAAAGGTTAAAGCTAGGCCCACGCCACATAAATGGGGCAACTACATCGCAAAATCATAACAACAAGAGAACAATTATTTGTAGTTCCAATTAAGAGGTCATATGCCAATAGGCGAATGGTTTAATAAACAAAAAAAGCCCACTCCCAACAATCCAAGTTTGGAAAAGCGGGCGGTACCGGATGGCGTCTGGGAGAAATGTAAGGGCTGCAACGAGCCCGTTTATATTAAAGGGCTGGAGAAAAACCACAAAGTCTGCCCAAAGTGTGACTATCATTTTCCATTTTCTGCCCAGGAGAGAGTTAATCATTTAACCGACCCCGGCACCTTTGATGAACTTTGGGCTGACCTTAGTCCAGAAGATCCCCTACACTTTGTAGCCGACAAGGCTTATATCGACTCACTTGATATAGCCAGGGACAAGACCGGCCTGAACGACGCCGTTGTCTGCGGAACCGGGCAAGTTAACGGTCGCCAAGTGGCGGTTGGCGCAATGGATTTTGGCTTTATTGGTGGAAGTATGGGCTCGGTGGTCGGCGAGAAGATTACCAGGCTGATTGAATTAGCAACTGATGATAGGCTGCCGCTTATCATCACCAGCAGCTCCGGCGGCGCTAGGATGCAAGAGGGGATGATATCGCTAATGCAAATGGCAAAGACAAGTGCGGCGGTGGCCCGGTTTAACAAAAGTGGAATGCCGTATATAGCTATTTTGGCTAATCCGACGACAGGGGGAGTTACAGCAAGTTTTGCAAGTCTTGCCGACATAATCATCGCCGAGCCAAATGCGCTGATCGGCTTTGCTGGACCGAGGGTCATCGAGCAGACAATAAGGCAAAAACTTCCCAAGGGCTTCCAAACAGCCGAGTTTAATTTGAGCCATGGAATGATTGACATGATTGTAAACAGATTAGAGATGAAGCAAATAGTAGCAAGGCTACTTGATTATCTAGAACCCAAAGGTGTAGCGCAATGAAGCGATTTGCGTATGATTTTGAGAGGCCGCTCGTAGAGCTTGAAACCAAGCTTGATGAGCTCAAGCGGCTGGAGTCGGCCGATAAGCAAGATATCGCGTTTCAGATTAAGTACTTGGAGGATCAGATCCAAAAGCTGCGGGTACGTACGTATTCTAAACTTACGCCTTGGCAAAAAGTCCAGCTTGCAAGACATCCCGAGAGGCCACGTACTGCTGACTATATAGAGGCAATATTTACCGATTTTATAGAGCTGCATGGAGATAGGATTTATCGAGACGACCCCGCAATCATCGGCGGATTCGCCCGTCTGGGAGACACCCGGGTTATGGTTGTTGGCCATCAAAAGGGCCGTAATACCAAAGAAAATGTATTTAGAAACTTTGGGATGCCCCATCCTGAGGGCTACCGCAAGGCACGGCGGTTGATGAGACTTGCAAACAAATTCAAACTGCCGTTTATAACGTTTGTCGATACCCAGGGCGCGTACCCCGGCATCGAAGCCGAGGAGCGGGGACAGGCTACCGCGATTGCCGAAGACCTTTTGGAACTAAGTGCATTGGCGGTGCCGGTAATTGTCGCAGTTATAGGCGAAGGTGGAAGCGGTGGCGCGCTGGCAATCGGGTTTGGCGATCGAATAATCATGCTGGAAAATTCCTACTACTCAGTTATTACGCCTGAGGGGTGTGCGAGTATTCTTTGGGATGGTGGGGATGGAGCCGACCGGGCTGCCGAGGTGCTCGGGCTTACGGCGGATAATCTCCTAAAGCTGGGGATAATCGATATAATTGTAAAAGAGCCTTTGGGCGGCGCACATCACGGCCCCGCCCTGGTCGCAAGGGACTTAAAGCGCGAGCTGGAGAAATCCCTCAAAGAGCTTGGAAGGGTCGATCTCGCCGAGCTTGTAGAGAAAAGATATTCAAAGCTGCGCAACGTCGGTTTTTATCATCAAGAAACCGGTTTAGCTAAAACCTTAAACCTAAACACTCTAACTAGTGAATAAGCTGGTTAGAGTGATGGTCTTCAATATCTCTACCTTCTTTGGTTTAGTCACTTAAATAATATTCCTAGTAATTACCTAGGGAATTCTATGGAATTCTAAAAAAACACCTGTTATAATGTTCGCAAGTTTGCAAATCAATCTCAATTTATAATAATCGCTGGTCAAGACAATAAATTAGAAGCCTTAAAATGGTTTCTGCGCCATGGCAGGTGCCTTGGCCAGCGGGAAACCTCGCCCGTAAGAGGGCGAGGTTTCTGCTATTTTAAAAGTAGACTTTGCGCTTAATTGCTGTATGCATAAAGCGGTACTTTTGAAATGTTAATTATTACTATCATCTATAGGTGAGTATGATAAGAATATCTGCGTTTATAAACAGTATCAGGAAAAAACTCCTCATTAGTTATTTGGCGATAACCATTCCCCTCATCCTTATAATAGTTCTCGCGCACTACAATTACTACGTAGACAAGCAACAAGAAATCTTAACATCAAGGGTCGTTTTTTCGCGCGACATCGCCAACAATTTTGACCACTTTATTAAAGAAATCTCGACAACCGAGCAAGTTATGGGAATGGCCATTGTTGATAAAAATTATACTAGCCCTGAAGCAAGTAAGTATCTTGCACAGGTTGCAGGTAGATATCCGGTGTTTAGCCTAGATTACGCCAAGCTCGATGGCAAGATATACGCATCTTCCGACAAAAGCTTGATCGGTACTAAGGAAGCGCATGATCCATACAATGTTACATACGACGTCAATAAGTTAAGTGCAAAAAGGCCATGGTTGGTAACTCCGCTGCATAAGCACCAACATGGCGGTATTGGTTTTGATATTGTTACCGGCATATGGCATGGCTCAAAGTTATCCGGCCTGATGATTGCTTCAATTGACTCGACCAAGTTAGGTCAGATTTTTACTTTCGAAGTGCCAGGTGGCGGCTATAACATAACCGACAGCAACGGGATGCTTGTCTACCAAAGCCAGTATACCAAAAAACCATTCTCTGAAAGAGACTGGTCGTCAAAAGACTTCGTGAGACAAGCAATATCAGGCAAAGAGTATGTTTCGAGTAGCCTTATATTCCCGATAGACAACTCGCGAAGGCTAGGCGCGCAGGTTCCAATCCGTAGTATTGGCTGGAGCGCAGGTTCTTTTGTACCTGTCGATCAGGTGATGGCACCCATTAGAAAAGATCTAATACAGAGCGCAGGTACGGCCATCGTAGTCATCCTAGTAGGGGCGTTTTTAGGTTTTTGGATTAGCGGACGCATAGTCAAGCCAATTACGAAGCTTGCTAAAAAAGCAAAGAGTATCGCAAAGGGAAATTTTGCTGAAGATATCGGATTGATTAAGACCGGAGATGAGATAGAGGACCTTGCCGAGAGCTTTAATGCGATGCATGTTAACCTCAAAGAGTATGTAGGTGAGCTTAGCGGGCTGGTTGAGGTTGGAGGCAGGATTAACCTTGCGCTTAATATCCCATTTGTTGAGAGCTCAATTGTCGAGGCGCTTCGCACTTACTTTGACGCCGAGGCAGTCTGGGTTGCGCTTTACAACGAGAAAGAAAATAATGTCCTAGTCGACCACTTCTGGAGTGAGAAAAATGTCGACTTCAACGGTTTAAAGTTCGGACCTGGCCAGGGTGAAGTGGGTAAGGTTTTAATAAGCGGAAAACCATCCGTTACTAGGGATTTGGTGCGGTCGGATTTTGTACATAAAGATATAGCTGTTGCTGCCGGCATAGACTCGGCAATAACTTTACCTTTGATCTCAGGCAGCGGGACCTTGGGCGTGATTGGGCTGTACACGCCGTTGCTTCGCCAGAATAGGATTACCGGGAAAGAGATGGGATTACTTTTGGCTCTGGCAAACCAGGCGGCGGTAGCAATAGAAAATGCAAGGCTTTACGAAGAGACCCGTGAGTCTGAAGCCAAGCTCAAGGCCTCAAATGAGGACTTACTAATCCTAAATAGAGTGGCCCTCGATATATCATCGGGCCTTGACCTAACAGAGCTTTTGGAGAAAATCGTGAGAAATGCGGTGGATCTTGTGGGGGCAGACCTCGGCTCAATAGGGCTTTGCGATGAGGAGAGCGGAAAGATTAGGTGCAGGTATGAAATTAGCGCTATGCCGCCGCTAAAAAACGTGAAGCTGCCGAACCTTGGATTGATCGAGACCGTGCAATGGACCAACAAGTCGGTATATACCAATGACTACCGGCACGACCCCAGGGCATCAAAAGAGGCGCTGTTGCTTGGTATAAATGCGGTTGCTACCATACCTCTTCTAGTCGGTGAGCAGATGCTCGGGGCTCTGCAGGTTGTATCGATCAGCGGAAAATCATTTAGCGAAAACGATATCGCGTTGCTGGAGGCTGTGGCAAGCCAGGCGGCAATTGCGATAGAGAACGCTAACCTATACGGCAGGGAAAGAGACGTTGCTGAGACGCTGCAAAACGCTCTTCTTGCAGTACCGGATAATCTTTTTGGAATAAAGCTGGGGTTGCTCTACCGTGCAGCTACCAACCGGTCTAAAGTAGGCGGGGATTTCTACGATTTTATCGAGTTTTCAGACGGCAAAATCGGGGTTGTTATTGGGGACGTATCAGGCAAGGGGCTTGAAGCGGCAACCGCGACAGCTCTTGCTAAGATGACAATAAAAGCCTTTGCGTATGAATGCGATTCTCCTTCAGAGGTCTTGGCAAGGGCGAACAGGGTGATAAACTCGCAGATGTCACCGGGGCAGTTTATAACAATCGCCTTTGTTGTTATAGACCCGACGACCGGCAACTTATGGTATGCGATTGCGGGGCACCCATCCCCAATTATTATCGATTATAAGACGTTGGCGGTTCGGCAGCTTTATATCGGCTCGACCCCACTTGGCGTTTTGGAGAGCGCAAGGTATGAAAACCATCACGATAAGCTCATGCCAAGCGAGGTCATCCTGCTGTATACCGATGGTTTGCTTGAGGCCAGAAACGGTAATGGAATGTTTGGGGAAGAAGGGGTAGTTAACACGCTACTTGGTATTACAGACCTAGATATCAAGGATATCCCAAAAATACTGCTGGATGCGGCTGAGGAGTTCTCAAAGGGAAAGCTTAACGACGATGTTGCCATAATCACGGTTGGTTTAGACAGAGGCGAAGATAAAGGGACTAAGAAAGCTGCCAAGCCGGTGTATATACACGACTGGGTCATTTAGCGAATGCCGAATTATAAATTTTTAAACGTCGGATGAAAAAGCATTACTATATGTGCCGAAGACCGGGATCGAACCGGTATGAGGTTGCCCTCACTGGTTTTTGAGACCAGCGCGTCTGCCAATTCCGCCACTCCGGCATGTGAGGTGTAGTTTTGCTAAATTTTAGCACTCGTTTTGCCTCTAAGATTATACCGAAACCAGCGCGGCTATACAACATGGATAAAGTTACTCGGTGTTGCAGTTAACAATTAATTGTAATTGCTCCATTTATGGAGCCTCTTTGGCCTAATAAACCAGGTAATTGAATGGTCTTTTCGTAGCACTGCAGCACTAATTAACGATTCGTAATTCGAAAAATAGTCTTCTCTAAAACCTACTTTTAAACAACCCCGGCACCGTAACTATCTTATATCCCCTAGCCTGTATCTCCCTGATTAGACTGGGAAGTATCTGGGCAGTTTGCTGGCTGTCGCAATGCTCAAGGATAATGGCCCCGTTGCTTAGGTTG
>JAJYQA010000001.1 GCA_021794835.1 Actinomycetes bacterium | reverse complement strand
AATATCCGATAACGGTAAGGGATTTGATTTGCCGCAAAGCTTAGGCGAGCTTTCGCGCCGCGGTAAGCTGGGGATAGACGGCATGCAAACCAGAGCCAGGCTTATAGGTGGAACATTTAATGTTCAAACCAGCCCAGGTAATGGCACAGTTATTACCGTTACAACCCCCAATGAAGCTAGCTTAACTAAGTAATTTTAATTAATGCCTACAATTAAAACTATAGGCCATTGCTAATTATTTAGCGTGATTGCTCTCAATTATTAATTAACTCACACCATTAATTTTTACTACCGATAAATAACAATCATACCGATGTAATTCCGGGTATAGAGGAGTAAATTAAATTGATAAATTTTTAGCTTGCATCGCTAGCTGTTCAATTAAGGCAAGAAGTAATCGCCTTTCTTGGACGAAATCGTTACAAAAGCAAAGTTGGAAAGAAAGGAGGTCTACCTAAAACATTTATGAACACATTGTTATTTTTTTTAGTTTTGTTTATAGCTTCTATCGCCGCTGGTACGTTAGGCGCAATTCTAGGACTAGGAGGCGGAGTAATTTTAGTCCCTTTTCTTACATTAGCTATGGGATTGGATATACATTATGCCATTGGTGCAAGCTTAGTATCGGTTATCGCCACTTCAAGCGGAGCCGCAGCTGCTTATGTACGTAGTAAGGTAAGCAATCTGAGAGTTGGTTTGTACCTATCGATGGCCACAACTATAGGAGCTATTTCAGGAGCTTATCTGGCTGGTGTTGTTAGCAAACAAGCCCTTTACATTATTTTTGGAGTGGTTCTTGGATATTCTGCTATAGCCATGCTTAAGAAGCGCAAAAGTGAGCTACCGGTTGGAATCAAGAATGATAGATTAGCAAACTATTTTAAACTGAATGGTTCCTACCACGACCCGGCTCTCTCTCGCAATGTGGACTATCAAGTTACTGGTTCAGTGTTGGGGCTGGGTATGATGTATATCGCCGGAGCGGTCTCTGGTCTCTTAGGGATCGGCAGCGGAATATTGAAGGTGCCAGCCATGGATTTAGTGATGCGTTTGCCAATGAAGGTATCTTCGGCCACTAGTAATTTTATGATCGGTATAACCGCTGCAGCTAGTGTCGGAGTATATTTCCTAAGAGGCAGCATAAACCCTTTCATTGCTGCACCAGTGGCCATTGGGGTGCTTTTGGGAGCCATACTTGGCACCCATTTTCTGCACCGCTTTACAGCTACCAGTATTAGAACGGTTTTTATCGTTGTGCTGGTATTTGTCTCGGCCCAAATGTTGCTTAAAGGGGTGGGGATATATCATTAAGCCTTCATAAAGAGCATATTGTTTGTGTCTCGGCCCAAATGTATTTAAAGGATGGGGGTGTTTATAACCAATGGCGACGAAAGAGCACGAATTGGTGGTTGAGAGAAGTCCCGAGCAGGCTTCATCAGGTATTTTCTCAGAGATCTTCATCGGGACTTTGCTAAAATATGGTGTATTCTTTAGCATAGCTATTGTTGCATTAGGCGCAATTCTTTACTTTGTAAAGGACGGCGTGGGTGGAAAGGCCGCTAAACTGGTCAGTTATAGCGCTAATACTCAACCGTATTTCCCGCATACTCTGTCGGCTTTACAAACCGCTGTTACGCATCTTGATCCTCTCGGCATCGTCACCTTAGGATTCCTTCTGTTGGTTTTTCTCAGAATTTTCCAGGTGCTGTTGGCAGCTGTGAACTATCTTTTGCAACGTGATTATAGACTTACTTTGGTTTCCGTTTTTGTTTTTTTGGTTCTTATGTCCAGTCTTATCCTGGGCAAGGCTGGAGGCTAGAGAATAGAGAGAACCAGCCCTAGAATCTCATTGCGGCAGTTAGTAGTGGCCGTTGCCTATATATTGGTAACGGCCACTTTGCAATAAAGGTAATGGCCTACTTTATTAATGCCCTTAGGCTTCCTGAGATTAGATGGATAGCTAGCAAAATAATACCAGCAACCAATAGAATGTGGATTATCTTACCGGCTATTCTAAAAATAAGGCCTAGAAGCCATATACCTAATAGCACAATGGCAATTACTACCGGGACTGAGAACATGATAATCACCCTAATTGAATTTAAACCAAGCATGTTACAAATTCAACTCTATTTAAAAACCCTTGCTTTAGTGATACGGTAAGGGTTATAAGGAAGGCTTGTCTAGGATTATTTGTGAGGAGGTAAACCGTGTATAAAAATATCCTAGTACCCCTTGATGGTTCTGAATCCAGCAAGAATGCATTAAGCCAGGCTATCAAGCTTGCAAAGAAGGAAAACAGTAAAATTGCGGCCGTAAAGGTCATCCCCTCCTACGAAGGCGAAATGGAAATTAGCTTAGCTCCAGATATAGAGGAATCTATTAGAAAACCAGCAGAGAAAATACTTGAAGAGGCAGACCGGATGGCAGATGCAGAAGGGATTAGCATTGACACAATTCTCGAGGAAGGTGTCGTCCACGATGAAATTATTAACGTTGCCCAATTGAGAAATTGCGATTTGATAGTTATGGGCAGGAGTGGTCTTAGTGCCCTCGCTAGGGCCTTTATGGGAAGTGTTACAGCGAGGGTTATAGGGTATAGCCCAATCGATGTACTTGTTGTGCCAAAAGATGCCGTTCTTAAATGGCAAAATATTCTTCTTGCTGCCGATGGCTCAAAATACAGTGAGGCTGCAACTGAGAGAGTTTTAGATATAGCTCAGACTTATGGAGGAGAGCTAAAAGTGGTTTCTGTTATCGACGTGCCCGACGAAGCTTACGCTGAGATTCCAGACGTGATTGATAAGATGGCCGAGGGAGCACGAGACATTGTTAAATCTGTAAAAGACAGGGCAGAAGTTTCAAGTATTAAAACAGCTGTTTTTGTTAAAGAGGGAGATGCCTCTAAACAAATTATAGATACGGCAAATGAACTTGGGGTTGGTATGATATGTATGGGAAATTATGGCCGGACGGGTTTGAAGCGCCTTCTTATGGGAAGCGTTACGGAAAAAGTCATAGGTCATGCAACTTGTCCCGTGCTGGTTGTTAAGCTTCAACAGTAAGTAAGCTACTTGCTACTTGTAAAAGGTTTATTGGTTTGTTGGTTGATTATTGATTATGAGCAGATACAAAAACATCTTGGTAGCTTTCGACGGATCGGATTCTAGTAAAAATGCGCTTAAGCAGATCCTAAAACTTGCCAAGGAGGAAAATTTCAGGGCGACTGCTGTTACTGTGCTCAAGACTGGTGATAATGAGGCGGATATTACGAGGGCCAAAAATGCGAAAGAAGCTTCCAGGATGCCTGGTGAGGCTATTGTTACCAATTCGGTTAAACTTGTTATTAAAGAAGACGGCGATGAAGTACAGATGATACTTGAAGAAGGGGTTGTCCATAAAGCAATCATAGATGTCGCCGAGAAACGATCCTGCGATCTTGTGGTTATGGGAAGACGGAGCCTAACCAGGGTTGAAAGAGCGTTAAGTGGAAGCTTTTCCGCTCAGGTCATAAGGTATAGCCCTCTGGACGTGCTTGTAATGCAAAAAACTACAAGCCTTGGGTGGAGGAGTACTCTACTTGCAACCGATGGTTCGAAGTTCAGCAAGGTTGCTGCCCGGAGAGCTCTGGAGATTGCTCAGGAGCACGGTGGCGAGTTAAAGGTTATCTCGGTCGTTGATACGGCGGATAGCTTTTTAAATGAGGTGCCCGGTAGCATAGATAGAATGAGAGAGCACGCCAGGGAGAATATAGAATCGGTCAAACAGATGGCAAAGCCTTTTGATATCAAAGTCGAGGGTTTTATTAGGGTGGGACATCCTCACCAGGAGATTGTAAAACTTGCCAAAGAATTGAAAGTCGATGTTCTTTGTATGGGGACCCACGGCCGCACCGGTCTGAACCGCCTTATTATGGGCAGTGTAACTGAGCAAGTTATAGAAGACGCGCTTTGTTCGGTGTTAGTCGTAAAAGCCTAGCGAGTTACAAATTACGAATCTCGAACGGCAAATTAAACACCGGTTAATAGGTGAATTGGTGAATGGGTGAGCCGGTGAACAGGAAAGACCAGTTAATTGGTTAATCGGATTGAGGGTCTAGAAAGTAGTATCAAAAATCACTTACCCTCATTACTTGCTTTCACTCTATGAGCTAATATATTTTGCCGATCTAAATATCCCCATAAATGACGGATGGATATTTAGCTCGAGGTATGTAACCTTACCGGCGATTCGGCTGGTGTCGGCTATCCTACTAGAATCTAAAAGCACTTCTTTTGCTCCTCTTAGTGAACCATTTCCAAGTGAGACAAAACGCTCGGCGGGAAGCCTTGGATAAAGTCCAATTGTGATTGATGAGTTGACCGACAAATGTATCCCAAAAGAGCCTGCGGTATAGACGCGGGAGATTGAATTAATGTCCAACCCCACGCTATCTAGAAGTATCGTCAGGGCTGCGACCATAGCGGCTTTTGTCCTAAGCACATTTTGGATATCTTTTTCGGTGATATAGACGGTAGGGCCTTCACCCTTTTTATTGCTATCGACCAATGCGTAGGCGTCACGTCCGTTTACCTTACGCCAACGGGGGGTCTTGTTCTCAAGGACAAATCTTCCGGTAAGGTCAAGAAGCCCGGATAGATAAAGCTCAGCAATTGCATCAATAAGCCCCGACCCGCAAAGACCGCTTGGCTGGGCATCCCCGATAACACTGTAAGATGGTTCGAGAGTTGATGGGTCGATTTTGACACGCTCAATAGCCCCCGGCTCGGCTCTTTTTGCGCATTCGGCAACACCACCCTCAAGTGCAGGGCCAGCAGCTCCTGCGCCGGCCAAGAGCCAGTCCCGGTTACCCAAGATCATCTCGCCGTTGGTGCCTATATCAAGGAGCAAAGATATCTCGTCTTGCTTATCAATACCTGCCGCAAGCGCACCGGCGATAAGGTCGCCCCCTAAAAAACTGCCCACGCTTGGGAAAATGAAACATACCGCGTTGGGAAGGATATCGATTCCGATGTCTTTAGCGAAAAGCTCCGGTACATGGGTTAGAACAGGGGCATAAGGCTCTCTGCGTATAGTGGATGGGTCTAAACCGAGCAAGAAGTGGGTCATTGATGTATTGCCAGCGGCGCAAAAAGCTGATATCTGGTGAGGTAATATCCCTGAGGCGGCACAAACTTTACCGACCAGCGAGTTGATTGTGTCAAGAACCGCTGCGTGGAGCTTGCCAAGACCGCCCTGGGCCGAGAAGTGAAGGCGAGTGAGCAAGTCCTCGCCATATTGGATCTGCCGGTTAAAATCTCCCATAGCGGCCAAACTCTTGTCCGTATTAAGGTCGATCAGTTCGACGGCAACCACGGTTGTCCCTATATCGACTGCCAATCCAAAATGAGAGCTTGCCGTATCTTCGGGCTCTATTGCAAGTATATGTAGGTGGTCGTCTTTTTTCCTTGCCGTGACTGTGACCGATCCAGCAGAAGATCGGAAGGTATTAGATAAGATCTTTAACAGATCAAGCGGCCAACTTATCTGCTGGGTGCCCAAGCTGTTTCTAATGGACATATTAACCCTGTCCATGTCGCTTAAATTGTTATCTAGAGATGGTTTGGCGACTTCTAGGTGCTTTTTAATCGTTAGTGCCTGCATATTCAACCATATCCTCGATACTCTTGGATTTAAATCCAAGCCAAAGTTTTCCCGGCAATCCGAGGGCAAAAATCGCAGCTATAAATGGAAGCATACTTACAATACCGATTGCTTGGGGTAATCCAATAGCGGATGCCATATAGCCGACGATACCGACACCGACACCGCCAAGACCCAGGCCAAAGCCCATTGACATGCTTGAAGCGGTCGCTTTGCTGTTAGGGAATATTTCTTGCGCCGCAACAACTGTTACTGAAAACGGTGCGAGAAGACAGAACCCAGCTAATGCCAGCCATAGCGCTTTACCAAAGCCTCCCGAGACAAGGAATAGCCATAAGAAGGGGACCGAAGCCGCAAGCGATCCCGCAATGATGAGCTTGCGCCCAAATCTGTCAGATAAGAACCCGCCCAAAAGCCCGCCAATAGCTCCGGCAAACATAAGAATTGAGACAAACCCACCCGCCTCTATAGGCGAGAATCCTTGGTCGTGAAGGAGCTTTGGTATATATGTTGTAAGGCTAAAAAACGCAAACGATCGAAACGCAACTGTGCCAAGTAGGCTTATAAATGCGAACGGTTTTGCTTTTACAGTCGCGCTGAATGACACGGACTCGATAGGCTTCTTGGCCTTAAGCGGCGGTATCATGATAAACAACAGGATTGAAGCGATAAACCCCGGTATTGCCAGAACCGGAGTAGCAGAGAGGCCGAACGTGAGCACGAGAGGGACAGCCACAAGCGGCATGGCCGAAACACCGAGATTACCCCCAAGGACAAAGAGCGACATAATAGTCCCACGTCGCTCTGCCTTTACCGTTCCCACTGTAGACGAGGCGGGCGGATGAAAGGCTGCAACACCGAGGCCCGAGAGAGCAATAAAAAGCGCGAGCATTGTATAGTTATGAATAAGACCAATAGCCGACATGAACACCCCGGCGATGAGGGGACCGAGAAAGATTAAAAAGCGGCCCCCGATACGGTCACTTAGTAGACCGAATGCAAGCTGTGAAAGCGATGATGTCACCGAGAATATGGTCGATAGCCACCCCGCCTGCGCGATATTCATCCCAAGGACGGGCATCATGAGCGGTAAAAGCGGTGGATAAAGGCTCATATACGAATCGTTTATTATATGACTTGCTGCAAGCAGCGCAATAACCTTGTTATTTGTGTGAATCCCAGTTTCACCCGTGGTCGTGTCAGTATCCAATAGATCGCCCGTTCCTAAAACACAAAGATAGATAGAGTTTAGCGAGACAATTAAATAATGTCTATACCGTAAACTATGGCATATCGGTGCTTATATGAATATAATAGTAGAGTAAGTTCGCCGACGAAATGTGGGTCTAGATTGGAAGAAGCCAATTAGCCAATGGTATTTGGTCTAGAATGTGGGTCAGCCAATAGCTAATATAAAAGCAGCCAATAGGCAATAGCCAAATAGCCAATGAAAATGGCTCTTGGCTAATTGGCTTACTTAAGGGGAGAATGTTTTGATTTTACCGCGTGTGGTAATTTCTGCTCCGCATAGGAGTTCGGGAAAGACTACTTTAAGCATAGGGCTATGTGCCGCATTAACTAAAGCAGGTTTCAAGGTGCAGCCTTTCAAGAAAGGCCCCGACTTTATTGATCCGATGTGGCTTACAACGGCGACCGGTAGGGATTGCCGCAACCTCGACTTCTTTATGATGGGAAACGACAACATCCTCCGCTCGTTCCAACAGGCGGCTGCCGGGGCTGATATTAGCATCATAGAAGGCAACATGGGCCTTTACGACGGGATGGAACTAGATGGTAAAGGTAGTACGGCCGACCTAGCCCGCCTACTAAAAGCACCGGTAATCCTTGTCGTGGATGCAAGCAACATGACCCGAAGCATCGCCCCCTTGGTTCTGGGCTTTAAAAACTTTGAGCCCGACGTCTCGATTGCCGGGGTAATTTTAAATAAAATTTCGGGAGCGCGACATGAGTCCAAGCTAAGGGCGGCTATCAAGCAGTACACCGATATTGAGGTTATTGGGGCCATCCCAAAGACATCAAGAATTGGGCTTATTCAGCGACATCTTGGCTTAAAGCCAGCGAGGGAAGATGAACGGGCCGTTTCGATAATCGAGTCGACGTCAAGCGTTATTAAAGAATATGTCGATTTAGAAAAGCTAGTTGGAATTGCAAGAGCAAGCTTAGGCATACCAGAAGTTAAGAGCCGGCAGAAAGTAAGCCGTGGGACTATTGTAAGGATAGGCGTGGCGATGGACAGGGCATTTACCTTCTATTACCCAGAAAACTTAGAAGCTCTTAAGATAGCCGGAGCTAAGCTAGTTCCGTTTAGCCCCATATCGGATAGTCACCTACCGGATGTAAATGGCCTATACATAGGCGGGGGGTTTCCCGAGGTCTTTATGAAGGAGCTTGAGGAGAATAAGTCCATCCGCAAGGAAATTCGTGCAGCTATAGAAAATGGCATGCCTGTTTATGCGGAATGCGGCGGCTTAATGTATCTTGCTAGAGGAATATCGTGGGATGGGATGACTAGAGAGATGGTCGGTGGTATACCTTGCGATATCATTATGCATGAAAAACCAAAAGGTCACGGCTATATAAAGTTAGAGACAACGGGCAAGAGCTGGCTTGGCAAGAATACTGAAATTAGAGGTCATGAATTTCATTATTCAGAGGTCGCCAATCTAGGCGATGTGGATTTCGCCTATAGAGTCCTTCGAGGAAGAGGAGTAGATGGTGAGCAGGACGGGATTGTTTACAAAAACACGCTTGCATCCTACACTCATCTACATAGCCTGAGTACGTCTGAGTGGGCAGAGCAGTTTATAGCGTTTGTTGAGGATCTAAGCTATAACTCTGTGCGTGTCGCAGAATAAAGTAAAAGTAGTGCTGAATGGCTATATTCTGTCTAGCAAAAACTTGAAAATTTATTTGCTACAGGCTTGACAAAAGGTAGTACAACTGTTAAGCTCATCGTAACAATTGGTACATACTCCTTTTCTAAAAAGCGAGGTAAATCCCATAATTAATCAATAAATAAAAGCGAGTAAAAAAAAGGAGGTATTTCTATGGGCTTTGAGTTCAATGGGAAGACGTACGAGACTGACGATGATGGTTACTTGATAAACCTTGATGATTGGAATCAGGATGTAGCCAACTTCATCGCTCAGAACGAGGGCATCGAGATGACTGAGGCTCACTGGGAAGTTGTAAACTTCCTTAGAGACTACTATGCAGAGTACAAGATTGCCCCGATGATCAAGATCTTGATCAAAGAAATGAAGAAAATGTTTGGTCCAGAAAAAGGTAGCAACGCTTACCTCTATCAGCTCTATCCAGCCGGTCCAGCATTGCAGGCTTGTAAGATTGCCGGGCTTCCAAAACCGACTGGCTGTGTATAGGCGTTAAGCTCTGGCTTCTTCTAGAAGCAAAGCAAAGACCGGTCTACCGATACAAAAGTGGTCGGTCTCAATCTAGGGATGCATATTCTATTGGGAATATGCATGAAACCCGCCTTTAGCAGGAAACGATTATTATTCTGCTAAGAAGGGCGCAATAAGTAGCCCTAGGAATGATGAATAAGTATTAGCTAAAGGGAGAACAAATGTGCCTCTCGTGGTTTAGGGTGTGCTTATTTACAGGTATCCAGTCGGAGTTCGGCTAAAGGCGGCCATTTTTCTAGACAATAACCGTAGGACGGGATGTTCAGTACAAAAGGGAAGAAATATGAACGGTTTAACTTTGTTCTACACAATATTTGCTTATGTGGCGATAGCCATATTTCTAATTAGTTTCCTCATTAGAATATGGAAAAATACTACAACACCTTCCCTATTGAAGATTCCCCTAACACTGGCTCCAGCAAACTCATCCGGCGCTGTATGTAAAATGATTCAAGAGGTAGGTTTCTTCAAAAGTCTTTTTTACGGCAATAGACTTATTTGGGTAGGTAGCTATCTAATGCATCCTACCCTATTGCTTGTCTTAATAAAACATTTTAGATTCTTTTTCACACCAGCCCCTGCATCACTTAACTGGATCACAACTTCCGATGCCTGGGTGGGCTATTAATGCAGAAATTACCAGAAACGGAGATGAAATGGAGACGAAGCTAAAGGACACCTTAAGAGAGAAGAAGCCTGCTATTTTGAAGAGATGGTTTGATGTGATAATGGAAACGTATCCTACCGAAGCCGCAGGCTTTTTAAAAGGGACAAAGAACAGGTTTACAAGTCCGGTAGGATATACTATCTACGAGGGAATAGATGGTCTTATTGATGGGCTCATCAGGGAGGTGCCTTTTGAAGAGCTCTCTCCCCTTCTGGACAGTATCATCAAGATCAGAGCGGTGCAAAAATTCTCTCCTTCTCAAGCCGTAGCCTTTATCTTCCATCTGAAAAGGATAGTCAACGAAGAACTTCAGAATATGAGCGATGCGCATGGCGTTATAGATGCTGCGGCATTGTCCGAATTCGGGTCAAAAATAGATACCCTTGCACTTATCTCCTTTGATATATATATGGAATCCCGGGAGAAGGTCTATGAGCTGAAGGCGAGCGAGGCGCGAAAGAGAGCCTTCAGGCTGCTGCAGAGGGAAAGTCAGTTATATGAGATGCAAGAAAAAGAAAGATCGGATTTTGTTATCACCAATCTGCTGCGAGAAGAAAATCAGCTATACGGGATGCAAGGGCAAGACCCAAATATTGAAACAACAAATTTAAAATAAAGAAAAGAGGTGGACAGAATGGGAGCCTTATTTTCCTTTGTTGTAGTTATATTGCTTATCCTGGTTGCTTATGTTGGAGTTGCGGCTGCCGGATTGCAGTCTATCTTCGGAATCGTTATACCTTATGTCGCAGTTCTAACATTCATTGTTGGGGTTGTTTATCGCGTAATAAAATGGGGAAGATCACCGGTCCCTTTCCCTATCGCCACAACCGGTGGTCAGCAAAAATCCCTCCCGTGGATAAAACAAGCTAAACTTGATAATCCCTCCAGCACCACAGGTGTAATTGGCAGAATGGTGCTAGAGGTGCTTCTTTTCCGTTCGCTTTTCAGAAACACTAAAAGCGAATTGAGAGATGGGAAGCTTGGCTACGGTTCTGCTAAGTGGCTGTGGGTGGCAGCGATAGCATTTCACTGGTCATTCTGGATTGTCTTACTCCGGCATATTAGGCTTTTTGCAACCCCTGTTCCTTCGTTCGTAAATGTGTTAGAAAATCTTGATGGTTTTCTGCAGATCGGCGTTCCCAGGCTTTTTTTGACTGGGGTAATATTGTTGCTGGCTGTGACCTATCTCCTGCTCAGAAGGTTTTATGTACCTCAGGTCCGCTATATCTCCCTTGCATCTGATTATTTTCCGCTCTTTTTGATTATGGCAATTGCTTCTACAGGTATACTTATGAGGTATTTCTTCAGGGTGGATATTGTGGGCGTGAAGGAGCTAACGATGGGTTTAGTTAGCTTTAACCCTGTCATCCCGGCGGGAGTTGGCACTATATTCTATATTCATGTAT
The DNA here is from genome assembly GCA_021794835.1 of Actinomycetes bacterium. GTDB lineage: Bacteria > Actinomycetota > Aquicultoria > Aquicultorales > Aquicultoraceae > CADDYS01. The sequence continues at coordinate 72,007 of JAJYQA010000001.1, read as the reverse complement.
TCCTTGTTAGTACCCTGTTTATCTACTTCCCATTCAGTAAACTAATGCATATGGGCGGCGTGTTCCTCAGCCCCACGAGAAATCTGGCAAATAACAGCCGTATGGTAAGACACGCCAACCCGTGGAATTATCCTGTCAAGGTCCATACATACGATGAGTACGAAGAGGAATTCAGAGAGAAAATGATAAACGCCGGGATACCGATCGAATCTACAGTATTGCCCGAAGAGTTTGAAGAGGAATTCAAAGAGAAAGTGGAAGACGCTGGGACGCCAGTGAGAGAGGAGGAGTGAGCATGGCAAAGACCCCAAAACCAGAAGAGCTTTCAAAGATAGATTACAAACTCCCCGAAAAGGGATGGATGGATACTCCTGTTGAATTTAAGGAGGGGATGTATTGCCATGGGGCACGGCCCCAGTATCTTGAGACTGTTGATTTCCCAAATCCCAGGCAGTGGTCTTCAAAAAAGGATGAGGATTGGAAACTGCCCGAAAACTGGAAAGAGATAGTCTTAAACGGTATGAAAGAAAGGCTTGAGAAGTATCGTTCCTTTCGTCTTTTTATGGATATCTGCGTAAGATGCGGTGCATGTGCTGACAAGTGTCAGTTCTTCCTTGGCACAGGAGATCCTAAGAATATGCCTGTTCTCAGAGCAGAGCTTATAAGGTCGGTGTATAAAAGGTATTTTACAGCGTCAGGCAAAATGCTGGGTAAACTCGCCGGTGGCAGAGAGCTTACATTAGATGTGCTTAAAGAGTGGTGGTATTATTTTTACCAGTGCTCAGAATGCCGTCGCTGTTCGGTCTTTTGCCCGTACGGCATTGATCAGGCCGAGATTACAATGATCGGCCGGGAGATATTAAATCTCCTTGGTCTAAATACGGACTGGATCGCAGGTCCTGTAGCAAACAGCTATATGAGAGGAAACCACCTTGGGCTTGAGCCGCACACAATTAAAAGCAATTTTGATTTTATGGCAGAAGATATAGAGGAGGTAACGGGCATCAAGGTTGAGCCGACCTTTAACCGGAAAGGGGCTGAAATCCTCTTTGTTGCCCCTTCTGGCGACTTTTTCGGCGATCCTGGCACATACACATGTATGGGTTATCTGATGCTTTTCCATGAACTTGGCCTTGACTATACATGGAGCACCTACGCATCTGAGGGTGGAAACTTTGGTTCTTTCACCTCAATGGAGATGGGTAAGAGGCTCAACTATAAGATATACGCTGAGGCCAAAAGATTGGGCGTAAAATGGATACTCGGCGGTGAATGCGGCCATATGTGGAGAGTCGTAAATCAGTACATGGACACATGGAATGGGCCTGCTGATTTTCTTGAGGTTCCGGTTTCACCTATAACAGGCACCAGGTTTGAAAACGCCAAATCCACAAAAATGGTTCATATTGCTGAATTTACTGCTGATCTAATTAAGCATGGCAAGTTAAAGCTTGACCCAAGCCGCAATGACCATCTGAAGGTGACCTTCCATGATTCCTGTAACACCGCACGGGGCATGGGAATTCTTGATGAGCCAAGATATATCCTTAAAAACGTACTCAACCATTTTTATGAGATGCCTGAAGAAACTATCAGAGAAAAGACTTTCTGCTGTGGCAGTGGCTCAGGCTTAAACGCAGCAGAGAATATGGAATTGAGATTGAGAGGTGGTTTCCCAAGAGCAAATGCAGTTAAGTACGTCCATCAGAAATACGGTGTGAATATGCTGACGAACATATGTGCCATTGATAGGGCGGCCCTTCCAACTTTGATGAATTATTGGGTTCCTGGCGTGGATGTGGCAGGTGTTCACGAACTTGTGGCAAATGCTTTGGTGATGAAGGGGGAAAAGGAAAGGACACAAGATTTGCGGCTTGAACCTCTCCCTGAAAAGGTGGGTGCTGAAAATGTATAATGGCGGTAAAATCCTTTTCGGAATCCTTATATTCCTGGCCCTTGTGACATTTCCGTTTTATAATGACATCGGGAAGGCCAATGTAAGGCCCGAACCGAAAATTAATACACCTGAAATACAGAAACTGTCGGAGAAGCAGTGTGTCGAGTCGCAGGCATTTATGAAAGCCAACCATATGACACTACTGAACGAGTGGCGCGATTCAGCGGTGCGCGGTGGCAATAGAACCTATGTGGCCAGTGATGGTAAGAAATATACCATAAGCCTGCAGAATACATGCCTGCGGTGCCATTCAAACAAGAAGGAATTTTGTGATACATGTCATAGCTACGCGGGTGTAAATCCCTACTGCTGGGATTGCCACATTGCACCGAAGGGGGCAAAAAAATGAGTATCAATAGAAGAGAATTCTTAAAAATAGTAGGTGCCTCCGCCATTCTTGCACTGGGTGGGGTGGCGATAGCAGATGGTATTGATAAGGATAACCTTGAAGTGTCACAGTTCTTGCCAGAGCCAGGTGCCCTTGTAGCAGGGAAGTGGGCTATGGTTGTTGATGTGCGGAAGTTTAAGACAGAGGACGATTATAAAAGGGTTATAAATGCATGTAACAGTATCCACAACATCCCTGATTTTGGTGAACCGAAGGATGAGATAAAATGGATATGGACTGATACGTTTGAGCATGCCTTCCCGGATGAATATGAGCAGAAGTATATGCCAGCATCTCTGGAGCGAATGCCCTTTGTCCTGATGTGTAACCACTGTGACAATCCTCCTTGTGTAAGAGTATGCCCGACAAAGGCCACATTTAAAAGGGCAGACGGAATTGTAATGCAGGATGAGCACCGCTGCATTGGATGCAGATTCTGTATGGCTGCATGTCCTTATGGCTCAAGGAGCTTTAACTGGAGAGACCCAAGGCCGTTTATCAAAAAGGAGAATCCTGATTATCCAACGAGGACAAAAGGCGTTGTTGAGAAATGTACATTCTGCGTAGAAAGACTTGCAGAGGGCCTAATGCCTGCCTGTGTGGAGGCTTCCAACGGCGCCATGATATTCGGCGATCTAACAGATCCTAACTCAGAGGTCAGAAAGGCTCTTAGCTCAAACTATACTATCAGGAGAAAAGCTGAGCTTGGGACAGGTCCAAATATCTATTACATAATAGGGGGGACTGACAATGCTTGAGAAGGCGCTAACCGGAAGTCGAAGATACTGGACATGGGTATTGTTTTTACTTGCCGTTATAGGCGTGGGTTTCATTTTCTACCTCCGGCAGTTTAGTTATGGTCTGGGAATAACCGGCATGAGCAGAGATGTCTCGTGGGGTCTTTACATCGGCCAGTTCACCTTCCTGGTAGGCGTCGCGGCCTCTGCTGTTATGCTTGTTATACCGTACTATCTGCATAACTACAAGAAATTCAGTAAGATTGTTATTCTTGGAGAGTTCTTGGCTGTATCTGCTGTTACCATGTGTATGTTATTTATCTTTATAGACATGGGGCAGCCCACAAGGGTTTTGAATGTAATACTGCATCCAACCCCAAATTCTATTATGTTCTGGGATGCCACAGTTTTAAGCGGCTATCTGTTGCTTAATATTGTAATTGGCTGGACTACCCTGGGTGCTGAGCGGAAAGGATTCCCACCACCAGCCTGGGTCAAGACTCTTACATTTATATCAATACCGTGGGCGATAAGCATTCACACTGTAACGGCCTTCCTTTATGCAGGCTTGCCCGGAAGGGAATATTGGCTTAGTGCTATCATGGCAGCGCGCTTTCTCGCTTCTGCATTTGCTGCAGGACCTGCCTTACTAATAATCCTGGCCATGATAGTGAGGAAGGTTAGCAAATTCGATCCCGGTAAAGAGGCTATCCAGCAAGTCGGTAAGATTGTGGCCTATGCGATGGCTGCAAATGTATTCTTCCTGGGACTTGAAGTGTTTACTGCCTTCTACAGCAATATACCAGGAGAAAAATATGCCTTTGACTACCTTTATTTTGGCCTACAAGGGCATGGAAAGCTTATCCCCTTGATGTGGATTAGTGGCATTCTTGCAGTGGTGTCCCTTGCGCTTTTAATCTATCCCGGTACACGGAGGATAGAAAAGATCTTGGCGGTAGCCTCTGTGGCAGTATTTGTTTCTTTATGGATAGATAAGGGGTTTGGCTTGATTATAGGTGGATTTATACCCGACCCATTTGGCAAGGTAACGGAGTACTGGCCCACGGTACCTGAGGCGTTAATAGTCCTTGGGGTCTGGGCAATAGGGGCTTTGGTGCTTACTATTCTTTACAAGGTGGCTATTTCGGTCAGAGAAGAAACCGCAGACGTACCGAAGGTTACTGAATTAGATGGAATAGCTGAGGCAGAGTTAGCTACTATTAAGTAAGCTATAGGATTAGATAAAGACTATAAGTTAACCAGCAAGGAGTTTGCTGCAACAAAGAAAAGGAGGCTAAGTAATGTCAGACGACCTAAAGACTCCACTCTTAGACGAGTTGGAAAAGGGAGCGTGGCCAAGTTTTGTCAAAGACCTGAAAAGTATGGCCGACAAGAAGCCCATGGTCAAGGACTTGCTAGGTCAGCTAGAAAAGTCCTATGCCGACAAGAGAGGTTACTGGAAACACGGTGGCCTGGTCGGCGTTATGGGTTATGGTGGAGGTGTTATTGGAAGATATTCTGCTCTACCGGATGAGTTTCCCGGTGTGTCACACTTTCACACCATGCGTGTTAATCAACCATCCGGTTGGTTTTACACCTCAGATGCCCTAAACGAACTATTTGATATTTGGGATGAGCACGGCTCAGGTCTTCTCAACGTACACGGCTCAACCGGAGACCTGGTATTCTTGGGTACGGTAACGGATGAGCTTGAGCCAACGTTCCGGGCACTAACTGCAAAGAATTGGGACCTTGGTGGTTCCGGATCAGACTTAAGAACACCAAGCTGCTGCGTAGGCCCAGCAAGGTGCGAGAATGCATGCTATGATACGTTAGCTCTAAGTTATGATTTAACTCATAACTACCAGGATGAGCTTCATCGGCCAATGTTTAACTATAAGTATAAGATTAAAATGTCCGGTTGTCCGAACGATTGCACAGCTGCTATTGCAAGGTCTGATATGGGCATCATCGGGATCTGGAAAGACGACATTCAGGTAGATCAGGCTGCGTTCGCAGAGTATATTGATTCTGAAATGGACATCCAGGGCTCCGTAGTCGATAAGTGCCCAACTGGATGCATAAGTGTTGAGGGCAAAGAAATTAAGATCGACAACAGCAATTGCGTAAAGTGCATGCACTGCATAAACACATTGCCAAAAGCTCTAAGGGTAGGCAAAGAGCGCGGTGCGGCCATCACGCTTGGCGCAAAAGCACCAATCGTTGAGGGCGCTCTCTTCGGTTCTGTCATGATACCATTCATGGACATGAGCAACTTTGAAGATATGCACGACCTCATCGATAGAATTTGGGAGTTCTGGGATGAGCACGGCAAGAACAGAGAGAGAATCGGCGAGTGCATAGAGCGCATCGGTCTTGCTACATTCCTCGAGGGCATTGGTCTAGATCCAGTACCGCAAATGGTCAAGCAGCCAAGAGACAATCCGTACATCTTCTATGAGGAGTATTTTGAGGAAGAAGAGGAAGCCTAAGTTAAACTAGCAATATATCCAATAGGCTTAAAAGTTAGTTAAGCCTAAGGGTATTGAAGTGCATGATTTTGGTAATAGGAGGTAGAACTAAATGTCGACAACGACAGAAAGAAGAACGGATATAGGCCCACCGCATTATGAGCAGTTCCTACATCCGCTAATTAAGAAGAACTATGGCCAGTGGAAGTATCACGAAGTCCTAAGGCCGGGTGTATTATCTCATACTGCGGAATCAGGCGATGTCATATACACAGTACGTGCGGCGTCCCCAAGGTTGATCTCGACAAATTTTGGGAGAAAGCTAACCGCATTAGCCGCAAAGTATGCTGATGGCTATCTGAGGTTTACCAGCAGAAACAACGTAGAGTTCCTACTGGCCAACAAAGACAATATCGATCCCCTAATAAAGGAACTTGAGGAGTTTACTTTAGTGGGTGGAACCGGTAGGTCGATAACAAACGTTGTTCATACCCAGGGTTGGGTACACTGCCACTCATCAGCAACTGATGCCTCTGGATTGGTTAAGGTTGTTATGGATGAACTATCAGACTACTTTACATCGATGAAGCTCCCACACAAGGTAAGACTTGCAGTAGCTTGTTGCCTCAATATGTGCGGCGCTGTTCACGCATCGGATATCGCAATCCTCGGTGTCCATAGGACACCCCCGAGAATTGATCATAGTACGCTTCCTAACCTTTGCGAGATTCCGACAACTGTTGCATCATGCCCGAACAACGCGATCAGGCCGACATCGATTGAAGGAAGATCAACAGTTAAGGTTGATGAAGATAAGTGCATGTATTGCGGCAACTGCTATACAGTTTGTCCGGCCATGCCATTGTCAGATCCATTAAACGATGGTGTATCAATCTGGGTTGGCGGAAAGATTTCTAACGCCAGGACAGAACCGATGTTTACCAAGCTAGCAATTCCTTATATCCCGAATAATCCACCAAGATGGCCTGAGGTTACCGATGCGGTAAAGAATATCGTTGAAGTATACGCCAAAAATGCAAAGCCATTTGAGCGTGTTGGCGAGTGGATCGGTCGGATAGGCTGGCCGAAATTCTTTGATTTGACTGGCATCGAGTTTACCAAGTATCACCTCGATGACTTCAGACATGCAGGAACGACCTACAAAAGGTCGCTGCAAAATAGATATTAGGAGGAGTAGAATATGGCTGGGATTTCAATCGAGCAGATCGCAGATGATATGTATCAGCTAGTTGCTGAGAGTGCAGGACAGAAGAAACTGAAATCAACTGACCTCACAAAAGCGATGACTTCGAAGTATGGAGATCAAGTATCAAAACAGGATTGCAAGGCTGCAATAAAGCTGCTTATTGACTCCGGCCGGTGTGTATATGGCTACTTTGGTGGTAGCTCAATCGAGCTCCCCCATAAAGAGGCCTCTGCTAATTAGCAAGATAATCGCTTAGGCGAACACACTGGCAATAAGGTTAATAAGTTTGGACTAAGCCTTAGGTGAGGTGTGGTATCGCCTGGGGTTAAAAAGGAGGGAAATATGGCGGTAGTACTTAAAACTAGAAAGCGAGCCGTAGGTGCAACTAGTTACAGCCGTGCGGGAGATGACGCATACCTGCGGCCGCAGTACAATGAGAAAACTCCGCCTTGTAAGAATGCCTGCCCGAGTAGCAACAACATAAGATCGTTCTTAACATCAATTGCCCAGACCGGTTATTACGGTAGAAGCTACGAGCAGGCATACGAGCAGGCATGGAGAATTCTAACGGAAACTAATCCGATACCGGCTATACTTGGAAGAGTTTGTCCGCATTTTTGCGAGACCGATTGTAATAGAAAAGAAAAAGACGAAGCAGTCTCAATTAACCAAATCGAAAGATTTCTCGGGGATTATGGTATCCAGAACAACCTACAGCATGAGAAATTAACCGATGAGACGCGTTCGGAAAAGGTTGCTGTTGTAGGTTCTGGTCCAGCTGGACTATCCTGCGCATTCCAACTGGCTAGGAGAGGTTATCCGGTAACTATCTTTGAAGCATTTGATAGATCTGGCGGTATGTTGAGGTATGGTATTCCAACATATAGGCTGCCGGATGATATTATCGATGCTGAAGTTGCTAAGATTGAGGCGTTAGGTGTCGAAATTAAGTACAACACAAAAATTGGGCAGGATGTCTCTCTTGATGATCTTAAAAAGGAATACAAGGCCGTATTCCTCGGTATTGGTGCGCATGTAGGTTGGAACCTCGGCATACCGGGCGAGGAAGGCGAAGGCGTAATGAACGCTGTAGAATTCCTACACAAGATCAACACAGGCGAGAGTATGGATCTTTCGGGTAAAAAGGTTCTTGTTATCGGTGGCGGTAACAGTGCAGTAGACGCAGCGAGAGTTTCCCTAAGGCTGGGGGCCAACTCACAAATCGTCTACCGCAGGACCAAAGAGGAAATGCCCGCGCTTGATGAGGAAATTAAGGATACTGAGGATGAAGGCATCCATATCGAGTTTCTTGCTGCCCCAGTTGAGGTAATTCGCGATGGCGGTAAAGTAACCGGCCTGAAGTGCATCAAGATGGAACTAGGCGAGCCGGATGAGAGTGGTCGCAGAAGGCCAGTTCCGGTAGAAGGCTCAGAGTTTGTAATCGAAGCCGATATGATACTTCCTGCTATCGGTCAGGGTCCGGATTTCATAGGTCTTGAGACCTTCAATGAGAACGGCTGGATTGCTACTAGTAGCGCATTTGGCCAGACAAGCGACGAGGCAGTATTTGCCGGCGGCGATGTTACCAACAAGCTTGGAACTGTAACTGAGGCAGTTGGTCTTGGCCATAAAGCAGCTAAGGCAATTGATGCCTACATAAAAGGCGAAGACTTGCCGAAGGAATACCCACCGCCGGTTGTCAAATACTCAACCATGAAACTGGAATACTATACTAGTATGCCGCGTGCTGAGAAATCGCACTTAGCAGTGGCAGGCCGTGTAAGCAACTTCGATGAGGTTGTTTCAACTTTAGTAAACGAAGCTGCCATTGCTGAGACCGAGAGGTGTATGAGTTGCGGAATGTGCTTCGATTGCGGAAACTGCTACAACTTCTGTACTTATAGCGTGTTTAAGAAGCCAGCTGAAAAGCATGAGTTCGAGCCACGCTATAAAATGAACCTTGATGCCTGCGTAGGCTGTAAGAAATGTGCAGAAGAGTGCCCATGCAACTACATCGATATGCAGTAGTATAGGGTAAGAAAAAATAAAAGCCTGTCTCTTTTAAGTAGAGGCAGGCTTTTTTGTTATAGGCAGAAATCAGCTATAATAGTAGCAGTAAGGAGCAAGCAAGAAATTAAAAATCAAAAAATAAAAATGCTTCCATTGCAACTTAAAACTAAAAATTGTCTACCCTTTGATTTATGATAAGGGCTTAGAACTACCCAGGGAGGCGGCAATTGAAAGAAGAGCTAATTAATACGAATGGTGACTTATCATCTACAGATGCGGAAGACACCGTAAAGGAGACTCTCGAGAAATACGAGAAATATGTAAATCCGGGTTTTGCGCAATTGATGCGCATATTAGGCACTACCCTGGAGGTCAAGACTGAAGGTGTCTATATGTACGACACCAAAGGACAAAAATATCTTGATTTCTTAAGCGGGCACGGCGTCTATAACTTGGGTTATTGCCATCCGAAAGTGGTAAAAGCAGTCGAGGATCAAATAAAGAAAATAGCCCAAACCAGCGCAAGAACCATAATGAACAAACCCATGGCCGACCTTTGCGAGCGTCTGGCAAAGGTCACTCCAGGTGATCTTACCTACTCGTTTATATGTAACAGTGGAACCGAGGCTGTCGAGGGCTCGCTAAAACTTGCTAGGGCAGCCACCGGAAAGACGCAAATAATCGCAGCAGATAACGCGTTTCATGGCAAGTCCTTGGGTTCTTTAAGTGCGACCGGAAGGTCTGTCTACAGAGAGCCATTTAAGCCGCTTATCCCCGATGTTGACCACGTCCCTTTTGGCGATATAGAAGCCTTAAAGGCCGTGATAAATGGGAACACGGCAGCCGTTATACTTGAGCCAATCCAGGGTGAGGGTGGGGTTATCTGTCCCCCCGATGGGTATCTGAGGGCTGTGCGAGACCTCTGTAATGAAACTGGGGTTCTACTTATCCTTGATGAGGTGCAAACCGGTTTTGGCAGAACCGGAAGGATGTTTGCCTGCGAGTATGAGGACGTCATACCAGATATAATGGCTCTTGCAAAAGCACTTGGAGGTGGCGTAATGCCTATTGGAGCTTTTATTGCAACACCAAAAGCTTTTGCTCCGTTCATAACAGACCCGCTTCTTCACACTTCGACATTTGGGGGCAATCCGCTTGCCTGTGCCGCCGCAAACGCAACAATTGATACTATAATCAAAGAAGACCTGCCTAAACAAGCTGCCGAAAAAGGCAAGTACCTACTTGCGAAACTTAACAAACTAAAACAAGAGTATCCTGGAGTAATTGTGGATGTGCGCGGCAAAGGTCTTCTTGTTGGCATCGAGTTTGCCGATGAGGGATTGGCCGGAGGCACGATATATGAGCTTGAACAGCAAGGGATACTCGTGCTACATATGCTAAACAATCCAAAGGTAGTTCGTATTGAGCCGCCCCTGATTATTACATATGAGCAGATCGACTTTATGCTTAAAGTTCTTCGAGAGGCAATGGAGCAGAACAAGTCGCTATCTTCATAACCGATCCAGGAGGGATAAAAGTGCCGTTAGTTGAGGAAACAATCGATATAGCCATGGACCCATCAGAGCTTTTCTCAATAATATCTGACTTTGAAAAGTATTCGGATATCATGGAAGGCGTAAAGCAGGTTAATATTCTTGAGCAGGGAGATGGGTACTCTGTCTCAGAGTGGATAACCGAGATCGATAAGCGTGTAATTAGGTGGATAGAGAAGGACTTCATTAAACCGGCTGAAAATAGGATAGATTTCGATCAAGTAGAAGGAGATCTCAAAACATTGAAGGGTTTCTGGCAGCTCGAGCCAAACGGTTCGATAACAAAAGTCACCTTCAGCATTTACTTTGAATTTGGAGTTCCGATGATCGCACCGTTGATCCACCCATTACTTGCAAAGAAACTGCGCGAGAACATGAAGCAGATGCTATCTGACCTCAAGCGAAGGGCAGAGGATGGGGCACAAGTAGAGGCCTAACGAATTTCGAATTTAGGGGCGCTAAATGCTAAACCTTCCAAATATATTAACGCTTTCAAGACTATTTTTAATACCAGTCTTCGTCTATGCGGCGATTGCCAGTAACTTTGCTTACCACTGGTTGGCTCCGTTATCGTTTGGCCTGGCTGCTTTTACTGACTGGCTTGATGGTCAGGCTGCGAGAAGGCTTAACCAGGTAACTGAGTTTGGCAAGGTAGCAGACCCAGTAGTTGACCGTATACTTATAGCCTCAGCCCTTGTCACCCTATATATAAAAATTAGCACCCTTGTTCCGCTATGGGCAATTTTAATTGTTGTTGGCCGGGATATTTTAATGGTTATAGGATGGGTATATATATCTTACTTAGGAACCCGAATAAGGGTTACCTACGAGGGTAAGTTAGCTACAGCAACACTGATGGGTGCGGTATTCTTCTTGACGCTGAACTTCGGCGACGGCTCCGCCCAGCTTAAAACTATTGGGATTTTACTTTTTTATATTGGAGTAGCGCTCTCTCTTTTATCCGGATTAAAATATCTTAAACTTGCTGTAAGTATACTGCGTGGTATAAAGACAACCTAGTACTAGGCGGTGGAATTTAATGAAAATAACCTGGCTGGGACATTCGATGTTTTTATTTGAGGATGACCAAGGGACCAAAATTGTAACAGATCCATATAACGAATATATCGGCTACGCGCCGCCTAAGCTATCTGCAGGTATAATTACGCTTAGTCATCATCATAAAGACCATGCAAATGTCTCGGCCGTCGAAGGTTCACCAACGGTTATAGATTCTATAGGAAAATACAATATTGAAGGCATAACTATAGAAGGAATTCAATCCTACCATGACGAAGTTAAAGGGGACAAACGCGGTAGTAATATTATATTTAAATTTAATATCGATGGGATCACGTTGGCTCATATGGGAGACTATGGGCAGTCTACGCTTAGCGGGGAACAAGCTGCTGCACTTAAAGGCATCGATGTTCTTCTTATCCTCGTTGGCGGTATATATACAATAGACGGGGTACAGGCGGCTGATATTGTGAACCAGCTTAAGCCTCGTATAGCCATCCCAATGCATTACAAGACAAAAGACCTGACTCTTAATATCTCTACGGCAGAGCCGTTTCTGAGAAAAATGCCTATTGTAAAGAACATGGAAAGCATTATAGAGCTAATGACCTCAAGCCTTCCGAAAGAGACCGAGGTTTGGGTTATGAGGCGTTTCTCTTAACTAAAACTTGTCTTTAGCAACTAGGAGGTAGTTATGAAAGCAGTAGTTATGGCTGGCGGCGAGGGAAGCCGACTTAGACCTTTGACCAGTAACCAGCCGAAACCAATGGTGCCGGTTCTTAACCGGCCGGTTATGGATTACATCCTCGAGCTACTGCGCGAACATGAAATCGTTGATATTGTAGCCACCCTACATTTTCTCCCCCAGCTTATTAAGAACTATTTCGGCAAGGGGGCCGATGCCGGCGTGAACTTGCAGTATTCGATTGAAGATTTCCCACTGGGCACGGCTGGTAGCGTTAAAGAGGCAGAGAGTTTTTTAGACGAGCCCTTTATTGTCATAAGCGGGGATGCAATGACCGATTTTGATCTTTCGTATTTGATGGATTTTCATAAGCGAAAAGGTGCAATGGCCACTATTGCCCTGAAGAGAGTCGAAAATCCCCTTGAGTTTGGGGTTGTTATAACCGAGGAATCGGGGCAAATCGAGAGATTTCTTGAGAAGCCGAACTGGGGACAGGTATTTAGCGATACTGTAAATACCGGCATATATGTCCTGGAGCCTGATATATTCAAGTACATCCCCAAGGGCGAGCCATTTGATTTCAGCAAAGACCTTTACCCTATGTTATTAGAAAAAGGGGCGCCGCTTTACGGCTGCGTCATGGATGGCTATTGGTGCGATATTGGTAATTTTGAGCAGTATATGCAGGCACATCGGGATATCCTCGATTTAAAATCAAAAATACAACCGCCGGGGATTAGAATGAGGGAGAGTGTCTGGATCGGCGACGGCGCTGATGTCGATCTCTCGGTTGACATATCCGGTCCGGTAGTAATAGGGCAGAACGCAAAAGTAGAACCGGGGGCCGAGCTGGACGAGTATTCGGTTATTGGAAACAATGTTGTTATGAAAAGCAAAGCTCACACCCACCGCAGTATCATATGGGATAATGCCTACATTGGCTCGCAAAGTCACATTCACGGCGCAGTGGTTGGCAAAAACTGCGATATTAAAAACGGCGTTCATATTGAAGAAGGTGTTGTTGTAGGCGACGACTCGGTAATCGGCGAGGGTGCAGTTATAAGCCATGATGTGAAAATCTATCCGTTTAAGAGGGTGGATGAAAACGCGGTTATAAACAGCAATCTTATCTGGGAATCCAGGGGAATGAGAAGTCTCTTCGGCGCAAGTGGCGTAAGCGGCTTGATAAATATCGACATTACGGTTGAGCTTGCGTTAAAGCTTGCGATGGCCTACGGCACTACATTAAAAAAAGGCTCCTCTGTAGTGGTAAGTCAGGATGCAAGTCGCGCCGCCAGGATGATCAAGCGCGCAATGATTGCTGGCTTGAACTCAAACGGTGTAAACTGCAGTGATTTAAGAATAGTGCCTGCGTCTGTCAGCAGGTTCTTAATTCAAACTGGCCAAGAGGTTGGAGGCGTACATATAAGAACTTCTCCCTTTGATCAGCAATCCTTAGAAATACATTTTTTTGACTCGCATGGAATAAATATCAAAGAAGACTCACAGAGGAACATCGAAAAGTACTACTACCGCCAGGATTACAGAAGAGTGTTCTTTACCGAGATTGGCGAAACCAAATTCCCACAAAGATCGATTGAGATGTACAGGGACTCAATTCTGCGGGTTATCGACGTGGAGAAGATCCGCCAGAGAAGGTTTGAGGTTGTTGTTGATTATGCCTTTGGGAGCACCACGTTTATAATGCCACACCTACTAGAGAAGCTAAACTGCGATGTGATAGGCCTGAATACCTATACCAGCGAGTATAAGACGACAATATCGCCAGAGCAGCTTGGTGCGGCAGTTCAACAACTATCCAAAGTAGTTGACACATTTAAGGCGGATTTCGGTATTATGATCGACAGCGGGGGTGAGAAAGTTGTACTGGTAGACGATCGGGGGCGGACGGTCTCGCCCGATGACGCACTTCACCTTTTTATCTACCTTACATGCCGGCATGTAAGATCGCCGGGGAAAATTGCCGTTCCATTAACCGTATCTTCTATTGTAGAAGATATTGCGGCAAGTTACGGGCGAGACGTGATAAGAACAAAAATTAGCCCACGAGCAATGATGGAGGCCGCCCTTGACGAAGACGTAATTTTTGTTGGGGCGCAGGGTGGCGGCTATATATTCCCTGATTTCTTACCGGCCTACGATGGTGTGGTCACATTCTTTCAGCTTATGGAGTACCTGGCTACTGAAGGCCGGCCACTATCCGAGCTTGTGGCAAGTCTGCCGTCATATTACTTATCCCATTCCAACACGTTCTGTCCCTGGGATAAGAAAGGCCTGGTCATGAGAAGGGTTCTTGAACTTGCTAAGGATTACCAAGCCGAGATGGTAGATGGGGTGAAATTGTATAACAGCGAGGGTTGGGTACTAATCCTGCCCGATCCCGATGAGCCAGTTGTGCGAATCTACGCAGAGGGAAAAACACAAAAAGACGCCGATTACGAAGTAGATAGACTGGTAAAGTTTGTGGGTAGGGTTATTGAACATGAAGAATAATGTAGGGTCCAGGGACTCTACAAGGAGCGAGCTACGAGGTAAATATGTCAGACTCAGTAATCAAATTCGGTACTGATGGTTGGCGTGCGGTTATGAACGATACGTTCATAATCTCAAACGTTAGGATTGTTGCGCAAGCCATAGCAGATCATCTTAAAGAAGAAGGCCTATATGAAAAGGGAATAGTCGTTGGGTATGACACCCGCTTTTTTGCAGAAAAGTTTGCGTCTGAGTGCATATCTATTATGCTAGGGAATGGCATCCCCGTCTATATGGCAAGAAGGGCTTTGCCTACCCCTATTACTGCGTTTTCTATAAAGGCTTATAATACAGCAGGCGCTATTATGCTTACGGCAAGCCACAACCCGCCTGAGTACAACGGCATTAAATTTATCCCCGAATATGCGGGTCCGGCCAATCCAGAGATAACAAACAAAATCGAAAAGCACATAGCTTCGATAAGTGAGGGCGGGCAGATACTATCGGCTCCGCTTGAAGGACACGAGCTTCTAAGAGAAATCGAGCCAATGCCAAATTATACAAAGCATATATCTACACTTGTTAACTTCGGAAAGCTAAGGGAAAGCCGTCTGAAAATTTCCCTTGACCCAATGTGGGGAGCGGCTCAGGGATTGATGGATACACTTCTTGCCGAAGCCGGATGTACCGTAGAGACAATACATAATTATCGAGATGTACTCTTTGGCGGCTCATACCCTGACCCTAGCGAGATGCACCTTGGCGAGCTTAGAGACAAGGTCGTGAGGATGAAGGCTGATATGGGTCTTGCGCTTGATGGTGATGCCGACAGGTTCGGCGCAATTGATTACGATGGTACCTATATAACGGCAAACCAGGTATTAAGCCTGGTGGCGGTACATCTTCTAAAGAACAGGGGCTTTAAGGGCGTGATAGTTAGGACCGTTGCAACTACCCATTTGCTAGACCGCATAGCGCAGGCTTACGGCACGCACGTTGTTGAAGTGCCTGTCGGCTTTAAATATATTGCACAGGTTATGATGAAAGAGCCTGTTATTATGGGTGGCGAGGAGAGTGGTGGTTTAAGCATAGGAGGCCATATTCCGGAAAAAGATGGTTTGCTTGCGGATATGTTACTTGCCG
The DNA here is from genome assembly GCA_021794835.1 of Actinomycetes bacterium. Classification (GTDB taxonomy): domain Bacteria; phylum Actinomycetota; class Aquicultoria; order Aquicultorales; family Aquicultoraceae; genus CADDYS01. Next base: position 56,343 of record JAJYQA010000001.1, on the reverse strand, counting down.
AGATGGTGGCATATGAGAAAAAGCCGCTGACTGAGATACTCAATGGTATATACGAGAAATATAGCCGCCTGTATACCCAGCGGGTAGACGTGCGTCTTCCGCAGGAGAAAAAGGAACGACTGCTCAAGGATCTTAAAGAGAATCCCCTTCGGGAGATCGCAGGCGAGAGAGTTATGGATGTAAGCTTTGTTGATGGCATCAGGTTTACCCTTGAAGGTAGCGACTGGGTACTTGTCAGACCATCGGGGACTGAGCCGCTAATAAGAATATACACGGAATCTAGGGAGAAAGATCGCTTTAAAGATATAGAGCACATAATAACCTAGGGAATGTCGAATTACGAATTTTTAAATGTCGAATTAACGACCGGTGAATGGGTGAATCGGAGTGTAGATGCCTATTTATCGGGCGCACACTGGCAGAACAGTGAAATGGTTAAAAGATAAAAAGGAAAAACTTTAGACTATATTTTGCCTACTTCATGCTGCATACTTCTTACTGCTTACTTATTAAACCTGGTTACGGCATATTCTAACTAATAAAACAATCGTATATACTTGGAGAATATTATACTTTCCCGTGGGGTAATATCGTTGAAGATAAATTGGCATCTTTCGCTGGCGCTAGTCTGTGTGGTGCTAGGTGTGCTCCTGGCAACATCGTTTAATACGCAGCAGAGAAATGAAGAGGCTCTTAATTCAACACGCAAGAAAAACCTTATAGAAACAATACATGAGCTTGAAAAATCTAGGGGTAAGCTAGAGAGCGAAATTAAAGGCGAGCGTGCGCAGATCGCAAAATACGAGGAACTTGCGGCAAAGAACCAAGGTATCCTCACGTCCTATACAAAAGAACTCAATAAGGTAAAAACGGCGGCCGGCCTGGTTCAAGCCAAAGGCAGGGGACTGGCCGTTACGCTTGCCGACAATCCGCAGTATCCAAAAGACGATCCTAACCCAAATAACTATGTGATTCATGATTATGATATTAGACTTATTGTTAATACTCTCTGGGTAGGCGGTGCCCAGGCGATCTCGGTTAACAACCAGAGGCTCATTTCGACCTCGTCAATACGCTGTGCTGGCGATTTTATCCTCATAAACTCGACTAGACTAAGCTCTCCATATACAATAAAAGCCATTGGTAATCCCGATAAACTGAAGAGTGCTTTGAATGAAGATGCTAGCTCGAGGCAGTTTTTAAACGATGTCGCTAAGTTTTACGGCCTTAAAGTATCAATCGACCAGGAAAATAATATGTCGATAAACGGATATAACGGCGGTCTACTGATAGATAAGGCAAGTGTTGTAGGAGGAGGGAAATAATTGTTACCTCTAATAGGATTAATAATCGGTATAATATTAGGACTAGTGTTGAATATTCCGGTACCGGTAGCTTTGTCGAAGTATCTTGGAATTGCAGTTCTGGCGGCTCTCGATAGCGCGATCGGCGGATTGCGGGCAAGCCTGGAGATGAAATTTAACGAAAAGTTGTTTTTTACTGGGATATTTAGTAATACTTTAATGGCAGCCTTTATCGTTTTTATGGGCGATAGGCTGGGAATCGATCTATATCTGGCCGCGGTGGTTGCCTTTGGAGTTCGCCTATTCCAGAACCTTGCACTTGTAAGAAGATACTATTTTCAGAAACGGCATTGGGAGTAGTACAGCGTCACAAAGTGACGCTGTACTGGAGATTAGAAATTAGAAAGTAGTAAGTAGATTGAATTATTGAGGGATAGATTAGATTAATGAGGGTTATTTTGACTCAAAGAGCAATTTCTAATCGGTCTAATCTCTAATTTCTTTGATTATTTAAGAAATCTTATGGTTAGTTGATACGGGATGGAGTGGTAGTGGAAGTTGTCGCAATTTTGGGACTTTGTTAAAAAGCTAAACAACCAAGCGAAGAGGACACAGTTGGCGATTGCCGTAGTTACCGTCGTAATCGGCGTATTGATAGTAACGCAGCTTCGTGCTCAGCAGACCGCAGCGCAAGCTTTACAAGCAGCGACCGAGGATGATCTTGGCAAGATCGTGAGCGATCAAGGTAGCGAGGTAAACGAACTTAAAGCAGAGGCTGCAGATTTACGGTTACAGCTTTTCCAGATAAAGCGTGCGAGTAATAATAGTGCGGCCGTTATGGAAGAGTCCTCCAAGAACCTTAACGACCTTAAGGTGATCGCTGGCTTAACAAAAGTAAGCGGTCCCGGAATTGAAATTCAGTTAATCGACGAACACTCAGCTTTAGCCTCAAGCGATCTAGTAGATCTAATAACCGAACTAAGGGGCGGGGGAGCGGAGGCTATATCAGTAAATGGAGTAAGGGTTGTTGCACGTACTGGAATCATGCAAGACAAGAGGGGGATTTTTATCGATCAGAAACAGGTCTCGTCGCCTTATGAGATTCTGGCAATCGGTGACAGTAAAATGTTATCCGATGCGCTAACAATAAATGGTGGCATCAGAGACAAACTTTCGTCTCTCCCGGGCGTTGTTTTTAATATAGCCGAGGATAATAATATGGAGATCGATTCGATAGCTTCAAGCAGGTAATAGATGAGAGAAAGAACGGATTTAAACACCTATATAAGGAACATAATGGGCAATCCTGCCAAGAGGATGGCGGTTATTGTGATTGCCTCTATCCTTAGTATTTTCATACTGTTTGGCATCGTTGATGCAGCTCTTTTTGTTAATAAGGTCCACGGGGGAGTTACCGTAAGTGGAATAGCTGTTGGAGGAATGGACGAAAAAGAGGCTCTCGCCGAGGTAAATAAACTTGCCAGTAGGCTTGAAAAAAGAACCATCACCGTTAAGTACCAAGGCAAGGTCTGGGAGATCGACCCAACAGAGTTAAAAGTTAATATTAACCGGGAAAAGACCGTTCAAAACGCATTTAAAGTTGGTCGCCAGAACGGTGTTTTTAAATCAATTGGCGAAAAGATATCTCTCTGGTTCAAACCAAAGAATATCTTGCCGGTTTTTACCTACGATAAGGAAAAGCTCTATAATCTCATCGATGGAATCGCAAAAACAGTTGACGTCCCGGCGGAAGATGCGCAACTCAAGATTATTGATGGTCGCGCTGCGATAACGGACAGCAAAGACGGCCGCCGGGTTGATAAAAAATCTCTCACAAATAAGATACAGCAGTTGCTTGTATCTAAAGATACCTACAAAGTGGCTCTGCCAATTAAAATATCAAAGCCTGATATAACTGCAGACCACCTTGACGAAACTAAGAAGTCCGTTACCGAGATGATAAAGTATCCGATCGTACTTAAATATCGCGATAACACATGGGACGTTTCGGTTCGGCAGATTTCGGGTTGGGTGGCCTTTATTAAGACGAGGAAGGGAACCTACTGGAGCCTTAATGCAACCTTTGATAAAGACAAGGTAAGCAAGTATCTTGAGGACCTAACCAAGGGAATAACTATAGAACCACAGGACGCTCAATTTAAAATTGAGGATGACGACAAGGTCACGATAATTCCTAGTAGCGATGGCTTACAGGTTGATCTTAATAAGGCTTATAACGACATACTTAACGCCAGCAAAGACCCCGGCAATAGGGAGGTCTTGCTCTCAACGGTGCCCGTAAGAGCAAAACTTACTACCGAGGATGCCAGCAAGATGGGCATAAAGGAGAAGATAACCAGCTTTACCACCTTCTATAATCCGGTGCAGGCCGCAAGGGTTCATAATATACGGCTTCTCGGAAGCACGCTTGACGGCAGCCTAGTGGCACCTAACGAGGTATTTTCTTTCAATGGCGAAATAGGTCCGAGGACAGCCGAGAAGGGGTATCAAGAAGCTCCCGCTATAATGAATGGGAAACTAGTCCCCGAGTTAGGCGGCGGCATCTGCCAGGTTGCCACCACGCTGTTTAATACTATATTCTTTGGGGGGTATAAGGTTGTTGAGAGATACAACCACAGCTTCCTCATCAGCGAATATCCTCTGGGTCGCGACGCAACTGTCTCATGGGGCGGCCCCGATTTGAAGTTTAAAAACGATACCCCCACGTATATTCTGATAAAGGTTAAAACAACCGCAAGCTCAATTACAATTAGCTTCTATGGCACCAACCAGAACGTGAAGGTGGATTACACAACTAATGGCCCAACCAATTTTACGAATCTCGCACCGCAAACTATAGAAGACCCTACGTTGCCGACAGGGATTACCAAACAGGTTCAAAATGGCTTTAGCGGTTGTGATGTTACCGTTTATAGAACTGTTTACAGAAACGGCGCCGAGGTAAGAAAGGACAAGTTTTTTAGCCGGTATATACCTCAGAAGGCTATAATAAGAATAGGTACCGGAGCGGCGCCTGCCCCAGCGACCAGTACGGTTGGGGGAATTCCTACCGCGGGAACCGCGCAGTAACATATACTTCAAGAGAGTAGAAATTAGAGATTAGACCGATTAGAAATTGCACGAGTAATGAGGCCCTCATTTATCTAATCTATCCCACAATTATTCAATCTACTTTCTACTACCTAATTTCTAATCTCCAGTACAGCGTCGCTTAAGCGACGCTGTACTGGAAGTATGCGCATATTTTGGTTATTATGTAAAGAGATTTCAAGGCAAGGAGTGCGCATATGATCTGGAATAAAGAAATTGAAACAATGCCCCGCGAGCAACTTGAGGTACTCCAGCTAGAGGGGCTTCGTAGCACCGTCAAGCGGGTTTATGAAAACGTGCCAATGTATAAGAAACGGTTTGATGAGGCGGGATTAGGGCCCGATTCCATAAAGACGCTTGATGACCTACAGAAATTCCCCTTTACTTTAAAGACAGACCTCCGGGATAATTATCCTTTCGGAATATTTGCGGTCCCCATGAAGGATATCGTAAGACTTCATGCTTCGTCAGGTACAACCGGAAAATCTACCGTTGTCGGTTATACGAAAAACGATATAGATATCTGGGCCGAGCTTATGGCTAGGACGCTATCTGCAGCGGGAGCCACATCAGACGATGTAGTTCATAATGCCTACGGGTACGGGCTTTTTACCGGGGGCCTTGGCGTTCATTATGGGGCCGAGCGGGTGGGAGCATCGGTTATTCCGGTATCCGGTGGAAACACAAAACGCCAAATCACGATCATGCAAGACTTTGGCAGCACCATCCTGGCCTGTACCCCTTCCTATGCACTTTACCTTGCCGAAGTAGCCAAAGAGATGGGTGTTAAAAACAGCGAGCTAAAACTAAAGGCAGGCGTGTTTGGCGCCGAGCCATGGTCGAACAGCATGAGAAAAGATATCGAGGAGAGACTCGGTATCCTTGCAATAGATATCTATGGTCTAAGTGAGATTATAGGACCAGGAGTCGCCTACGAGTGTCCAGAAAAAGACGGCCTACATATCGGTGAGGATCATTTCATTGTCGAGGTCATTGACCCGGATACCGGCAAGAGGTTACCGCCGGGGGAAAAAGGTGAACTGGTCTTTACGACTATTACAAAAGAAGCAACCCCAGTAATTCGCTATCGTACGAGAGATATCTCGGCGATAAACTTTGAGCGGTGCGCATGCGGCAGAACTACCGCTCGCATGGACAGGGTAACCGGTAGGACGGATGACATGCTTATTATAAGAGGTGTAAACGTGTTTCCGTCCCAGATCGAGAGCGTTCTAATGAAAATAGAGGGGACCGAACCCCATTACCAGCTCATCGTGGATAGGACCGGTAAACTTGATATACTAGAGGTTCAGGTGGAGGTTAACGAGAGGTTTTTCTCGGATAGGGTGAGGCAGCTTGAAGATTTTGAGAGGAAGGTAAAAGGGGAAATTGAAAGCGTTCTTAATATCTCAGTAGACGTCAAGCTGGTTGAGCCAAAAACTATCCAGCGAAGCGAAGGCAAAGCAAAACGAGTTATTGACAGGCGAAATCTGAATTAGGGTTTAGAGAGTGGGCTAATTTTGAATTACAATTTTCGAATGTCTAATTAATAGCCGGTGAAAGGGTGAGAGGTGAAAATGAAAGCAACTCAGCTTTCAGTGTTTTTAGAAAATAAGCAGGGGCGTCTGGCCGATGTGACAAGAGTCCTTGCCGAAAACGATATTAATATAAGGGCTCTTTTTATCGCAGATACATCCGATTTTGGCATCTTACGCATGATAGTTGATAAACCTAGGAAGGCCATCGATATCCTAAAGGAAAACCAATTTACGGTCAGCGAAACCGATGTAGTTGCGGTCGAGTTACTTGATAAACCAGGAAGTCTTGCAAAGATTCTGTCTGTTCTAAATGACAACAGCCTAAATATTGAGTATCTCTACTGCTTCTTGGATACGGAGCGCAACGCAGCAGTTGATATAATGCGCATAGAAGATGCCAGTAGAGCTATTGATATACTACAGGGAGCAGGAGTTAAATTGCTGGGCGGCGACGATCTACATGAGCTGTAAGTTAACGCAATAGCTAACTAATCGTCGACGATAAATGCTTCATCCAGTCCCGTAACCTTAAATATCTTCCTTATCGTCCGACTTGCATTTATCACTCGTACCGTTTCAACCTGACTTGCTACTCTTGTTAGAAACTGCAGGAAGGAGCTATCCACATACTGTACCCAGTCGCAATCAATTGTGATTTTATTGATATCAGGGTCTAGGTGACCCCAGAGGTTTTCTTGCAGGATCGAAGTAGTATACATATCAAGGTTTCCTTGTAAGCTAATAAGCAACTCGTGTTCAAGCTTTAGTATCTGGCAGCTAAAATCCCCAGGTGTCTTCATAACAGACTCCATCAGTATAAATAGATGCTCGGTTTTTATACCCACAATCTTGGCTAATAAATCATAAGCTTTTGAATTACAGCTGGACTAAGTAAAAAACTAGGGATTTACCACTAACCAAAAAGTTTAAGCTGGTGTAATATTGGGCTATAAAGGTAAAGGTGACCAGGGGGACGTTATGCCGTACAAGATTGGTAATACCGAAATATTGATAGAGCAAGGGGATATTACCGATGCCGTGGTTGGGGCGGTAGTAAACCCCGCGAACAACCAGCTTTATATGGGTGCCGGAGTTGCCGGAGCGTTAAAGAAAAAGGGCGGCCAGGAGATTGAAGAAGAGGCTGTAAAGAAAGGTCCAATACAGATAGGATCTGCCGTAATAACCCCGGCCGGTAAGTTGAGAGCAGATTACATAATCCATGCCGCGGTTATGGGAATTGATTTAATTACCGATGCGGAGAAAATTAGAAACGCGACCCTTTCAGCTTTAAACATTGCTGAAAATGCCGGCATAAAAAGCGTGGCCTTTCCAGCCCTCGGGACAGGAATAGGCGGTTTTCCCTATAATGAGGCGGCGCGTGTTATGTACCGGATCATTAAAGAACACTTAGACGGCAACAACGATAGCTCTCTTGATAAGATAATGTTTGTCCTCTTTGGGTACGAGGCTTATAACGAGTTTTTGAACCGGGCTGAGAAGGATTTTGGGAATGGATAGGCTGTTTTATACGGCAACCGAGCAGGAAATAAAAACCGGCGAGGTTACCGATGTTTATTTTATCCGGGATAAAAAAATCCTGGAAACAAAAGGAATCCGCAAACAAGTATTGGGGGAGACAGTAGCGCACGGCCTTCCGCAGTCCTGGCCATGGGCAATATTTGCCGGCGTCGAAGAGGTAGCCCGTCTCTTTGAGGGCATCGATGTCGATGTTGATGCCCTTGATGAAGGATCGCTTTTTAAGGCCGAGGATGTAGTGCTAACAGTAGGCGGTGTATATACCGACTTTGCCGTCTACGAAACAGCTATGCTTGGGCTGATATGCCAGGCATCTGGTATAGCAACGAGGGCTGCTAAATGTAAGCTAGCAGCAGGCGGGCGACAGGTGGTTAGTTTTGGCGCCCGGCGGATGCACCCGGCCTTAAGTCCGATGATTGAAAGAAATGCGTATATCGGCGGCTGTGATGGTGTAGCAGTAACCAAAAGTGCAGAGCTCATAGGAATAAAACCGTCCGGCACAATGCCGCACGCGCTCATCCTGGTTTTTGAGGACCAGGTAACTGCGTTTAAAGCCTTCGACGAAGTCATCGACCCTTCGGTAAAAAGGGTCGCGCTGGTTGACACATTTGAGGATGAGAAGTTTGGTGCACTGACGGCAGCTCGCGCGTTGGGTGACCACCTTTACGCGGTGAGGCTTGATACGCCAGCCTCAAGAAGAGGCAACTTTCTCAAAATAATGCAGGAAGTTAGATGGGAGCTTGATTTAAGGGGCTTTAAAAATGTAAAAATATTTGCCAGCGGCGGTTTGGATGACGAAAAGATCGCCCACCTAAACGAGTATACGGATGCATACGGTGTAGGCACATACATAAGCTCGGCACCGGTTGTGGATTTCTCATTTGACCTGATTCAGGTAGCCGGAAAGCCATTTGCAAAGCGTGGTAAGATGTCGGGCGCAAAGCAGCTCTGGCGATGCGAACAGTGCTTTACCTCAAAACTTACTCTAAAAGACGAAAAACCCGCCGAGTCCTGCGTGTGCGGTGGCAAGTGGGTTCCGATGCTAAAACCACTGGTAAGGTCCGGGAAGATTGTGCGGGATATTCCAACCGCTAGTGAAATCCGCGAATATGTACTCCACCAGCTGGGCCAGCTAGAGAAAATCCTATAGTTACAAAGTCACAACCATTTCTTTTTGGCTAAAAGAATTGTAATATGCATAAAGAAAAGCGTAAACAGAGTAGGCAGATGAAGCGACCGTTTCTATTACTAATAGCTTTTATTCTTATATTTACTACATGCGTCCCAATATCCGTGGCTGCCCAGGCAGAAAAAGGATTAATCACGCCACCGTCTCTAGAGGCCCCCTCTGGTATCTTGATCAACACTAAAACCGGCGATGTGCTTTGGCAAAAAAATCCCGATGAAAAGAGGCCGATAGCAAGTACAACAAAGATAATGACTGCTATCCTGGCCATAGAGAATGGTTCGCTGGACAAGGCTGTCACGATAAACAGCGATGCTGCAAGCATTACGGAAAATGGGATGAAGCTGACCCCTGGCGAACAGATAAAACTAAGGGACCTGCTTTACGCACTCATGTTAGACTCTGCCAACGACGCGGCGGTTGCAATTGCAGACTTTATAGATGGGTCGCTTCCTAAATTTGTTGCGAGAATGAATGCAAAGGCAAAAGGGATTGGGGCGGTAAACACTAACTATGCCAACCCAAATGGCCTGGTGGATAAGGATGAGCAGGGTGCAATTGTGCATTTCTCAACCGCACGCGACCTTGCGACGATAGCTAAATACGCGATGAGAAACAAAATATTTGCAACCATAGTCGGCACAAAGCAAAGAACGATCTATAGAGAAGACCCTTCAAAACCGCGCGTAATGGTGAATCTAAACCGACTTCTTTGGACCTATCCTGGGGCAAATGGTGTTAAGACTGGGTATACCGACGACGCTGGCCATTGCCTGGTCGCCTCAGCGCAGCGCGAAGGGGTCTCACTCATAACCGTCGTCCTGGGGGAAAAATCGCATGCTGCTGTTTTTAGGGAGTCTGCAACCCTTTTAAATTACGGCTTTAGCCTTTATGAGAAGAAGAGGCTTATATTTAAGAACATCACATATAAGACGGTTAAACTGAGTTACGGCCAAAAGGTAAGCCTTTCCGTGCCATCTAATGTCGATGCAGTTGTTAAACGCACGGTAAAAACAAACGTAAAGATAGAACTCAAACCCAATATCGGTGCGCCTATTAAGAAAGGCGCAGTGCTGGGTAAGATTAGCATATTGCAATCCGGCAAACCAGTCGCTACCTCAGCCCTAGTTGCAGATAAGAATATCCAGAAACCGAGCTTTGGTGAGATTTTAGGGTATTACTGGAGACAATTCTGGCAAGGCTTAATGAGACTTTAGTATCCTAATTACATCTTACATAAATGTCCTTATGATTTAATGCGATTTAACCACAAGTACGGGGCAGGGTGAGTGACCGATTACTCGTTCGGTAACGCTTCCCATCAGGATACGTTCCAGGCCGGTTCGGCCATGGCTTCCCATAATGATAAGGTTTGCTTTTACTTCTTTTGCCGCCTCTACGATTTCCTCGTGCGCCGGCCCATCGCGGACGATTGCTTCGGTATTAACCTCAAACTCTTCAGCTCTGGCTTTGCCGGACCCTACAACATTCTTAGCAACCCCTAACATTTTATTAAGAAATTCGGGGTCGTCACCATAAGCCTCGTAGGGAATATCCGCGACTGAGATGATCTTAAGGTTAGCGTTGTGTTCTTTTGCAAGCTCTATAGCTCTCTCGGCTGCGGCACTGCTATAAGTAGACCCATCTATAGCAAGAAGCATGGTTCGCCAGCCCACCACGGTGTCTTTCGGCACCACGAGAATATCGATAGGGCTATATCCAATAACCCTTGAAGTAACGCTTCCCAAGAGCACTCTTTCCAATCCCGTTGAGCCTATTCTGCCCATGACTATTAAATCAGCGTCCCTTGCTATAGCGGCATCGATAATTGCTTTATATGTCATACCCTCTACCTCGGTAGCCTCAATCACTGGGCACTCTATTGCTGTTTTTATACTAGGTACCCGATCAATGCCTGTTTCCTTATACAAAATACCCGCCCTATCGGCGCCAGGTGTCCCTAAGTCTGCGTTAACCGGTGGCCTCACGATTACCGCAGCCATGTTGCAACCGGTTTCTCTGGAGAGACTTGCAGCCTGGTCAAGTGCATTTTTACCAGATTCGGATCCATCGAAAGCTACTAAAATGTTTTTATACATTAAGTGCCCCCTTAATTCCCTATACGAAATCGATACTTCCCTCGACAACTATCTAACTACAAGATGCCTATACCACGATTTTGGGTATCTTAAGAGCATGGAAAATGCATTCGCGAAAATCTCATTTCCTCTTGAAACAGAAAGTGACCTTGACCGCCTAATTGATGAGGCTGGTAATGCAAGCGCGGTTTTGATCGGTGAGGCAACTCATGGCACTAGCGAGTTTTATCAGTGGAGGGCTAAAATCACCCAGAGGCTGATTGCCGACAAGGGCTTTAACTTCATTGCGGTTGAGGGTGACTGGCCTGATTGCTACCGGATAAATAACTTTGTCAAAGACCCAGGCGACCCCCAAAAGACCGCACATCAGGTCCTACATGGATTTAACCGCTGGCCAACCTGGTTGTGGGCCAATTTCGAAGTCCAGGATTTTATTGAGTGGTTGGCCAGCTATAATAAAGATCTTCCCCCAGAATTAAAGGTAGGTTTTTATGGGTTGGATATCTATAGCCTCTGGCAATCGCTAAGTGTGGCGGTAAAATACGTTGAAGAGGCAATGCCGCAGGCGGCTCAAGTTGCAAGACGGGCTTACCGCTGTTTTGAGCCCTGCCGGCACAACATTGAGGGATACGCCTGGCAGAATCCGTCTATCCCTGAATCCTGCGAAGACGAAGTTGTAAGACTCTTATCCACGCTGGAGCATCTCCCACCGATGCCGTCTCAGAATACAAGGGAAGAGAAATTTAATGCAGAGCAAAATGCCCTGGTTGCGGTTGACGCCGAGCATTACTACCGCATCATGTTAAGGGGCGATCCCGAGGCCTGGAACACCCGAGATGAGCACATGGCCAGCACCTTTTTCAAGCTGATGGATTTTTACGAGGGGGCAGTTGAGCCAAAAGGAATTATCTGGGCGCACAACACTCACATTGGAGACGCACGGGCAACTGAGATGACAGATATCGGCGAGTTTAATATCGGCGAGGTTATAAGAGGACAACTTGGGATGGATAGGACCTATATTATTGGCTTTGCAACCTACGAAGGAAGTATAATTGCTGCAGATGATTGGGATGCACCGATGAAGGTCATGCCGCTTCCGCCAGCCGTACACGGTAGCTGGGAGCACGATTTTCATCAGTTTGAGCCAAAAGACAAGCTGGTTATTTTCTCGCTGGACCGAGAGGTTGCCAAGGCGTTTTCAGATAGAAAAGGGCAACGGGAGGTAGGCGTTGTATATGATCCCGATGCTGAGTTTGCTAACTATGTACCAACTGCTTTAAGTAATTGCTACGACTCACTTCTTTACATCGAAAAGACATCCCCGGTTCACCCAATACATATGAAAGCCGAGGTAAAAGGCCCACCGGAAACCTATCCATCGGCAACTTAACATAAAGTATTCGTTTTTCAACCCCAACCGGCCTTTTGAATAGTTTATAACCTGTTTTAACGTCGCTTAAAAAGGGAAATGCTTATATAACATATACGGTGCTCAGGTAGTCGCTAGAAGGGAAAATATGCTAAAGGGAACGCCGCTTTATGACGAGGAGCGAAAGCTGGGAGCACGATTTACCGAATTTGCCGGGTGGGAGCTTCCTCTCTACTACTCAAGCATAATAGAAGAGCATGTGGCCGTAAGAAATTCATGCGGCCTTTTTGATATCTCTCATCTTGGCAAGATAGCCGTTAGCGGCGAAGCAACATTCTCGTTCTTACAGTCTATTGCAACAAATGATATTGCAAAAATACCGCCCGGCAGCGGCGAATATACTCTCTTCTGTAACGAATCTGGAGGCGTTATCGATGATGATATAGTCTACCGGTTGGCCGACACCAGCTACCTAATTATTACAAATGCAGTGCCGACTATGGCTATGTTTAATTGGCTTAACGAGAAAAAGCCGGATAAGGTTGAGGTAGAAAATCTTACCGATAACTTTTGTCTTTTAGCTCTTCAGGGACCAAATTCGCCGCAAGTGCTTCAATCCATCTTTAAGGAAAATCCTGCCGATTATAGCCATTACACGGTTAGAGCTATAACCGCATTAGGAAGTAAATTTACCGTATCAAAGTCGGGATATACCGGCGAGGAGGGCTTTGAGATTCTCTGCGAGCCAGCGGCCGCCAAATCCGCCTGGCGTGCGATGCTTGAGTATGGCATAAAACCGGCCGGCCTCGGGGCAAGAGACACGCTGCGCCTTGAGATGGGATATCCGCTTTACGGCCAAGATATAACAATTGAAACAAATCCAGTCGAGGCCGGGTTGGTGAGATTTGTTGCCGTTGATAAAGGGGAGTTTATCGGGCGTAAATCAATATTTGAGCGTATAGAGAAAGGCGCAAGCAAGAAGCTGGCTGGCTTTATTATAGACCGTGGGATACCCCGAAGTGGCAAAACCGTGCTAAGCACATCGGGGGATGAGATAGGGATTGTAACAAGTGGAGGGTACTCACCAGTTTTAAGGCGAGGGGTAGGCATGGCTTATGTCAGAAGTGAATTTGCGGAAGTTGGCCTACCTATAGAAATAGAAGCGGATAAAAAACAACTAAAAGGTCATATTGCAAAGCGACCATTTATTGATATACGTAGACCCAAAGCCTCTTCGGCGGCATCATAAAATAAGGGAGGACGGCTATGACACCGGAAAATTTATTGTATAACAAAGAGCACGAGTGGGTTAATGCTGAGGACAACAATGCTGTTATAGGCATTACCGACTATGCACAGGACGCTCTGGGAGATATCGTATATGTTGATTTACCCCAGGTCGGCCAGCAGGTCAAAGCTGGTGAAGCGATAGGCGAGATTGAGTCGGTAAAATCAACCGCTGAGCTGCATACACCGGTAAGCGGGAAGGTGGTTGAGATAAACCAGCAAGCAATAGACAGCCCAGAAATAGTAAACGAGAAGCCTTACGATAATGGCTGGTTATTTAAGGTTGAACTTAGTAATCATTCTGAATTAGACGACCTAATGAAAGCCCAGGCCTACGAGAAGTATACCAAGGAGCTATAAGTTGGATTTTGTCCCGATAACCGACCAAGATAAAAACGAGATGCTAAAGTTTCTTGGGATTAAAAGGGTTGATGAGCTTTTTGATTTATCCATACCCGACGAAGTAAGAATGGATCGGTCACTCAATCTGCCGGCAGGGATAAGTGAACACGAGCTTTTAAGAGAATTGGAGGGCATAGCTAAAGAAAACGTTTCTCTTAGCGACCATGTCTCGTTTCTCGGCGGCGGTGTCTATGACCACTTTATCCCGAAGGTTGTTGAATCGCTTATATCACTTCCGGAGTTTTACTCCCCATACACTCCTTATCAGGCAGAAGTCAGCCAAGGCGTGCTGCAATCACTTTTTGAGTACCAGTCGATGGTCAGTGAGCTTACCGGTCTTGAGGTTGCAAACGCGTCTCTTTATGATGGCGCAACCTCATTAGCAGAGGCAGCGCTTCTTGCGCACGATATAACCAAGAAAAACGAAGTCATTGTAAGCGAGGCCGTACATCCCGAATACCGCGAAGTGCTCAAAAACTATGCCAGGGGCCTTGATATAACTATAAAAACCATTCCCTTGAAAAACGGGCAGACCGATATTTCTGCTCTTGAGGATATGGTAAGCGATGATAGCTCGTGCGTTATCATCCAGCATCCCAACTTCTTCGGGTGCCTGGAGGACATGGAGCGAATCGGAGACATTCTGGATCGCTATCCCACTCTCTTTATTGCATCCATCGATCCATTATCGCTTGGGCTGTTAAAAGCCCCTGCCTCTTTTGGCGTCGATGTGGTTATCGGCGAGGGGCAGTCACTCGGCAATAAGATAAATTTTGGAGGACCTAACCTTGGAATCTTTGCCTGTCGAAAAGACTATATCCGGAGGGTTCCGGGACGGTTGGTAAGCTCGACAACTGACACTTTGGGTAGGACTGGCTATGTCTTAACCCTTCAGACACGTGAGCAGCATATCCGAAGAGAAAGGGCGACATCTAATATCACAACCAGTGAGGTCTTAAATGCAATTGCCGCAGCAATTTACCTGAGCTACCTCGGTCCAGAGGGCATAACCGAGGTAGCATATCAGTGCCTGCAAAAAGCGCATTATGCCCATGACAAGCTTAGCGAGATAAGCTACCTGGAACCGTTCTCCGATACCCCATTTTTCAAAGAATTTGCTTTTAAGAGCGAAAGGTCAGTCCATGAAATAAATGAGCGTCTTTTTAATGAAGGAATTATCGGGGGACTAAACATTGATCGCTGGTATGGCCAGTATCCTAATACAGTTCTTTTCTGTGTCACTGAGAAAAGGACACGAGATGAGATTGACCGCCTTGCCGCAATCATGGAGGCGATCTAGTGGAAACGATTTTCGATATCAGCAGGCCGGGCGCAAAGGCATATTCTTTACCTCCCCTAGATGTTCCAGGGAAACCAATTGGAGATCTGACACCCGCGTCTCTTCTGCGCGACGAAGCCCCGTGCCTTCCCGAGGTATCCGAGGGAGAGATTGCAAGGCACTATACCAATCTATCAAACATGAACTTTGCGATAGATACTACCTTTTATCCTCTCGGCTCTTGCACTATGAAATACAACCCCAAGGTTAATGAGGCAATTGCTTCTTTAAGCGGATTTTCCAACATACATCCTTATCAAGATGAGTCGCAGGTACAGGGTGCGCTAAAGTTGATGTACGAGCTTGCGCAATGGTTGGCAGAAATCGGCGGATTCAAGAAAGTGAGCCTGCAGCCTGCCGCCGGGGCCCAAGGTGAGCTTACCGGCATGGCGATGATTAGGGCTTACCACAAGAAAAACGGCAACCCAAGAAGCAAGGTCATAATTCCCGACTCGGCGCATGGCACTAACCCGGCAACTGCCGCAATGCTCGGGTACAAAGTCGTCACTGTACCATCCGATGAGCTTGGCGGAGTCGATGTAAGGTCGCTTGAGGGGCTGCTAGACGAAGAAGTAGCTGCCATTTTTCTTACAAACCCAAACACGCTTGGAATATTTGATAAAAACGTTGTTAAGATAAACGAGATGGTTCACTCGGTCGGCGCGCTCAGCTATTGCGATGGGGCGAATCTTAATGCAATTCTGGGCAAGTCACGTCCTGGGGACATGGGTTTTGACGTGCTGCAATTTAACTTGCATAAGACGTTTTCGACGCCGCACGGCGGGGGAGGGCCTGGGTCAGGACCAGTCGGTGTGAACGAGATGCTTGAGCCGTTTCTTCCAGTACCCCTGATTGAGAAGGATGAAGCGGTCGGCGCATACTTTCTCAATTACGAGCGGCCGCTTTCCATAGGTAAAATGAAGGCCTTCTATGGGAACTTTGGCGTAATCGTTAAGGCCTATTGCTATATCCGGTCGTTGGGAGCGGAGGGTCTAAGCCATGTAAGCGATATAGCTGTGCTTAACGCAAACTACCTTAAAACCAAGCTCGAAGAAGCCTACATTCTACCCTATGATGTACCATGCATGCATGAGTTTGTATTATCAGCCGAGAGACAAAAAAGACAGGGCGTAAAGGCAAGGGATATCGTAAAGCGCCTGCTTGATTTTAATATCCATCCTCCGACCATCTACTTTCCGCTGATAGTTGATGAAGCCTTGATGGTTGAGCCGACCGAGACTGAGAGCAAGGAAACACTGGACCGTTTTGCGGATGTTATGCGACAAATTGCGGAGGAGGCAGTCGAAAACCCAGAGGTTATCCTTACAGCACCCCATAACACGCCGGTATCTAGACTAAACGAAGCCGAGGCAGCCCGCCACCCGCGCCTTAAATGGCAAAAAGACTAGTAATTGTCGATTTACGATATTCGATTACAATCGAAAATTTTAAAAAAACACTAGATTTTTTAAACTCTCAAGTTTATCTTTAGATTGTAAGCATAAAGTTGCAGTTTTGCTTTTTGCCGGATATCGCTCGGACAGGTAGAGATCGGCGCTCTTAGATTTATTTAATTGCCGGATATCTAGGAGCGATTTATATTGTATGATAGATTTTAATATACAAGATTTTAACAAGGAATGAGCTATGAGCAAAAAGAGTGAGTTAGATCTTAACAATATATTGGTTGATCTTGAAGGCAAGTCAAATGAAGAACTCCGGGAGATCCTTGACCAACTTAGCGAGGAAGAGGAGAGGATTTCGTTTAGGCGTAGGGTGCTACATGGCAAAATCGATATCTTAAGAGCAGAACTGGTTACAAGGCTAAAAGGGAAACGCGAAGGCGGGGATCATGCAATCTCAGGCTCTGACGTCGATCGTCTAAGCGAGATCTTAGCCCGTGGCCTTACCAGTGTATCGAAAGTAGATGTGTCCGACGAAGATGTCTTTTAGTAAGTAATCACAATTAACCTGTGTAGAGGAGGAGTAAAGTTGCCCGAATCAAGGATAAGGGAAGCAATTTACGAGCTATTTGAGAGCATAGGTCAGAACATTCTTGAAGAGAGAATAGCTGATTATATTATCAGGGAGCTCAAAACCGGAAGGCAGCTACCCGATATACTAGAAGATCCCTACGTTAAGGACCGGATTGGGAACGACCATCTTGAGCATGTTCTTGGAAACAAAGAAGTGCTCAAGGCGTATGAAGAGAGAATAAGAGCGAGCTTAAAGCATTAGTTTAGATATAATTTAGATATAAAACATTAGCTTAGATATCGAGAGGTAATAATCTACTTCCCAACAAGTTGGTGGATAAAAATGCAGTGTAAGAAATGCGGCGGCATAAATGAAGTGGGAGCCGAAATCTGCCAGCAATGCGGAGAGGCGTTAGGGCCTGGCTTTGAGGCGGAAACGACTGTTTTACTGCCACCACTTGATGTTGAAGAAGAACTTAGCGAGATAAAGTTCGCTGGCGAAGATGGTCCGATTTTAATAGTAAAGAAAGGCCCTTATATAGGTCAAAGATTCAACCTGGCGAAAGATGAAATAACCCTAGGACGTGACCCTAGGAGCGATATATTTCTTGACGATATAACGGTGTCAAGAAATCATGCCAAGATAACCGTTAATAGAGACGCAGTAAGCATAGAAGATGCCGGCAGCCTAAACGGGACGTATGTAAACCAAGAAATAATCGAAGAACCAAAAATACTAAAATTGGATGACGAGTTGCAAATCGGCAAATTTAAGCTTGTATTTCTATTCAAGAAATAGTTAAGTAGGATATTGGCCGATTTTTTTATTTAGTTTCTTTTAAGTGAAGGAGGATCGATGTGCCGCTGAAAAGGGATTACTTAACCATAGGTGAAGTTGTCGATCAGCTTAAGGAGCGGTACCCTGATCTGTCAATCAGCAAAATCCGCTATTATGAAGAGGAAAAGCTTATTAAACCCGAGCGAACAGCCGGCGGTTATCGTAAATTTAGAAAAGAGGATATCGATAGGCTTGACCTAGCACTACGCCTCCAAAAAGAAAAGTACCTTCCCCTTGATGTCATCAGGCAAAACCTTGACATGCTGGATATGGGGCAAGTGACATCGTATGTAAGGCAAATTTCCAAAGATGTGGAGAGCATCAGCATTAACGGCGACGACGAGCCTATCCCGACCGAGAAAGCTATAAGCAGTATCGGAATAGCGCCAGAGACCGCTAGGATGCTTGAGAACTTTGGAATAGTCCAGCCAGTAAGAACTCCTGGAGGCAAATGTTATACGTCCGGCGATATAAAAATAATGGTGGCTGCAAGAGAAATGTCGAAATACGGCATCGAACCGCGTCATCTGCGCATGTATCTAACCCATGCTGAAAAAGAAGCGGCTCTTTTCCAGCAGATACTTTATCCAATCACTAGGCAGAAAAGCGACGATAAGAACGTACGGGTAAAAGAAGAACTTGAGAACTTAAACGATCTTGCAGACCAACTAAGAGAGCTTCTTCTCAAGAAAAAGATTAAGAACCTCTTACAAGTCTAGGCTAGTTAGCCTATTCGGGGGGAAAATGGTACTTTGGGAAACTGGCGAAGACATGGCCGCTCTTCATCTAAAACGAAAAGGCTACCGGGTAATAAAGCGAAATTTTCGCACCAAGCTTGGAGAAATCGACATAGTCGCCAGAGAAGGCAAGACGCTTGTATTTTGTGAGGTAAAAACAAGAATCGGCCAACCCTACGGCCACCCTATCGAGGCGGTAACTGGGTCTAAGCAGAGAAGAATAAGAAGGGTAGCCGAGCTGTATCTTGCTGCACTAAAAAATCCCAATGAGTTTGATTCCGTACGCTTTGACGTAATTTCCATCTTATCAAAGGGTCCCACGTTTAAGTTAGAGCATATCGAGAACGCTTTTTAGCTGATTTTAAACAAAAAGAAATGGGCAGGCACAGTTTTTATAAAGGGGATCCTTAAGGGTCTATCGGGAGCTAGTCTTAAGGTACAGAAAAAAGCATTTTGCTGGCTGAAAAGCCTACATTGGAAGTAAGCGCCTGCCCACTATCCACATTATTAAGTTATTAAACATCTCTAATTACCAGAACTGGAATATCGGTTCCTTTTATTACTGCATCAGCTACGCTTCCTAGCGTTCGCCTTATCCCAGATTTCTTGGAGTTTCCAATTATAATCAAGTCAGGCATAAATTCCCGACCGCTCTCAATGATCTTCTTAGCGGTATTACCCCTTAATACTATTTCCTCACAGGTTACATTATTTTCCTGGGCGTATGCCCCTGCTACGATTAGCCCATGATAACCCGGCTCGTCACTAGCACTTGCTTTAAGACATTCGCTAATTTTATCGACTGGTTGGTTGGGCACTGCATTGTTTCCACAGACAAAAACCGCCCTAATCTGAGCTTTAAATATCTTAGCAAGTCCGATTGCATATTTTGTGGCAATTAACGCCGACCGGGACCCATCAGTTGCCAAAAGTATCTTTCTTAGGTCTATATATAACTCTTGTGCATCAGTTGGCCTAAAGCCTTCCGCCGGATTTAACGTTCTCTGCGCCAAGAGATAGCCTCCGCTTTTATAGATATGAAGACATTTATCTAAAATGACGCTTAGCCAACCAAGTAAAGATTAATACTTTATAAAGATTAATACTTTAAGAGTAACGGTGATAGTAAAAAGTCGTAAACGGCACATGATGAGGTTAAGTGGGTCAATATAGCGGTTATGCGGAATCAAATCTGCCAATTACGAAATTTTGCAGTTAAAGAGTGGCTGCTTAGGGCCTAATTAGCCTTAAGGACAAGGACCGGAATACGAGAATTCTTTACAACTGCCTCCGCGACACTTCCAAGCGCAACTCGGCGGAGGCCCGTACGCCCGGTATTGCCCACGATGATTATGTTAGCGCCATAATCCTCAGCGGCTTTAATAATCGCTTTGACGATGCTGCCTCTTATCACTACCGTTTCACAAACAACGTTATTTTTCTTGGCGTACAGTTGAGCAACTTCTAGACCTGCTGAACTGGGGTGGGATTCTTTTAGAGATTCTTTGTCTATAATGCCGTCTGTAAAAATGCCGTCGTCTGATTCTACGAATACGGCCTTAATTTTTGCACCCATAACCTTGGCAAGCGCAACGGAGTATTCAGTGGCTTGAATTGCAGGTATGGAACCGTCCGTTGCCAGAAGGATCTTTTTGATCTGGACATCTACATTCTTTAGACTCTTGAGTTCTGAATTATTAGCTTCTTGCGTCATAAATTAGCTTCTTGCGTCATAAAGAAAACGGTCTCAAATCCAAATGTGTACAACATAATCCTACACGAAGCAGTACCAAAAATTAAGTAGAAAGTCGCTAAAATGTTTTAGAAAAACATCGCAGCTGCGTTGCAACCCATTTGTTTCGCAGTCTAGCCAAATCGGGTATTTATTAAGGGAAGCTATCATTTAGGAGGTTATATGACCGTAAGCGAACTTCGTGAGATAATTGAATCTCAGGGCTTGTCAGGATTGGAGGCCACTGTTTTTACCAGAAACCGTATGTATATCGGAAGGGTTGGGCGAATAAATGTAACTACTCTCATGTTGGCCGACCCGAGGGTCATGGAGCTAGGGGAGACAGAGCCTCGTGAGCTCATAGCAACGCCGTCGATTGCAGAAGCAGCGGAAGAGCACGTATCGGGATTGCCCCATAAATATATTGCCGTGTCGATCGAGTATATTGAAGCAATAGCGTTTTAAAACAAATTTAAAAGGCCGCCCTATTGGCAACCTTTTAAATTTGAAGGGATTGATTTGATTACTAAATATATCGTCGCCCGTCGGCAAAACTTTAGCATTTTGTAATTTTCTCTAAAGTTCTTAAAACTTCCTCAAATAAAAAGACTGAGGGCCTAATCTTAATCTATAACTATAGGCCGCATAGCGTAAGCTATGTTATTCTCAGTCTTTTTAGGGATGCAATTACTTATCTTATCGACAAATACGTAGAAAAGTTTAGGGTTTGAATAAAAATTGGCTTGCCAGGTAACCGCACAATAGATAATATAATTACCATAAGCACAAATGCATAAACAGGAGGGCGAATGCTTGCAAAGGTGCTATCCGCTAGCGTTATCGGTATGGATGCAAGCCTGATAGATGTAGAAGTCGATATTTTTCTGGGAGTCCCGATGATTAACATTGTGGGACTGGCGGATACTGCGGTGAAAGAGTCCAAAGAGCGCGTTAAAAGCGGTATTTTAAATTCGGAATACGAGTTTCCATTAAGAAGGATTACCGTAAACCTTGCCCCTGCGGATATAAAAAAGGAAGGCCCCGTCTTCGATTTACCTATTGCGCTTGGAATTATGGCTGCCACCGAGCAGATCCCCCAGGACAAGTTGCAGGACTACATCGTTGCCGGGGAGCTCTCGCTTACCGGTGAGATAAGACGAATAAACGGGGCACTTTTAATTGCCATTTGTGCGAGAAATCTCGGCAAAAAAGGTGTAATTCTGCCGCAGGACAACGCTTCAGAGGCCGCGATAGTCGACGGGATAGATGTTTTGCCGGTTTCTAACCTGAACCAGGTTGTAGATTTCATAAAGGGCAGAGAGGATATCGAACCAAAGGTGAGATCGATAAATATAACCGAAAACGGCCATTTAGAACCCGATTTCTCAGAAGTAAAAGGACAGGGTTATGTCAAAAGGGCGCTAGAGGTGGCGTCGGCAGGGGGGCATAACATCCTTTTGATTGGACCGCCAGGGTCGGGTAAAACCATGCTGGCATCTCGTTTACCATCTATTCTCCCCAAACTTACTCTTGATGAGGCGATCGAAGTTACCAAGGTGTACTCGGTGGCCGGAATGCTAAGATCAGGCGAGTCCTTAATAACCAGTCGACCGTTTCGAGAGCCCCATCACACTATTAGCCATGCCGGGCTAATCGGTGGCGGCAGCTATCCCAGGCCGGGCGAGGTGTCTTTGGCACATAACGGAGTTCTTTTCTTAGACGAATTTCCCGAATTTGCAAAAAGCGTTTTGCAGGTTTTAAGACAGCCCTTAGAAGAGGGCAGAGTAACCATATCAAGGGCAGCGGGCTCGCTCACCTATCCCGCAAGATTTATGCTGGTCGGTGCCATGAACCCCTGCCCGTGTGGCCAGCTTGGCGACAGGGTAAAGCAATGTATCTGTAATCCCCATTCTATCCAACGATACAGAGGAAGGATATCGGGTCCCCTATTAGACAGGATAGACATTCATGTTGAGGTACCAAGACTAACTAAGGAAGAGCTTTTAAAATCACAAGAGGGTGAAAAGTCTGCGACCATAAAGGATAGGATAGAGATGACAAGGGCGATTCAAGCCAATCGGTTTAACGCGTTGAATGAAAAGATTAAGCAAGGCGACGGGCACGGGCGATCTATTTTAACAAACTCCCAAATGAAAGCACGGGAGGTAAAGGAGTTCTGCAG
The DNA here is from genome assembly GCA_021794835.1 of Actinomycetes bacterium. Taxonomy (GTDB): domain Bacteria; phylum Actinomycetota; class Aquicultoria; order Aquicultorales; family Aquicultoraceae; genus CADDYS01. Next base: position 33,704 of record JAJYQA010000001.1, on the reverse strand, counting down.
TTTGACGCCGCAGGCATCTTCTTTCTTAGAAGCGTCGATTGATAAACTGGGATTAAGCGGTAGGGCCTTTGAGAGGGTTCTAAAGGTTGCACGCACCATTGCCGACCTTGCCGGACAGAACAGAATAGAAGTTGAGAATATCGCCGAGGCCGTACAGTACCGGACGATGGATAGGCAATATTTTTAGGGATTGTCGATTTATGATTTTCGATTGGCGAATTTTTAAATGTCGAATTAAAGAACTGGTGAATCGGTGAGCGGGTGAATAGATAATAGAAAGAAGTCATTCTTATAGGAGCGAAGGGCCGTAGTGGAACGGAGGGCCGTAGTCGAAGAATCTCAATAGTATAATCAAAAGTTATTGCCCACATCTCTTGCTTTCATACTGTGAGCTGTCAGCTGAGGGCTGTGAGCTATTGCGAGGTAAAAGGTGAAGGATGTACGTAAATACTGGCTGGGGATTAAGATGGCACCGGCCCTCCGTTATAGACAATATGTTCTTGCCGAGGCGGCAGGGGGGCCATGTGAGCTATGGGAAGCAACCGCAAAGGAACTAACTGATCTGGGGTTGTCCGCCAATGTCGCTCACCAGACGGTTGCCTTTAGGAACTCACTTGACCTGGATGAAGAATACAGCAAGCTTGGTAAGGCCGGAATAAGGATTGTGACCGATGGTGATGATGAGTACCCCTGGCTTCTAAAACAGGCAATAAACTATCCAAGGGCAATATTGGTTAAAGGAAAGCTACAAGGCTACGATCATGCTGTTGCCATAGTCGGGTCAAGGCGAGCGACCGCTTTGGGCAAGGCGTTCTCCTTTGAAATAGCAGAAGCCTTGGGCCAAGAAGGAGTTGCCGTTGTCTCGGGTGCGGCCAGGGGAATTGATACTGCTGCCCACTGGGGTGCGGTTGAGGCGGGTGGTATAACATTTGGCATCCTTGGCTGCGGCTTAGACGTTATTTACCCGCCAGAAAATAGAAAGTTGTTTAGGGAAATAGAGCAGCATGGTGCTTTGATATCCGAGTATCCGCCCGGCACGGCGCCACTCCCCATGAATTTTCCGGCGAGAAACAGGATTGTTGCCGGAATGTGCCAGGGGATTGTCGTGGTTGAAGCAGGCGAGCGAAGTGGAGCCCTTATCACAGCCGATTTTGCTCTTGAGTACGGGCGCGATGTATTTGCCGTCCCGGGAAACAGTAAACAGCAAAATAGCCGAGGTGCAAACAAGCTAATAAAACAGGGGGCTTTTCTGGTAGAATCAGCGGACGATATCCTAGACATCCTGGGGATAGAGCGGTCTACAAGGCTCAAACAATATAACCTAAGCCAGCGCGAAATAGCCCTCTTGGATAATCTTGGTTGGGAAGCCAAAAGAATGGATGAGATCCTACGCGACACAAACGAAAGCGTTGCTATAGTAGCGGCACTTCTACTTTCTCTTGAGATATCCGGTTTTATCAAAAAGGATCTCTCTGGATGCTACCTAAGAGTTAGGTAATAGGCGCAGTACCAGGCAAGATATATTACCTATTAACCGGTTGTTAAGCTTCATCACACTTTAAAATTCGCTGACAATAAATACTTTAAATAGTATAATGACAAAAGTGGCCACAAAGGCATTTGTCGTAGCTGCAGAAAAACTCTTAGAAACGGAGCAAGCAAGTATGCCGGTAACGTTGGAAGAACTGAAGGAGGACCCCTACGTAAAGGCTTATATCGCACAAGCGGATAAGCACATGGAGGCAATTGGGTTTACAGAGCATGGCTTTCGACATGCTGATTTGGTCTCACATATTGCAATGAACGTTCTTAAGCGGCTAGGATATCCAGAGCGCGAGGCCGAACTGGCGGGAATGGCCGGGTATTTACATGATATCGGCAACTCCGTTGGCAGGAGTTTTCATGCGGTCTCGGCAGCGATGATGGCTCAATCTATATTTACCCGCCTTGGGATGGCTCCTGAGGAAATGATTTTAGCAATGAACGCAATCGGCAATCATGAAGAAGAATATGGAATGGCCACCAGCCCGATCGGTGCTGCGGTAATCCTTGCGGATAAAACCGATGTTCACCGCAGCCGAGTTCGTACGCCAAATCCGCTTACAACCGACATTCACGACCGGGTAAATCTTGCGGCGCAAAGATCGTTTTTAAAGGTTGATGAAGACCGGAAGCTGATCGAGCTTGAAATCGACACCGACACCAATATAAGTCAAGTTATGGAATACTTTGAAATATTCCTGTCTCGTATGGTAATATGCCGTAGGGCGGCTGAATTTCTAGGCTGCCAGTTCGGTCTGGTTATAAATGGCGTAAAGCTATTGTAGGGGGAAGGGAATTGGCTGATAAGCAGAAACATCTAATCAGTTTGGGCGTTCTTGTGCTGCTAATAGCGGTCTCTATCTTCATGATTTTTCCTATAAACAAATCGATGAAGTTGGGCCTTGACTTAAAGGGAGGCCTTGATATTACATATACGGCAAAAGATACGCCTGGAGCTAAAGTTACCAATGACAAGATGAAACAGGCAGAGTATATCCTGCGTCAGCGGGCCGACGCACTTGGCGTTTCCGAACCTGAGATCCAGCGCGAAGGAGCTCGCAATATCATGGTTCAACTTCCGGGGATTAAGGACCCTGAGAGGGCCAAGGAGATACTAGGTAAACCCGCCGTGCTGCAGTTCGCGGTTGTGTCTGACCAGTACAATACGTATACCGACCAAGAACTTAACACGTTAAAGCAACAAGGCAAGCCGGTTGTTGGCCCGGTATTGTTGACTGGGGATAAGATTACAGGTGCCGTGGCAACATACGGCGGCCAGGTTGGTGCACAGCCGATGGTAAACCTATCGTTTAACAATGAGGGGGCAAACACATTTGCGCAGATAACTGCGCAGAATGTTCATAAAAGGCTGGCGATTATACTTGATGGAAAAATAATAACAGCTCCTACCATTAATGAGCCAATTCCTAATGGCAAGGCGGTTATTCAAAACATAAAATCAATTGGTGAAGCCAAAGAAATCGCGCTTGTTTTAAACACCGGTTCAATTCCTGTAACCCTTAGTATATCAGAGGCGCAGAGCGTAGGGCCGACCCTTGGCGCGGATGCTTTAAGAGCGGGTGTTGTGGCGGGTGTTATTGGATTTGTACTCGTTGCTATATATATGCTGCTTTACTACCAGGGGTTAGGTATAGTTACCTGGGTCGGTTTGAGCGCATATGCAACGCTAGTGGGAGGCGTAATCGCAACAATCGGACGCACCTATGGTTGGACACTTACGCTACCCGGCATTGCAGGATTAATTATCAGCATCGGCATTGCAGCCGACTCAAAAATAATTATTTTTGAGCGGCTTAAAGAGGAAATGCGCTCCAAGAAAACTTTTAGAACAGCCGTTGAATCAGGTTTCTGGCATGGTTTTAGGACAAGTCTTGATGCCGATATCGTAACAATGGTTGGCGCGTTGGTTCTCTTCCTTATCGGTATCGGCCCGGTTAGAGGGTTTGCGCTAACGCTGGTCATCGGACTTGTTTTGGATGTTGTTACAATGCTATTTTTCACGCGACCTGTCCTGGGACTGCTTGCGCAAATCTGGCCGGTTAAGAGCCCGGCTCTGCTGGTTAGAATACCGGGCATAAGGAGAGTGGCTGAGAATGCTTAATATAGACTTTCTTGGTAAGAAAAGATGGTGGTTTATCCTTTCCGGCGTATTTATTGTTCTTAGTATCGTTGGCATCCTGGTAAGGGGATTTAACTACAGCATCGATTTTAAAGGCGGAAGTGCTTCAAATGTTAAATTCAAGCAAGTTGTAACGGTTGACCAAGTAAGATCAGTTCTTGATTCGCAGGGTCTTACAGATAGCAAAATTCAGCCCATAGAACGCACGAACATGGGTACGTATCAGGGCTCGACCGACAAGGGCAGTCAGATGCTGATAAGAACTCGTGAGTTAAGCACAGCACAGGAAAAACAACTTTTTAGCACCCTAAACCAGAAATTTGGTGTGGCTGACAGCGAGATAAAAACAGTTGATGCAAGTTGGGGCTCACTTATCACCGAACGCGCAATTTACGCGTTGATTGTGGCGCTGGTTCTGCTTTTGATCTTCGTTGCGGTACGATACGAGCTTAAAATGTCGGTTGCAGCTATTTTAGCTCTATTCCACGACCTAATTATTACGGCAGGGATTTACGCCCTTGTTGGTCGGGAGGTCAACCCGAACATGATTGCGGCGCTTCTTACTGTTCTGGGTTACTCACTTTATGATACAATCGTTGTTTTCCATAGGATCAAAGAGAATTCGGCAAATGTTGTTCGCACGACATATTCGGCCATGGCCAATAGGTCGATTAACCAGGTACTTATGCGCTCGATAAACACGTCACTGGTAACACTGCTGCCGATTATCTCAATCCTGTTTTTCGGTGGCGAGACCCTTAAAGACTTCGCGTTTGCAATGATGGTCGGTACAATATCAGGGGCTTATTCGTCAATATTCTTTGCATCGCCGATATTCGTTATGTGGAAGGAAGCAGAGCCATATTATAAGAATCTTAAGAAGAAGTATGGAAAAGAAGCCGTGGCTCCAGCATCCTAAGTTAATCAAAACTCCCATAACGGTAAAACAAAGGCCCGCACCTCGCGGGCCTTTGTTTTACCATAGGCAAATCTGATAAAATCTTTATACCGGTACAGGTAAACCGGTACAGGTAAAAATTATGGCAAGAATTAGAAGCCTTATTAATAAAATAAAACGTTATAACCCCGATCTTGATGTCGATGCGATACGCAAGGCGTATAAATTGGCGCGCAAGTATCATATTGACCAGTACCGCCTGTCCGGTGAAGACTTTGTATCTCATCCTCTTGAGGTAGCGAATATCCTGGCCGACCTTGGCATGGACACGACGACCATCATGGCGGGACTTTTGCATGATGTTGTTGAGGATACCGATATTTCGCTTGAGGAGATAGAAAAAGAGGTTGGATTAGATGTGGCGGCTCTCATTGATGGCGTTACAAAACTTGGCAAAATCGAGTTTAAGAGCCACGAAGAGGAGCAGGCGGAGAACTTACGAAAAATGTTCATCGCCATGGCCGAGGATATAAGGGTTATTATCATTAAGTTGGCCGACCGTTTACACAACATGCGCACAATAAGCCACCTGGACCACGCCAAACAGGTCAAAAAGGCGAAAGAGACGCTTGAGATATATGCGCCGCTTGCCCACCGCCTTGGGATCATGTCGGTCAAATGGGAACTCGAGGATTTATCATTTCAGGTACTTGAGCCTAAGAAATACGAACAGATTCAGAGGATGGTTGCCGAACGAAGGTCCGAGCGCGAGGAGTTCTTAAAAGCTGCTATAAGCGCGCTTAAAAAAGAGCTGAATATCCTGGGGATCGAGACGGAGATAAGCGGGCGGCCTAAGCATTTCTACAGCATCTACGAGAAGATGGTTAAAAAGGGACGTGAGTTTAGCGAGATTTACGACCTTTTAGCGGTTCGGGTTACCGTTGATACCATAAAGGACTGCTATGGAGCGCTCGGTGTGATCCATGCGATGTGGACGCCGATACCGGGGCGATTTAAGGATTATATAGCGATGCCCAAGTTCAACATGTACCAGTCGCTTCATACAACTGTAATTGGACCGATGGGAAAACCGCTTGAGATCCAGATAAGGACCAAGCAGATGCATAGAACGGCAGAATATGGTATCGCGGCACACTGGAGATACAAGGAGGGTACGAAAGAAGACAAGTTTGACGAGCGTCTAAGCTGGCTACGTCAGATGCTTGAATGGCAAAGCGAGCTTAAAGACCCACGCGAGTTTATGGAGTCGTTAAAGATTGACCTCTTTGAGGATGAGGTGTATATCTTTACCCCAAAAGGTGACGTTATCAACCTGCCGGCCGGTTCAACCCCACTTGATTTTGCGTATACAATTCACACCGATGTCGGGCATAGCTGTATCGGAGCGAAAGTTAATAACCAGATAGTGCCGCTTGAATACAGGCTACATACCGGCGATTTCATCGAGATACTTACCTCAAAGACAGCTGGTGGCCCCAGCAAAGACTGGCTAAAGATAGTAAAGACAAATCGGGCCCGAAACAAAATTAAACAATGGTTCAACAAGGAAAATCGTGAAGATAGTGAAGCAACTGGCCGTGAAATCCTGCAAAAAGAGCTTCGGAGGATCGATCTAGGACTTAAATCCAGCATTACCATAAGTGTTCTTGAGACGATCGCCAAAGAGCTTAACTTTAAATCTATCGAGGATGTCTACGTCAGTATTGGCGCAGGCAATACGTCCCCAAGGCAGGTAGCAGGGCGAATAGCCGATGCGTACTCAAAAGAGAAAGAAGGGGAAAAGGACGCGCAGGATATTGGTATAGAGGACATCAAATTAAAGACGCCACAGAAGCGGCGTCATAGCGGAAGCAGAACTGGAGTTGTTGTAAAAGGTATCGACGATATGCTGGTAAGGGTAGCGCATTGCTGCAACCCGGTCCCTTATGATGACATAATTGGTTTTGTTACCAGGGGAAGAGGCGTATCGGTACATAGGACCGATTGCCTAAATGCTAAAAAGCTGGTCGAGCTTTTCCCTGAGCGAATGATTGAAACGAAATGGGATACTAACCAACCGGCAGCGTTCCAGGTCGAGGTGGAGGTCGAGGCCTTGGATAGGACGAAGCTGCTTCGCGATGTTAGCACGGTTTTAGGAGATGCGGGCGTAAACATTCTTTCAGCATCGGTTTCGACATCTAGAAATCACGTTGCGGTACTGCGCTTTGTGTTTGAAATAGGAAACCTATCTCACCTGCAGACAATTATCGGCAGCATCAAGAGGGTACCTGCGGTTTATGATGTTTATAGAGTTGAACCAAATCTACCCAGGCACGAAAAGGTAGCCCCGAATTGGCAAACCGAGAAGAATAAAGGATAACCTAATCTGGAGGATTGTATGTTTTTGGAAACGTTAGTTGTCGGTGATTTAGATACAAATTGCTATGTAGTAGCCTCTGAACACGCAGGAGAGACAATCGTAATTGATCCAGCCGGAAATGTCGGAATTATCCTGGATACAATAGCGGCCAAGGGACTTGATGTTAAGTATATTTTATTGACCCACGGCCACTGGGATCATTTCGGCGTTGCCGGTGCTCTTGCCAAAAAAACCGGCGCAAAGATAGGAATTCATAAAGACGACTTTGAGATGATCGGTAACCCCATGCTAAGCATGGGATTTATGGCCGGTGAAGGCGAAGATTCCACAGTAAAAGCTGATTTTGAACTTGCCGATGGGCAGATCATAAAGGTTGGGGACATGGACGTTAAGGTTATCCATACACCGGGGCATACGCAAGGGAGCGTAACAATTCAAATTGGAGACTCCCTATTTACCGGAGATTTAATATTTTACCGTTCTGTCGGGCGCACCGACTTAGCCGGAAGCTCTTTTAAATCGCTGGTTGAGTCTATTAAGGATAAGATATATAAATATCCCGACCAGGTTAAGATTTACCCGGGGCATGGTCCGTCAACGACGGTAGGAGACGAGAAAAGAAATAACCCGTACGTTGCGCAGTAGCAAAGAGACTATTGTGAATTAATTAGGAGGATATAGACTTGCAATTCAAGGCACCCAAAGGTACAACTGATATTTTGCCAGACGTAGCCAGAAGATGGCAGTACCTTGAGCACAAAGCAATAGAGTTGTTTTCTATCTACGGATATGAGCCGATTGTAACGCCGATGTTTGAGCATACCGAGGTTTTTTTGCGCAGCATCGGGATTTCTACCGATATTGTGCAAAAAGAGATGTATACTTTTGCAGATAAGGGTGGCAGGAGCCTCACGTTGCGGCCTGAGGGTACGGCACCGGTCATAAGGGCATATGTTGACCACAACATGAATCAGCTGCCCCAGCCGGTAAAACTATATTACACCGGGCCTATGTTCAGGTACGAACGGCCTCAGGCCGGCAGATACCGCCAATTCTGGCAAATGGGAATTGAAGCTATCGGCTCTGACGACCCGGCAATTGATGCTGAGGCAATCCTTTTAATGATCAACTACTTCAAGTCAGTCGGGCTTAAGGAACTTACCCTTTATATAAACAGTATGGGGTGTGATGAGGACCGACCGGTATATATAAGGTTGCTGAAAGACTATGCCGAGGAGAATCGCGAGAAGTTATGTAGGGATTGCCAAAAACGCATCGATTTAAACCCGCTTCGCTTGTTTGACTGCAAAGAGGAGAGCTGCCAGTTGGTAATGAAGGATGCGCCTAAAATTATCGACTACCTGGATAAGGAATGCAAAGCGCACTTTAACAAAGTCAGGCAGTACCTGGATACGCAGGGTATCGCCTACATTATAAAACCTGAGCTTGTTCGCGGACTTGACTACTATACCAAGACCACTTTTGAGGTCGTAAGCCCGTTCTTAGGCGCGCAAAATGCAATCGGCGGGGGAGGCAGGTATAATAAGCTGGTCGAGGAATTTGGCGGTCCACCCACACCGGGCATCGGTTTTGCCATCGGGACGGAGAGACTTTCTATTGCCGTCGAAAGGGAAGGAGCATTTCTCTCAATTGATAACAAGATGGATGTATTTGTAGCTGTTCCCGACGAGGCCGCAAGATCAACCGCAATTAACCTCTTGTCCGCGTTAAGAGAAGCGGGAATAAGCTCGGACCTAGACTACATGGGCCGAAGCCTTAAGGGACAGTTAAAGTATGCCGACAAGCGTGGATTTAAATATACGGTGTTTCTTGGGTCCCGTGAGCTGGAATCTGGGGAAGTCGTTGTGAAAAACATGGAGACCAGCGAGCAACTCGAAGTTCCGTTGAAGGAGCTGGTGGACAAGTTATCGGAAATTCTTGGGAGGCCAGGAGCCGTTGCCAGGGTAAAGGGTCCAGGGACCGGGGTCCAGGGTTAATAAGTATAGTAAAATAATAATTAGGGCGAATTATAGCTGACAGCTGTCAGCTAGTGTGGGAGCAAGTGAATGGATAAATTGGCAAACGTGGATAAATTAGCAAAATTCTCAATGCGCACACATGCGTGCGGTACGCTAACAAAACAGAATGTAGGAGAAAAGGTCATCCTCGGTGGCTGGGTGCAAACTCGACGCGACCATGGCGGTCTCATTTTTCTTGATCTTAGGGATAGGAGCGGTATTGCCCAGGTCGTAGTGGACCCGTCACATGAGGTTGCTTTTGAGACCGCACGAAAGGTTCGCAGCGAATACGTCCTTTATGTGACCGGGACGGTCAAGGCGCGCCCCGAAGGGACGGTTAACCCAAATCTACCGACCGGTGGGGTTGAGGTGGAGGCACAGGGTATTAAAATATTGAGCAAGTCCAAAACACCACCGTTTGAAATAGATGGCTCGCCAACTGAAGAAAGTCTAAGGCTAAAATTTAGATATCTCGATCTCAGGCGGTCTGAAATGCAGCGCAACCTTATTATGAGGCATGAGGTTGTAAAGAGAGTAAGAAACTACCTAAACGACAACGCATTTATTGAGATAGAAACACCTATGCTGACCAAGAGCACGCCTGAGGGTGCAAGGGACTTTCTTGTGCCAAGCCGTCTGGTGCCGCATCATTTCTACGCATTGCCCCAGTCTCCGCAGCTTTTTAAAGAAGTGCTTATGGTTTCGGGATTTGAGAGGTACTACCAGTTCGCCCGTGCGTTCAGGGACGAGGATTTAAGAGCCGATAGGCAACCTGAACATACCCAAATCGACATCGAGATGTCGTTTGTCGAGGAAGAGGGAATCTTGGAGATGGTTGAGGGTTTAATAAAAGACGTATTTGAAGTGGTTGGTATAGAGGTAGGAACTCCGATAAGGCGGATGGAATACGATGAGGCTATTGCAAGGTACGGAACAGACAAACCCGACTTGCGCTACGAGATGGAGATAGAAGACATAAGCGATATTATTGAAAACGCTGGCTTTAAAGTTTTTGCAGACACGGTTAAAAACGGTGGGGTAGTTAGGGGCATTGCGGCCACCGGCTGTAGCACCTTCTCCAGGAGCCAGGTCGAGGAACTAACAGAATATGCAGCAAGCCAGGGCGCAAAGGGGCTTGCCTGGATAGCTATAGAGCCAGAGGGCAACCTTAGGTCTCCCATAGCTAAATTATTTGAGGAAGACCAGCTTGAGGCCATTATAAAAAGGCTTAAGGCAAAACCGGGGGACCTCATGCTTTTTGTAGCTGATAAACCAAATAAGGCCTCTACGGTACTTGGTACGCTTAGAACTAGGTTAGCTGAGGAACTCGGCCTTATTAAACCAGGCGAATTTAAGCTTATGTGGCTTGTGAACTGTCCGCTTTTTGATTGGGACGAGACTGAGCAGAAGCTTACCCCGAACCATCACCCATTTACGATGCCTAGGGTCGAGAGCTTACCGCTTCTTGATACGGAGCCGCTTAAAGCAAAATCTTACGCCTACGATATCGTAATCAACGGCATGGAAGTAGGGGGCGGGAGCATCCGTATACATGACCCAGAGCTTCAGGAAAAAATATTTGCCTTAATTGGGCTAAACATGGGGGAGGCACGCGAAAAATTTGGTTTTCTTTTGGACGCTTTTGAATATGGTGCCCCTCCGCACGGTGGCCTAGCGATTGGTCTAGATAGGTTGGTAGCGATACTTCTACAGAAGAAGACGATTCGTGAGGTAATCGCATTTCCAAAAACACAAACCGGCTCAGATCTAATGACCGGAGCTCCGGACACCGTAACTGAACAGCAGTTACGTGAGGTACATATTAAATTAGGCTAAAAATAAGTTGCTGTTGACACACTTAAGAATTTTTGTGATAAAATAAATTAATAGATAGAAAGTTGGCTCTGCCTTGCGCGTGGAACGTAGTGTATATTAGAGCCAACACTATTACATAGGGAGATCTTCTCTCACCTGCAGCGCGAAAGCCTCCTCGACTGAGGACTCGTAAAGCAGGTAGGCGGTCACCCACCTGCGGAGAGCGGGCTTCAATATGTATTTCGTGAAACGGCAAGGCGGGGCTATCTGTTTAAAAAAGATAAAGAAGTAGAAGACCGATGTTAATATTGGTCTTTTTATTTTTATAAGCACTAAATACCATTATTTACCAGTCTAAATGAGCAAACATATCTTTAAAGAACGGTAGCCTTGAGCCGATAATAAAATAAATCAGGAAAGAACCGTTTGAAAAACTATTTGAAGCTTTTTAATCAACTAAATCTCCACCAAATCTTTAAGGCACGTCGATTGAAGTTAGTGAGTTAAGAACCATGGAAAACGGCAACCTAAACACGGTGCATATTTCAAACGATCGGCAATACCTAGAAACTAAGATCGTGCGCCGATACGCAGTTTCTGATTTATCAACTATTGTCACACGTAGCGAAAAATGCTTTATTTGTTCGATTGATTACCGTTTGTGTGAGTTTGGGATATGCCAAAGCGGTATGCCCTCGGGGCTTTTGAGCTAATATTACCGTTAAGTAGCCGGCAGTTAAGGCCAAAAAGAAGTACCTTAGCTGCCGGCTTTTATTTATAGAAATAAAAAATCCTGTATGTTAGAATTTCAAGCGTAGGAGGAAAATATGACACCGTCTTTAGTTATTGCGGTACTAATTGCAGCAGCGGCACTGGTGCTGATCGGGTTTGCAATATCTGCGCTTGTACAGCTTAAGAAGACCCTGGTCAACGTTGATACCTTAGTTGTAAATCTTAACGAGAAGCTTAGTCCCCTACTAAATGACCTACAGGATACAGTTAAGCAGGTAAATGATGAGCTAGGTCAATTTGACCAGGTTGTAAGAACTGTGGGGAATATTGGCGATAAGGTCAGTACAACAACAAGAATGGTCCATGAGATTGTATCGTCACCCTTGATAAGAGCGGTGAGTATCTCAGCCGGGGCAAAAGAAGCAATAAAGAAATTAGTTGGCCGTTGAGCCATTACAATATAAAGCAATAATTTCCTTAAAAAGCTGTTTATTGATCATTGATTATTGCTTAAGGATATAAAAACAAAGATTGCTAGTAGCTCTCTACTAGCTTTTAGTCTATTTTTTGGGTGATAGAGCGGGGTGAGCGATGTGGATAAAGTGGAGTTGGGTTTACCAGCGAAAAAGGAGTATGCGAGGCTTCTAAGGCTTGCGGTAGCCGGTATCGGGAACAGGATGAACTTTAATTTTGATTATTTGGAAGACCTGAAAATAGGCCTGGAGGAGGCCTACCTTTTAGCGCTCAGAGACCCAAAGCAGGATAGATTTAACGTTACGTTTGAAATTTATTCCGATCGTTTAGAGGTTTTGGTTACAGGATTGGGAACAATTGAAACTTTAGAGGAAGAACAGAGTCAAAGGTTTGGCTTTTCTATTTTAAGCTCGGTTATGGACAAAGTCGAATGGATTAAAAACAACGGGACCAGGAATCTTCGCATGGTTAAAAACATTTAATCGCCAAGAGGAGGCAAATTAGTTTTGGCCGCACATCCACGAAAGAAGAAAAATAGTAAAACTTTAGCCTGGGATAAAGATAGGACCTTAGAACTTTTTAAAGAATATAAAAAAACGAGGTCGCCTGAGTTAAGAGACGAACTTGTTGCGATGTACATCAACCTTGTCGAGTACCTTGCAAGGCGGTTTAAAAACCGGGGCGAGCCGATCGAGGACCTTATTCAGGTGGGTACAATCGGGCTTATAAAGGCAATCGATCGTTTTGATGTAGAGCGGGCGGTCGAGTTTACAACATATGCAACTCCAACTATAGTTGGCGAGATTAAGCGCTATTTTAGGGACAAGGGATGGGCGGTAAAAGTTCCGCGAAGGCTCCAGGAATTAAGCCTTATTGTAACACAGGCGATGAACACGCTTACCCAGAATCTAAGAAGATCCCCTACTATCGCTGAGATAGCCGAACATATAGGAGTAACGACCGAGCAAGTAATCGAGGCAATGGAAACCAGTGAGGCCTATAGTTTTGTTTCGTTGGACCGAGATCTATCGTCCGACGCAGATGACAGTTTTTCGCTTCTAGAATATATTGGGGAAGACGACAAAGAACTAATCGGAATCGAGGATCGAACGACGCTTGCCGAGTCGCTATCTAAGTTAAGCAAGCAGGAACAGCGGATACTCTATCTGCGATTTTTCCGCGGCCTAACCCAAACAGAGATTGCACAGCAGCTTGGCATATCGCAGATGCACGTGTCAAGGCTACTAAGAAGAACGCTTGAAGTTCTGCGAGAGAGGATGCTCCAAGACCGGGAGGAGTAGTACAGCGTCACAAAGTGACGCTGTACTAGAGATTAGAAATTAGAAAGTAGTAAGTAGATTGAATTATTGAGGGATAGATTAGATTAATGAGGGTTATTTTGACTCAAAGAGCAATTTCTAATCGGTCTAATTTCTACTTTCTTCTTTAACTGTTTAAGAAATCTTATGGTTAGTTGATGTGTGATGGAGTGCTAGCATTGAAAAAGCAAGAAGGAATTGAGCGAGTAAAACATTTAGGCATTATCGCCTGGGCATGGGTAGGTGTCATAGTACTACTAAGCATAATAGTATTTGCGCTGTACAGCATACATACGGTACTCATGCCTTTTCTTTATGCGCTGCTCTTTGTCTATATCTTACGCCCCGTTGTAAACTTCCTCGACGATAAAGGGGTCCCAAGGGTTATCGCACTTTTATTGTCATACCTGGGGCTTTTAGCAATTCTAACCCTTCTTGGCATGTATGTAGGCCCAATCCTTTACCGAGAGATCTATGGTTTCATAAATAAACTTCCCAAGTACGTTGCGGTCGCCAATGGCTATATAAACGATTTTGTGCACGCGCACCCATTTTTAAAAGGTGACCAGGCAACCCGGTTTTTAACCGGCTTGGGGGATTCGTTTAGGTCGTTTCTGCAGAAGATGGCCGAGTCTATCCCGACCATGACCGCAAGCATCTTCGGCAGTGTCTTAAACGTAGTTCTTGCTCCAGTTATCGCGTTTTATATCCTAAAAGATTATAAAGTAATTAGGATAACGATCGGAGAAGCAATTCCCAAAAAATACCGAGATGAGGGAATGCAGATAATTAAACAAATAGACAGTGTGGTTGGTGGTTTTATTAAGGGGCAAGCGCTTGTTGCATTAAGTGTCGCGGTTCTCTGCGGTATCGCGCTATCCGCCCTTGGGGTTGATTACGCAATCCTTCTTGGATTTATAATAGGGGTCTTTAATATAATTCCCTATCTGGGGCCTATAATTGGGGGCGCACCGGCGGTTATAATTGCCCTAGGGACATCCTGGCAATTAGCTGTTATAGTTATTGTTGTGTTGCTAACTGTGCAACAGATTGATAGTGTCTTTATATCACCTCGTATTATGAGCAGCCAGGTGAATCTGCACCCGGTGCTTGTTATATTCGCCCTCTTGGTTGGGGGGACTTTATTAGGATTTATTGGAATGCTTATAGCTATCCCGCTTGCTGCAGTAGGCAAAGCTCTCTACCTGCATTTTAGAGAGCGAAATAACGGCAGCGAACAGCCCGATGTCAATGAGCTGGAGACGTCAAAGGTTTGATAAAGGAATGGAAAAACTTAGCTCAGCTGAAATAAGAAAAATATTTACAACATTTTTTCAAACAAAGGGACACAAGGTTTTGCCCAGCTCGTCGCTTGTACCCGACGATCCCACGTTGCTTTTAACTGCGGCCGGCATGGTACAGTTTAAGCCGATTTTCTTAGGCGAGAAGAAGGTGGATTTTAAACGGGCAACGACCGTTCAGAAATGTCTAAGAACGACCGACATTGAAAACGTCGGCAAGACCGCCAGGCATCTTACATTTTTTGAGATGCTTGGAAACTTCTCATTCGGCGACTACTTCAAAAAAGAGGCGATAGGCTGGGCTTGGGAGTTTGTAACCCAACGCCTTAAGCTGCCGCTTGATAATCTCTATGTAACTATCTATGAGGACGACGACGGGGCGTTTGAAATTTGGAGAAACGAAGCCGGTCTTGAGCCGGAAAGAATCTTTCGTATGGGTGAGGATAACTTCTGGTCTGCGGGTCCTACCGGCCCGTGCGGTCCAAGCTCTGAGATAATGTATGACCTGGGGCCGGATTTTGGCTGCGGCAAGCCCACGTGTACCGTCGGTTGTGATTGCGACCGATATCTTGAGGTCTGGAACCTGGTTTTTATGCAGTACGACAGAGACGAAAATGGAGATCTCCACCCGCTTCCGAAGAAAAATATCGACACGGGTGCGGGTCTTGAGCGTATTGCAAGGATTCTTCAGGGAGTCCGATCAACTTTCGAGACCGATGTCCTCTACCCCATAGTTGAAAGGGTAATCCAAGTAGCGAATGTTACCTATGGTGTTAACCCGGAGCGCGATGTATCGGTTAAAGTAGTTGCAGACCACTCGAGGGCGGTGACGTTTCTTATAAACGACGGCGTTTTACCGTCAAACGAAGGCCGGGGCTACGTCTTAAGAAGGCTTCTTCGAAGAGCGGTCCTTCATGCAAGACTTCTTGGGGTGGAAGAACCGTTTATAAACCGGGTTATAGAATCGGTGGTCGAGACCATGAAGAGCGGTTATCCAGAACTTCCTGAAAACAAGGTGTTTATCGACCGGATTGCAAGCCATGAGGAGAAGCGGTTCATGGAAACGCTTAAGCAAGGTTTAAACATATTGGACGAGGCAATAGCTTTGGCAAGAAGCGAAGGAAAAGACACGCTGGCTGGCGACTTTGTATTTCGTCTCTACGATACTTTTGGGTTCCCGCTTGAGCTCACTATTGAAATTGCTGGCGACCATGGACTTGGCGTTGAAGAGACAACTTTTCAGGCCTTGATGGAGGAACAAAGGGAGCGGGCACGGGCCTCGTGGGCAGGTGAGCGCGAACTTCGCCATCTTGAGGTATACCAGGAAATAAGCGAAGAATTCGGTAAATCGGAGTTTGTTGGCTATGAGGTTGACGAAACGCAGGCTACGATTAAAGCAATAGTGAAGAAGAACGTTATTATTACCGAGGCCGAGGCGGGGAATGAGGTTGAGATATTCCTAAACCGGACACCGTTTTATGCAGAAAAAGGCGGCCAAGTTGGAGACAAAGGCCTTATTGAGACAGATAGCGGCTTGGTCGAGGTTTACGACGCCCAGGAGCCCTTAGAGGGCATTTATATCCATCTGGGAAAGGTTAAATCAGGAAAAATCTTGATTGACCAGATTGCGAGAGCTGCAGTTGAGAGTGCACGCCGCCAGGCTATACGAAGAAACCATACTGCAACGCATCTCTTGCAGTGGGCCCTAAGGCGTGTCCTTGGAGACCATGTTAAGCAAGCGGGGTCTTTAGTCGAACCAGAGCGGCTTCGCTTTGACTTAACTCACTTTGCGCCGGTTACAAAGGAGCAGTTAAAACAAATCGAGAAGCTTGTAAATGAGAAAATATTTGAAAATAATCCGGTTCGCTCATTTGTAACCTCATACGACTTTGCAAGAGAGATCGGGGCGATCGCACTGTTTGACCAGAAATATGGCGAGTTTGTGCGGCTTGTTGAAGTAGGCAACTTTAGTAAAGAGCTTTGCGGCGGTACGCATGTTGGCAACACCAGTGAAATTGGCCTGTTTAAGATAACCAGCGAGAGCAGTATTGGCGCAAATACCCGCCGTATTGAGGCGGTTACCAATGGGGCTGCGCTAGATTATTTGCAGAGGGAAGAAGATGAGCTTGTAGGTACGGCAAACCTGCTGAAATCTGCTCCTGGGCAGGTTACTGAGAAAGTGCGGGGGCTACTGCAGGTCAACAAGCAACTTACACAGCAACTTGAATCGGCCAAGAAAAAGCTTGTTAAAGAAAACGTACATGAGCTCTTATCTGAGGCCAAGCCCGTCAACGGGACAAAAGTAATAATAAAGCAGATTGAGGCACCGGATATGGAGAGCCTGAGGTCTTACGCGGATCTTCTAAGAGAGCAGGCCGGAACAGCCATACTGTTGCTCGCAAGCACTGCCGATAATAGGGTGATGCTAATAGCAGCAGCAACACCTGACATGGTCAAAGCAGGTTTTAACGCCGGTAATCTTATCAAAAAAGTAGCTCCACTCGTAGGGGGTGGTGGGGGAGGACGGCCCGACCTTGCACAGGCAGGCGGCAAAGAGCCTAACGGAGTTCCTAGAGCTTTTGAAGAGGCCTGGAAAGAAATCCAGGGAATGCTTAAGAAATAAATACTTAAGAAATAAATTATGAGAATACTAGGGCTTGATTTTGGTCTGCGCCGTATAGGGATCGCTATATCGGATCCAACAGGGAGTATGGCGCAGCCCTTAACTGTGATTGAAAAACAGAACGAGGGTATTGATATACAGAAGATCGCACATCTTATTGATGAATATGATGTCGGCGAAGTTGTTGTGGGCCTGCCGGTCTCGCTAACCGGACAAATAGGTCCTCAGGCCCGAATTGTTTTAGAATATGTAGAAAAATTAAGGGTAAGGTTGGAAATTCCCGTCAAAACATGGGACGAGCGATTGACAACATCTGCTGCGGAACGCACCTTAACCGAATCTGGGGTAAAACGCGCCCGCAGAAAAGAAGTGGTGGATAAAATTGCAGCAGCGATCATATTACAGAACTATATAGACTCAAAGAAGCCAAGGAGTTAACTATTTTTAAACGAGGCAAACATACAGCAAAATCTAGTGAGTCCGATATAGTTAAGAGTCTAGTTGCCGCCATTTCGCTAATCATACTGGTAAGCGTGATAACCATTGCTGGTTTCATCATCTGGAAAAGCTTTGTTGAAAAAGATAACATACCGCAGAGACCGGTAAAGGTAAAAATCGAAAAAGGAATGAGCGTAGCACAGATAGGCAATCTTCTCCAGGATAAAAAAGTCATCAAAAACGCTCTTGTGTTCAGATTTATGGTTAGAAGGCAGAACGTCGAGACTAAATTTCAACCAGGCGAGTATGAGCTAAAGACAGGTATGAACTACGATGACGTTATTAAAAAGCTCATAAAAGGGCCTTCTATAACATGCTACACAATCACGTTGCCTGAAGGCTGGGCGGCTAAGCAAATAGCAGCCCGGGTTGGAAGCATTGCAAAGATAAATGAAGACGAGTACTTGGGAATTGTAGAGCAAGGTCAAGCAGGTTCGGATTATCCTTTCTTAAACAACAATGGCTCGAAGACAAATAGTCTTGAAGGATATCTTTTTCCTGCTACATACACAATAAAAAAGGGCACGACTGCCCAGCAGTTCGTAGATATGCAACTTGATCAATTCCAGAAGCGAACCGCAAATTTGAATTGGGCAAATGCCCAGGCACTCGGCAGGACGCCATATGAGATAATAATCATCGCATCACTAATCGAGCGGGAGACCAAGGTAGCCGAGGAGAGGCCGATTGTTGCCTCGGTAATATATAATCGTTTGAGAATAGGGATGTTACTGCAAATTGATGCAACGGTTCAATATGCACTACCGCATTGGAAAGACAGGTTAAGTTACAACGACCTTAAGGTCGACTCTCCCTATAATACATATAAGCATCTAGGTCTCCCGCCTGGGCCGATCTGTAACCCCGGATACGATTCAATCCAGGCGGCCTTAAACCCGGCTACTACCGATTACTTGTACTATGTCCTCGCGCCGGACAACTCGGGCAGGCATACATTTGCCAAGACATATGGTGAGTTTCTAAAAGCCGCTAACGAGTATCACCAAAGCCAAAAAAACCAGTCCAACCAGACAACAACCCCCTCAACTCAATCTGTGCAACCTGGTCAGTAATAAGGCCAAAAGGCCGCTGACGTTTGGGTCTAACGTAGGTCAGCCAAAAGGCCAAAAGGGGATAAAATATTCAATTAATTATGTCGTTACTCAAGCCCGATATCCATAGCGGCCGTTCTCGGCCAGTTTTCGTCTTTTAGCAGGGCTCTTCCAATAGCGACAAGATCGGCGTCTCCGTCCCTTACGATATCATCGGCGAGCTCACCGGTTGTTATCAGCCCGACGGCTATAACTGGCACATCGACCGCTTTTTTAACCCTAGCCGCCTGTGGAGCAAATTGCCCGGGCACCATCTCGGGGGGCCTAGAGCCAATGAGGCCTCCGGAAACATCTACTACTTTTATACCAGCGTTTACGATTAATTTCGCCATCTCAACGCCGTCTTCAATTGTTATACCGCCCTCAATCATGTCATCGGCCCCCAACCTATAGAAGAGGGAATAGTCGGATCCGACTGTATCGCGGACCGATTGGATAACCTCAAGCGGAAAACGCATCCTGCCCGTCATATCCAAGCCGTATTCATCGTTTCGCTTATTGGTAAGAGGCGACGCAAACTGGTTTAGTAGAAACCCATGCGCGCCGTGGATCTCGACGCCGTCAAAGCCGGCTTCTTTAGCTCTTCCAGCAGCTGAGGCGAATGCATGCTCAATCTCAAGAACCTCATCTGCCAAGAGTTCGCGGGGCACCTCACCTCCTGTTGGCAAGGGAATTGCTGAAGCCGAGACCGTCTGCCCACCAATAACTTCGGATTTCGTACGCGATCCTGCGTGGTTTAGCTGTAGTATGCAGGGCACCCCCGCTGCATGGATTGCATCTGCGAGCTGCCTAAAGCCAGGGATAAGGTCATCTTTGTAAAGGCCAAGCTGGCGGGGAGAGAATCTTCCGTTAGGCAAAACAAATGTGTGTTCGACAATAATTAAACCGACGCCGCCACGCGCCCGCTTGACGTAGTGGTTGATTATCCAGTCGGTGATACAGCCTTCGGGGGTCGCCTTGTTTGTCTCCATAGGCGGCATTACAATCCTGTTTTTCAACTCCAGTCCATTAATTTCTATAGGACTAAAAAGACCCGGCATAAAACACCTCCATTCTAAATATCCATAATTCCTATTTTAACCGAGCGTGTGCCAGTATGGCGAGCAAAAATAATTTTGTCTTCTAAAGAAAAGCGGGGCAGAAAAGTAGTACCTTCGCTTATATCTATTGCCTAACTCCGGGGTTTTAGATATCATTTAGTTGAAAATTAAATATTGTAAAATTAAATATTGCTTCGGGAGCTGCTTCTTGGTGGCTGAGAGGTGAGGCAAAAAATCTCACGACCGTTAGAACCTGAAGGGCGGATAATCCGCTTCTGGGTAATGCCAGCGAAGGGAATAGCATAAGCTATGAGAACTTAAAAGCCGTGCTTTTCTGGCACGGCTTTTACCTTTTAAGGAGGAATCATGGATCAATTGATTAAAGAAATTGCCGAGGACTTAAAAATGATTAGAGAAAATAAGCCGCTTATTCACCATATAACCAATTTTGTGGTGATGAACGAAACCGCAAACATAACTTTATGTATCGGGGCCCTACCGGTTATGGCGCATGCCAGAGAAGAAGTGGAAGAGATGGTGAGTATTGCTGGCGCGCTTCTTTTAAACATTGGGACTTTGACCCCGGAGCTTATAGACACTATGGTGATTGTAGGTAAAAAGGCAAACGAGCTCGGCGTACCGGTTATCCTTGACCCGGTAGGAGCGGGTGCAACGACTTTTAGAACAGAAGCTTGCAGGCGAATAATTAACGAAGTAGAAGTATCCATAATCAGGGGAAACAGCGGCGAGATAAGCATTCTTGCTGGCGCAGACGGAGAGGTAAAGGGTGTAGAAGCTGTTGGTAAGAGCGGTAACATGGTCGGCGTAGCGAGCGGGTTTGCGGCAAAAGGCGGCTTTGTTGTAAGTGTAACCGGACCCCAGGATATTGTAACCGACGGATCCCAAGTCGCGCTAATTGCAAATGGCGATGCTATGATGGCGACCATAACCGGAACCGGGTGTATGTCCACGACAGTTACCGCCGCTTTTGCGGCGGTTCAGAAAGATTACTTTAAGGCAGCTGTCGGTGCTCTTGTTACATTTGGAATTGCGGGCGAGAGGGCAGCCGGAATATCCGGTAATAGACCAGGCACCTTCCACTCGGTGCTATACGACGCGCTTTACTCGGTGACCGAAGATGATATTTTAAGGGGTGCTAAAGTTGGGTTTCTCGACATTATGGAGGCGGGGTAATATAAGTGGTTTGTATGTAATAACAACCGAGTCCCCGCAACGGAGTCATATTGATATCGCTAAGGCTTCAATTGAAGCTGGCGTTTCGTTTATCCAGTATAGGGATAAGAATGCATCAACCCGAAAGTTATTTGAAACGGCGCTTAAGTTAAGGGAAATAACAAGGAAGGCCCGCACAAAGCTTATTATAAACGACCGTGTTGATATAGCTCTTGCGGTTAAGGCAGATGGCGTGCATCTTGGGCAGGACGACATGCCTCTAGAGCACGCCAGGGATATCTTAGGCGATAGGTATATAATAGGTATATCCACATCTTGTCTTGAAGAGGCTGTGGAAGCGGAGCACGGAGGCGCCGACTATATTGGCCTTGGCCCCATTTATCCAACGCCAAGTAAAGACGACGCAGGCTCCCCGATAGGCATAGAGGGGCTGATGGCGGCAAGAGAGTCGGTAGATATACCCATAGTTGCTATAGGAGGTCTAACCGCCGATAATATTGAGCAAGTGGTTTCAGCAGGATCTGACGGGATAGCGGTTATATCAGCCGTTGCATCAGCCCTCGATATGGCGGAGGCATCCCGCAGGTTGAACGCATTAATAGAAAGAGCCAAAAGGCCACTGATATGATGGTCTAGAGGGTAGATTTGCTAAAAAGCTAAAAGAAACAAGCAATTTAGGAGCATTAAATGTCCACCATTATAGAGAAGTTAAAAAGAGGCGAGCCGGTTGATGCTGTCTCAACTGTTGCCAAGGATGAGGATCTAATCGAGGATTATGTCATCGAAGGTCTCCTCGATGGGTCAATTGTCATCCCTAGAAATAAAAATAGGCCAGGTGCAAAAGCGGTTGGCATTGGAAAAGGCCTTCGAACTAAAGTTAACGCAAACATCGGGACGTCAGATGAGTATCCTCTTATAGACGAAGAGATAAGAAAGCTTGATATCGCGGTAAAAGCAGGAACCGATACGGTAATGGACCTAAGTACCGGAGGCCCTCTCATTGAAATAAGAAAAGAGATTTTAGCAAGGTGCAATATGCCGGTTGGTACAGTACCGATTTATCAAGCGGCGGTTGTTGCAAAAGATAGGCATGGAAGTATAGTTGAAATGACCGCAAATGATATTTTTAGCGTGATTGAAGCGCAGGCCCAGGAGGGCGTAGATCTTATGACGGTGCACGTGGGCGTTACCTGGAAGACAATAAACGCTCTCCAGCAGCAAGAAAGGGTCACCGGTATTGTAAGCCGGGGAGGGGCTTTTACGGTTGGCTGGATGATACACAACAACCATGAAAATCCCCTGTATGAACAGTATGATAGACTTCTTCAAATCGCCGCTGAATACGATGTGACTTTGAGTCTTGGCGATGGTTTAAGACCTGGCTGTATAGCTGATGCATCTGATAGGGCCCAGTTCCAAGAACTTCTTATTCTTGGAGAGCTTGTGGATAGGGCAAGGAAAGCGGATGTGCAGGTGATGGTTGAAGGTCCAGGTCACGTTCCGTTTGACCAAATCGCCGCCAATATGCGGATTGAAAAAGAGGTCTGTAAAGGTGCGCCGTTTTATGTACTGGGACCATTGGTAACCGATATTGCGCCTGGGTATGACCACATAACCGCCGCTATCGGCGGCACTATGGCTGCAGTCTCTGGCGCTGATTTCCTATGCTATGTAACTCCCAGGGAACACCTCGGTCTGCCAACCGAGAAGGATGTCCATGAGGGTGTTATAGCCTCTCGAATTGCAGCGCATGCCGCCGACTTAGTTAAGGGGGTAAAGGGAGCTGCCGATTGGGACCTTGCCATGGCTAAAGCAAGAAAAGCTCTTGATTGGCAAGAGCAGATAAGACTTGCGATTGACCCTGAAAAGGCCGCAACGGCCTACGCTGAAAGAAAAACGAAAGACATTGACGGTTGTACAATGTGCGGCGATTTTTGTGCTATGAAGGTAGTAGCCGAGTATTTGGGAACTGAAGTCGAGTCATGCTAAGCTAGGGTCCAGAGGCCCTAACGTTATGAAAGTAAAAGACATTGGGGAATTTGCGCTTATCGAGCGCATTGCACAGATTGTAGAGCATGCCGATGAGCGTGTCATCTTAACAATCGGTGACGACACAGCGGTGGTCAAGCCTACAAAGCTTGATTACACACTTTTAACAACCGATCTATTGGTCGAGGATGTTCATTTTGTTTTAAGAACGATATCCCCCTGGCGATTAGGGTATAAGTCGATCGCAGTTAATCTAAGCGACGTTGCGGCCATGGGCGGCTTTCCTGACTACGCCGTAATATCCCTGGCCATGAGTCCGGAGACCGATATATCTACCATCGAGGATTTGTATAGGGGAATGGCTGAGGTCGCAAGAAAGTACGATCTAAGAATTGTTGGCGGAGATGTTACCAAGTCGGATAAAATGATTATAAACGTGGCAATTGTCGGAGAAGTTGAAGAAGAGAATCTCCGTAGAAGAAGCGACGCGCAAGTTGAAGATGTTATTATGGTCACCGGCGAGATTGGCGCCTCAGCATCGGGTCTTCGTATTATATTAAACCCGAAACTAAAAACTAGGGTAAAAGAGGCAAGCAAACTCGAAAAAGCGCACTTCTTACCCGAACCCAGAATCCGGGAAGCTCGAATTTTAGCTAAACTTGGAATTAATGCTATGGAGGATATCAGCGACGGCCTTGCAAGTGAGATAAGGCATATTTGCGAGGCAAGCATGGTCGGTGCAAGAATCAATTTAAGCAAGATTCCTATAGCAAAGGGCGTGGAAAAGGTAGCCGAGCTTGCTGGCGAGAGAGCGATAGACATCGCCCTCTCCGGCGGTGAAGATTACGAGCTGGTATTTACAGCTCCAAAAGAGCTGCAGGCGGAAATCGAGAAGGCTTTTGCCGATATCGGGGAAAAAGTGACCGCTATCGGCGAAATTCTTGACGAGTCGCAAGGGATAACAGCCGTTGATTGGTTTGGCAACGTAAAGCCGCTTAAGATTAGCGGCTATACCCACTTCTAAGATGGTGAACGCAGTGGATATTAAAAAAGTAATTGCTATAGGCGGCTCAGACCCGAGCGGTGGGGCCGGTATCCAGGCGGATATAAAAACACTTGAAGAACTTGGCGTGTATGCATATACGGCGCTGGCTGCCGTAACCGTGCAGAATAGTAAGGGCGTTAAATCATATGACGTACTTAGCGCAAAGTTCTTAAGAGATCAGATTGAGGCGATATTAGACGATACCAAGGTGCACGGTGTAAAGACCGGGATGCTCGGCAGCTCGGAAAACGTTATGGAAATAGCATATCTTGTTAGCGGACAGATGATTGAGAACTCGATTATCGATCCTGTAATCAAGGCCAACGATGGCAAGATGCTTGTCCCTGAGGCTTCTATTACAGTGCTGAAGAAGAGGCTTTTGCCGTATTGCTTTATGATAACCCCAAATATCAACGAGGCGGAGTGGCTGACCGGGATTAATATAAGGAACGTGGATGATTTTGTAGGGGCCGCAAAGGCCCTTAAAGAGACCGGGGTTGAGTGGGTTCTCGTAAAAGGGGGCCATCTTGAGGGTGGCAAAGCCATCGACCTGCTGTTTGACGGCAAAAACGAGTATTACTTTGAGACCGATAAAATCCCAATTAAAAACGTTCGGGGGACCGGCTGTATGATGGCCTCGGCCATTTGCGCATTTCTTACCCAGGGGATGCAGGTTTATGATGCGGTCGGTAAGGCGAAGACTTACGTGGCTAATAAGATAAAAAAGGCGGTCCTTTTGGGTAAAGGAAGCCTGCAAGCAATACATTCTTTTAATGAGGGAGAGTTAAGTGAGGATAGGACTGATTAGCGACACACACGGCGACATCGAGTCGTGGCAGAAAGCCGTTCGTATATTTGAAAATATTGATTTTGCAATTCATTGTGGCGATATTATAAGTAGCGGCCCCTTTAATCCAAGGGGGCCATTGTACCAACCGCTTGAGCTTGCAAAAGCCATAAATCTCGCGCCTTTCCCAACTATCTTTGCCAAGGGAAACTGTGACGCAGATGTTGATACATTGGCGATCGCATATCCAATCCAAAACCCTTTTGCTTTTGTGTATGCGGAGGGCTTAAGAATGATGGCGACGCACGGTCACCTTTATGATGAAAAAAAGCTGGTCGAGATAGGTGTTCGGTATGTACTAGACCTCATCGTAACCGGGCATACCCACATACGGGGTATTAAGGTGCTGGATGGATTTACCTTGGTAAATCCAGGAAGTGCCTCTTTACCGAAAGGCGAAGATGATTTCCCAACCGTTGGGTTGATTGAAGGCAGAACAGTCAAGATTATTAACCTAGACAATGGCTTGGAAGTTGAGAGTATAGAAATTTAAAATTAAAATTAAATCTAAAATGCTCGCGTAACCTTGTTGGCTTTTAGGTCTTTTGTGCAAACGTAGATGGTTTTTGGCGAGCCATCGATAATCGCGCGAATCTTCTGGAGGTTTGGGTTAAATCTCCTACGTGTTTTCCGGTTGGAGTGGCTTACATTGTTACCGGTCATTGGGCCTTTACCACATATATAGCATTTTCTGGACATTTTTTAATCTCTCCCTAATAAAAATAAACCAACATCAAAAAATACTACCATTTATTCGGTTATCTGGCAAGGCTGATTTTCGTGCTTAAAGATTTTCGATTGTCGAATTAAAGACCGGTGAGCAGGTAAATCGGTGAATCGTAAAGTGTAGCTGCGCGATTTATCGGCCAAAGAAATTCCATAAATGGAGCAACTACATTATTCCCGTTGCTGGACGCCGGATATCGGTTTACCGGTTCTTTATTGGGGGTAATTTAATCATATCCGCTTATCTGAAGGGAGGTGATATTGTGACAAGGCAAGAGATCATTGATAGGTTGAATTACTTGCGCTCGCAGGAGCTTTTTGCTATTCAGCAGTACATGAACCACTACTACAGGGTAAAAGGCGTAAATTTTGCTGAGGTTCAGGGTATGGAGAGAAGCATCGCGCTTGTCGAAATGAGGCACGCTGAAATGCTGGCCGAGAAGATCAATATGCTCGGCGGCGATCCTATTAACAACCCTACCCAGATTGAGCAGATGAAGGGTAGTCGGATTACCGAAGGCAACACACCAGAGGAAATGGTAAGGGCCGACCTTGGCCTCGAAAGAGGTGCGATTAGGGATTACACCCAGGCGATATACGATATCGGGGACAGCGACCCCGCGATAAGAAAAATGCTTGAGGACATACTTGGGCAAGAAGAAGACCACGCAGACAGCTTTGGAACCTGGCTGGGTGAGGGACGGGCCTACGAGGTTGGAGGGCTAAAAGGCGCTGCCTAGGATAAAGCAAGAACTTTAGAATCGACGTAGCATTAGAGAATAAAAAAGCGCTGTGGGGGACAGCGCTTTTTTATCACCGCAAGGGGGATTACAATTGCCAAGACGCATCGACGTCGGCGAGCTGCAGCTTAGCATGTACGAGAGTCTTTTTCCGTCAGAGATAGCGGCGCTGCGCGATTTATCTGAGAGGTTAAAAGGGGTCCGGGTGCTTCATATTAACGCCACGCCTTATGGAGGTGGCGTATCTGAGCTTCTGCGGTCAATCGTCCCGATGGAAAGGGCCCTCGGAATTGATTCGAGCTGGATTGTGATTTCTGGTGACGAGCGGTTCTTTAACGTAACTAAATCTTTTCATAACGCTCTACAGGGAGACACTTATAAACTTACACCGACCGACAAGGAAACTTATCTTGCCTATAACAAACTTAACGCCGATGCGCTAACTGAAGATTATGATTTTATCTTCGTCCATGACCCGCAGCCGGTCGCAATCAGGCACATGCGGCCCAGTACCAAAGCCCGCTGGATATGGCGCTGCCATATCGATACATCAAATCCGAACCCCCAAGTTTGGCAATTTTTGCTTCCGTTTATTCACGATTACGATGCAGTTATCTTTACCATGCGGGAGTTTGTTCCGGAGGGCATAACGGGGCGGGTGGATATTATCCCGCCGGGTATCGACCCGCTTAGCCCCAAAAATATGGAACTGCCGGAGGATATCAGCCGCCACATTTTAAATTGGGTCGGTGCGCCGAAAGACGGGCCGATTATCTGCCAGGTATCGCGTTTCGACCCGTGGAAGGACCCGCTTGGTGTTATCGCCGCATATCGGCTGATTGCAAAAGAGAAGCCTGATGTGCGCCTCATCCTTATTGGTTCGATGGCATTGGACGACCCCCAGGGCTGGGAAATATACGACAAGATAATAAAGGCCAAAAACAAAGGTAACATCCATATTTTTACCAACTTTATGGGGGTGGCGGACATCCAGGTAAACGCATTCCAAAGAGTGGCGGATGTAGTTATCCAAAAATCCAAAAAGGAAGGCTTCGGCCTTGTCGTCTCGGAGACCTTATGGAAGGGGACGCCGATAGTTGCCGGGAGGGCCGGGGGTATACCGATGCAGCTTGCCGGAGGCGGGGGCTTTTTAGTCGATTCGGTTGAAGAGACCGCCAAGCGCGCTTTAGAGGTTCTGGATAATCCGGGCCCGGCCGCCGAAGAAGGACGGCGGGGCAGGCGGTATATTAGAGAGCATTTTCTGATAATGAGATTAATAAAAGACCATCTAAACCTGCTGCTCTCTTTAGCTTGAAAACTAGCCGGGAAGGGATTATGAGTGGCAATAAATTGGTAATCGTTCAGATGAACGATACTCATTCCTATCTGGATATGCACCCGGAGATGTTTTGGCAGGGAGGCCGCGCCTTATACCGCCCTGCGGGAGGCTACGCGCGTATTGCTTCGCTTATGCGGCAGATCAGGGGCGATAACCAGGGGAGTGTTCTTTTTTGCGACTGCGGAGATACCATACACGGCACGTACCCTGCCGTGAGGACGCAGGGCAAAGCGATGGTCCCCATTCTGAATCAATTAGGTCTTGACGCCATGACGGCGCACTGGGATTTTGCTTACGGCCCGAAAGTACTCCGGCAAAGGGTATCTGAGCTAAATTATCCGCTAATAGCCATCAATGTTTATGAAAAAGAGACTAAAAAGCCGGTCTATCCCCCATACATCATAAAGGAAGCTGGGGGTCTTCGGGTTGGTTTAGTGGGTATTGCTTCTAATATTATAGATAAGACCATGCCGTCTTCATTTAGTGAGGGCATTTACTTCACCCTCGGCCGGGAAGAGCTCCCCCCGATCATAGATATTTTGCGCTCTCAGGAGAAAGTAGACCTTGTCGTCCTTATCTCTCACCTTGGTTTTCCCCAGGATATGAAACTATTATCTGAAGTAGAAGGGGTAGATGTTTGTCTTAGCGGACACACCCATAACCGCCTTTACAGCCCGGTTATCCAGGGTGAAACGATTATTATTCAATCGGGCAGCCAGGCTTCTTTCCTAGGCCGCCTGGATTTGGAACTAAGTGATAGGCAGATTTCTAATTACCGGCACCAGCTGATTGAGGTTGAAGCGGATATAAAACCCGACCCTCTGGTTGATGAGCTGGTAGGCCGGGCGCTGGCCCCGTACAAGGATTATCTTGCGGAGGTTGTCGGGGAAACCGCAACAGCGCTAAGCCGGGGGACTGTACTGGAATCCACCATGGATAATTTCCTTCTTCAGGCGATGATAGATAGTACCGGTGCACAACTGGCGTTCTCCAACGGCTGGCGCTACGGCGCACCAATAGCACCCGGGACTATAACTATAAACGATTTATATAATATTGTACCTATGAATCCAACCATTTCTATGGCCGAGCTAACTGGCGAGGAGATACTGTTGATGCTTGAGGAAAACCTGGAGCATATCTTTTCTTGCGATCCATACCGGCAAATGGGCGGCTACGTAAAGCGCTGCCTTGGGCTTAACGTGTATTTTAAAATAGAAAATCCAAAGGACAATCGTATTCAAAAGCTGTTTATCGGCAATGAGGAGGTACGGCCAGATAGATATTATACGGCGGCATTTATCACCGAGCAAGCGGTGCCGGAAAAATACGGGCAAAACCGTGTGAATCTACCTGAGCGGGCCGTAGATGCGCTTATAGCATATCTTGCAAAACACCGGCCTCTTTTTGTCGAACTTAAGGGTACGTTCTCGGCAGTTTAGCACTTTGCCAAAAAGCGATGGCAATCAGGGGCCAACGGCTGGCACCAAACCGGCTGCGGGGCAATATACGCAGTAGAAACCGGTTTCATATCTAAATTTGTGGGTAAAAGTAATCAATCTGACAAGACGGAAGGTGTTTACTATGAACGGCGGCATAAGGCTCGGCAAGATTTTTGGTTTTGAGATAAGCCTGGATTACAGTTGGTTCATAATCTTTGCCCTCATTATATTTGTACTGTCATTTGCTGTTTTCCCGCAGTTGATCCCGGGTTTAAGCTCTGCCGCATATATTGCTATCGGTGTTATCACATCGATTCTTTTCTTTGGGTCGGTACTTTTTCATGAACTTATGCACTCGCTTGTCGCAAGAAGATACGGCATTACCATCGCCGGCATAAGATTGATGATTTTTGGCGGCGTCTCCCAGATATCGGCAGAGCCCCCCACTCCCGGCATTGAGTTTAAAATGGCAGTTGTTGGGCCGCTCAGCAGCATAGTTCTCGGCGGAGTTTTCCTTGGAATCTACTTTGCAGGTCGCCGGCTTGGGTTTAGCCCTTTTATCAACGTGGCGGCGTTTTATCTCGGTTACATAAATGTCCTTCTTGGCGTATTTAACCTTCTCCCCGGTTTTCCGCTTGACGGCGGAAGGGTTTTTAGATCCATAGTATGGTACTTTACCGGCAATTTACGGCGCGCCACGGGTATCGCCGCCGGAATTGGTAAAGGTATTGCCTATATAATGATATTTTTTGGAATAGCCGGGATATTTACCGGCAGCTTAAGCCTGATATGGTTCGCGCTTATAGGGTGGTTCTTGCTCAGGGCGGCAGAATCCGAGTACCAGGAAGTTGTCTACCACGAGGTTCTCAAGGGCGTAAAGGTAGGCCAGATCATGACGCCAAACCCGACAACGGTCGATCCTGATATTACGGTCGGTGATGCGGTCAGAGATTATTTCTTAAAGCACGACTGGGTTGCCTACCCCGTGGTTAAAAACGAAGAGACTAAAGGCATGATCACCCTTAAAAGCATACAGAATCTGCCGAGGGCAAGCTGGGGCAGCACACGCGTCGGCGATATCATGCACCCAGTGTCTGCCAATATAGTGACCAATCCCGACGTCGAGGTTTTCGATATCTTGCCGAAGCTGGTCACTATGGCGGAAGGTCGGATGCTGGTTATAAAAGATAGCCTACTTGTGGGTATTTTAACCAGCGTAGATGTGAATAGAGCTATAATAAGGCGGCTTCATCTTGGAGAAGAGGCAGGGAGACCGGCGGCTTAAATATACCGCGCCGCGGATTTATTGTTTCAAGAAAAATGGAGGTGATACCATGGAACAGTTACCGCCCCAAATGTTGCCGGCGGTGCCGCATATCACGTTTAGCATATTTAACCTGGCCATTCCAGATATTATCGCCTGGGCTACCCTGATCGTTGTTTTCTTTGTCGCCGCCTGGGTACGCCTGCCCAGAATATTTGAGTCTGCCTAATCTAAGACTAAGAGCTAAGAGCTAAGGATTAAAACTAAGGAGGTTTGTGGTGAATCTGACGCAATCGGCGAGAGATTATTTAACAAGAAATTTAACGTATGAGGATGCCTTGCCGACGCAAATGCCGGTATACGTAAATTCGGTCGCCTATTTATTCGGCGTTTCGGCCCTTTCGGCCCTGGGCCTGCTTGTCTTAACGGGTGTGGTGATGAGCCTGTTTGGGCCGGATTGGTACCACGTATCAAACGTTGGGCATTTTTTTAACTCCCTTCATTTCTGGAGCGTACAAATATTTTTCTTTGCGATAGTCCTTCATCTCCTTACAAAATTTTCTATAGCGGGTTGGCGTGATGGCCGCTGGAAAACCTGGGTGGTAGGTTTGCTGATTCTTGGCGTGGCGATACTTACCGGCTTAACCGGATTTTTATCCCAGACCAACTGGGATAGCCAGTGGATTTCCGTCCAGGCAAAGGACGCTATGAACGCCCTTGGAGTGGGCGCATTTTTCAACACCATGAATACGGGGCAAGTTCTTACGTTGCATGTAATAGTGCTTCCGCTGGTAGTCACGGCGCTGGTCGGGCTGCACCTGTTCTTTATTAGGAGTGACGGTTCAATAAAACCGATACCAAGGAAAAGGGCAAGATGAGCAAGAAATCCGATGCGTATTTTAAAGATATTCCCATGAAGCCCTACGACCTTTTAAAAGAGGGCCTTATTGTCCTGTCCATAATAACTGTAATAGTTATCATACTGGCGGCTGTTTTTAGCTCGCCCGATTATCCTACCGTGCGCGGTGAAGACGTAGCTAAGCGCCAGCCCATCGCTTATCTTAGGACCAGCGCTAATACGCTTGGCGGTTTTAGCGGCATACAGACTTACGGCCCGCCGTATACTAAAAATTACGACAACGCCCAGCGCGTCTTTGGTATTGCCCCGGCAAATTTACCTGGGGTAACAATTCCTATTAACGCCGAGGTTGATTTTGTCCTTAAGCCGCTTGAGCGGGTTGCGGTTTTAAATAAGGGTGTGGATAGCGCATTAAAAACATACAAATCAGCCACTCCTGCGCAGCAGCAAGTATGGTTAAAAAACTACCTAATTGCTCTTGATAAAGCCACTGTGGTTAATGGAGAGGTGCGAGTTCCAGGTGGCAATTTCGGACCGGTCGCCACCATGATGAATGGCATGCTTAATTTGGGAAAAGCCGGTTTGCTGGAGGGGGCCCTTGAGAGCAACCCCAGGCTGCCGTATTCACTTAACCCCACGCGATCGCTGCTTTTCTTCCAGGACGACGTGTATGTGAGCGTGGCGGATTCGCTGGATATGTTAAGTGGGCAGTGGGGCCTTGTGCATGAGACCGGTAATTACCCGGGGGCGTGGTGGCTCTGGCCTTACGTGTTCTTCTACCAGATCTCGCCGTTTAACACGTCTCCAAACGCTGATTTACAGGTAGGTCTGATCATGCTGGCACTTTTCTTAATCCTGATCTTCTTGCCGGTTATTCCGGTTCTAAACCGGATACCCCGCGGGCTGGGTATATACAGGATAATCTGGCGCGATTGGTATGCACGGAGCAGAGAAATTCACGAATTTGAGCCCAGAAGAAAGGCGGGCTAGCGCAACGTTGAGGCGGCGTAGTCGCTATCGCTCTACCGGTCTTCTGTCGGCTGACCACTGCATAGCGCGTTCTCTCTTTGATAGCGCCCCCGGGTTTTCAGCGATTACGTTCTTTCTGCCCCAGCGCCCAGGGATGCCGAGCAGCGACAGCTCATCGATCTCTTTGGGCAGGAACGGATCGGATATAAGTTCGTTGCCATGCGGTTCAAGACCGAGCATCACGCGGACGGCAAGAAACGGTGCGCCGGTTGCCCAGGCCTGGGGACTTGAGGCCGTTGGGTATCTTGTCGGGTAGTGGGTAAGTTCGCGTGAACAGCCGGCAAATACTTCCGGGAGGCGCCAGTTAAAATACCTTGCCGCCTCAAAGAGAGCCATTATGATTTGGTTTGCCTCCTCGCGGTAGCCGTAGCGGGCCAGACCTGCAGCGATAATCGAGTTATCGTGGGGCCACACTGTGCCGTTATGGTACTCAATTGGGTTGTATCCCGCCATATTATCCGCCATAGTGCGCACACCCCAACCGGAGAATAGTCTCCGGCTCATAAGGTGTTTAACAATCGGCTCAACCTTATCATCCCCGACTATTCCGCTCCAGAGAAGATGGCCGATATTTGAGGTGAGGCTATCGACTTTGCGCTTTTTACCATCAAGGGCAAGCGCAAAAAACTCGCCGTCGGAAATCCAGAAATCCTGATTAAACCGCTTTTTAAGCTCGGCGGCCTCTGCTTCGAGCCGATTGGCCAGAAATTGGTCGTTCCAGAACTCGCGCGCAAGCCGCGCACAGCGCATCTTCGCATCGTATACATACCCCTGGATCTCACAGGTAGCGCGGGGAAGAGGCGGGAGCGAGCCGTCGGCAAAAAGAATCGAGTTCCATGAATCTTTCCAGCACTGGTTCTCAAGACCCGTTTTCATAGTGCGCTCGTACTCCACATAGCCGTCCCCGTCCCGGTCGCCGTAGAGGTCGATCCACTTAAGCGCGGCGCGTGCGTTATTCTCAAGCTCGCGCACAAGAGAGTCGTCACCCGTCCAACGCTCGTATTCGTCGAGCAGGATGAGAAAAAGCGGCGTTGCATCGGCGGTGCCGTAATACGGCGACTGCGGGCGCTGTTTGAAATAGGTAAGCTCGCCGGCTCGAAGTTCATGCAGAATTCTACCGGGCTCTTCCTCGGTGAAACGGTCGAATTTCATACCCTGCTTTGCCGCGAGCACGCGAAGCGTAGTTTGGGCCAGTTCAGGCTTAAGATAAATAGTCTGGTAGCTTGTTATTATGCTGTCCCGGCCAAAGAGGGCCATAAACCAGGGAAGACCTGCGGCCGGGAGCGATGCGCCCGGCAGGATGCCGGGATAAAAGCGCAGGGCTGCAAGATCGACAAG
>JAJYQA010000006.1 GCA_021794835.1 Actinomycetes bacterium | reverse complement strand
CCGGCGATTGTACTCCATAAGCCGGACCATCCCCAAAAGTACCAACCTGCCAACATAGCGACTAACCAAATTGGTAAGCCATATAGGGTGATATCTTTTAAGTTAAATGGAGGCTTTTTACGTAGGTTTTGCTTTCTTCTGCTATGAGGAGCCACTCTTTGGTCGCTCCTCTTTGTCTCTTTGCTCTTCTTCTACTAAAGCGCGGTACAGATTCAGAAAACCCGCTAAAGCACCTATTAACACCCCTATGGCGAGAGCCCAAGGCCCCCCATAGCCGGTAATCCGGTTAAAAAGCCACCCTAAAAACACGCCGACGAGAACTCCTGCCACTAACTCAGTTCCTAGAGAGGCATACTTCAACATGTCGGCTGCAGGAGGTTTCGTGGAATCGTCCAGCGGCTTATGGCCTGTTATCATTTTACGGTTATCAGTTATTGGTCGTGTTGCTTTGTGTCCGACTGGTTTCCCCTTACCGGCATCATCTTGACTCACATCGGCTTTATCAACCTCTGATTCCTCGTCACCAACACCGAATTCTCGATCCCAGTGCGGCCAGCGATCATTAGATTGTAACATTTAATACGAACACGCCTTCTGTTAAAATACTACAAATCCTGCCTTCTTGCAATAGCTTGGTTATCTTTTTACGCATACTTTGCTAAAAAAACCTCAATTTACGTGTTTTTACTGCCATCGAAAGGCAACTTTATAAGTTTTATACCTGCCTCATTTAGCAAATCCCGGGATAGCGAGTCTGGGTACCCCTCCATATAAAATATTTCCTTAATGCCCGCGTTTATTAACATTTTAGCACAAAGTACGCAGGGCTGATGAGTGCAATAAATCGAAGCCCCCTTAACAGCAACGCCATACACAGCAGCCTGAAGCAGGGCGTTTTGCTCTGCATGTAGACCCCGGCATAGCTCATGCCGCTCTCCCGAGGCCACACCCTGGGCTTCACGGAGGCACCCTACCTCGTAGCAATGTTTAATCCCGGAGGGGGCACCATTATACCCGGTTGCGAGAATGCGCTTGTCCCGCACAAGAACTGCGCCAATCTTACGCCTTAGGCATGTCGATCGCTCCGACACCTGCTTGGTGATTTTTATAAAGTATTCGTCCCAAGAAGGCCGAGGATCGGTCATAGCTAGTTACACTCCTAGCGAAAGTTTGCTATAAATAGGAAAAGCCCGGCACATGTCTTTGACTTCGCCTCTTACGTTCCCTAAAATCGTTTCATTTCCAATGTTTTCTAGCGTGTTGGCAATAAGATTTGCCAGGTGGATAGTATCTTGCTCCCTAAAACCACGGGTTGTAATTGCCGGTGTACCCAGGCGAATACCGCTGGTTACCGAAGGACTTCTGGTTTCAAATGGAATTGTATTTTTATTGGCAACTATTCCTACCGAACCCAGTACGGTCTCTGCCTCAAGACCGGTTATTCCCTTGCTCGTGAGATCAACGAGCATTAAGTGTGTATCGGTTCCCCCAGAGCAAATCCTAAAGCCTCGCTCCATGAGTGTATCCGCCATTACCTTGGCGTTAATTACGATCTGTCTCGAATAATCCTTAAACTCATCCGACATGGCTTCTTTAAAGCAAACTGCCTTAGCAGCAATGGTATGCATTGAAGGACCACCCTGTGTCCCCGGAAATACCGCTTTGTCCAGGGATTTGGCATACTCGCCGCGGGCAAGAATTAGGCCTCCGCGCGGTCCACGCAGGGTCTTGTGGGTCGTGCTTGTCACAACATCGCTATAGGGTACCGGGCTTGGATGCACGCCGGTAGCAATTAGACCTGCAATATGGGCCATGTCGACCATAAGATAAGCCTCCACCTCATCAGCTATAGATTTGAAAGCCTTAAAGTCGATAACTCTTGGATAGGCGCTTGCGCCGGTTACTATCATGCGGGGCTTGGATTTAACTGCAATACTACGGATTTCATCGTAATCTAGCTGTTCAGTCCCCCGGCTTACACCGTAAGAGACAAAGTTGTATATCTGACCTGAGATGTTAGCAGGACTTCCGTGGGTTAAATGGCCGCCATGTGAGAGCGTCAAGCCCATTACGGTGTCCCCCGGCTTTAGAAGTGCCATATAGACCGCAGTATTGGCTTGTGACCCAGAATGTGGTTGGACATTTGCATACTCAGCCCCAAAGAGCTCCTTGACTCTCTCGATAGCAAGGTTTTCAGCAATATCTACAAACTCACAGCCACCATAGTAGCGTTTTCCTGGATAGCCTTCCGCATATTTATTGGTCATCACCGAAGCTTGAGCCTCGATAACCACTTCATCTGCATAGTTTTCTGAGGCGATAAGGTCCAGCGTGTTTTGCTGGCGATGCAGTTCGCCTTGGATAGCCTGCCATATCTCTGGATCGTTCTCCCTTAAAGCCATTAGCTCACTCCTGATCGTTCTTCTATCTCGCTTATTTTATTAACCCGCCTAGCGTGTCTCCCGCCCTCAAACTGAGCTCTCACCCAGGCACGCAGTATTTCTTTTGCTATCTCGGGCCCGATAATACGCGAGCCCATGGTAAGCACGTTGGCGTCATTGTGCTCGCGACTGAATTTGGCGGATACCGGGTTATCGCAGTTGGCCGCCCTAACGCCCTTTACCTTGTTTGCGGCAATTGCCACACCAATCCCCGTGCCGCAGATGATTACTCCGCGATCAAAATCACTGCTCGCAACCTTTCTTGCTACGGCCTCGGCATAATCTGGGTAATCAACCGATTCCTCTCCATTTAGAGTACCGACATCTATAAACTCGATGCCCTCCTGCTGGAGGACCAATTTTATCTCTTCTTTCAGACCATATCCGGCATGATCGGCCCCTAAAACGATTTTCAAACCCTTCTACCGCCTTTCCTATTTTTAGCAATTTTGCAGCTTTTTAAAGGATACCCCGCGGCTTATTGCCTTGTAAAGAGCCGTGTTAGCTCATAGCTCACAGGGTGAAAGCAAGTAATGAGAATAAATGATTTTTGATTGTATTATTAAGATCCCTCGACTCCGCTTCGCTCCTATAAGGATGACCATCCCAGTTTACCGGTTCACCCGTTCACCAGATTACCGGTTTTTCCGACTACCCATTAACCGATTTACCGATTTTCCAGTTTTTTCTTAAGCTCACCCCATGAGATATATCCCTCACGCACCAATTTAGGCTCCTCGGAGGACATATCCACCACGGTAGACTCAACCCCCAGCTTAACCTGCCCGCCGTCGATTATGTAGGACACTCGCCCCATCAGACTTTCTTTGGCCTCCTCGGCATTCTTTGGGCTGGGCTTCCCGGTAATGTTAGCACTTGTTGTCGCAAGGGCAACGCCCGTGAACCTTATCAGCATCCTGGCAATGTTATCATCTGGACACCTTATGCCAACGGTATCGCCACCCGCAGTAACCTCGTCAGATACCAGAGCAGATTTTTTAAATACTAAGGTCAGTGGACCCGGCCAGTACTCCTCGATCAGATGCCTCGCGGCCCTACTTATTGCCATGACATATTTATCAACATCCAAAGGATCCGCTATTAATAAGATTAAAGGTTTATCGGGTGGACGACTCTTAGCCTTAAACACATTAAGAACTGCCTGCGAGTTTAGAGCATTGGTCCCAATACCGTATACCGTATCCGTTGGGAAGACAACTACTTCACCGGAGCGTGCAGCATCGGCAACCAGCTTTATATCCGATTCTTTTGGGTTTTGCGGATCGACAACGACGATTTTTGTCTCCTGCGATTCAGGGACCAAAAATTACACCCTTCTCACTTTGATGATTCGCTCAATGCCTGCGTAGTCCTTAAATACCTCGATACCGGCAAACTGGCCAGTGCTTTTTATGAGGTCTGCAATTTGAGCAGTCTGTTCAATCCCGATCTCAAAAAGCAGTACGCCACCTGATCTTAAGTATCCGGGCGCATCCTCTATAATGGCGCGGTAAAAATCAAGGCCGTCCTCTCCGCCATCTAAGGCAACCCTTGGTTCAAATTGGACTTCGCGCTGCAGCAAGCTCAAGTCGCTACTTGGAATATACGGCGGATTTGAAACCACCATATCAAGCTCTCCCTTAATATCTTCAAGGCCGACAAAAATATCAGCCTTAACCACCACAACCCTATCTAAAACATCAGCTAAGCGGGCGTTCTCTTTGGTTAGTAAAAGCGCCTTGGCCGATATATCGGAGGCATAAACTGACGCACCTCTATACTCAGATGCGATACTTATTGCAATTGCACCGGTACCGCAGCCGATATCCAAAACATTTTTAAAACCGCCGGAAGTGTTTAGCTCATCCAGAGCCTTCTCTGCCAAAAGCTCTGTCTCAGGCCTGGGGATTAAAACTCCTTCCCAGCAAACCAAATCAAGATGTCTAAACTGTTGATGTCCGAGAATGTACTGCAATGGCTTGCCGGTAGTTCTATCTGCGACCGCTTTTTCAATAAACTCAAGCTCAGGTTTAGCCACCGCCTGTTGTCTATTTAAATAAAGCTCTGCCCTAGATAGTCCTACCGCATTACCTACAATTATCTCGGCCTCAACCTGAGAACCTAACACCAAGCCACCCTGCAGTTCTTGGATGGCCCAGCTTAGTATATCGAAAATTGTTAGAGCTTTTGCAGTGATCATTAAACCACCTGCTTTAGTTTCTCGGCCCTATCGGCCGCAGCCAATACGTCTATAATCTCGCCGATCTCTCCTTCAAGAACCGCCGGTAGATTATGAATCGTAAAATTTATGCGGTGGTCAGTCACTCTTCCCTGCGGAAAGTTATATGTGCGGATTCTCTCACTTCTATCGCCTGTGCCAACCTGCGAGCGTCTTGTCGCATCAAGCTCGGCCTTCTGCTCGTCCATGAGCTTCTCGTAAAGCCTTGCGCGAAGAATTGTCATTGCCCGCTCGCGGTTCTGGAGCTGGCTCTTCTCGTCCTGGCAAGATACGACCAGACCTGTTGGCAGGTGTGTGACCCTTACCGCCGAGTCGGTTGTGTTAACCGACTGACCGCCTGGGCCGCCGGACCTAAAAACATCCACTTTAATATCGTTTGGGTTTATCTCAACTTCGACATCCTCAGCTTCAGGCAATACCGCGACGGTTACCGTCGAGGTGTGAATTCTCCCGCCCGACTCGGTGACCGGAATCCTCTGAACCCGGTGGACGCCCGACTCAAATTTAAGCCTGCTGTAGGCACCCTGACCTTTGACCTCAAAAATGACTTCTTTGAAGCCCCCCATATCCGATGGACTAGAGCTTAAAAGCTGTGTCTTCCAGCCCTGGTGCTCTGCATAGCGGGTGTACATTCGATAGAGGTCAGCGGCAAATAAGCTTGCCTCGTCACCGCCGGCACCCGCCCTGATTTCAACAATAATATCTTTCTCATCGTTAGGGTCCTTGGCAACAAGCAAGAACTTTATTTCTTCTTCAACCTTCTCCTTCTCTTCGCGCAGCGAGTGAAGCTCGCTGCGCAGGAAATCTTGCATCTCGGAGTCCCTTTCTTCCTTTAACATATCGCTGGCATCGGCAATGCTTGCCTCAAGCTCTTCCAAACGCTTGATTTGGTTGACAAGGGGCGTCATCCCAGCGTGGGCTTTTGCGTATTCGCGATATTTGTTCTGGTCCGCAATCACTGCCGGATCGCTAAGCTTTTTCGTTATTTCGTTGTACTTATCAATATATTCTTTTAGTTTTTCAAACATTGTTCATCACCAGGCTATTTCACAGCCTCATTAATTATAATGAAAGATAAGAAGCCAGTAAACAGGATAGAAAGGCTTGTGCAGCAAGCCTTTCTATCCTGCCATCAGCTATCAGCACTCAGTTGTCAGCTTTTTTATTAATTAAGCTGACGGCTGGCAGCTATATTATGGAGATTCTAGACTAACAAGCGTGGATTGAGTTCCCGTTTGCAATTCTTGCGCTTCTTCCAAGACGCCTTCAGCGACCAAGACTCTCTTTAAAGCGTAAATCGCAACTTCAAGTTGGGGCTCATCCGGCTCTTTGGTTGTAAGCTTCTGAAGCCAAAGACCGGGCGCCATGAGAATTTTCATAAGCATTGATTTCTCGTATTTTGCGGCAAGCCGGGTAACCTCGTATGCGATTCCTGCGACTATAGGAAGTAAAAGTATCTTGCCAAACAACCTGAGAAGAACATTGTTAACCGGCAAAAAGGCGAACGTAAAGATAGCGACCACCATTACGATAAGCATAAATGCCGTACCGCAGCGTACATGAAGCGTGCTGTACTTGGCAGCGTTTGCGGGGGTCAGCTCCTCGCCCGCCTCGTAGGTGTGGATGGTTTTATGCTCCGCCCCGTGGTATTGAAAGACACGCTGGATATCTTTAAGCCTCGATATCACCGCGATGTATCCCACAAAAAGTGCTATTCTAAATGTCCCTTCGATAAGAGCAAATAAAAGATGGTTGTATCTTGAAGGATCAACCGCCCTTGTAAAATAGATAGGAAGAATCATAAATAGGCCCACCACAAGAATAAGCGCCAACCCTAGGGTTATAACCATCTCTTTAGATGTGATCTGTTCCTCAGACGACTCACCAAGTGACAGATTTGCGGAAATAGCAATTGTTTTAACACCGAGAATTAAAGTCTCTATTAAAACAACAATACCCCTAAGAAGGGGTTTTCTAAGAATAGGCCAGCGATCACCGATAGAGTTAGATTTCTCGTCGACCTCGACGATATTACCCGCCGGCGCTCTTACAGCAAGGCTCCAATGCTTGGGGCCTTTCATCATAACACCCTCAATAACAGCCTGACCGCCGTAGTATGGCTTGGCCACACCAGATGACCCCCTACCGTATTGCTTTTTATTGCACTACTTCTTCAACGGCCTTTTTCGCAATCTCTGCCGCCTCTTCTGCCTCAGAGCTTGCCTTAGTAACCCCTAGGCCGTACTTTTTCTGGAAACGTTGTACCCTTCCGCCGCTGTCCACTAACTTCTGCTTGCCCGTGTAAAACGGATGACACTTTGAGCAAAGCTCTACTTTAAGCTCAGCCTTCGTTGAGCGGGTGGTAAACGTTTCGCCGCAAGAGCATGTGACTCTTGCCGCTACATAGTTAGGATGTATGTCTTTTTTCAAGCCTTCCACCTCCAAAAAATAGTTCACAAAAAAATAGTTCACAGCACTTTAAAGCCCTTCTGCCGTGAACTCTCAACCTCGGCTTATCTGCATTAAAGTATGTTAGCACAACAGGCTAGGATTGACAATATTAAGGTGCTGCGGTGTTGCAGCACCT
>JAJYQA010000015.1 GCA_021794835.1 Actinomycetes bacterium | reverse complement strand
CTTTTCTTGAGCCATCGTTATTCCTCCTATAATAGTAGTGTCGTAACTTCTATTCTTGAGGAACGGTGGCTCATTTTCAACCCATCTTTAAATGAACCTTTTTACAGAATTATATGGGCGCGATCGGGAGATATGCTGGCAATCGATATCAATAAATACAATTTCTTGAAACAATGTGAAAACAATACTCCACTTAATCAAGTAGAAGCATTAGACAAAGCTTTTCTTGACGAGCTGTTCCATAGGAATGTAGGTATGTACCATAATGCCCCTGTCTACATCGATAAATTTTATATTGGGATTCATCCGCAAATGGAACAAATCATGCCTCCAAACTATTTACTTAGCAACGCGTTTTTAGAGCTTGATACCACCTGTAATTTCGATTGTGTATTTTGCAGGAAGAACGACAATGTGCTATTTCGAAAAACGGGGTGCAAACGTTGGAAAACAGAGAGTATTATAGCTGATATTGATATCTGGAAGGATATTATTGGGCAGATTGCCAAACTTGGGTGTAAACAAATTACGTTCATTGGCGGGGAACCTCTCTTGAGAATTAATGACATCCAAGAGTTAGCGTCTTATATCAGATCTCAAGGTATACAAAATATCATGGTGTTTACTAATGGCACGTTGCTAAATACAGAGATATTAAGTGTTATTAAGGCTTATGACATGGAGCTTAATGTCCAATTATTAGCGAATAGCAGTGAAACATATGAACAGATTACAGGAGTTCCGAATTCAGAAAAGATCGTCTTCGCTAACATTTCACAACTGGCATCAAGCGGTGTTAATTTTACTTTGAGCTATCTTGTTAGTCGGTTTAATGAGGACGAAGTTCAGGATGCATTTATGCGATACACTCCTATTGCTGGCTCTAAAAACATGAAATTGGAGTACTTGTATCCAGTCCCATATAATTATTTCTATTCCGAGCGATTTATTGAAGCCATGTATGACAGAAAAAGAGCATTACGAAAGGTTGATGTGGCTACATTCTGTCACGTTGCAAAATATCATAACTGCTATGGTCACGGAATAGCGGTTACCGCAGAAGGTAACATATTGCCCTGTATTATGTCGCGCACGCTTGTTTTAGGCAATGTTAAGTATCAGAGCATTATATCCATACTGGCTAATAGTAAGTACGATTATTATCATAGGTTAACCAAGGACAAAGTGCAAGAGTGTAAAGGGTGTGCTTATCGATATGGCTGTTTTGATTGTAGAGCTCTTGAAGTGTCGGCTACGGGCATTATTGAGGGTCTTGAGTATTGCAATCTTAAATATGAGCGTAAACTTTCAGCCGTTCCGATTAGCTCTACCCAATCCGAATAGGAGGTCAATTTATGCATATTGTGGAGATCCCTCCAGTTGAAGAGGCGCGAATCGATATAATCTTGCAGATCTGGAAGCTCGTAAACGAAAAATACCCTCTTTTCGCTGAAAGAGGAGTTGATTGGGAAACCATTAAGTATAAATACCTTCAAGATATTGAGACGATAAGCTCTTATGGCAGTTTGTACAAGTATATAGATCGAATGCTTCTCGAACTCAAGGATCCACATACCAGGATACTTGTATCACCTTGGTTTCAAAAATCATTTTATCCTCTGGTCTTAGTAAATATTGACGACGGCTTGTACATTCCCTTTAGGTTAAATAAAACTTCTAAGCTGACAGCGGGAATGAAAATTCTTAAAGTAAATGGTACACCAATTGGGACTATACGGGATGCTATTTACACGCAATTTCCTTTCACGTCTTTAAGCATGCGAAAAGCAGTTTTGATTAATGAACTCATGCGTGGAGATTTTGGTGATGCCATTGAGATCACGGCGACAGACGGTAATATTATTAAGACAGAAGTGATAGCAAAGCAAGATATCATATCTTTTAGTCAAGAACAAGCAAAGGAGGGGATAACCCCTGAGGTAAAACTTCCCCAATGCTTGGCTAAGGCATACGCGGATATTGGCTATATCAAGATCTTTGCTTTTAAGCATAAGAGCATTGTTCACGACTTTCTTAAAGCTTTGGGGGAGTGTGGTGATATTACGTCACTTATTGTTGATGTAAGAGGAAACCAAGGAGGATTAATTAACGAGACGATAAATATGACATCGCTATTTATGACCGAGGAGAGGCTTTTAGGTTATCGGGTAAACAACGAAAGTATCTGTGAGGAAATACGAGTTAGACCTTTACCTGGCATTCAACAAAGTTTGAAGAACATCGTCGTGCTCTGCGACGAGTTTACAACAAGCTCAGCTGAATTTATATTTATTAGAGCCCTAAAAGGTTCCAGTAAAAAAATCCGTGTGGTAGGAAAGCAAACCGCTGGATCGACGCATGAGGCAACTATTTTTCCCTTGTTTGACGGCACAAAACTTCAAGTGACAACGTTCAAATACCTAGCAGCTGATCGTAGTATTATGAATGAGGTAGGGATCGAACCTGATGTGGAGGTGCATAATACTGTCGATCTGTTGACCAAGCAGCAAGATGACCAATTAGAGTATGCTATAAAGTTATGCCACGATTGATACATCGTTTCGATACTTATTTAACGATTAACGAGCGGTTGGCCAATTACTGGGGTTGCATTATAATTTCAAAGGCAGCAATCATTCGAACGGAGAGCCGTGCCGAGGTTGCATGAGCTAAGAGATGCTATCTAAGAGATGCTATATATGATTCATCTCATTCAACGATTGGGGGAAGCAAATAATCAACCATTCCGCATTCCAGCGGTTACGCCGAATTAAACAGCTTGCGTTCACTGATATGGTGTATCCCGGCGCAAACCATACGAGATTTGAACACTCAATTGGTGTTATGCATTTGGCAACGCTTATGTATGAAGCAATCATTGCTGTTTTCATTGGTAGCTACAGCCTATTTCATGAAGGACAACTTTGATACCCCGGACACAGAGCTTGCGAACGTAATCCACAACCTTAAACCAAGGTATACTGCTGAGTGCATTCAAAGTGTGCTCGAAAGGGGTGGTGTTACAGGTGAGGGTAGAGACAACCTGGGACGGAGGTAGGGGGATGCTAGTTTCCTGAGAAGAGTTACAATTGCGGGCCATCCAAATGATGATCTAAGTCCCGGGACGTTAAACAGTATCCTAAAGCAAGCAAAGCTTAAGGAGGAAATATTGCCAAAAGCAACACCCTGACTTATCAAGTCACCACATCTTGAATGTATAACCTGCATTTCCTTTGGGTAAATCACCATATAAGTGTTACATACCGCTATCGGGGCTTTTAGGGTCCATAAAAGTGCCGTAAATATTTTTACTGGTTTACCGGTATTGGGCATGATTATTGCAATTTATGCTGTTGGCAGAAGCCTTGAGATAAGGCTCTTTTACAAGAGGGTGACGTTTTAAATGGCGCATAGTAATCCAGGGCCATCATCTGAAAAAAGGCCGGATGGTGTACTACAAGGTTTAAGCAGTAAAGAAGCCGGGCGGCGTCTTACCCAGTTTGGGCCCAACGAGGTCGTTGAAAAGCGTAAAAATCCGCTTGCAGTACTTATTAGCAAATTTTGGGCCCCCGTGCCCTGGATGCTGGAAGCCGCTATTGTCCTGACCTGGCTTCTGGGCAGAACTCTCGATACTATTATTATCGCATTTTTGCTGGTTTTTAATGCGGTGGTCAGTTTTTACCAGGAAAACCGGGCCAGCAATGCCCTCGAGCTACTAAAGAGGCGGCTTGCGGTAAATGCAAGAGTGAAGCGAGATGGGAAATGGCGAGTTTTGCCGGCCAGAGAGCTTGTGCCCGGTGACCTCGTATATATCCGCCTGGGCGATATCGTCCCGGCAGACCTTTCGGTGGGCGAGGGACAGGTTATGATCGATCAATCGAGTATAACGGGGGAATCCCTCCCCGTCGAAGCAGCAAAAGACGGCAGAGCTTATTCGGGGACGGTTGTGGTGC
This sequence comes from Actinomycetes bacterium, assembly GCA_021794835.1. Taxonomy (GTDB): domain Bacteria; phylum Actinomycetota; class Aquicultoria; order Aquicultorales; family Aquicultoraceae; genus CADDYS01. Next base: position 28,522 of record JAJYQA010000015.1, on the reverse strand, counting down.
GTGGCGAGGCCAGCGGGATAGTAACGGCTACGGGCAGCCGTACTTTCTCGGGCAAAACAGCGCAGCTGGTGCAGGAGGCACAGCCGGTTTCCCATCTGCAGACAATGATTATGGGCATAGTGCGCTACCTTATTATCTTCGATGCGATCCTGGTTGTTTTGCTCTTGGGCTATGCCCTGCTTGCCCGCGTCCCGTTAAGCGATGCTTTTCCCTTTGCGTTGATTCTGCTTATCGCCTCGGTGCCGGCGGCGCTTCCGGCCACTTTTACAGTTGCAACGGCCATCGGTGCCTTGCAGCTTGCGCGTAAAGGCGTCCTGGTTACCCGTTTAAACGCCATAGAGGAGGCCGCCGCTCTTGATGTTGCCTGCCTTGATAAAACGGGAACCATCACCCAGAATAAGCTAAGCGTTGTTGACCCTAAAGGATACGCCCATTTTACGCCGGAGAGAGTTCTGCAGCTTGCGGCATACGCATCAGACCCTGCAACGCAGGACCCCATCGACCTTGCTGTACTGGCAGGTTGTAAGGATAGAAATGTTGCCGTTGATATGGGTAAGCGCGCAAGCTTTACGCCTTTTGACCCGGCCACCAAGCGCACCGAGGCTATATTTCGAGAAGACGATACTTTGCATCGTGTGATAAAAGGCGCGCCGCAGATTATCCTGCAGCAGGCAACCGGTTTTGATGCAGGGGAAGTTAATAAAGACATAGAGGAGTTTGCCGAACAGGGTTTGCGGATTATTGCGGTTGCGGTCGGGCAGGCTGCCAATGAAAAACCTGAAGGCGGCAAGGACAACCATACGCTTACCCTGGCCGGCATCCTGCCCCTGGAAGACCCGCCGCGCCAAGATTCCGCTTCCTTAATAAAGCGTTTGAAAGAACTAGGCATCTCTATCAAGATGCTTACCGGCGACAGCGCACCTATCGCCCTGCATATCGCAGGCGAAGTCGGTATCGGCAACCGCGTCTGCTCCCCGAAAGATGTTGAAAAAGGCATGGTGAAAGTTTTCTCTGGTTGCGATGTTTTTGCCGGGATTTACCCGCAGGATAAATTTTTGCTGGTTAAGGATTTGCAGAAAAAAGGGCACGTCGCCGCCATGACCGGCGACGGGGTCAACGACGCACCCGCGCTTAAACAGGCCGAGGTCGGAATTGCGGTGGCCGGCGCCACCGATGTTGCCAAAGCGGCGGCAAGCCTTGTTTTGACCAGCCCGGGTGTTATCGATATCGTCGGGGCGGTAACAACGAGCCGCCAGATTTATCAGCGTATGTTCACGTACACCCTTAATAAAATCATTAAAACAATTCAGGTGGCGCTCTTTTTAACCCTGGCGTTTTTCTTAATCAAACAATTCGTAGTTACGCCTTTTCAGATTGTGCTGCTCTTATTCTCAAACGATTTTGCCACGATGGCGATAGCCACCGATAACGCCCGCGTCGCGCCCACACCGCAGCGCTGGCACGTGCGCGCCCTTGTAAATACCGCCCTTGGATTGTCGCTGATAATCCTGGTCGAGTCTTTTGTTGTCCTCTGGCTTGGCATGGGTGTTTTTAGACTGGCCCTTCCGCAACTGCAAACGTTTATCTTTGTTATGCTTGTATTTACCGGACACCTTACCCTTTTTGTAATACGGGAGCGGTACCACTTCTGGACATCCCGCCCGAGCAACTGGCTTATAGTCGCGCTGGTGCTCACCATGCTTTTAATTGCAGTTATTGCCTACTTTGGAATCCTGGTATCGGCTATCGGATTGCCGGAAATCCTAACCCTTTTAATTGTTGGAGTGATTTTTATGTTTGTGATGGATTATATAAAAGGTTATGTGTTTAATTTTTTAAACAAGCCGAAAACCCATAAAGAGCCGCACCGGACTGCGGGTATGAAGAAAGTTTGAGATAAGGGCGTTAAAGGGCAGTAAGTAGCATGAAGCTCTCGTTGCCAAACCTTGCCACATTTAAAAACCGCTGGTACGCGCTTATTTTTCTTATCGGGATGGTTGTTTTTGCCACCGGCTCTTTTATCGGCTCCACTTCTACAAATGCTACCACGCTTATTATCGGTAGGGCTGTAATCCAGGCGTCCGGTGAAAGCACGGTTATGCGCCAGGTCGGAGCAAGTATCGGTATTGCCATACTCGGGGCGATTTTAGCAAGTACGCTTGCGGTTAATATTACCTGCAATATTCAGTCCGACGGGTCGATCCCGGGTGCTTATAAAAGTGCGATAATTTCAGACCTTAAACATATAGACGTCCTGAGCGGACAAATTGGCGGGGGAGTCAGACATCCACCTCCCCAGGTCGAGGCGGCGGTTAAAAAGGATGTAGATAAGGCGATCGTTGATTCAACAAAAGCACCGCTTAGAATTTCTCTCTACTTTACGCTGGGCGCGGTGGTCCTTTCGCTTCTTATTTTTTTCACCGGTTCAAAAGCGCGGGGTAATTCGGCAGAAACAAAAAACCGGTCCGGTGGAGGTAATAAATGAGTGAATTATAGGAAAGGCCTTGAGATGGGCGGGCCCGTAAGAAAAGCCTTTGCACTTTTGCTGGGTTCATAGATTATAATATAATTATCAAATCAGATATGGACAATATCATTAGGGACATATGCGGGCCGGAAGCCTTAGGCCTTCTTTTATCCATTATGAGCAAGCCAAATAATGTACCTATAAGCGTAAATCAACCATCTAAACCAGCCGATGATAAAAATATCGATCTGCTTAAGCTTCCTGTTTCAAAAGTTAAATTCGTCGGCCCCGCAATCATGAACAATCTTGAAAAACTTGGAATTGAAACGGTTGGTGACCTCCTATATCACTTCCCGCACAGATATATCGATCTTTCAAAAATCCGAAAAATCGGTGAGCTTAGAGCGGGAGAGAACGCGACGGTTGTCGGTGAAGTCAAAGACGTAAAGCTTTGGCGTGGGCGCAAAGGCACTCGGGTTATAAATGTAAGCATCTTTGATGGCACCGGGTATATCGTCGGGACATGGTTTAACCAGGATTTTATCGCAAGACGTCTAAAAGAGGGGATGCAGGTTACCTTCAGCGGAAAAGTTGCTTATAAATACCGGCAGCTTCAAATTGAAAATCCCTTCTATGATGTGCTGAGTGAGAAAAGTGGTGAGCCGGTTCACTCGGGAAGGATAGTCCCGATTCACCCGGCAACTCAGGGCCTAACCACTAATACGATCAGGCGAGTCGTTAAAAATGCATTAGACGAATACGGCAAGGTTGCCGAGCCGCTACCCGATGAAATCCTTAAAGCCTATAAGCTGCTTCCCCGGGTGGAGGCATTAAAGGAGATGCATTTTCCAACCAATAGAGAGCTTTTATTAAAAGCTCGCACCCGGTTTATCTTCGAGGAGCTTTTCTTGATGCAGATAGGTCTTGCGGCCAGAAAGAAGAGAAATGAGGTCCAGACGAAGGGGATAGCGCATCGGCGCGAAGGCGAACTCGTCAGCGCGCTCTACGAGGCTTTACCTTTTAAGCTGACAGAAGATCAGAAAAAAGTGATCGACGAAATTCAATCTGATATGGAAAAGTCGATGCCGATGAACCGTCTTCTTCAAGGGGAGGTCGGTTCGGGCAAGACCGTAGTCGCACTGGTCGCACTTCTTACATCTGTGCAGAGCGGCTACCAGGCTGCCCTGATGGCTCCGACGGAAGTACTTGCCAGCCAGCATTATATTAAGATAAAAGAGATTCTCAATCAGTTAGGCGTAACTACTGCTCTTCTTACGGGTTCGCTCACACCAAAGGATCGCTTAAAAATGGTTGAAGAAGTAAAGAGCGGCGACATAGATGTAGTAATCGGCACGCATGCTATCATTCAGGAGACGGTCGACTTTAGTCGGCTCGGCATGGTTGTAATCGATGAGCAGCACAGATTCGGGGTTATGCAGAGGATAGATCTCAAAGAGAAAGGGTATTACCCCGATGTGCTGGTGATGAGCGCAACCCCAATTCCTAGAACACTCTCGCTTACTCTCTACGGCGACCTGGACGTCTCGATCATTAAGGAACTCCCCGGAGGGAGAAAAATTGGTGAGCATATCAATACAGTTTTATTTGACCGTAACAGCCGCGATATTGCCTACGAAAAGATAAGAATTGAGATAGCCAAGGGACGTCAGGCATACATCGTCTGCCCCCTGATTGAGGAGTCAGATAAGCTCGAGAATGTAAAAGCCGTGATGAGCCAAGCCGAATGGCTGAAAACCAAAGTGTTTCCTCAACTGCGGGTCGGCATCATACATGGCCAGATGAAGGCTGGCGAAAAAGAGGAAGTGATGAGGTGGTTTAATAAGGGCGAGCTTGATATCCTGATCTCAACCACTGTTATCGAAGTTGGGATAGATGTTCCCAACGCCACAGTTATGCTTATTGAAGACGCCGACCGATTTGGCCTCGCGCAGCTTCACCAACTCAGGGGAAGAATTGGAAGAGGTGAGCATAAGTCGTACTGCATCCTGTTTGCAGACCCGACAACCGAGGAAGGAAAAAAGCGGATGGAGGCAATTGTAAACATAAAGGATGGGTTTGAACTAGCCGAGGCTGACCTGCAAATACGGGGGGAAGGACAGCTCTTTGGGACTCGTCAATCGGGCTTACCCGACCTAAAGGTGGCCAAGCTTACGCGTGATATTGAAGTCCTCGCCGAGGCCAGAAAAGCTGCCTTTAAAATTATTGACAAAGATCCTTATCTCGCATCCCCATTATATCAGCACCTGCGGCAAGAGGTCCGAGATAAGTTTGGGGATAGTTTAGAATGGTTATTTCAAGCATGAGAGTTATCGCTGGCATTGCAAAAGGAAGAAGATTATATTCGCCGAAAGGAAAGGCCATAAGGCCGACATCCGACCGGGTTAAAGAGGCGATTTTCAACATAATCGGCCCTGGGGTAAAAAATAAAAATGTACTAGATGCTTTTGCAGGAACCGGGGGCCTTGGTATCGAAGCACTAAGTAGAGGCGCGCAAGCCGCATATTTTATCGACTCGGCAGCGCCAGCAATCGAGTTAACCAATAAAAATCTTGAAATCACCGGGCTTCAAGGATATGCCGTTGTTATAAGAGCTGATGTAAATAAGGCTTTAAAAAATTTGGTAAAAAAAGGGCTTAAGTTTGATTTGATTTTTCTTGACCCTCCTTATAGAATTAGCGTATCCTTTTTAGATGCCATATTGTTTATGTTGTCATCCAGCTTATTGAGTACTGATGGGTTGCTTATCCTAGAGCACTCGATAAAGACTAAGATAAAACCTGTAGCTGGTCTTGAAATCGACTCAACGAGATCCTATGGGGATACGGCCGTAACGTTCTATCGAAAGAAAGGCTAACAATGACTATAGCGGTTGTTCCAGGTAGTTTTGATCCGATAACCGCTGGGCACATGGATATTATAAGGAGAATTTCCAAGCTATACGATGGGGTTGTTGTGGGAGTTGTAGTAAATCCAAGTAAAAAACCGCTTTTCTCTCTAGAAGATAGAGTTAAAATGGTTAGAGAGGCAATAAAAGATAACGAAAAGATTGAAGTAGATTCTTTTGATGGGTTATTGGTTGGATTTGTAAAGAAACATAAGGCTCGTGTTATTATTAGAGGACTGAGGGCAGTATCGGACTTCGAACGCGAGTTTCAAATGGCCCAACTTAATAGAAGACTTAATCCAGATATAGAAACAATGTTTGTAATGGCTAGTCCGGAATACGCATACCTGAGCTCAAGCGCAGTTAAGGAAATTGCACAGTATGGGGGCGATGTAAGCGGGCTTGTCCCGCCGAACGTTGCGAAGTTACTACGTAGTGTGTGGGCATAGCCTGAGGAGGGTTATGAGGTAAATGGACATAATGGGCCTTATTGACCGTTTAGAGGATATAATAGCTAACGGCAGAAAAATCCCTTTAAGCGGTTCTGTGGTGCTACAAGAACAGAAAATATACGACATAATAGATGAACTAAGAGCCGCGCTTCCCGAAGAACTAAAACAGGCTCGTTGGATCGTCAAAGAAAGAAAAGAGATGATCGAAGAGGCCGAAAAGGATGCAAACAGGATTATTGAAGAGGGAAGGCAGCAGGCGGAAGCTTTAGCATCCGAGATGGAGGTCGTAAAGCTAGCTGATAGAAAGGCGGCGGAGATTCTCGAAGCAGCTCAAGCTAGAGAGCGCGAGATAAGACTTGGCGCCGAAGATTACGCAGACGAGATGCTTGCCAACTTGGAGGTAAACCTAGGCAAGCTGTTAACAGCAGTCCAGCGTGGCAGAGACAGATTACAGGGCCACTTGGAGAGATAACAAGTTCATCTAGCTGTCTTAATCTCTTGTAATTATAATGTTTCTATAGTTGAAGTTCTTGCGACTGATGTGCAAGAACTTTTATTTTGCTAAAACAGCTTTTAGCCCTCAGCAATTCAGCTATCAGCAGCCAGTATTTTATTTCTTTTCTTTAAGGCTGATAGTTAAAGCTAAAATATTTTTTAATTCCACGGGTATTAAAATAGCAACGAGGTGAATCTATGAACAAAGTAATTATCGACGCTAAAGATATATTAAACGAGGTTGGGGCGGAGGAACATCTCTCGTTTGAAAAGGTCTTCTCACCAATCAAGGTAGATGCCGACCAAATCGAACTCGTAGAACCGGTAAAGTTCGACATCGACCTCGAAAACACGGGGAGCGGTATACGAGTTTCAGGTCACGTTAAATCAGCTCTGAAATTAACGTGCAGCCGTTGTCTAACCGAGTTTAGCTTCCCTGTAGACTGGCATATCGACGAGTTGTTTTATAAGGAAAACGTGCCCAAGGAAGAAGAAGCGTATGAGATAAGAAACGGAACAATTGACCTAGGGCCACCAACCGAAGAAGAATTCGTCCTTGCGATACCCATAAAACCCCTATGTACTGAGTCCTGCCAAGGAATATGTGCAGTATGTGGAGAAGTCATAACTTCGAAACATAAACCCCATGAAGAAGTCAAAGTTGATGCAAGATTAGCGGTCTTAAAACAACTCCTTAAGGAAGAAAAAAAGGGAAAGTAATTCTGGCTCTCCCATTGGCCACCAGGCTTAACATCAACCCTGTATAACACACCTGTCAAATAATTTTTTCTCCATTTAGTATTGCCCTGTTCTATAAAACTAAGTAAAATCGAAACCTAACTTCGTCATACTAAATGTTTGCTCTGAAAGGAAGGTACTAATGGAGTTTAAGCCTAAGTGGGTAGCCCTTGAGATTACACGACGTTGCAACCTGAATTGTATTCATTGTCGATCTCACTCCGAGATGAGCACAAGTGGCCATCCAGATTTGTCAACTAAGGAGACCCTTAGAATAATCGACGAGCTAATAGATTATTCAAATCCGGTTATTGTTTTGTCCGGTGGTGAGCCGCTGTTAAGAGACGATATATTTGAGATCGCCGACTATGCTGTCCGGAAAGGCGTGCGCTTAAGCATCGCAACAAACGGAACACTTGTCAACGACGAAGTCTGCAAAAACATTAAAAGAACCGGCGTAAAGGTTATCTCGCTAAGCCTTGATGGATCAACCGCCGATATCCACGATGATTTTAGGAAGCAGAAGGGTGCTTTTGAAGGGGTAATAAATGCTACAAGGTTATTTCGTAAGCATGGCATCGAATTTATAATAAATTCTTCATTTACCAAAAGGAACCAGCATGATATACCAAACGTTTATAAATTGGCTAAAGAGCTGGGTGCAACTGCCTGGTATATGTTCATGGTGGTCCCAACCGGAAGAGGCGAAGACCTGCTACGTGAACTCATCTCGAGAGAAGACTATGAGGATATACTTGGCTGGCACTATCGAATGGAAAGAGAAGAGCACGATTTACTGGTCCGGCCGGCATGTGCCGCGCATTATTATCGAGTGGTGTTCCAGAAATCCAAAGAAGAGGGACTTAAGTTTGAGAGGCGGTCCTTCAAATTCTCAACTGGTGGCGCGAAGGGGTGCGTAGTTGGCCAGATAATATCCTTTATCGATGTAGATGGGAACGTGCTGCCGTGCAGCTACCTTCCGAAAGCTGCAGGTAGCCTTAAAGAGCATTCATTTAAGGATATATGGGAGAACTCGGAATTATTTCAGGAGCTCAGAGACCCTAAGAAACATAAGGGTAAGTGTGGCTCATGCGAGTACAACAACATATGCGGCGGATGTAGGGCCAGAGCATACTCTATAAACGGTGATTATCTTGGCGAAGACCCATTCTGCAATTACGTGCCTCTAAAATATCGCTACCCGGCTCACGTATCCTAACTATAAACCAAGAAAAAATACCTTTATTTAAAAAAACAACAAATATTCCACTCGGGATGGGAATCTATAAGGTGTCCGTTATGGCTTTTAAATAAGTTAGCGTTTTCTTTATGTCATAGTTAGGGTCGGAGGTATCTTCTTTTGGACAAGGTAGCCGGAAGAGATCAGCTTGAGCGACTTATCAGGACAATTGCCGAAGGCATTATTATTATAAACCGGTCAGGCATCTATACTTTTGCCAATACCTCAGCCGAGAAGATCTTAGGTTTAAAACGAAGTGAGATTATAGGGCGCAGTTACAAAGTGCAAATTTGGCGATATATAACAGTCGATGGGAAACCATTTCCAGACGACAGATTGCCGTTTAATCGAGTTATGAGGACAGGGCGATCGGTCCACAATCAAGAGATGTTAGTAATCCGGCCTGATGAAACTAAAATAACTTTATCGATAAGTGCCGTTCCACTTCGCGACGAGGCAGGCACAATCGTCGGAGTTGCCGAATCGTTTACCGACATTACTGATCGCAAGATTGCGGAAAAATTGCTTGGGGAGAGCGAAGAGAGATACCGGCGTCTTGTTGAGGTATCTCCTGATCTTATCGCGGTTTATAGCGAGTGGAGGTTTCTTTACGTAAACCCGGCAGGAGCAACAATGCTCGGCGCATCCAACCAAAACGAGCTCATTGGAAAACCTATCCTTAGTTTTGTAGATTCAGCTTACCGTAAAGCTACAAAAGATAGCTTTTTGCGAGCGCAACAAGGCAAGACAGTTGGCCCGATAGAAGAGAAGTTTGTCCGCCTTGATGACAAGATGATCGACGTTGAGGTTACGGCCGTGCCTGTTATTTATCAGGGACGCTCTTCGGTCCAGGTGGTTGCATGCGATATAAGCAGGCGAAAAAGATACGAGAAAAAATTAAGAGAATCAAAAGAGTTAAGTGATGCCCTAAATAGAATAAATTCTGCCATAAACTCAACGCTTAATTTTGACGTAATTATGCAAAGGGTTGTTACAGAATCAGCAAAGGCCTTAAGGTCCGAAACGGCGGGCATTGCGCTGCGCGAGCAGGATTATTGGGTGACAAGATACGTCTATGGGCTACCGCAAAACATCGTGGGAAAAAAAATTAGCGAAGATAGAGCTGTAATTACGGCAATTGCAGCTAAGACAAAAGAGCCAGTTGCGGTTGATGATGCTCTTACCGATAAGCGGGTAAACGTTGAAGTCATGGAGAAGCATGGGATCCGCTCGTTCATGGTCATGCCCTTAATGGCAAGAGGCGAGGTCATAGGTGCGTTATCGTTTAACTACTATGCCCATAAGATCACCTTTGGTGAAGCCCAGGTTGATTTTGCAAGAAAGCTTGCCGCATCAATTTCTCTTGCCTTAGAAAACGCCCGGCTATATTCATCAGAGAGAAACATTGCAGATACCTTACAGGAAGCTCTTCTTACAGTACCCAGGCTGGTCCCAGGGGTGCAGTTTGGTTACTTCTATCATTCGGCGACCGTGACGGCGCGGGTGGGTGGGGATTTTTATGATTTATTTGAGCTAGAACATCATAAAGTTGGTATAACCATAGGAGACGTCTCCGGTAAGGGGCTTGAAGCTGCAACATTAGCCTCACTTATTAAAAATACCATTAAGGCATATGCATACGAAAACAGCTCACCGGCCGCTATAATTTCCAAGACAAATAACTTGGCTATCATGGAATCGTTTCCGCCCTCATTTGTAACTGTATTTTTTGGTATACTTGATACGGTATCAGGGTTACTTACTTATTGTAGTGCGGGCCATCCTCCAGCAATACTTAAAAGAGAGACGTCAGTTACAACATCTATTCCGTCAAGATCTCCAATCATTGGAGCGTTCAAAGACCTGGAGTATGAAGATAACGAGGTTGTCCTCAAGCCTGGTGACATTTTAGTCCTCTACACAGATGGAGTAATTGAGGCCAGGCATCACGGTGAGTTTTTTGGCGAAACTCGACTCATTGAATTTCTAAGAACGCTAAGCCCCATGTCGGTAAACGATATCCCGGAAAATATATTCAGAGAGGTTCTGGAATATGCCAGCGGTATATTAACAGATGATGTCGCAATAATTGCTATTAAGCCTGAGGATAGCGCAACTGTTAAGGACTAGATTTGCAATAAACGTTAAAATGTAGTATCCTGTATAATGATAAGTAGACAACCAGTAAAAACCGGGAACCTTTGTATCTGACTATCTGCTCAAAAGTAAATATGGATTGTGGAAGTTGCTTGATATGCCGCTCTAACCAAAGAACTAAATCTACATTAATTTTATTATCTACTAATTAAATCAGTACCAGAATACCATCGCCAGTATTAAAACCCCTAAAACACAGTAAAAGCAAATTTACTGCCACCACAAACAAGTAACGAACAGCATAGGAACCAATTTTAGCCGCTCTAATATAGTTATGAACTTTAGTAACGAAAATCGCTTGTAGTAAAAGGCAACATGCTCGTTTGCGTTAATCAGCCTAAAAGAGAGTTTAGAGTAAATAAACTATGCCAAGGCAGGTGTATTATTATACTAGATGAAAAAAAGTTGACGGCAAGCGTACTTGTGACAATTGCAATATTGATGGTGTTTTCTTTACTTACAGTCGAACACCAAAAAAGTACCGACATAAAGAAATTAAAAGATGATGTGGCCTTAAAGGCAAAGCCTTTAAGTAAAAACAACCAGCTAGAGTCTAAGCAAGCAAATGCTGATGATTTGAACCGTAACTTTTCCGAAGAATCGGCGACAATCGGCGCAGTTGAGGCCATAGCTGAGCCACAGCTGGTTAAATACAGCTATAAACACCATTACCGGCTCCACCGTAGATACTGGACAAACCAACCAACCGTATCTAGGGGGAGCCCTCGTTCTATAAATGCTGAGTCCATAATCAGAGAAACTGGCGCCGCCTATTGGCCAAACCCAGCCCAGCTCGATGCTCTTGTTTGGATATCTGCACACGAATGCACAACTCCAGGTAGGATAAATCCCCGTGGCGGTTACTATGGATTGTTTCAACTTCATAGCCCGCCCGCTTGGATGGTCCTGGGAGATGCCGCAAGCGAAACAAAAGCTGGGTGTGAGTATATCCGACGCCGTTACGGCTCGCCACTTGCTGCCAAAGCCTGGTGGGTAAGACACCACTGGTATTAGTCTAGCCTAGACATATTCCCTGGACGCGTGTAAAATGACATTGTTTGTTTTAAGATTGCCAGGGAGGTGCTAAATATATGGCAGTACCGAAGAGGAGAACCTCGCACGCTCGCAAAAACTCAAGAAAAGCTCATTGGTTGGCAGCAACCGGACCTACGCTTGTCGAGTGCCCCCAGTGCCACGAGCCCAAACTACCGCACCGCGTTTGCTCATCGTGTGGATATTATAACAAAAGAGAAGTTCTTGAAGTGGAGTAATTGGGAATAAGCACTTTAAACCCTGTTTAGGTGGTTAAGGATGCTTGAAGGATTATTTTGTCCAACTGCAGTAGCAGTTATTGGCGTTGGCCGCGAAGAGGGAAATGTCGGCCATGACATTTTTGATAACATAAGAGAAGCTGGCTTCGAAGGAAAATATTTCGCGGTGAATCCTAAAGCAAAAGAGATTCACGGCGAAAAAGTTTACGCTTCAATTAAAGATATTCTAGAGCCGGTTGAATTGACCGTCATTGTTGTCCCTGCAAAACTCGTCCCTCAGGCATTGGAGGAGGCGGGTGAAAAGGGGGTTAAGGTGGCGGTTATTATTTCTGCCGGCTTTAAGGAAACCGGCATCGAGGGCGCAAAGCTTGAACGAGAGGTAATGGACATAGCAAGTCGCTTTGGTATTAGGGTCTTAGGTCCGAACTGCCTTGGTGTGGCTGATACCGGTTGCGGCCTTAACGCCACATTTGCAAAAGAAGCCCCCTATAAGGGAAACATTGCCATGATCTCTCAATCGGGCGCGCTTCTTACTGCAATCCTTGATTGGGCCAAGGCTGAGCATATCGGTTTTTCTAAATTTGTAAGCCTGGGAAACAAGGCCGATATAAGCGAGATAGACCTCCTACAAGCATTAAGGGCTGATAACCAGACCAAAGTTATCTGTACCTATATGGAGGGGATAAGCAGCGGTCGTGAGTTCGTAAACATCGCCACCGAGGTATCCAAAGAAAAGCCGATCATAGCAATAAAGTCCGGAGTTACCGATGCCGGTGCGAGGGCGGTGTCTTCGCACACCGGCACGCTAGCCGGCTCAGAGCAGGCGTTTAATAGTGCCTTTAAACAAAGTGGGATTATCCGGGCAAACTCAGTTGAAGATCTCTTTGACTATGCGGTCGGATTTGCATACCAGCCTCTACCAAAGGGACGAAATGTCGCAATTCTAACCAACGCGGGCGGACCTGGCATCATGGCAACCGATGCCTGTGAAAAACATGGGGTGCCGCTTGCCGCTTTCAGCCGCGAGACAATAGATGCCCTAAGGGAAACTCTCCCACCGGCTGCTGGCCTCTATAATCCAGTTGATGTGTTAGGGGATGCTAAGGCCGATAGATATAAGACAGCTCTCGAGTTGGTTCTTAAAGATGATGACGTGTCGGCTGCAGTAGTTATCCTAACCCCACAGGCAATGACCGAAATAGATGAAACGGCGCGGGTTATCGCATCGCTTTCCCAGAGCTACCCCGATAAACTTATTTACGCCTGCTTTATGGGTAGAGCTGATGTTGCATCAGGGATAAAAATACTTACCGAGAACAAAGTCCCAAACTACTACTATCCCGAGCGAGCCATCGAGACAGTCGCTGCCGTTCTCTCATATATTAACTTTAAAGAACAGCCGGCGAAAACCTATGAGACGTTTACAGTTCACAAGCGTACCGTGCGCGAGATATTTGACGAGTCGATTAAGCTTGGAAGGCGCGATCTCCCCGATATACAGGCGTCGCAGGTTGTTGACGCCTACGGCATAAGGATCGCAAAGTGTGTCCTGGCCCACGATGTCGACGAGGCCCTAAGAGTCGGCAGGCACCTTGGTTTTCCGCTTGTTTTAAAAGTGGCCTCACCTGACATCTTGCATAAGAGCGATGTTGGCGGGATTGCGGTTGGCGTACGAGATGAGACTGAGCTTGAGACTTCCTTTAATCGTATCGTTACAAATGTGACCAGATTTATGCCGCAGGCTCTTATTTGGGGGATATGCGTCCAAGAGATGGTATCCGGAGCCCGCGAAACGATCATCGGCGTAAACCGCGACCCCCAGTTCGGGCACCTTATCCTCTTTGGTCTTGGCGGGATCTATGTCGAAGTTTTAAAGGATGTCTCGTTTAGGGTAGCCCCCGTCTCCGAGCTAGAGGCAAGAAGGATGGTTCAAGAGATACGCGCCTACGCGCTTCTTCGGGGTGTGCGGGGCCAACCAAGCGCGGATATAGACGCTATTGTGGATACAATCCTTAAAGTGTCGCAACTTGTAACCGATTTTCCAGAGATAATAGAGATGGATATAAACCCATTTATGGTTCTTGATAAAGGACATGGCGGCGTTGCCGCAGATGTTAGGATTACGATAGGAGAGTGAGGGGATATGGCAAACCTTTACGTCGTCTCAACCGAGGCTTACTCTGGCAAGACGGGCATTTGCCTAAGCCTTGGATTAATATTGAAAGAGAGGGGCAAAATTGTCGGCTATATGAAGCCGATAGGCACAACTCCGGGCAGGGTTAATGACAAAACCGTCGATCTGGACGCATACTATATCCTAAAACGTCTTGAAATAGAAGAAAACATCGAAGACGTGGCGCCAATTTCCCTTACGAGAAAGTTTATGCATGACCATCTGCGCGGGCAAGGCATCGACAGCGGAAAGATTATAAAAGATGCTTATCTGAAGATATCCAAAGGCAAAGACGTTGTCTTGCTGGAAAACGGGGCCGACGTTAACGAGGGCCGGTTTATTAACGCGTCCGCCTTTCAAATATCTGAATTGCTCAATGCTCCAGTAGTCTTGGTGGTGAGGTATAGATCAGAGCTGGTGGTCGATGATATTCTTGAGGCCCGAGATCTTCTTGGGGATAAGCTTCTGGGCGTTATTTTCAACCAGGTGCCCAACAGCCAGAGGCCGGTCGTTGATATGATTTTGCCTTACCTAGAGCAAAAAGGGATAAAGACCTACGGTATAATGCCGCGGGATAAGATGCTTATATCTGTAACTGTTGGTGAAATTGCGGATCATCTAAATGGCACCATACTTACCGCGACGAACAAGACTGACGAGCTAGTCGAGAATTTTATGGTCGGGGCAATGGGGCAGGAGAAGGCGTTAAGATTTTTCCAGAGAACGACAAATAAGGCGGTAATTACCGGTGGCGATCGAGCCGACGTGCAGCTTGCTGCCTTAGAGACGCCAACAAAGGCCTTAATTCTAACCGGTAACCTACAGCCTAGCCCGGTTGTTATGGCTAGGGCAGAGGATCTCGGCATCCCCATGATCCTAGTTGATTTTGATACATTGACGGCTGTCGAGAAGACCGATGAACTGGTTGGAAGAGTTAGAATACACCAGACTCAAAAGGTGCAACGGGTATACGAGTTAGTAAAGCAAAGTGTCGACGTGAATGCGTTGCTTTCTGATATAGGAATCTAAGGAATATCGAATTACGAATTTCGGTTGGCGAATTAAAGACTGGTGAACTGGTGAACCGGAATAAGACAGGGACCGGGGTCCAGGGTTAAAACCGGTGAATCGGCGAAAAGGAAAAATGGGTGAATAGGATAATTTAGTTGCCCGATTTATCGGGCGCTCCACGGTACGGTGAAATGGTTTAGCAGAGCTAAAGCCCTTATGCTACCGCAGCAGTGCTTTAAGAAAACTACTGCTATTTACTATTGCCTCAAAACATATAAATCCTGTAATCTTTATAGCTAGTGATTGCTTGCAGGTTAAAGCCTGAAATGCAGACCTCACTAGATAACTAAATTCGTGTTATCCTATGATAATATTAGATATCGAACTATATGACGGAGTTTAAAATAAGGTAGCCAATACGGATGAAAAATATTGTAATATTAGTTGATACTGTGGGAGGCGACCGGGGCCCGGCTGAGGTCATAAAGGGCTGTTTAGACGCGTCGAAGATTGTCTCTTACGTAGATATTGTGCTCTTAGGCCCTGAAGAGCTTATTAAATCAGAACTAGAAAAAAGCGGATGGCCTAGTAATATAAAGATAGAACACGCGTCCGAAGTTATAAATATGAACGAGGAGCCTGTCTGGGCGGTAAGAAACAAAAGTCAATCAACTATTGTCGTAGGTAGTAGGCTGGTAAAAGAGGGAAAGGCCCAAGCACTCGTGACTCCAGGTAATACAGGCGCCGTCATGGCGGCGGCCTTACTGATAATGGGTAGGATAAAGGGCATTTCTCGGCCCGCGATACTTGCTAGATTTCCGATCAAAGAGCGGGCAACCTATCTTTTGGATGCCGGTGCAAACGCCGAGTGTAAGCCCGAGAACTTGCTTGACTTCGCCATAATGGCGAATTCTTATCTAAGCTCTGTTTTAAAGATAGAAAACCCTTCGATCGGGCTTCTAAGCCTAGGTGAGGAAAAAACCAAGGGCAATGATCTTGTAAAAGAAGCTTACCAGCTACTCGATAAATCAAGCCTTAACTTTTACGGAAACGTCGAGGGCCATGACATCCCCCGGGGAACTGTCGACATTATTGTCTGCGACGGCTACACAGGGAATATAGTTTTGAAGCTATCCGAGAGCCTGGTCAAAGCGGTCTTTGCGGAGCTAAAAACAATAGTTAATAGTTCTTTTATGGGAAAAATTGGTGGTCTGCTACTTAAACCTGGCTTGAGGAAAATGATAAAAAGGCTCGACTATGAAGAATACGGCGGCACGCTTCTTTTAGGAGTAAATGGTGTCTGCGTTATCTGTCATGGCAGCTCTTCTGCTAAAGCAATCACTAATGCAATTTTACAGGCCGTAAATGCTGTAAAGGACAACGTTGTATCAAAAATCAAAGAAGACTTGAAAGGAAAAGCATTTATTAATGTATAATGGTCCTGCCGGGATAGCCGGTATGGGAGTGTATGTCCCAGAAAAAATACTTACAAATAGCGAACTGGAAAAAATAGTTGATACAAGCGATGAGTGGATAAGGACCAGAACCGGTATTGTTGAACGGAGAGTTGTTGAAGGAGATACCGCAACATCAGACCTGGCGGTTCCCGCGGCAAAGGCGGCCCTTGAAGATGCGGGCGTTCACATAGACGAAGTCGATTTAATACTCGTTGCAGCCTCAACGCCGGATATGATATTTCCATCTACCGCTTGTCTTGTTCAGAAAAAGCTAAATTCTAAAGGGGCGGCCGCGTTTGATCTGCAGGCTGCCTGCACCGGGTTTGTTTACGGACTGACTGTTGCGTCGCAATTTATTGAGACCGGCATGTACAAGACGGTACTTTTTATCGGCGCCGACGCATTTACAAGGCATATAAACTGGAAGGATAGGGGTACCTGTATCCTTTTTGGAGACGGGGCGGGAGCGTTTGTTTTACGTAGGGCCGAGAAAGGATACGGCCTTTTGTCTAGCTACCTTGCAGCCGATGGGTCGGGTGCGGATCTTTTAAAGATCCCCGCCGGCGGCTCTTGCCACCCGGGGAGCGAGCAATCCATAAAAGAGGGTCTTCACTACGTTTACATGAACGGCAGCGAGGTATTCAAGTTTGCGGTAAGAGTTTTTCCTGAGGCCGTCCAAAAAGCATTGGACAAAGCCGGTCTTACAGTGGATGATATTGATTATTTAGTGCCCCACCAGGCAAACATAAGGATTATTAACTCAGGAGCCGAAAGGCTTGGCATAAGTAAAGAAAAAGTTGTTGTGAACTTAGATAGGTACGGCAATACTTCTACGGCATCTATTCCATTGGCGCTCTATGACCTTTACAAAACAGGGTCTCTTAAGAGAGGCGACGTACTGGTGTTTGTAGGATATGGAGCCGGGCTTACTTGGGGAGCTAATGTTGTTAGATGGTATTAGGGAGGGAAAGAGCATTGATACGAACAAAACTTTGCGATCTTCTGGGAATTGATTACCCTATTATCCAAGGAGGGATGGCCTGGGTGTCGACCGCAGAGCTGGTCGCCGCGGTCTCTAATGCAGGAGGATTGGGCATTATAGGTGCTGGCCAGATGCCGGCCAACACCTTGCGGCAGGAGATACGCAAAGCCAAAAAAATGACGAACAAGCCTTTTGGGGTAAATTTGATGCTTCTTACCCCTCACATAAATGAGCTTATTGAAGTAACCCTAGAAGAGCGAGTTCCAGTTATCACTACCGGAGCTGGCAACCCAGGGGCTTTTATTGGCAGATTTAAGGAAATAGGAACTAAAGTCATTCCCGTAATCCCTTCCGTAGCTTTGGCCCAGAGAATGGAGAAGGCGGGTGTTGATGCAGTTATCGCCGAAGGAACCGAGTCTGGGGGACATGTGGGTGAACTCACTACTATGGCTCTTGTTCCGCAAGTAGTAGATGCAGTGAATATCCCCGTCATAGCGGCAGGGGGAATTGCGGATGGAAGAGGCATCGCGGCGGCATTGTCCTTAGGAGCAAACGGCGTTCAAATTGGCACTAGATTTATATGCACAACCGAGTGTACTGTTCACGAGAACTGGAAGCAAAAACTATTAACAGCAAAAGATAGGGATACGACCGTCACGGGCCGTACGACTGGTCACCCGGTTAGGATCTTGAAAAACAAGCTAAGCCGGGAGTTTGATCGGCTTGAAAAAGAAGGGGCTCCGGTTGAGGATTTGGAGAAGTTAGGAACCGGTAAACTACACCTGGCTGCAGTCGAAGGCGATATGAATTATGGAAGCGTCATGGCCGGTCAAATTGCTGGTCTTGTAAAAGATATAAAACCGGTAGCTGAAATTATCAAAGAGATGGTTGAGGAAACCGAGGAAGTTATTGGGCGACTACAAGAGGTTGTACTCCAAATTAATCCAGTCTAGGTAATTCGAAATTACGAATTTCGAATTAAAAACCGGTGAATCGGTTAATTGGTAAAAAGATACGAGGGTGAAAGCAATTGTCATCCCGAGCGTAGCCGAAGGCGGAGTCGAGGGATCTCAATTATACAATCAAAAATTACTTGCCCTCATTACTTGCTTTCACCCTGTGAGCTGCGAGCTAATTTCGAGGAACGAGGAATTATGGCGCGTATGGATGGAATAGCATTTGTTTTCCCCGGCCAAGGGTCGCAATATGTCGGGATGGGTAAGGATATCATTGATAAGTATCCCGGGATAAAGCGTACCTTCACGCAAGCAAAAGAAATACTTGGGACAGACTATTTAGACATCTGTATTAACGGGCCCGAAGAAACGCTAAATAATACAATTAATACGCAACTGTGCGTGTATATTCTAAGCATCGGCATTTACAGAGTTATCGACAACTATGGCTTTCAGCCACAAATTATGGCTGGCCATAGCCTAGGCGAATATAGCGCGCTTACCGCCTCTCAGACATTTAAGTTCTCCGATGGCTTGCGCATAGTGGCAAAAAGAGCTGAAATAATGAGCAAAGAGGCTAAGAAATATCCAGGCAAGATGCTTGCGGTTTTAGGTGCAGATTTAAGGGTAGTTGAAGATGCGGTCGAAGAGCTATCCGATCAAGGTACGATTGCTATTGCCAACTATAACTGCTCCGGCCAAATTGTTGTTTCAGTTGAGGCTTACATAACGGAATCAGCCATTCGGGCTCTAAAGATGGCCGGCGCAAAGAAGATTGTCGAGCTTCCTGTAAGTGGGGCTTTTCACTCACCAATGATGGCCGGCGCAGAGGAACAGTTTAAGAAGCTTCTAGATAACTGTATCTTCTTAACCTCCGAAGTGCCAATTGTGCCAAATACAATGGCGCGGCCGGCGGTTGATGCCATAGAGTTGCGAGATGCCCTTCGCTCACAGATGTCTTCTTCGGTAAAATGGCAGCAATCCATAGAGCAGATGATCGGTCTAGGCATAAGGACATTTATCGAAATAGGTCCGGGCGATGTCCTATCCAAGATTATTAAAAGGATTGATAAACAGGCGAATATCCTGACAACAGATAAACCGGAGCCTTTAGAGGCGGTTATTAATTATTTAAAGGATGTTTAATGAGACTTAACGGCAAAGTTGCACTAGTAACAGGCGGAACCCGGGGGATTGGGGCCGCGATATGCATAGGGCTTGCAAAGGAAGGGGCAGATATCGCGCTTACGGGGCGTGATAAAGTTGCAGCTGCTAAAGTTATTTCTACCGTAGAAGGAATTGGCAAAAAGACATTATTTTTTGAGGCAGGCGTTACCGATAAAAATAAAATGGATGAGGTAGTCGCCAAAGTTGAGGAGCAGCTTGGCTCAATCGACATCTTGGTAAACAACGTGGGAATCGCCCGCGATAGCCTTTTCGTTAGGATGAAAGAGGATGACTGGCGATTGGTGGTTGACACCAACCTCACCGGGACATTCATTGTTACCCAAGCGGTGTCAAAACTTATGCTAAAAAGAAAGCAGGGCTCGATTATAAACATCTCATCCGTTATCGGTCTTGCCGGCAACGCCGGCCAGGCAAATTATGCGGCATCAAAGGCCGGTATTGTAGGGTTAACAAAATCACTTGCAAGGGAATTTGCAAGTCGCAATATAAGAGTAAATGCCATTGCACCAGGCTTTATCGAAACTGAGATGACAAAACGACTTTCGGATGATATAAGAGAAAAAACGCGCCAGCGAATTCCCTTAGGCTTCTTTGGCGAACCTGAGGATGTAGCGGCTGGCGTCGCTTATCTCGCGTCGGACGACGCACGGTTTATAACCGGTCACGTTATAGTTATAGATGGCGGAATGGCAATGTAGTTTTTAGAAGGGGGGTACTGATTGTGGCCGACCAGCAAGTCTTTACAAAAGTAAAAGATATCGTAATTGAGCAATTGGGCGTAGATGAGGATGAGGTGGGGTTGGCAACATCCTTTGTTGATGACCTTGGGGCAGATAGTCTGGATATTGTTGAGTTGATCATGGCTATGGAGGAGGAGTTTGACATCGAAATCCCGGATGAGGATGCTGCATCCATCGGCACTGTCGAGGACGTAGTAGAATACATCGAACACAAACTATAGCTAAATATAGCTTGTTGATAGTTGAGCATTAAACATAAAAAGGAAAGCATATGAATTTACCAAGCCTTAAAATAGGCAATCTGGTAGTAAGGCTGCCAATTATACAAGGCGGTATGGCTGTGCGCATATCAATGGCGCGGCTTACTGCAGCGATGGAATATGAAATAGCCGCACAACCGGTGGGTGTATATGGATAGACGGGTCGTGATAACAGGGTTAGGGGCAATATCCCCGTTTGGAACCGGAAAGGACATATTTTGGTCCGGCTTAATTAACGGAAAGTCAGGGGTAAGGACGATCAGCCTCTTCGACCCCAAAGGCTATGCCACAACAATAGCCGCCGAGGTTCCTGGTTTTGATCCATCCGAGTTTATTGACCGTAAGGAAGCCAGACGTATGGATAGATTCCAACAGCTGGCTGTTGCATCTGCTTTACTTGCGGTTGATGATTCGGGGCTAAAGATTACTGATGACATAGCCGATGCAACCGGCGTCATTGTCGCCTCGGGTATTGGTGGACTCGGGACCATGGAGGAGTCGATGAAGGTTCTTCTAGAAAAAGGTCCTCGAAAAGTTGGTCCTTTCGTTGTTCCGATGATGATAACTGATCTAGCTGCAGGACATATTTCCATGTTGCTTGGGGCTAGGGGGCTCAACTATTGCACTACGTCCGCGTGTGCATCAAGCAATCACGCTATTGGCGATGCGTTTGAGGCTATCAAGCGAGGGATCGCCGACATTATGATAACCGGAGGCGCCGAGGCTTCCATCACACCCCTTGGTATTGCAGCCTTTAATAGTTTGAGGGCTCTATCCACTCGAAACGATGAACCGGAGAAAGCCAGCAGGCCGTTCGATATAGAAAGAGACGGTTTTGTAATGGGCGAAGGCTCAGGTATTATAATATTAGAAGAGTTAAATAATGCTTTATCAAGGGGAGCCAACATCTACGCAGAGATAGTAGGATACGGTATGACTGCAGATGCATTTCATATAACCCAGCCTGATCCCAGCGGCCGGGGTGCAAGTAGGGCAATGGATATGGCAATTAAGGAAGCAGGAATCCAAAAAGAAGAAGTTGATTACATCAACGCGCATGGTACATCTACTGGGCCAGGAGATATCGCCGAGACCAAAGCCGTAAAAGAGCTTTTTGGTAACCACGCCTACAATATGCTTATAAGCTCAACTAAATCCATGACCGGGCACCTGCTTGGTGCGGCGGGGGCGATTGAGGCGATTGCCTGTTCCTTGGTCGTTAAAAATGGGTTGGTCCCACCGACGATAAATTTAGAGACACCAGATGAAGAGTGTGATTTGAACTACGTGCCAAATAAGGCCGTGCAAAAAAATATAAAAATTGCCCTATCAAACTCATTTGGTTTTGGTGGTCACAATGCAAGTATACTTATAAAAAGATTTGAGGGTTAGGAATGTCTTTTCCTGAGAATATTTACAAAGCTAAGGAATATCTAGGCATTAATTTCAAGGATAATAATTTGTTGTTTCAGGCGTTAACCCATCGGTCTTACAGCTTTGAGAAAGACCTTTCGGTAACGAATGAAAAGCTTGAGTTTTTGGGGGACTCCGTCCTCAACTTGGTTGTGACGGAGTATATCTACCATAAGTTTCCGGAGCTCAATGAGGGAAACTTGGCCAAACTCCGGGCAAACATCGTTAACGCTAATTTTCTTGCTGAAATAGCAAAGAAACTCAGTATCGGCGAAGTACTCCTTATGGGTAAAGGTGCAGAGCAAACTGGTGGTCGCACCCGCGTGTCGGTTCTAGGGGATGCACTCGAAGCAATAATCGGTGCTATATACCTTGACCAAGGGATGGAGGCCACAAAAGAATTTATCTTAAATAACTTCAAAACCCTTATTGACGAGAGGGAATCTCTTGGTCAATTTGGAGATCCCAAGACCAGACTCCAGGAACTGGTTATGGCCAAGTATGGCAATATCCCAAGATATCGCATAGTCGATGAGTTTGGGCCGGTCCACGATAGAAACTTTGTTGTAAAAGTTTATATAAATGAAAAATCCTGGGGGCATGGCACGGGAAAAAGCAAAAAGAAAGCCGAGCAAGAGGCCGCGAAAGAAGCACTGGTAAAATTTGAGGGTGAAAGTAAGTAAGTTTAGTAGTTGTAATACGATAGGTTGGTCTGTTCAAGGAGCTACCGTTGCATTTAAAGTCGTTGACCCTAAGAGGATTCAAGTCGTTCGCCAATAGAACCGTTATACGATTCGAGCCTGGCATTACGGCCATCGTTGGCCCTAACGGAAGTGGTAAGAGCAATATTAGCGATGCAGTTATGTGGGTGCTTGGTGAACAAAGCGCACGATCCTTGCGCAGCAGCTCCATGGAAGATGTCGTATTTGCCGGTAGTACCGCTCGGCCCGCGCTTGGTATGGCTGAAGTGTCTCTTACTTTAAACAACACCGACGGACTCCTGCCAATCGAATTCAGCGAAGTAACGATAACAAGAAGGCTTTTTCGCTCGGGTGAGAGCGACTACTACATTAATAACTCCCCTTGTAGACTCCTTGATATCCAAGAGCTGCTCTTAGATTCAGGTCTTGGGAAAGGTCTTTACTCAATCATAGGCCAGGGCCGCTTAGAGGAAATACTAAACAGTAAACCTGAGGATAAGAGAATCCTTATTGAGGAAGCTGCCGGAATACTTAAATATAAGAAGAGAAAAGAGCGTGCCCTAAAGAGGCTTGGCTCGATGGATCAAAATCTTCAAAGAAGCAAGGATATATTGCAAGAGATCAGCAGGCAACTTAAGCCTCTAAAAAACCAGGCTGCCAAAGCTCAAGAACATATTGAGCTATCCAACAGATTAAGAACGCTAGAGGTTGGTTTGGCAGTGGCAATTCTTCACGGTCTTCAAGGCGAGTGGCAGGCAATTCTAAATCTTGAGAGCGGGTTAAAGACAAGGCTGTCTGATCTAAAAGCCGAGCTTGCTAGCCAGCACGAGGCATATGAGAAACTTCAGCTTGAGTTTGAGACTAAGAACTTCTATTCGGGCGATATCAATGAGAAAAAGCGCAAGCTACAATATGCCGAGGAGCGTATCCGATCAAATATCGACCTATTAGACGAAAAACAAAAGAATGTCGAGCAGAGGATAGGTGAAGTTAAGCATTATATATCGCAGTCTGAGCAACGAAAAAACGATCTTGTTGAACAGCAGGCATGGTTTACCGATGAGAAAAGCTCTCTTCAAGCGGAACTTAAAAACGGCTCCTCATCGCTTAGTAAGCTTGAACAGGAAATCGACGAACTCCACAAAAAAAGAGTTGGTATCGAAGAGAACGTCAACGAACTTAATACAAAAATCGCAAACGAGACCAGTATCTCAGACAAGTACCAAACGGAGATTAACGAGCTTCAGCTCGCAATCCAAACCAATGAGAACCAGCTTAGCTTCTTAAAAAACGAGCTGGCTAAAACAATTAAGAAAAAAGGTGTACTTTACCAAAAGATTGAGCAGAAGAAAAGAGACGTGGAGCTTGTCGGTATAGAGCTATCTGAGCTTGAGTTTCAACACAACGAACTAGCCATGCTAACCAAAAAAATCAAAGAAGAGCAATCTGAAATTCGCCGGAGCGATGGTGATTTAAGGCAGGAATATGCGGCGGTAAAGGCAAGGATAAAGGCACTTGAAGACATAGTTGAGTCATTCCCAACGATCGACGACATCGCGGATTCAATTGATACATTTGACATTCCTGGATTTCTTGGGCTTCTCAAGGATGCAATAGAGGTACGCCCAGAGTTCGAGCGTGCAATTGAAGCGGTTCTTGGTGGGGACATTTTCTGTATGGTTCTCGAGAACTCAAAATACCTTAAAAAACTTGCAAGTGAGCGGCGCAGCGAACCGCTCGGCCTTGCGTCCTTCATAGCAAGTGACCGGGCGCGCTTTAAACTTCCCACGGCAAGGTTGCCATTTACTACATGGGCTCTCGATGTAGTCTCGTATCCCTCACAGTTCGAACACGCAGTAAGCGCGCTTTTAAGCCATGTCTATATAGTACCTGACTTCGATACAGCGCTTCTCCTGCAGGAGAAAATCGAAAGCGAGATCGTTGTGACCATGGATGGTGACATAATTCTTCCAAACGGTAAAGTCATCTTCGGCGCGTCGAATGAGCTGGTTGGTATCCTTGGCTATCAACGTGAGCTGCACGGATTAAGTGCCCGAATGGATGAGCTAGAGGGCAAGATCAAAGAACTTGAAAAAAACCAGGCTGAAATTGCAAGACGCCTTGAAAAGCTCAAGATGCAAAAAAACGATATATGGGCAAGGCTTCAGACTAGAAAAGCCGAGCGGAATAATCTCAAGCAATCCATCGAAGATATCGAGCCTGAGCTTTCCTCAGAAGTCTCACATGAAAAATTACTTCGCGAAAAAATTCAAATGCTTGAGATAAAACTAAAAAATGATAATGAGGCCATTATTAGGTTTAGGCAGGAATCTAAAGCCCAGAAGGATAAACTTTACTCGTACCAATTTAGCCTGGACGATTCGGTTAAGACCCGTGACCTATACTTCAAGGAAGAATCAAGGCTTCGTGTAGAGCAAAGTAAGATAAAGCTAGAAATAAAATCGCTAAATGAGCGGATAGACCATAGCATAAGAAGGATCGCTGGTATTGCAAGTGAGCTAAACAACTTCGACAGCCAGGTCGATGAGCAAAAACAGCTCCTTGAGTTTCTGGAGGGGCTAAACTCAAAGTTTGATCCGCTAAGGAAAGTACTAAATGAGATATTGGTATCGATAGCTTTCCGTAATGAGCAGGCGAGCGAGATGACATCCTTCGAAGAAGGATCCCTCGAGGATCTTAGGCATACACTCCGACATGATCAACTTGAGATCAATAAGACAAACGACCGCATTGAGACAACGATAAGGCAGATGCACGAAGCTGAGGTAAAAAAAGCCCGGCTCGAGCTTAAGGTAACTACTGCAGTCCAGAAAGTAGTTAACGAGTACGGGATACCGCTTGAGAAGGCGGTCGACTACAAACTCACTGCCCCAAACGAAGAAACAGAGATTGAGATCTCAAATCTAAAGCGAAAGATATCCGCACTCGGGCCAGTTAATCCGATTGCCGTTGAAGAGTATACTATTCTTGAAGAGCGGCATAAGTTCTTTGTAGAGCAGATAGAGGACCTTCAACGTAGTAAACGTGCCCTCGTTAAGGTAGTAAGTGCAATCGAGCAAAAGATGAAAATCCGCTTTACCGAGACTTTCGAAAAGGTCAACGAGGATTTTCAGGCGGTATTCGAGTTGCTTTTCCCTGGGGGACAGGCTGAGCTCATCCTAACTGAGCCGGACGATATCCAAAAAAGCGGAATCGATATTGTAGCCCAACCTGGCGGCAAAAAATTGCAGAGGCTATCGCTTCTTTCTGGAGGAGAGAAGTCACTGGTGGCTTTGGCATTCTCTTTCTCGCTATACTGGACAAGACCCAGCCCGTTTTATATCCTCGATGAGGTAGAAGCAGCGCTTGACGATATAAACCTGCAGAGATTTATAGCTATGCTTAACCGGCTAAAACAAGGGAGCCAAATCCTCATCATAACCCACCAACGAAGGACTATGGAGGTTGCCGACTCACTTTACGGCGTTTCCATGCAGGCAGATGGTGTATCCAAGCTCATCTCACAAAAATTCAGTGAAGTTACGATTCCAATCGGGTAATTTCGATTTACGAATTTTTAAATGTCGAATTAAACACCGGTTAATAGGTGAATGGTGAACGGGTAAGCCGGTGATTTACTCTCATTACTTGCTTTCACATTATTAATTCCTTTGGGCTTCTGGCTTCTGACGTCTGATTTTATGCTATTATTAAATCTCGAGATCACGGGAATCTATAAAACTAACAGGTAACGACGGGGTGTTTTGATGCGTTGGTTTAGGCGCGGTTGGGGACAAGAAGAGCCCGAAAAAAACGAAGCCATCGAGGCGGAACAGTCTGAACCCGAAGAGGCTACAGAAGAAGAGCAGTCCGAGAAAGTCGAAGAGATACTAGAGGAGACACATGGGAAAGAGCAGGTCTCCTGGCTTCAAAAACTTAAAAACGGCCTTCTAAAGAGCCGTGAGAATATTGTTGGTCAGATAAGCGGCCTCATCTCGCTTCGTGGAAAAATTGATGATGAGCTATGGGACGATATTGAGGCGATTTTAATCCAGGCAGATATCGGCGTCCCCTCCACAATGCATATAATAGATAACCTTAAATACAGGGTTATTATGGAAAGGGTAACCGAGGTCAAGCAGATAATCAACCTGTTAAAAGATGAGCTTGTAGAAATCCTAAAAACCGAATCCCCCAAGACACTTCATGATAGCACACGCCGCAGGATTTATTTAATAGTTGGGGTTAATGGAACGGGTAAAACCACAACTATCGCTAAACTTGCCAGAAGTTTTCTGAAACATAATCAATCGGTGCTACTTGGTGCGGCGGATACCTTTAGGGCAGCAGCCATTGAACAGCTCGATATTTGGGCAAGAAGGCTTAATGTAGACGTAGTAAAACACGAGCGAGGCTCTGACCCCGCTGCTGTTGTCTACGACGCCGTACATGCCGCCAACGCCAGAAAATCGGACGTCCTCTTAATAGACACCGCCGGCAGACTTCATACTTACGTTAACCTCATGGAAGAGCTAAAAAAAATTAAAAGGATTGCCGAGCGCGAAAAAGGTGACGCTGAAATTATAACATTGCTGGTAATTGATTCCACAACCGGGCAAAACGGGATTGCGCAGGCACGCCTTTTTGACGAGGCTCTAACCGTCGATGGCATTGTGTTAACCAAGCTGGACGGGACCGCAAAGGGCGGCATCGTTCTTGCTATCCAGGACGAGCTTAAAATCCCAATTCGCTATGTGGGTGTGGGTGAAGGCATGGATGACCTGCAGGAATTCAAGCCTGAGGAATTCGTAGAAGCCCTCGTAGGAGAATAAAAAACTTCCTCCATTTTGCTAAAGGTCGACTTATTTAGTCCGATAAGTAAACTGTAGCGGCATTACTACACTTAAAAAAAAGCGTATATCCGTGGTAACAAAACAAAGGCAATTTTGGAGGACGCATAAATGGAATTTATCTTCGCGCTAGCTGCCGGCATTGCAATTGCTACTGTAATTATAACCGCAGCGAAAGCAAATCAAAACAGAAACCAGGATGGTCTCAAATTAAATCCATACCAGCTAAGGGCCCAAGAGTACGCCACCAAAGGTAACTTCCAAGGCGCTAAAAGTGAAATCGAAAAAGCTATTGCGATCAACCCAGGAGAGGGTCTAAATTACTACGCGCTGGGCGTTATCCATTATAACCTTAAGCAATTGGCTAAAGCTATAAAGAACCTCAAGCAGGCAATTCTTATAGACAGGAGTAACGCCGACGCTTGGTTCATGATTGGACGCATATACTATGAGCGATATGATTATGACAAAGCTATTAAATACTTTAAAAAGTCAATAGAACTTAACCCCGCTATGACAAAAGCCCGTTTCGGCCTTGGTACTATAATGTTTGACCGGGGCAATGTGGATGAGGCAGCTAAACAGTATAGAGGCATTATTAAGCACGACCCAATGAACGCAAACGCCCATTACAATCTCGGATCTTGCTACCTAGAAAAAGAGATGTTTAAAGAGGCGATTAAAGAGCACGAAGTCGCGGCCAGTATTGACCATGACAATGCATATGCCTATTACTGGATTGGATACTCATATATCCAATTAAACGACAGAAAACGCGCCGCGGTGGCCTTTGCAAAATCACTTGAGCGCGGCTTTGAGGGTGCGGCCGATGCTCTAAAAGACTTAATCTAAAAACAAAAAGACTTATCTGGTAATCACCTAATCACCTATAGGGGCGGAGTTTATAACTATCCGCTTTTTTAATTCTCATGTCCGCGTGGGGTACTGTAAATTCTTAGTAGGCAAGTGTGGGCTTGCAAAATAGATCAAGACCTCACATTATCTCGTTTAGAACCAGTAAACATGATAAGGAGGTCTTGATATGCACCATAGTATCAATTCTATT
>JAJYQA010000002.1 GCA_021794835.1 Actinomycetes bacterium | reverse complement strand
AATAGAATTGATACTATGGTGCATATCAAGACCTCCTTATCATGTTTACTGGTTCTAAACGAGATAATGTGAGGTCTTGATCTATTTTGCAAGCCCACACTTGCCTACTAAGAATTTACAGTACCAAGGAAAGACTATAATTGCTTCTCCGCTGTCTGCTCTAGAAACTTAACCATGTCCATTTATCAGGGGTCAATCGAGGAAGTGACTCTTTAGTTGTTTTTTGATAGGATACAACCATGCTTTATTTTATCACCAGCAACCAAGAAAAGTTTTCAGAAATTAAATCAATAATCCCTGAAGTAGAACAGCTCGATATCGACTTACCGGAGCTTCAGGGTATTGATCCTAGAAAAATTATTAAAGCCAAACTTCTGGAAGCTCTAAAGCATGCACGAGCCGAGCTTATTGTGGAAGACACCTCTCTTTGCCTTGAATGCTTAAATGGTCTCCCAGGCCCACTCATCAAATGGTTTGAAAAATCTCTTGGCAATGAAGCCTTGGCGAAGATTGCTGAAAAACTTGGCAACAATAAGGCCGAAGCCATAGTGGTTATTGGGTATGCTAAAAACTCAGAAGAGATTTACTTTTTTGAAGGCAAGATTAAAGGGCATATTGTAAACCCCCGCGGTGAAAACGGTTTTGGCTGGGATGCTATTTTTATGCCCGAGGGTTACGATATCACTTTTGGTGAAATGGACCGAGAAGAGAAAAACAAATTCAGCATGCGCAAAATTGCCGCCACTAAACTTAAAGAACTTATTGAGAGTAAAGATCAGCTAAGATTTAAGCCCTATACCTTTGAAAGGGGTAACATGATTAGTATATCTAGAACAGATGCTGTGTCAATTCTTAGAGGTCCTGAGGATGGACGTACAAAAGTATTAATCGATGCTGAATCAGGTACCAGAAATTCAAGTCTCGTCGAGATCACATTTCCTGTTGGTGGTAAGACCGACCCCCATACCAGGGATGTCGAGGAGATAGTCTATATAGTAAAGGGGAGAACTGCGATTACTATTGCTCAAAAGAGATACGATCTCGGTCCAGGTGATGCGATATACATTGCTCCCGGTACCGAGCATTATCACGAGAACATTGGGGATACGGAGCTTGTTCAAATAGTTGTGTTTGCTCCTCAGGGACCAGAAGCAATATTAAAAAGGCTGCCGGTTGAATAAGGCTTTGTGTTTAAGTCCATGCCAAATGCAATACTCCTAATTTCCTTTACCCTGCCTTTGCCGGAACTGCATCTCGACACACCTCTCGGCCTCCTTAATCAATTCTGCTATTATTCGAAAGACAATTCAAAGATGAACTTTGCCAGCTCCTCCAGCAACTCATAGTTTGAATACCGTCCACTTAGGGCAGCTCCATAAAGCCCCGTTGAATGACGGGGCTTTATGGTTTCCGCCATTCCGCTAGTTTTCCTTAGGGGTTTTTTCACGTAATACTCTTTCGCTGTGATGCTCAAGCGTAGATTTGTTCAGGCTAAAGAGCGTTTGTGGATTTTCAGGGGATTTAAAGAACTCCTCGGGGCTGTAAGCGCGATATTTCTTGCCGTTTTCATGAGTGATCCTCATCTGCAACTCCTTTCTATAGGCTGGTCGGATTCTCTAAACTGCGAGAACGTTAGTGTTAATCCAGATGGTTCTATGAAAAAAGGGCGTGGCTCCTTTACCTAAGAGCCCCATATCCGTCGTAGCTTTCCAACGAAGCACCTATATCATTATTATACCACACCAGTATCTTTTATGGTTGGGAGTAGTAGGTGTCCCTTTACCAATAAATTTACAAATAAAATACCTGCTATTTCTAGCAGATACTTAATGCTGAACTATTTGCTACCTGATAACGGTGACATTGGACGCACGAGCACCTTTAGCCTCCATCTGGACCTCAAATTCAACTTTCACGCCTTCGGTAAGGGTCTTGTAGCAACAGTGCTTCTATTGGGTATATAAGTTACTGTTACACGTATTAGTAAATTAAAAATATCGAGATGTGGGCGCAGCTGATTCATAACCGGCAAGGCAGTAAGCCTAGGTGTTGGGAGGGGGAAAAGTAATGGCAAATGCACCGAAGTTAGCCCTCGTGCTGATGTCTCCAGAGCTAGAGAAGTTACACGCCGCCGCCATGATGGGTAGTGTTGCTGCTACATCAGGTATGGACGTCAACATCTTTGTCACAATGGGCGCTACAAAAATGTTTCGTAAAGATACTGTCGAGAAGCAGGATTTTGTATTTACCGAGATGGGAAAGGTAATCCTAGAGAAAAAGGTCGACTTGTACTATAAGATGCTCGAAGATGCCAAAGAGCTGGGAGAGCTTAAGGTATATATCTGTGCCTTAGCTGCAGACCTTATGGGTTGGAAACGTGAAGACTTTTTGGACATGATCGAAGACGTTGTGGGTGTGGTTGCTTTCTTCGGCATGGCCGAAGGGGCTCAAATCGTAACGGTATAGCCGACACGTATTAGCGAAAGCTAAGGCAACGTAAAGCAAAGGAGGCAACATTATGCCCGATAAAGTTGTAGATGCACGCGGCTCTTACTGCCCGGGTCCGCTAATGGAGCTCATTAAGACCATTAGGACAGCCGAGGTAGGTCAGACTATCGAGGTACTGTCATCTGATCAGGGCTCGGCAAAGGATATTCCAGAATGGGTCAAGAAAGTAGGCCACGAGCTTGTTTATAGCGAGAAGGACGAAGCCGGCGGGTACTGGCGTATTGCCGTCAAGAAGGTTAAGTAGGAGGAGAGATGGTTGAGTAAAAGCGTTGTAATTGTGGGTGGTGGCACCGGTGGGACCATGGTCGCCAACCACCTTGCCCGAACTTTGCGAGAGGAGATTAACCACGGTGAGGTAAACGTAACTCAGGTTACTGCTGCAGCAGATCATGTTTACCAGCCAGCTTTTCTATTTGTAGCGATCAACCACGCGCGGATTAAGGATTATACCCGGCCGCAGAAGAGCTTGCTTGTGCCAGAAATAAATTTGCTTGTTGATCCAGCTGCCAAAATCGACCCCAGTACAAACACGGTTACCACTGCGAGCGGCAAATCGCTACTGTACGATATTCTGGTAATTGCAACTGGATCCTACCCTGACTTTACAACCGTTCCTGGATTGGCCGAGGCGGCAGATAACTTCTATACGGCAGATGGTGCAGAGAAGCTGCGGGACAAGCTTATAAACTTTACCGGCGGCAGCATTGTTTTAACGGTTGACGTACCACACAAGTGTCCGGTGGCTCCACTGGAGATTACCTTTTTACTGGATGACTTATACCGGGGGGTAGGCATACGGGATAAAGTGAACCTGACCTACACCTACCCTATCGGAAGGCTGCATTCCCTGGAGCCCGTAGCTAACTGGGCTGCGCCGGAGTTTGAGGCGCGGGGAATCAACTCAGAAACTTTCTTTAATATAGAGTCGGTAGATCCACAGAAAAAAGTGATAAATACCCTGGAAGGCAGCCAGGTTCCTTTTGATATCCTCATCTCTATTCCGGCTCACCGGGGAGCGCAAGTGGTGCGAGAGTCAGGTTTAGGTGACGAGGATGGGTTTATCCCTACAAACCGCTATACCTTAAAAGCAGATGACCACTCGAATATCTATGTTGTAGGTGACGCAACTAATCTGCCTATTTCCAAAGCTGGCTCAACTGCTCACTATGAGGCTGATGTAGTAGCAGAGAACGTGATTGCCGAGTTAGGGGGATTGGCGCCAAATTATTTCTATGATGGCAAGGTATTCTGTTTTGTGGAGGCCGGGCTTGACAAAGCTACATATATCGTCTTTAGTTATACTAAGCCCCCAGCGCCAACGCGGCCTACCGAAATGATTCATTGGTTTAAATTGGCCTTTAACGAGATGTATTGGTTATCTGCCCGGGGCCTGTTATAGGAGGTATGCGCATGCCCGAAGACAATAGCGAGAAAAAGTCTGATCAGGAAACATCAGCTACCCCATCTAGTCGGGTCGAGGAGGCAGTTGGATTATTAACTGCGGGATTGGATTCCTTGACGCCAGAGATCATCCAACGATTGACAACAACAGTGGCGCAGTTGTCCGAATTGATCGATGTAATCAACAATGATGAAGTAAAAAACTTGTTAGCCAGCACAGCCCAGGCAGCTGGAAGTCTTGAGCGGTCTCTTGGAGCTATAAAAACGCTGGAAGAAGGGGGAACTCTCGCAACTCTGGTGGAGATTGGTGGTTTCGCTAATGCCATAATGCAATCCTTAACCACTTCTCTGGTGACACGCTCTCTTTCGCCGGTATTATCGCTTGCAATGACTGGAGATCAAATGCTGGAGGTAGTTCGCGAATCAGCGCTTGAGGCAAGAAAAGACACCCGGCAGATCAGCTTAATCGCCCTTTTAAGGGAGCTTCGCGACCCGCAGGTACAGGAGAGCTTAAAGTTCATTCTGGCCCTCTCCAGGCACCTCCCCGGTCTGCTAGAAAAGCTATAAATTCAACCAAACAAATACTCCTATACGATTTTAGTTTTGGGAAAATATAATGGGGTATATCCGCATGAGATAAGAGACCAGACTATTGAAAGGAGTATTCATGAAAAAGAGTGATATCCAAATCCAAAATATGGTCGAGCAATGGGTAGACGCGTGGAATGCCAAAGATATGGACCGTATGAAATCCATGTATTCTGAAGATGCCATCCTTTATCAGGGGCCGGTTAGGGAAGCACTTAAAGGATGGAATTATGTTTACGACAGGTTCCAAGACCTCTTTAGCGGATTCCCGGATGCTCAAATAAAGATTAATGACCTTCATATCGATGGCGACATCGCCGTTCTGGAATTTAACGAGACTGGGACGCAAACCGGACAATTTCTAGGTTATGAACCTACCGGTAACAAAATAAATATAGACTCTTGCCTTGTTTTTAGAATAAGCAAAGGTAAAATCGTCAACTACACAACCTATCTTGATATAGCAACCATACTACGATCCCTGGGATTGGTTAAAATATCTGGTGCTCACCCAGAGGCAGCTTAGCAATTTACAGCCGTAGTGAGAGCCTTGTTAGCTGAGATCTTAGGGCGCGAATTATCTAAGACCTACTGGCAAGGCGTCTCCTTAGCCTAGGGTCTCAGCTCAGGGTTCTCGTAGATATTACCAATCTTCTCAAGATCAAAGAGTTGATGAAGGGGCATAAATTCAACGTGACTCTTGATCATCAAGACCCAACAAGCATGCTCGCCTAAATATTCGACAGTGCCTTTTATCCTGCTGTCAAACGTTGGCGTCTCCTGAGTGGCTTTTAGAATATCACCCTCCCAGACCTCTGCTCCGTTGATATCTTTAATGCCCGTGAATTGGCCTAGAGTTTCCTCCAGGAGTTCATACTCTAGCCTGTTGAAGAGCGTATCTAGACCAATATCGTCAGAGAACCTCCAATTACCAAACCCATCAAGTGCCCTAAATTTAATATCCCTCATAGACACCCCTCCCATATCATTCTACCAATTTTAGCTACGAAGTGCACTACTGGAATTCTGCTTCTAACCAAAAAGTCGGTTGGCTAGCCAACCGACTTTATTTTCACTTTATTTCTATATTAACCTGATTGCTTAGCTCCTTGCTTTAGCCTCATCCATCGACTCAAGAGCTAAAACCAACTGAAGTGCTTTAGATGCTATAGCTACCTGCCCATCATCAGGCTCCCTGGTGGTTACAAACTTTTGCAGGAGACGTCCGCCAAAGAGCACAATCCTTGTTATGATGGACTTCGGGAATCTCACCAGCTGGCGAAAGAGCTCAAGCGATATTGCCAGCGAAAACAACGTGTAAAAGCCCGTGAAAAGAACGTTTAGCTTGGCTTCCGGATAAGGAAAGTAAAGCGCCATCAAAACTAAGAGTATGAACACGAGGTTCGTCCCACATCTTGGGTGCACTCTTGAGCAGCTCTGGATAGCCGCGGGATTGTTTAGGTCTTTGCCCTCTTCGTACGCATTTACAGCTTTGTGCTCCGCGCCGTGGAACGACCAGACTCTGCCGCTCATTCCCCGGCTCAGCGCCCAAAGGGCCGCCATAAAGCAGAAGAATTGAAACGCCGTGTTTACTAGAATACCATCACCAATCCAGGTTCTCAGCAAGATGGATAGCGGCAGCGTTACCGCAACATAGATACCCATCCAGAAGAGCAGTTTGCGGTTATTGGCAGCTGGCATCTTCGTGTAGGTTTTAAATCCAAACTTTATCATCTCGATAAACGAGATAATTGAGCGGATAAAGAATATGTTCCACTTGGGATGATGGTCAAGCCATGACGTCACGGAACCAAACTCAGTTGAGCCGTCTTCCCGAACCAGTGCCCAGTATTTTTTTGATCTCATCAAAACGCCGTCGCCAAAAGCTTGGCCGCCGACCCTAATTTCACTCAATAAATATCACCTGCCGTTTTAAAAAAACGCGCTGTTGACCAGTATAGCTTTATATTTGTCTCGCGACAAGCTTCAATGGATTGCCCAGCTAGCAGCAACGCACAAGAAAAATGGGCATATACTAGCTTAGGCGTGAGAAATTATGGGTGAAAGTTTACCGAGACGCAAAAACAACTTAACCGAGGCAAATATTGTGTTTAGTATCGAGCAGCATGACGGTACCCTCTACGTCACACTTTCCGGAGAGGCTGACCTTTTCGGCAGTTCCAAACTTAGGCAGGCTCTCGTGAAAAATCTAGATGGCGTAAGCAGGATTATCTTCGACCTTGGCGGGCTTAACTTCGCCGACAGCTACTTCTTGCGGCTACTTATCAGACTAAGGAAACGCCTAGGCGGTATATCGTCGGTTAAGGTTAGAAGCGCAAAACCAAACATTAAAAGAATTTTTGAGGTCACGGGGTTGGATAAGGTATTCATGTAAGCTTTGCGGCACTGCAAAGCTGCAGCACTGGCAACTTAAAACATCGCTATTTTGGATTAGATAGCTAGATGTTTTGCCAGCTAGCAAACAATAGCCCTTTGGGCAACTAAAAAAACTCTTAATAACCAGGTTTAGGGGAACATTTTTCGGGAAAAAACACGGAAAGAACCGAGCCCCAGATCTAATAAAAGTGTGCAGTTTCAATATCTAGAAAGGATTGATCCAAATGAAGGGTTCTATTATTCGCGGTATTTCATTTAGCGGTCTAAACGGCAAGACTCTGGAAGAGGTTCTGGCAGGGCCGAAACGTATCGAGGAGTTAGCATTTTGCGGACGGTGTGGCTGCAAATTATCGAAATATAGGGATCCTGAAGACACGCTCTGCTGCAGCTGCAAGCGCGCAATAAATCCAATGTTCAGACGAACGGCATAATAAAAAGTTTTTAAATCGACATTCGAATTTCGAATGTCGAAATTTTCTAGGCCATCCCCTGGACAAGGAAGTTGACTCGCTCTGCGATAGTTACGCAGTGGTCTGCAATGCGCTCAAGATAGCGACCGACAAAGGCAGACTTAATTGCCGAGCGCAGGTCGTTTAGTCCCCCGCAATCAAAGAGCTGCTCAAATAGCTTTAAGTACATAACATCTACTTTTTCGTCGAGTTCTTCAATTCGCTCGGCAATATCTACATCTAGACCTATAAACCCCTTCAAAGTCTCGGCAATCATAACCGAGACCTCGTTTCCCATTCCTATAAGTATGTCTGAGGCCAAAAGCGGCTCGCCGTTGTGCGCGCCGGGAGAGTACTTTACTATGTTAATTGCAAGGTCCCCCATTCGTTCAAGGTCACTTATAACCCTAATACTGCAGGCAATAAGGCGAAGATCCCTTGCAACTGGCTGCTGAGTCGCAAGCATCATGAAGCAGTTGTTCTCGATTGCGTCAAAGATACGATCGACTTTATTGTCCCCCGCGATAACCTTCTCGACCAGCACAGGGTTAGAATCACCAATTGAAATGACGGCATCTTTAACTGCCTCCTCTACGAGGCAGCCCATCTTAAAAACTGAATTATGAAGGTCACTGAGCTCTTCATGAAAGCCCTTCCTCACTTATGGAGCACCCCTTCTATCGGGCATCTCTTAGCCGAAACGCCCGGTTATATAATCTTCGGTCTTTTTATTTGTTGGCCTAGTAAATACAGTTGATGTATCGGCAAACTCGATTAGTCGTCCTGGAGCGCCAGTCTCCTCGACCAAGAAAAATGCAGTGTAATCAGAAACACGCGCCGCCTGCTGCATATTATGAGTAACCATGACTATAGTGTAGTCGCTCTTTAATGTATCGATTAAGTCCTCGATTTTTTGGGTGGATATCGGGTCAAGTGCCGAGCATGGTTCATCCATAAGAAGAACTTCGGGCTTAATGGTCAGTGCCCTTGCGATGCATAGCCGTTGCTGCTGGCCGCCGGAGAGCTGTATTGCTGATTTATGAAGCGTGGTCTTAACCTCATCCCAGAGCGCGGCTTTTCTAAGAGTCTCCTCAACTAAGTCATCAAGATCGCTTTTCTTCTTTGTCCCATGGATTTTTGGGCCAAGCGCAAGGTTTTCATAAATACTCTTTGGAAAAGGATTCGGCTTTTGAAAAACCATGCCGACACGCTTACGAAGTAGCACCGGGTCGGTACCATTTTTGTAAACATTGACTCCATCGATAAACACTTCACCTTCTAGGCGGGTGCTCATCGCTATCTCGTTAGTACGGTTGATGATGCGAAGAACAGTTGACTTGCCACAACCAGATGGACCAATGAAAGCAGTTACGCGATTTTTGGGAAGCTCAAAAGAGACATCATCGATGGCTTTAAATGAGCCGTAATAAAATGAGACATTTTTAAATTTAATTTTTACCTTATCCCGTGGGAACGAAATCCCCACGGGTTCGGTTCTTATGATATCGCCCGACATACCATGGGTCTCCCTTACATCCAAAATACGTTCCATACGATATATACCACCCAGACTTATTATCAATTATTTACCTATTGTAAGCAACTCTTGCCCATATTGCCACATGCCGATGTAGATTACTATAGTGATCGGCGTCAACGAATACGGGTACCGCGTTACACCTACAGTATAAGCAATAAAATCCTTTATAAGTAAGATTTAACAAATTTCTAACGAATAATTTTCGTGTCTTTAACCACGTAAACCCTTTTAACTACTAAATTAGCTGTATAGGGTTTTAATGCACAATACGCGGGCAGGGGTTCCTCCATAAACCCCTGCCGTGCCATTAAAAGGTTTAACTGGCCTAGCTAAAAGAAGGGAAAATGGCAATTACAGATAGAATTTTTGATAAGAGAGATATAAGGATAGGAAGTGTCATTTTAAGAAAGATATTTTTGACCGATTGCCGTAAGAGCGTGCTGGTTAAATCTTACCGATCGGTAAGCAATATTATAATCGATGCCCTTATTATCGCTGTTCTTATCGCCCTTTTAACCGGCACCGCCCAGGTATTCATCCGCCTACCA
This sequence comes from Actinomycetes bacterium, assembly GCA_021794835.1. Taxonomy (GTDB): domain Bacteria; phylum Actinomycetota; class Aquicultoria; order Aquicultorales; family Aquicultoraceae; genus CADDYS01. The sequence goes on along the minus strand of JAJYQA010000002.1, from coordinate 23,833 downwards.
TCTACTCTTACCAAAGATTTCTCTTTAGTATTCCGTAATCTCTTAAACGACGTAATGGTGATTTTTATATTTGTGGAACTCTTTCGAGTTCTTCTTGATTACTTCAAGGAGGAGCGAGTAAAAATTACGTACATTGCGGATGCCACGCTGGTCTTCACCTTCAAGGAAGTCTGGATACGCTTCTCGGAGTCTAATTTTGAGCCGATGAAAATTCTTGCTATGGGCGGTGTAATGTTAGCTGTTGCGGCTGTACGCACTCTGGCCATCATCTACTCACCCGACAAAGCAAAGGAATAGGTGTTACCTCTCAAGCGAGTCCGGTAGACCCTCAACAAATGTCTTAATCTCGCCCCGCACCCTGCGAAACGCCATTAAGATAGCCTCTTCATCCCCGGTAGCTTTGGCCGGGTCGTCGAACCCTACGTGAATTCTTTTTGTCTTGCCTGAGAAAATAGGGCAGTTTCATCGGTATGGCCGCAAAGGGTCACTACGTAATCAAGCTCGGTATCGATGATTTCTTCCACAAGCTTGGACCGCTGCCCCAAGATATCAACACCGGCCTCCTTCATAACAGCTATGGCATAGGGATTAACTCCGTGAGCCTCAATACCGGCCGAATATGGCTCAATCACATCGCCCTTTAGATACCTTGCCCAGCCTTCGGCCATCTGGCTACGGGCCGAATTGCCGGTGCACAAGAAAAGAATCCTCGTTTTATGGTTTTTGTTCTGCATGATATCCCCAATCCTTATGTCCACAGTCTCGCCTGCTGCATATGTCATCCAATCGCAGGCGTCTCTTAGAATAACACAAACCAATAGCAATCATCCCCAGAGAGAAAAACGGCCTGCGAGAGATAGGCCGTTTTCCCGGATGTGTGCAGAAGTGATTTAAGGAGGCTTCTGCATGCGTCTTGTCACCTACCATCTTAACGATCAGGGCGAAGGTGTTGGTTAAAAGCATGAAAACTATTTGTTATAAATTTGTTAATCGCTTAAAAATTTGCAAACGGCCGTGATATTAAAACTTGGCGGTTTTATAGGACCGGGCCCTTAACTTCACATGCCGGTTAGGCAGATGAGCTATTAGCAGAGAGGTTCTCCGGTGGCGAAGATTTTAAATCAAGACTGTCAAAGATCTCGATGAAAATCTCAAGGATTTTCGGGTCGAATTGAGCGCCCGAGTTCCTCAATAGCTCTTGCCTTACTACATCCAAAGGCAAAGCATTGCGATAACTCCTGTTTGAGGTCATAGCATCAAACGTATCTGCGACGGCTAATATTCGTGCGCCTAGAGGTATTTTGTCTCCCTTTAAACCTTTAGGGTAGCCGTGACCGTCGTATCTCTCGTGGTGATAAAGCACTATTTCAGCTACCTGTCCTATGCCAGGTATGCGACCAATAATCTGGTATGAAATACTGGGGTGCCTCTTAATGTGTCTATATTCTTGATCATCTAGTTTCGAAGGCTTATTCAAAATCTCTTCCCTGATCCCGATCTTGCCTACATCGTGTAAAAGAGCAGCTATCTGCAACTCCTCAATTTCAGAGTTAGTCAAACCCATCTTTTTGCCGATTGCCAGCGCGTACTTAGCAACATTCTCTGAGTGACCTCGGGTATAGCTATCCTTTGCTTCTATGGCCTCAATAAGTGCCGTTATCGTTTCGATATAGAGGTTCTCTATATACCGGTTAGCTTCTTTTAGTTCCTTGGTTCTTGCATCAACTTCCTTTTCTAACTCATCGTTCCATTGTCTCATCTTCAACTCAGATTGCTGGATTTGCTGTGCCATGTGGTTGAATGACTCACAAAGCACGGCAAACTCGCCCGACATACGCTTGGTGATTCTTCTGCGCCTGTTGCCGCCGGCAAATTCCATGGCTGCGCTGTGAAGCTCTTTTGTGGCCGAAGCGACGCCTCTAATCAATATATAACCGAGCACGATACCCAAGAAAATGATGATAATAATCGCCAGTATTAACATGTAGCTATATCGGCCATGCGCCCTTTGGCTCTCTGCATAAAGATTTGTTGATTTGTTTTCTATGAGTAACGAAGAGTTTGCAAGCCTGTTTGACAGCAGGGTGCTAAGATCGTTGATGTCATTGGTCTCGGCCTTTGCAGTCGCATAGTCTTGGTTATGAAAAGCCTTCAGGGTTTTATAAACTTTTTGCTTTAGCTTTTCAAGACTCTGGATAGTTACTGCTAGACCCTCTCTGGATTCGGAGAACTCTGAGTTCTTGGCCAGTTGATTGAGATCGCTCTCAAGGTTGTTGACCTTTAAGAACACGAACATCGCGTATTTGTCATCCCCTGTTCCGAGAAAGCTATAAAGGTCTCGGTTGAGCTGGTGAAATAGGACCCTTTGTTCCTGGAGCTTGTTCACCATTTTAACAGCTGATTCCAGCTTCTCGGCCTTGTCCTGATACTCGTTCAGGCTTACTAAACCAATAGCGCCAGTGATCGCTACAAGAACAGATAATATAACAATCGTAGTATACAGTTTTAAGCGTACCGACAAGCGTAAATCCCCTTATAATTCTGGTAGTTTCATATTAATATGTAGGATATATCGAAATATTGGCAGCTAAGCTTGAGAATTATCTAAGGCCAGACAATCTCCTTTTAGGCGAGTTCTAACAACGCTTAACAATTATTTAACGAAGATTAAACCGAGATTTAAACATTTCCGTATCCAAAAACACGATACTAATTACCAAGCAACCGCATAAGTTTCTTTAAACAAGTTGGATGTAATGGTCAACTACCTGCAAGTGAGATATTGCCCAGGGCCAGGACAAGCAGTTTATTTATCCGGTATGGCTAGAGAAAACTTAAGAACCAATCCTCATACCGTTTTGGTTAGCTGCCGATAAATTTGTAAAAAGTGTAACTATCGCCTTGCTTTATAGGCAGGTAACATATAGAAAAGCTAAAATGATTTACGCTATACAGAGGCACTATGGTTTAAAACTGAGGAGGTTAAATGGATTACGTTTCGCGTACGGCAAAAGCAAGAAAAGTTTCAGTCGTTATCGCATTGTTAGCTATACTCGGCCTTACAGTAGTTGGTTGTGGGGGTTCTAAGACTTCAAGCTCGGCATCAAACTCCACTACTAAAAAATTGGAACTCTCTGGAACCATAAAGATTGATGGTTCAGGTACGGTGCTGCCGATTAGTGAAGCAATGGCCGAGGAGTTTATGAAGGAAAATCCTAACATCATCATCACGGTTGGAGGTTCCGGTACCGTCGCCGGGTTTAAGAAGTTTACCGCGGGCAAAACCGACATCAGCGATGCCTCCCGGCTAATCCAGGCAACCGAAATGGCCGATGCAGAAAAAAACGGAATTGAGTATATGGAAATCCCTGTCGGCAAGGACGGCGTCTCGATTATTGTCAGTAAGAGCAATACCTGGGCAAAATCTATCACCACCGAAGAACTCAAGAGAATTTGGGAACCGGGCAGCACGATCAACAATTGGAAGCAGATTAGGGCTGATTGGCCGGATCAAAAACTCGTGCTGTACGGACCGAGCAGCGCGCACGGTACATTTGATTACTTTACCGAAACAATCAACGGCAAGGAAAAGGCAATTCGCACCGACTACAATGTTTGCGAGGATTATAATGTTGTGGGTCAGGGTGTTGAGGGAAATAAGGGTGCTCTTGGTTTCCTGGGGTACGCATACTATAAACAAAACGAGAGCGAACTGGGTCTTCTCGCAGTTGACGGTGGGACCGGCCCGGTCAAGCCAAGCGAACAAACAATTAACGACGGTACTTATAAGCCACTCTCCAGACCGCTCCTTATTTATCTAAACAAGAAAGCACTGGATAGGCCAGAGGTAAAGGCATTCGTAGAATTCTACCTAACTAATTCAGAGCTGGTCTCAAAAGCAGGTTATTTTCCACTTAATAAAAAGGACTACGATAAGAGTCTTAAAGAGATCAAGTAATGTAAAATGATCAGCGTCTTTGACTTATGGTTTAATGGTTGTCACATCGCTTCATCCTCATAATGACGTGTATTGTCAAATTGCTATAATTAACCTACTCTATAGGCAGGTAAAACAAAGGAGCAAATAGAGCAACTTATGGCCAAGATTCTCGTGATTGAAGACGACCCGTTAATTAGAGAAACCCTGGAATACAGCCTTAAAGGGGCGGGCTTTAGCGTTACAGCCTCAGAAAATGGCATACAGGGACTGGAAGCGGTAAAAGAAAATAATCCTGACCTTATCTTACTTGACCTCCTGCTCCCCGAGATGGACGGCTTTGAAGTCAGCAAACGGGTCAGAGAATTTGACGACAACATCCCAATCATCATGATCACCGCCCTTGAGGATCAGCGCAGTAAGCTTAAGGGCTTTAGCGTAGGTGCGGATGATTATATTACAAAACCATTTAGCATCGAAGAGCTGGTTGCCCGCATAAATGCAAACCTGAAACGCATACTTAAAAAGACCGATAAACCGTCCATGTTCGAGATTGGTGATCTCAAGCTTGATCTAACCAAACATACCGTTAAGGTCGATGGAAAGGAAATTCGCCTGCGTTTGAAGGAGTTTCAACTTCTCACCGTTCTTGCATCCGAGCCCGGTGTATTATTTACGAGACAAGACCTGGCTGAGCGGGTTTGGGGATACGAATTTTACGCTTCAAGCCGTACTATCGATGTTCATATAAGACGGATTCGTACCAATATCGAAGAGCATTCTAAGTTCTCCTATATCCACACCGTACACGGTCTCGGCTATAAATTTCAGGCCGAGGGGAAGACTGCATGCGAATAGGAAAAAAACTCATCCCGAGCTACGCGCTCCTTGCTATGGCGGTGCTTTTAATAGCGGGTCTTATCCTAAAAATTTTCATCCACTCATTAGATGAGTTTAGTCTCGTTATGTTGACCATGGCGGTCAGCGCGCTGGTACTGGTAATCTTCATCAGCCACGCGATAGTGCGCTCGTTTACCTCGCCGCTTAAGCAGATGACAAAGATGGCCGAGCAAATAGCAAACGATGATCTTGAGCATAGGCTTCCGCCCATGGGTGAAGACGAGATAGGTGAACTTTCAAAGTCGCTAAATAACCTTGCGGAGAAACTAAAGGAGCGAATTGACGAGCTTCGCTCGGAAAAAACTAAGGCCGAACTCATCCTAGATAACATGGCCGAGGGAATTTTGCTCCTAAGCAAAGACGGCGAGGTCATACTTACAAACCCGTCGATTGAAAGAATATTCCAGGTTCCCGCCTCCGAAATTGTCGGCAGGCCAGTAATCTACTCGATTAGAAGTTTTGATCTGGATCACGCCATAATTGATTCTATGAAATCCGAACGGGAAGTCGTCGATGAGCTAAACTTCCAAGACCCTTTCCGGCAACTTAGAATCCGAATACTTCCGATAACCAACAGCGATGGTGAAAAGCAAACGCTTGTTGTAATAAGGGATATTACCAGACAAAAGCAGACTGAAAGGTTGCGTAAAGATTTTTTGGCAAATGTATCGCACGAGCTAAAAACCCCGCTTACCGGCTTGAAGCTTCTCTCCGAGACACTTCTTCGCAGCATCGATACCGACCCGGTATCGAGCCGGATATTTATCAAAAGGCTGGATAAAGAGCTAAGCACGCTAATCAACCTGGTGCGCGAGCTAATCGACCTCTCAAAGATCGAGTCTCCACGGGGCATAGCTGAGAAGACCCCGACGGATTTGGGAGAGCTTGTGCATGAAGTTACATCAAGCTTCACCCAGCTTGCGGCAAGTAAGAAACTTGAGCTTAACGAGCACGTCCCCGAAAATATCCCCCCGATCTTTGGGGACAAAGAGCAATTATCGACTCTTATTAGAAACCTAATCGATAACGCTATAAGATATACGCCCTCCGGCGGCAGGATTGAGGTTAAGCTGGCGAGTAATGGAAACTATATCGATCTAGTCATCGCCGATGACGGGATAGGCATGGCCAAACGCGAAATCCCCCGGATTTTTGAGCGATTCTACCGCGTGGATAAAGCCCGGAGTCGCGAGACTGGCGGCACTGGCCTTGGGCTTTCAATCGTCAAGCACATCGCCGAAAACCATAATGCGACAATCGATGTTGATAGCTCCCTCGGCATCGGTAGCACGTTTACCGTGCGTTTTTCGATTTAACATTTTTTTTACAAAATGGTTACATCTTTTTCACCACGCAGGCCCAAATAAGCCCTATCCTCTATTTAACACGTTGATATGTATATAGATTTGGGCTGGCCAGCCCCTTGTAGAGAACTTGTAAAAATTTCTCAAAACAATTTTTAAGAGATAAAGGAGGAAAAAATCTGTGCTAGCGAAATTAGCAAAACGCAATAAGGTCTTGATTGGCGCACTAGCTTTGTTAGCCATTGTCATGACCATTGCTGTATCCGGCTGCGGCAGTACCGGGACCAATACAGGAAATAGCGTGGGTACAGCATCCGGGAAGCAGGTAATGCTTAACGGTGCCGGATCTACATTTGACTTGCCCCTCTTTACTAAAATGTTCGCTGAGTATCCAAAAGTTAACCCAAATATCAATGTTAACTATCAAGGAGTAGGAAGTGGCGCCGGTATCCAGCAGTTGTCGGATATGACGATCGACTTTGGGGCATCAGACGCCCCCATGAAGGATGAACAAATGGCGGCAGCCAAGGGAGGCAAAATCCTTCACATTCCGATAACTTTGGGAGCGGTGGCAATTGCCTACAACGTACCTGGTGTCCCAAAAAAAATTAAAATTGCACCGGATGTACTTGCCGATATCTTCTTAGGAAAAATCAAGAACTGGAACGACCCGCGTATCGCGGCGGACAACCCAGGCGTAAAATTTCCAGATTTAGCTATTAATACTGCCCACCGCTCGGATGGTAGTGGAACCAACTACATAGTTACCACTTACTTAAGCAGCATCAGCCCCGAGTGGAAGGAAAAGATCGGCAGTGGTACCTCGGTTAACTGGCCAGGCGGCGTTGGTGGAAAGGGAAATCCCGGTGTAGCGCAAGCAATCCAGCAGACACCCGGTACAATAGGATATATTGAGTTGGCTTACGCAATCCAGAACAATATTACCTATGCCCAGATGAAAAATAAGGATGGCAAGTGGGTATCGCCTAGCTTAGAAGGCGCTTCTGAGTCAGCCGCTGGGGCAACTATTCCGGACGATATGCGAGTAATGATCGTCAATGCACCAGGCGAAAAGGTTTACCCGATCTCTGGGTTTAGCTGGGTTCTCCTGTACCAGCACCAGAAAGACAAAACTAAGGGGAAGGCTCTGGTTGAGCTGCTTAAGTGGATGGTCCACGACGGCCAGAATTACTCAGAGAGCCTTGATTACGCTAAACTGCCACAAAGCATGGTAGGTCGTATCGATAAAATGCTGGGAACGGTAACTTACGGAAGTTAAGCTTCCTTTACAGATAGAATAATCTCTGATTCTGCCTGTAAATATTGACAATGTGAAACAACCCAGTTTCTCTGGGTTGTTTCATGGCGTTAAAAAATACAGTGAAGTATGTATGGGCATACTAATCAAGCTTAGCTACTGAGAAAGGAATGATAAAGTGCTAAGAAGCAGGACGCGACTTTCGATTGGAGACCACACACTTAAAATACTGGCCCTTACAATGGCAGTACTGGTATTAACGCTGATGATATTTATTGCCTGGCAGATGATTGCAGCATCCAAGCTATCAATAGCAAAGTTTGGCTGGTCTTTTATTACCAGTAAAATATGGGATCCAAACTTAAAGGAGCAATTTGGGGCTTTACCATTTATCTACGGAACACTCGTTACATCGCTCTTAGCTCTGATATTGGCGGTACCGACAGGCTTAGGATTAGCAATTTTTCTAAATGAGATGGCGCCGTCTTCAATTAAAACCGTCGTCTCGTTCCTCGCCGAGCTGCTGGCCGCTATTCCAAGTGTCGTTTATGGTCTGTGGGGAATTTTTGTGCTCGCACCATGGCTGCAAAATACTGCCGAGCCCTTGTTAAACCATATGTTTGGTTCCCTACCCCTCTTTCAGGGACCACCCTTGGGAGTTGGCCTGCTAGCCGGTGGTCTCATCCTGGCAATCATGATTTTGCCGACAATTGCCGCAATTTCAAGAGATGTAATGGCAGCCGTACCAAATACCCAGCGCGAGGCGGCACTTGCCCTGGGAGCCACCAGATGGGAGATGATTAGGACAGCCGTTATCTCCCACGCTAAGTCAGGCATCGTGGGTAGTATAATGCTTGGGTTAGGGCGCGCCCTGGGTGAAACCATGGCGGTAACGATGGTGATTGGAAACAGTTCATACATCCATACCTCGTTTTTTGCCCTTGCAAATACTCTAGCTAGTGTAATCGCCAATGAGTTCACGGAAGCCACCTATCCACTCTACCGGAGTTCACTTGTGGAGATTGGCTTGATCCTATTCGGTATTTCATTGATCTTTAATACCCTGGCTAGGCTACTTGTATGGTCGGTATCTAGAAACACAAAGGGAGGGCACGTAGTATGATGGATCCAGCCGATAACGCCGTTACAATAGATTTGCCAAGCAACTACGCTGTCCGCCGGTATAAGGACTGGGTTATGTCCGGGTTGCTAATTTTAGCGACGCTCATTGCAGTAACTCCATTGTTTATGGTCCTAGGTTATGTCGTGCTAAAAGGAGCCACTGCAATCAACTTAAGTTTCTTTACCGAATTACCTAAACCGTTTGGCGAAGTTGGAGGTGGGGTGGCCAATGCGATAGTCGGCACCTTAATCCTTATTTTTGTTTCAAGCATCATCGGGATTCCGGTCGGGATTCTTTCTGCCATCTACCTTAGTGAGTACGACCGCCATAGCTGGCTCGCAAACGCCGTCCGTTTTACAACGGATGTTTTAATGGGAATCCCATCGATCATTGTCGGCATTGTCGTCTACACAGCCCTGGTACTGGCGATGGGAAACTTCTCCGCGATAGCCGGCGGTGTTGCGCTGGCTATCATTATGATTCCCACTGTAATTCGGGCAACTGAGGAAATGCTTAACCTGGTTCCGTACAGTCTTCGGGAAGCGGCCTACGCTCTTGGCTTCCCAAAATGGCGGACAGTCCTGCAGATTGTCCTGCCGGCAGCAGCAAAGGGAATTATAACCGGCGTTATGCTCGGAGTGGCGCGCGTCGCAGGTGAAACAGCACCCTTGTTATTTACGGCATTCGGTAATAGTTACTGGTCCAGATCGATTACCGAACCCATAGCCGCCCTTCCATTGCAGATCTTTAATTATACTATGTCCCCTTACAAGGCGCAGCATGCACAGGCCTGGGCTGCTGCACTTATCCTCATCGTACTCGTTATAGCTTTAAATTTGATAGCAAGATTTGCCTTGCGCAGTAAGAACGCTTAAAATCTTTGATGCGGGATTAGACTTCTTTCAGCAGCACCCTGGCCGGGGCACCTTCGCCCCCGATAATTCTTAAAGGAAGGCACATTAGCTCATAATCGCCGGGCGACACATCCGAGAGGTTTATGCTCTCAATAACTACAACCCCATTTCCAAGAAAGATGCGGTGCACATACTCGCCGCCTTCATAAAAACTTCCTACCGAGAGGTAATCGATCCCCACCAGCTTTATTCCTTTATCGACAAGGTACTGAGCGGCGTCGGGGGCAAAGGAGACGAAATCGGGGGTGAACTCGCTGAGCTCCCAAAGCGACGAGTTTCTTGTTTTAAACAAGACCCTGGTGTTGTCATTAAAATCAAGTACTTCCAGGTCTGACCGGGTAATCTCTTCTTCTACAGCAAGTTCAAAGACGATTGCTTGTCCAACTAAGACATCAAAAGAAAGTGCGTCCACGGTTGCACCACCTTCTATAAAATGGGCCGGTGCATCAACGTGCGTGCCAGTATGACTTCCCATCGTAATCATGGACACATCGTAGCCGACTTTTTCAAAGGAGGCAAAAAGGGTACGCTTAAAGCCGGGGTCCCCCGGCCAAACTGGCATACCCGGGCGAAGAGGAACGCTTATGTCATAGATTTTCTTTTTATCCATAGGTCTCACCTATTCACCGGTCTTTATTCTCTAGACCAAATCAGTAACACTGGTCTGTCCGTTTCCCTTAACAGCTTTTTTACCGTCTCAGCGCGTCCGGACTCTAAGTGGCCGTGCCAACCCAAGGCGATAAGATCATCATTATTTTCAGTCGCAAACCCTATCATGACATTGGCCAGCTCGCCTTCACGCTCGTAGAGCCTCAGCTCCACGCCGGGCGGGCGCTGGGCATAAAACCTCTCTATAAATTCACCGGCCCAGGCGGTCCAGTCGTAACGTGGATGGTCTAAGTACCTCGGAGCGGGTATTGCACCTGCCTCGGTTGGCGGTCGCCGTCCGACAACGCCGATACTTAGGACATCGATATCTGCTCCAGTTAACTCTGCAAGACGATAGACCTGCGTCATAACCGCCGCAGCAGTTGGCGTACCGTCCTGCGGCACCAGCATCTTTTGCGGCTTCCAATCCGGCCCCGGCAGGTTTTCCATATCGGGGCGGATGACCATCACCGGATTAATAGCGCGCTGCACAATCCCCATCGTGATGTTGCCCAAAAGCCGTTTCGGATTGTAAGATAGGCCGTGGCTTGACATAACTATCATCTGGGTATCAATACTTGCGGCGAATCTTAAGATTTCGCCGACAGCGTCTTTCCCGATAATTTGGCGTACCGCGAAATCCCTCACTTCGATCTGGCTGATTCGGAGCTTCTTTAAAAGCTCCTCTTCCGGAAGCTGCTCTTCGGTTACGTGAACAATATAGAGCATGGCCTCCATGATTTTTGTCATGGCCTCGGCTGCCCCAAATGCTTTTGTGGCGGTCTCCGATCCATCAAGCGGTATTATGACTGCCGGTCTGTTTTTCATGCTGCACCTTTTTAACCTATTTTAGCAAACTCCAGCCAGGTAGAGCCATCCCAACCGGCCCTATAGGTCGCCCCCGGCGCTAGCGTTTGCAGGGCTCTGCCAAATATCCCGACGTTAGCCTCGCCGGTCTCTCCAACAACCAGCGTGATTTGCTTGCCACTCTCTATATCAAATTTTAAGCGATTTCCCCGTAATAAAAGTGCAAATGTAAGACGCTGCCACTGTTCTGGAAGCTTAGGATATATAAACAGGCCATCTCTTTTTACTCTCACGCCGGCAAAGCCCATTATAATTTGCTGCCATAGACCGCCGAGGGCGGCAGCATGAACCCCTCCTGCAGCGTTGCCCATGTTGTTTGACAGATCAATCGTACCGGCCTGACGGAAGTAACGCATGGCCAGTGCACTAAGCCCAAGTCGGGCTGAAACAAGACCGTACATGCTGGGCGAGAGCGAGCTTCCGTGACCTGTGCGTCTCTCATAATACTCAAAATTTTCCTTAATTACCTCTTCGCTAAACTCGTTTTCTAGGAGATACAGAAGCATAACCACGTCGGCCTGCTTGACCAACTTCGACGCAGCAGTTACATCTCTGCCAAGGATGGTATCAAGCGACGTGGTGCGCTGCTCGTAATCGTAGACGTTAATGTCATGCAGGCCGAAGTAGCCGTCAAACTGCTCGATAATGTCGCTGTCGGTCATATCCCGGTACATATGACTTGAGACATCCTCCCACCTGTCCAATTCTAGATAATCAAAATCAATCTTGTCTTTTAATCTTGCCCACGCCTCTGGGTAAACTTCTCGCAGGTAGCGCACAGCATCGGCCGCACGGTCAATGTTCCAGGCCGCCATCAAGTTCGTGTACATGTTGTCGTTTACAATCTCGTGGTACTCATCCGGACCCTCAACATTTAAAATATGGTATATGCCCTCATCATCTTTCTCTACGCGGCTTGCCCAGAAGCGTGCAGTTTCAATTAAAAGTTCTGCACCTGCTTGAATAAGGAAATCCACGTCGTTAGTCGAGACCCAATACTGCCACACGCCGTAGGCAATTGCAGTGTTTATATGCTGCTCCATTTTGCCGGTAAGAATAAGAATGACCTCTCCGGTCGGCGCAACCACGTACTCGGGCGTCATCTCAGCACCGGTTGTCGCGGACTCCCAGGCAAAGAGCGCGCCCCGCAGGCTTAGACCTATTGCCTCCTTGCGAGCCTCAGACAATGTATGGTAGCGATACATAAGCATCGCCCGCGCGGTCGGCGGGTGCGTGTATATAAAAAAGGGGAGCATAAACATATCGGCATCCCAGAAGATATGCCCTTTATAGATGCTGCCGGTTAGTGTTCTTGCGCTTATTGAGACCCGTTCATCAAAAGGATTGCCTGCCGTTATCAGATGATAGGCGACAAAGTTTACCCAGAGCTGGGCCTCAGGATCACCTACTATCTTAATTGCTGCCGCATCCCATCGATCCTCCCAAGCATCTATCTGCTCAAGAAGAAGCGCGTCCAAACCCCGTGCGGCATAGTCATAGACGCTCACGCTTGCGGCTTTAACCGGATTAGGTAGGTCTCTTGACGTGTATATCGAGACAAACTTTTCTACCTCTATAACCTGGCCCGGGTCGGCCTGCCATCTCCAGTCCTCACCAACGCCACTCTTATCTATATAGGTACGGTAGTGCTGCTTTACAAGGCCCGGTGCAACCCGACTTAATTGAGCCTGGGCAATCGTATACCTGGTAAACTTTGTTTTTAATGAGAGAAGAACGCCCTCACCGTCCTTAATTGTGCGCATATCGGCTAACTCGGGGGTAAGCCCGGACTTACGGCTGACCACCAGACCGGTTTCCACTCGGATCTCGCCCCGATAATTTTCAGGAACAACAGTTATCCGCATAGCCATTATATGAGGCTCTGCGAGCAGGGCAAAGCGCAGAAACTTAATGGATGTGATTCGCCCATCTTCAGAGCGATGTCGCCACTCGCGGAGCAACATCCCTTTTCTCATGTCAAGGGTCCGGCGGTGCTCAAGGATGCTTCGTTCATCCCCAAGTGTGAGTACTCTTCCATCAACGTAGACACGGGCCATCACCCAGTCCGGCATGATGGAGAGCTCCTCAAGCGCGTTAGCCTTGGGTCTATCATATACACCAGCCAAAAGCGTCATTGGCTCTGACTCGGGCGTACGCTCCTCAAGCGAGCCACGGGTGCCAAGATAACCGTTTCCAATGGTGAAAAGCGATTCAGCCTCCCTCTCGCGAAGTGGTTCATATCCCTCTTCGATTAGAAGAAAGGTGGGGTCTATAGTTGGGGAAAGTTTCTTATATAGCTTAACCTGCTCTCCCATCATCTTTACAAAGCAGGTGGGGCCGCCGCCGACATGAATGACACCCGGGGGAACCCCGTTTGGCTCTTTGCCAACAGAGACGTAGGTTACTCCCGGCGCGTCGGGTAGATAGGTTCTAAAGTCGCTTCCCTCAAATCCAGCTATTGGACCAAATTCGTCTCCAAGAACGAGAGTGTCCCGGAAGGGGATATTCTTTTTACTGGATAGCTCGCTTATGACCCACTTAATCGAATCTGACTTATCAGTAAGCCCGACCTCCATGTGCTTAACGTCGCTGGTAATTCGCGCATCGGGGAGGCCAAGCTCATACGCATACCTTGTGGCTAAATCAAATGCTGCCTTTATACCGCCGGTAAACCCACCTTTATTAAGTCGCTCCTCTGTCTTTACCAAAAGCTCGCCAATTTGTGACTTCGGGGGATTTTCCCACTCGGGAATAAGATCAATTTTCCTACGGTTCAAGCGATTATAGACAATTTCTATATTGGCGTTGGAATGGGCCTCAATGTCATGCTTAACCGCCTCGGCCACGCTGTCCAAAAGTGCGTTTTCTTTCTCGGTGGCAACTCTTTTATATAGAGTTACTGGATTTGAGTTTTTATCAAATCCGGTAACCTCCGAGCCCCGGTCGGTGCAGATAAAAAGATTCTGTTTGTAGGGACCGGTTATAAGCGAGGAAAACTGTCTATCTATGTTGCCGAAATTTGTGCCGGTTATAACTACGATGTAGACGCCAAATTTCATCAAATCTTCAAGAACGTGCGCAACTGCCGTGGCATCAACACGGCGGTTCTCAACCGCCGTGCCATCCCAATCAAAAGCAATGATCTTGTAAGGGTGCTTCCTTATCGCCGGAAAGCCAACTAGGCAATCGATCAAATTATCTGCTCCTGTTCTTTCTACTTATTAACCATCGGCTTAATCGATAAATTATTTACTACTCTGCTGCCCTAAGGCCAGCACCGCCTCCCCTAATAAGCCTTTCAAATTCCATGAAAGCCATATCCGGCCGAGGCGATCCGAAGATCGCGTGCCCAACGCAAACAAAATCTGGTGTGACACCCATTATAATATCAAGGTTGTCAAGCACAATCCCACCGTCAAAACCCGCTTCTATATTGGGATATGCATCCTTAAACTGCAAATACTTCTCCAAAACCTCGACATGGAACGGCGAGCCGTAGATAGCCGGATCAACGGTTAAAAACAACACCGAATTCAACCCTTCCAAAAGGTCTGAGAAGTCATCGATGGTAGTATGCGGGTTTATTGCAAGCCCTACCTGCATATCCATATCCCTTATTCTATCAATTAACGAGCGGTGATTTTCAACTGCCTCATAGTGAAAAAATGCTTTCACAAAAGGCATACCCTCAAGGGCCTCAAGATAAGCTATCGGATCTTTTACCATAAGATGGGCCTCCAGCTTGAGCCTGGTCTTAACTGTTGCGGCCTCGGCTGGAGGGATCGTTGTAGACGGCACAAATTTTCCGTCCGTGAAGTCGATCTGAGCGTAATTAGTAAACGACTCGGCCTGGGCGATCTTTTGCCGGAAGCCATCAATGTTGTTTGAAAGTATAACTGGGACCAGCCTCATGCGCCCCCCTTTCTAAAAATTATTCCGTCTTAAATTCCCAATTTAGATTAACCTGACTGCCGTCTGCATTGCGGAGACGCCGACATGGTAGATAGATTTACCTCTATCACCCGATTAGGTTTTACCGTGCGATTGATGTCCCACTAAAAAACACGCCATTAATATAACCGTTTTGCGTTTTTTCTAACTGAGCTGCGAGCCTAAGGACACCAAAAGAGAGGGTGTTAAGATTCTTAGCACCCTCCCCACGTTGTGTTTATATTAACTTTAATTGCACTTTACGCTGCTGCTTTATGCTCACGCACAGCTTCTTCCCTTATTGCCTGACTCCTGCTTATTCTTTCGGAGCCAAACCAGCCACCCAACAGTGCTGTTGCAAGGCTCAGAAGCGCGCCAAGCAGGAAGTATCCCGCAGACCGGGTTAGCGTACCTACTGCAGCACTGATTTCAGCCGGCGTAATAGCTATACCGGTTGGAATTATGCCACGCAATGCGCTAACCGCACTTCCGGCAAAGCCAAGAAGACCTGTGATACCCAGTGCGCCCAAGAAAATACCAACTACTAGAGCTACCGACCAAACCGTGAGGCCTGTCCACAGGCCATCACTTGCGAACCTGGCATTTGCAACCCTAGATGCTACCCAGCCACCGATAAATAGAGCAACGAGCACACTAAACACGGTCCAGATAAATACAGCTGCGCTAACGGTACCCAATGCTGCGGCGGATGTTATTGTTGCCACGCTAAGGCCGATAAGAATACCAAGTGCGCTAAGCAGTAGCTCAGCTGCTAATGCAACAAAGACACCAACAAGTGCACCGCCCCAGCTAATACGGCTATACCAAGCTGGGATATAGGCTCCGCGTGCCATCGGGGTTACGGTAGTCATCATTTCCTCTGGCACAGCACGGGCTTCTTGCCTACGTTCTGCCTCGGCCATGGTATTCGCCTCCTTACATTTACAGTCTCTGCATTTATTTTTACCCAGACTGAAGAAAATGGCACAGCTCTTTAAGCCCGCGGTTACAAAAATATCGTGATTTTTCTGAAAAATGGCAACTTAGCTATTTTTTTACAAATAATTCGTTTATACTTATTATACATAAGATTGATATATAGGCGGTATAATACAAACATAGCGTATGGTAACGGAAAGGGGGTGGGGCAATGCTATCAGCGTTGTTGGGGCTAGTCGGCACCTTAGTAGGCGTAGTTCTACAATTACTAGGCTCGTTATAGAAAGGAGGCAAAACGATGCTACCAGCGTTAACCGGGTTTCTCAGCACTGTAGTATGTGCGCTTATGCATTTGCTAGGATTAGGCTAGCATTGTAACAAAACCGTAGATAAGGTAACCGCGGCAAGGGGCCACACCCCTTGCCATATTTAGCCGCTAAATCAAGTCCTCTGTCTCTTCTAACTCAAAAGTTTCTTTGCTAATATATGCCATGTTAACGTTAAGATTTTTCGTTAAGATTTTTTTGGATTTGAAATTTTTATTAATTTTGGGATAATAAAATAAAGTTCTTTATTGATGGGCGTTTGGCTCAGCGGGAGAGCGCTGCCTTCACACGGCAGAGGTCACTGGTTCAAATCCAGTAACGCCCACAGCTCAGAGGCCTAGAACTAGGGATATTGGTTCTAGGCCTTTTGCAGCTTGACCCAAGTGTTCTTACTGCTCTATTATTCGCTGGCCCTTACGCTAAAGATGTATTTGCAACTGGGGTGATAGGAATAGGTTTATACTCTCGCTCAACCACATTAAGGGCCGAAGCCTCTGTGCACAAAGCACTAAGTACCACCGAAATCTTTATGCTTTATTCATCCTTTCTGTTGGGGCATTCCAGAGAGAGTGACAAAGGTAAATCCCCTTGCTTTAAGTCCCTGGACAACAAGCGGGAGAGCTCCAATATCTGGCCGAACAAAATGCATCAATATTATGGTACCTCCTTGCGTATTGTCCACGATGTAGCGAGCAACTACTTCTGGTGGCACATTTAATCCTCGGTGTTTGTAAATAGCAGAGTAGGTATCAAGACTCCAAAGTGCGGTATTTAAATTATGCTTAGCAAGGATAGAACGGTAGAGCGTTTTTCCAACCCCGTCGGTAAATCCAGCCATTCCCGGGGGACGAAACCAGTGTGTTGGGTAGGCAAATCCCATTGCTTCGTTTACTGCTTTCTGCCAAGAATCAAGCTCGCCCTCTATTTGGTCTGCATTAAGTTGAGTAAGCCAGGCATGATTATAGGTATGGTTACCAAGCTCAACACCATCCTGTACTGCTCTTTTGAAAGGGGCGGGATTAGCTGATACTATCCGGCCTATAGGGAAAAAAGTAGCCTTTATGTGGTCATCTTCTATGGTTTTTAGGGCTAGCGTAACCATTGCAGGTGAAAAACCATCGTCTATTGTAATCGCTACGTCTTTTGTCCTCGTATCCCCCCTTGCAAGGACAATTCCGGGTAGTGGGCCCTCATTATGTTCTCTGAGGTTCTTTACCTCATTTTGCAGTTCGCTAATTGTTGCCCTATTTTCCGCCTTTTCACGCCGTTCAATCTTTAACAGAGTTTCTAAGCTGTGCAATTTACTGTTGCTTTGGTCTATAGTAGTTCTAGCTGCATCAACTATAACTATAATAGCTATAAAAGACAAAACAAGGCTGATAGCCAAGACCGCCAGCACAATACCAGAATTAGAAACCCTTCTAAGAAATTTCACCTTACTCCCCTTAAACTTCAAAACTTAAAGGCTACCTACATAGCAATTATACCAGCTGTAGGTGTACTAAGTATAAATTTTATAAGATAAAAGTAAACTGCTTATACTCTGAGGCGTCAGAGTCAAAAAGAACTTGATCTTTACAGAGACGGTCGAAACCCTATAATTAAAAAATGAGCAAAAAGCGAGCCGTCACTGGCATAATCATCGTTATTATTCTTATCCCCGTCGTCATAATTGCCCTCGCCCTCCAAAACCCACCTTGGGCAAATGACCCACCGTTTATAAATATTGAGATGGCCATCTCAAATTTTATCCTTTCCCACTTTGATGTTGTGGATATACCGGGTGGGCAAAGCTTAAATTCCGTGTCCAACCTTACCTATCCAAAGCTTAAGCTTCTCGAGGCAGGTAAGATCAAGGTATTCACCGGAATTGAGATCGCAAATAAAGCTTATAAGAGGCCCATTGACACAAAAAATTACTTCATCGTCGCGATAATCGAGCCGGACGATGTAGAGGGAAAAGCATATAAAGAAAGAAGAAGGGTTATTCAGGCTGTTGATGATCTTGCGGTCAAAGGCAAAATCAACGCAATTGTTGAAGCCACAGCCTCGGATACTGCAAGGGCAAACTCCTGGGGATTAAAAGAGACCGAGCGACTACGCAATGCCGGAGTTATCCGCTGCGTGGTGTTTGATGGCGGGCACCACATCGGCACACTCCCGCTTGAGCCAGATATACTTCTTGTCCCTACCATTTATTATGCGGGCCAGCCTAGCGCCAGCCACTGGTATACCAGAGATACTGTCCCGCTCGGGAAACTCCAAAAGGTCTTAAACCGTGAGAAAAATGGGAGTGTGATCGCACGCTTCCCACGCGATGGGCTTCCCGTCAAAAACCCAAGTGGGATGGCGGGGCTAGCGAGGCAGGCGATTCTTGATATAGCCAAAAAGGCTTGTCCTGAGCGGAATCGAAGGAATGTCCATAACAAGACAACCGCGACTTTTAGGAGACGCCCGATTCCCTTAACCAATTACGGGGAGATCGGTATCAGGGAAACGTCTTTGTTTATATCCATGGATGTTGATCCGTATGCATCAAAGGATGCGGCTATAAGTAGGATAGCAAGCGAAGTAAAAAGGCGTGAGGGTCGTGGCAAGAAAATCAAGCATGTGTACCTGGGCCTGACCTTTGGTACAAGTAAATTCCCCTTCAGAAGTAAGAAAGTAGACTATAGCATGGACGACCTTGAGAAATCCCTTAATAAACGGCTGCCATGTAAAGTAACTATAATGTCTGAGCCAGTAAGCACATGGGACATCTATTTAGGCAGGATAGGATTGTAGCTATATTCCCACCTTCAATCTATCGGAGAGAAAAGTCGGGAGTCCCGCAAGAAGCATCTTTTCCTGCGTTATCTCAACGGGATAAGAAACACGATGAAACTCAATCCGGTAAGCTTCCGTATCAAATATCATATAGCTTGCCATCGGGTCACCGTCCCGGGGCTGACCAACACTTCCCGGGTTAATCAAATACTTAACCCCTTCTTCGTTTAGCTGAAGAGCCTGCCCATCGACTAGGTGAATATACTCAACCGGGGCTTTCCCCGCTTTCATAAACGCCAGAGGAATGTGTGAGTGCCCAACAAAAATTACCGAGGCCTCTGTGTTTGAAAGTATTTCATCGGCCTGCCAGGAGGATAAAACATACTCCCAAATATCTTTTTGCGGACTTCCGTGGGCAAGTACAACACCCGGGATGGGCTTGGCGGTTACCGGAAGGGACCTTAAAAAGGCAAGCTGACCATCACTTATACGGCCCTTATTCCACATACAGGACTCAATTGCCTCGGCATTAAACTCGCTCACATCGATTGCATTTAATACGCATAGATCATGGTTACCGACAACGCATACATGCCTGCGCTCACGCACTAAGTCAATACAGCGCGCGGGTTCAGGGCCATAGCCAACAATATCCCCAAGACACCAGATTTCCTCGACATCGCCCAGGCGATCAAGAACGCTTGCAAGTGCTTCTGCGTTACTATGAATATCAGCTACTAAACCGACTTTCATATACGTCTCCATCGTCTATGATAAGAAATTAATTCTCTATTAAAGGCTTAATTCCTTTTTTTATCGCCCATTTATTAAGAAGAGTATATGCTTCTTCTTTTGTTGAGATTTCACCCTCTAGCTTCGCATCAAGTAGTAGGTGGAGAGCCTCCCCAACCAGCGGCCCCGGGGCTAGTCCGAGGTATTGCATAACTTCATGCCCGTCGATTGGCGATCTTATCTTGGCCGTCTCCTCTGCTTCTTCAAGGCGGACGATTCTCTCTTCCAGATCATCAAGGACCTGTAAAGACGCGCGCATCTTACGAGGGTTCTTGGTCGTACAGTCCGCGCGGATTAATGCACTAAGTTTATCCCGCAGCCCGCCGGCATCTCGAATATATCGTCTTACAGCCTTATCCGTCCAACCCATTCTATACGTGTAAACCCGCATGTGTAGATAAATAAGGTTGGTCACATCATCAACGATAACTCTGGGGTACCTTAACGCGCGCAGCCTTTTTCTAGCAATAGATGCGCCCGCTGCATCGTGGTTGTAGAAGGTGACTTTGCCCTCGACTATGCCTTTAGTCTCAGGCTTTCCTATATCGTGGAAAAGCGCGGCAAGGCGCAAAACAAGATCCGGCTCTACGCGCTCGACGACGGTAAATGTGTGTTCGAGTATATCCTTATGATGATACTCCGGGTCTTGAGTAATTTTTAGCTTTGATAGCTCGGGGACAAACCCCCCGCTTAGACTAGTGCTAAGAAGCAAGTGAAGGGCCTTTGCCGGTTTACGCCCGGTAAGTATCTTTGAGAACTCATCCCGTATGCGCTCGGCCGATATCCTGGCAAGTTCGCCTTTATAGATCGATATTGCCTCTTCAACCTCTGGTGAGAGATGCATTCCCATTGTAGATACAAAGCGAACTGCTCTCATCATTCGTAAGGGATCGTCGGTAAAACTCTGCTCGGGGCCCATCGGCGTTTTAAGAACCCGCTTTATAAGGTCATTCTGGCCATTAAACGGATCAATAAGTCGCTCTTGCGACAACTCGATTGCCATAGCGTTGATTGTAAAATCGCGCCGGGATAAATCGTAATATATATCGGTACCAAAAGTAACCTCGGGATGGCGGGTCTTGCCGATATAAACCTCACTTCGAAGCGTGGTAATCTCAATTTTTAGATGCCCCTTACTTAAGCCCACCGTACCAAACCTTATGCCAACCAGCCATAGATTATCTGCCCAGGACTTTACAATAGCAACTATATCATCTGGTTTTGCATCGGTCGCAAAGTCCATATCCTCATGAAACTCACCGAGTAAGGTATCGCGAACCGTCCCCCCAACCAGGTACAGCTTCCTACCGGCCTTCTCAAAAAGGTGGCTCAGTTGCAGCACAATCGGGTGCTTAAATATAGGTACTAGGTTTTCCATGTTTAAGGGCTGCTCTATTTAAATCCCCTCGCTTTTAAAAGAAAAGGTAATCCCACCAGCCAATATTAATAATTTACCAGATGATATGGAGATTTCCTACCCAAATCTCTTACCGGCTATTAACCGTGGGCTACCAGCCATATGCTATTATTTTTACGCGACCGGCGGATATATAAAATCAGGCAGCACTCTCCAACCGCCAGAATAGGAGCCTACCCATATTCTCAATCTCCGTTGTAAGCTCAATTGGCATCTCATCTTCGGTAATCTGGCACGAGACGGCATAGCTAAGCAGAGCAAGAGCCCTGATCGGGTATCTTGAGATCTTACCGAAGAGGTAATTCCAGTCGAGACTTTTAGCGTTTCTGATAATTAAAAGCGCGTCTTGAAAATCCTCCTGCCTGGTTGATTTCCACGAGACCAGCAGCTTTGAATGGATGATATCCTCTGGTGACGCAACCAAAAAGACCGATCCGTCAAGCCTAGCCGACCTGCCCCTGGCTAGAAGCTCGTCAGTCAAGACCACTCCCTCAGGATCTCCCAGAAAGCCCTTGCCTAGCGCAAACAGGATATCCATAATTTGTCCATCTTTAAACGCATGGTAGACCCAGTTGTCATCAGTCCTCTGGGTTTTGTAGCCCAGTAAAGGCAGCATATCCATCAGCCTTATTGCGTCTTCTTTAAAGACTAAAAAATCTATGTCTTTAGTTATTCTCGTACGCCCGTATTGCAGCATCGCGATTCCGCCGACGACCACAAACGGAACTTTAAGCTGGTGAAGTGCTTCTATCGCATCGGCATAAACTGGTATCGCGTCTTTCATATCTTCAGGTATAAGGGGCGTAAGATCGTAAATCGGATCTTTTGCAACCGCCATTTTGGCTCCTTTCTTGGATACAGCGATAATCTGCTTAGCAAAAATCAGTTTTAGTTTGCACCCAAATTATATGGGTCGGTTAAACCGACCCATATAATTAGTTATAAACTTTTTATACCCCGGATTTCGGGTTTCGCGAAATCCGAATCCAACCTCTTTATATGCCAATTGCGCTTTTGATCTCCGCAAGCAGAGAAGCCTCAGGAACCGCGCCTTCGACCGAGGTTTTCTCGTTAATTACAGTCTTGGGCACTGCCATCACAGAATAACGCATCGAAAGATCCGGAAACTCGGACGCCTCGAAGACTTCTGCCTTGATTTTGTCGTTTTCCATTGCCATTTGGTAAGCCAAACTGGCTGCTCTCGGGCAATAGGGTCATGTCGGTGTGACAAAAACACGTATGTGAACGGGTTCTTGGATATCGGCAAGCGCTTTCCGTGTGCTATCGCTTAGTTTTGAATGCCTTTTCGAGACATTTATAAGCCCATCCAAAAGGGCTGAAAATTCGTACCCTGATGGAATGCCGTAATACCTAATGCCGTAGTCCTTATCTCCTACTAAGGCAAGTGAAGGTACCCCTTCAATTCCATACTGCTCAACCTTGTCCTTGTCCTTTACGAAATCATAAACTTCGATGTTGAGCTTATCCGATATGCCGGTTAGCTCTTTAAGCATATCCTCGGTTTCCTTGCAATACTCACAAGGAGTTACCTCTACCGAAACGGGCAATTCTATGCTTGGTTCATCCTGAGTAAAGTATACGACGGTAACCGACTGGTCTAGGTTGGTACTTAACAACTGGTCAATCTCGCGCCTTTGATCTTCAGTAAAAACCATAAGCTCCTCCTTTCTAATTCGCTGTTTTATGCCTGCTCTTTTAACGTAGATGTCTCCAAAAATACCCAATTATAAGTATTAAGCAACAAATACCGGCTATAAAGTTAATGGTTTCTATATTAGCAAAAATCCGTCTTATTTGCAGGTATAAAAATGGAAAATGCGCAAGTTTGTCAGTTTCTTTAAGGCTAACCAAAGAATGGGATTTGGTGAACTACCGTGCTCGTGCGGATATAGATTTGAATTTTTCACTGCAGGTTATTGTTGCTGCAGAAACTGTAGATCATTGGTTGCCGCCATATTCTTTGGATTGATTTTCAGGACCTGTTTAAGGTCTGCAACCGCTTTGTCTTTATCCCCCATCATCCTATAAGCACGCGAGCGCGCCAGATACGACTCCACATCCTTTGGATTATTCTTTATGGCCAGGGTAAGTTCCTTAATCGAGCCTTTGAAATCGCTGTCGTCCTGCTTTATCAACCCAAGGCCTTTGTGGGCATCCGAATTTCCCTTATCCAGCTTTACAGCTTCGGTTAACGCCTCGATTGCCTTATCGGTGTTGCCGTTGTTATAGTAGAGCATCCCCATAATAGCATAGTCAGATGAGCTCCTTGGGTTCAAGAGTAGTACCATACTATAATCGTTCACAGCTTTTGCGTAGTTACGTGCGGCAACTGCTTTTGACGTTTGCGTTTTATAATAATCCAAGGCCTTTGATCTCGCAATCAGCAACCCAATGATAACGGCTACGACAATCGCTATAACTGTAACCTTTTTTTTCATCAGGAATTCACCTCTTCTGACTTGTGCTTTATTTCCCAAAGTTGGCTACAAAATAGATTTGTAGCCATATCGGATTAATATTAAGTATAACCTAAATCCAACCGTTATCCAACAGGATAACTGCTTATGTTACTGTCAACGTTTAGTAGGAACATCTCGTCTCGTGCTTATGCGAGTGCCCCCAATCCAGCAATACCGCGCAGAGCAGCAACCCAGGGACGACTGCCATGAGGCCCGGTAAGTGCCGGCAGAG
>JAJYQA010000021.1 GCA_021794835.1 Actinomycetes bacterium | reverse complement strand
CAACCTAAGCAACGGGGCCATTATCCTTGAGCATTGCGACAGCCAGCAAACTGCCCAGATACTTCCCAGTCTAATCAGGGAGATACAGGCTAGGGGATATAAGATAGTTACGGTGCCGGGGTTGTTTGAGTAGGGGCAATAAAGGGTTCAGGGGCCAGGGTAAATAATTGAATGGCGGAGGCAAACTCCACCCTTGTTTTATTGCTTATTTAATTTGCCACCCTTAGATTAATTTGTGCTCTTATAGGCTTAGCGCATATAAAAAATATGCGCTAAAATTATGTTGTCGTATTCTAAGAATCTTTTTAAACCCTGGTCCCCGGTCCTCGGACCCTGGACCCTAAATCGGAGTGATTTCAGTCAAACAAATCGAAAATGTCGCAAAGCGAGCCGAAGAGCTCAAGCGATTAATAAATTATCATAACCACCGCTATTATGTCCTAGATGCGCCGGAGGTATCGGACGCCGAGTACGACGAGCTTATGCGAGAGCTAATCGATATCGAAGCGGCCTATCCGGAGCTTATAACCCCAGATTCGCCGACGCAGCGGGTGGGCGGTGAACCGTCCAATGCCTTTAAGCCGGTGAGACACCGCACAAAGATGTTGAGCTTAGCAAACGCCTTCTCATTTAGTGAGCTTGCAGCTTTTTTTAATCGTATAAGCAGTGAGCTTGGCACGAACGAAGTTGAAATGGTTTGCGAACTAAAAATCGACGGCGTTGCCGTCTCGCTTGACTACGATCACGGCATGTATGCGGGTGCCGCTACCCGGGGTGACGGCGAGGTCGGCGAAGATATAACGACTAATGTAAAGACTATCCAGTCGCTTCCCTTGCGGCTTTTCTTAGACTCACCGCTAGATACCCTTGAAGTGCGGGGCGAAGCCTATCTATCCAAAGAGCAATTCAAGCAGATAAACGAAGAGCGTGGGGACGCAGGGCAGCTTGAGTTTGCAAATCCAAGAAACGCGGCCGCCGGAAGCTTAAGGCAACTTGATCCCAAAATCACGGCTAAGCGCCATCTCGGGATTTTTGTGTACGCGCTTGGGTATGCTGCTGGCGTTGAGTTTTCCGACCAGTGGGAACTGCTTCAGTATTTAAAAATAGCTGGCTTTAAAGTCAACCCACACATTGCAAAGGTAGGGACGCCAAAGGAAGCCTATGAGTTTTGCAAGGAATGGCAGGAAAAGAGGCACTCGCTTCCCTTTGAGATAGACGGCGTGGTTATAAAAGTAAACTCATTTGCCCAGCAAGAGAAGCTTGGGATTACAAGTAAGGCTCCGCGTTGGGCAATAGCATATAAATTCCCGGCCGAGCAAAAAACGACTAAGCTAATAAGTGTTGAGTTAAATGTCGGACGAACTGGGGCGTTAACACCAACCGCGGTACTTGAGCCGGTGGTAATAGCCGGATCTACGGTCAGCAGGGCTACTTTACACAATGAGGATGAGATAAAACGCAAGGACATTCGGATTGGGGATACGGTAATTGTGCAAAAGGCGGGTGATGTCATCCCGGAGATAGTCGCTCCCATTGTTAGCAAAAGAGATGGCAGCGAGAAAGAGTTTGTGATGCCTCGTGAGTGCCCGGTTTGTGGCGGCGAAGTCGTAAGACCGGAGGGTGAAGCGGTGGCAAGATGCATCAACATCAACTGCCCTGCCGTTATTTTTGAGCATCTCATCCATTTTGCCAGCCGGGGTGCGATGGATATTGAGGGCCTCGGCGAGTCGGTTGCAAGACAGCTTTTAGATAAAGGTATGATTAAAGACGTTGCCGATATATATTATCTCGATAAAGAAAAACTGCTTAGCATAGAGCATTTTGCGGATAAGGCGGCCGAGAACTTATATAATGCGATCAGGAAATCAACCGATCGGCCACTTGCCAGGGTTCTCTTTGCGCTCGGGATAAGGCA
Organism: Actinomycetes bacterium; assembly: GCA_021794835.1. Classification (GTDB taxonomy): domain Bacteria; phylum Actinomycetota; class Aquicultoria; order Aquicultorales; family Aquicultoraceae; genus CADDYS01. The sequence goes on along the minus strand of JAJYQA010000021.1, from coordinate 32,104 downwards.
TGTCGGCTCGCATGTAGCCGAGGTGCTTGCAGATAGTTTTAACTCAATTGGAAAGCTGTCCCATGCTACGCTAGAAGAACTTATAAAAATTCAAGAAATTGGGCCTAAGATTGCGGAGAGCATAGTCGGGTTCTTCCATGAGGAGCGCAATCGCACGGTGCTTGAGAAGCTGCACCGAGCAGGCGTGAAGATGGAGCAGGAGAAGCCTAAGAGTACAAACTATACCCGCAGTTTTGCTGGCATGACTTTTGTTTTTACCGGTGCCCTCACTTTGTTTACTCGCGACGAGGCAGAAGGCCTTGTTAAATCCATAGGGGGTAAAGCGTCTTCAAGTGTAAGTAAAAAGACGGATTATGTCGTGGTCGGCAAGAATCCAGGCAGCAAATACGATAAGGCGAAATCGTTAGGGGTAAAAATAATTACCGAAGACGATTTCAAGAGGTTAATTAGTGGACAACAAGAACGCGGCGTATGAGAAAAAAGTTCCCTGGACAATAAAAGACGTAGTCATTGCTTTGATTCTCGTCGTGGTTTTAATCGGCGTAGGGTCTATAGTTATAGGACTTGCACTTATTAAAGGAAAAACGCTTTCCCTCTCGGCACTTATTATAACCCTTGTACTCCAGTACGTCGTAATATTTTTTACCGTGTATTTTATAGCAATCCGAAAGAGGGGCGGTAGTTGGAGCGACCTGGGCTTTAGATCGTTTAAATTTTGGGGCGACCTCGGTATTGCCGTATCTGCGCTTGTAGGTGTCGAGATCATTGTCGCGATCTACTCGTTGATCCTAAATCTTTTCCACGTCATACGACCCCCAGATAGGGCCATGGAGGCGGTTTCGCTTTTTGTAAAAAGCGGCGGCTCGGGCTTACTGTTGGCTGTAGGCATTGTTGCAATTGTCGCGCCGGTTATGGAGGAAATGTTCTTCCGTGGATTTATCTATGCGGCATTGCGCAAGCGTCTTGGTGTGGGGTTGGCAATTCTCATAAGCAGCCTGCTATTTGCTGGGTTTCACTTAAGCTTATACGATCTGGTGCCGCTTACAATCATAGGTGCCGCTCTCGCGTATCTTTATGAGAAGAGCGACTCCCTTGGTCCACCGATAATACTGCACTCGCTTAACAACTTATTGTCAGTTATTTTGATATACTATAGTAGAAATCTGCCAGGAGTTTAGATTGATTTTTAAGTTTCTTAGCCGGAGGTTGTTATGGCGATCAGTGAAAAAGAGGTAAAACACGTTGCGTGGCTGGCCAGGCTGGATTTGACGGACGCAGAAACCCAAAAGTTCACGCAGCAGTTAGATGTTATTCTTGAACATGCGGGAAAGATTTCAGAGCTTGATGTTAAAGATATTCCGCCCACTTCGCATGCTATTCCGCTAAAAAATGTCTTGCGTGAGGATAAAGTGGGCGAATGCCTGACACCCGAGGCCGCCTTGTCAAATGCCCCAAAAGGAGAAGACCAGGCATTTATGGTACCGAGAATCGTGTAATTTCGAATTTCGGACGTCGAAGACGAATTAAAGACAGTGAACAGCGAATGATTATTAACTTGGAGGGTTAATGGAACTCTATCAAATGACGATTCACGAGCTTCACGAAAAGCTCTTAAATAAGGAAGTTAGCGCGAAGGATGTTACCGAGAGCGTTTTTTCGCGCATCGAAGGTGTTGAGGACGGGGTAAAATCTTACCTCACGATAACGAAAGAGGTCGCACTTGAGCAGGCGAGGCAGGTAGATGAAAAAATTGCCGCCGGTGAAAAAGTCGGTCCGCTTGCGGGCATTCCTACCGCAATTAAAGATGTCATGTGCACCCAGGGAATACGCACGACCTGCGGCTCAAAAATCCTTGATAACTTTATCCCGGTCTATACGTCAACCGCCGTCCAGAATCTTTTTGATGAGGGCATAGTAATGACCGGGAAAACCAATATGGATGAGTTTGCCATGGGCTCCTCAACCGAGAACTCCGGATTTTTCCCAACGCGCAACCCATGGGACCTAGAGAGGGTTCCCGGCGGCTCAAGCGGCGGCTCAGCGGCTGCGGTTGCTGCGGACGAGGCGATATTTTCCCTGGGCTCGGATACCGGCGGCTCTATTCGGCAACCGGCGTCGCTTTGCGGGATTGTCGGGATGAAACCGACCTATGGGTTGGTGTCAAGATATGGGCTTGTAGCTTTTGCCTCATCTCTCGATCAAATAGGTCCATTTACTAAGGACGTCACCGACTGTGCGATTGTTTTAAACCACTTGGTCGGGCACGACCCGATGGATTCTACGTCGGTAAAGATAGATAGACCTGATTATACGAAGTCCCTAGTGGACGACCTTAAGGGCATAAGGATTGGCATTCCTAAAGAATTAATGGCCGAGGGCATCGATCCAGAAGTTAAAAAAGTAGTCGAAAACGCATTGGAGATATTCTCGAAGAATGGTGCACTAGTTGCCGAGACCTCCCTTCCAAACCTGGAGTATGGCCTGTCGGCTTACTATATCATCGCGCCGGCGGAGGCAAGCTCAAATCTTGCACGGTTTGATGGCGTAAGATACGGCTACCGCGTACCGGATCCTGACGACCTGATGGATATGTACATGCGCACTCGGGCCGAGGGTTTTGGCGATGAGGTCAAGAGAAGAATAATGCTTGGGACGTATGCTCTAAGCGCCGGGTACTATGAGGCATATTACGGTAAAGCTCAGAAAGTGAGAACTCTTATCGTGCGCGACTTCAATAAAGCATTTGAGGAATTTGATGTTTTGGTCTCGCCAACCTCGCCAACGGTTGCGTTTAAGATAGGCGAGAAGATTGCAAACCCGTTGCAGATGTATCTGTCGGATATCTGTACGATACCGGTCAATCTAGCCGGTCTGCCCGGCATATCGGTGCCGTGCGGCACCGTTAACGGCCTGCCGGTGGGTTTACAAATTATTGGAAGGGCACTTGGCGAAGAAGCGATTTTGAAGGTTGCCTATAGTTTTGAGCAGAACTTTGGATGGAACGAGAAACCGAAGCTAGAAATTAGATACTAGAAACTAGAAACTAGAGTTGAAGGTCTAGAGTGTGGGTTAAAAGATAAGAGATTTAAGGGGATGGTTTTTTATCTAGTTTCTAGTTAGGCCCGGTGGGGCCGATCGAGTTTCTAGTATCTAGTACGGGAGGCAAAATGGAATACGAGAGTGTAATCGGTTTAGAGATACACGTTGAGCTTGCTACTAAAAGCAAAATGTTTTGCAAATGCAGCACCGTATTTGGGGAAGCCCCAAATACGCAGACCTGCCCGGTCTGCCTTGGACTGCCCGGGTCTTTGCCGGTTGCAAATGAAAAGGCGGTTGAATATGTCATAAAATCTGGACTTGCACTTGGCTGCGATATCAACCTTTACAGTCTATTCCACCGCAAGAACTACTTTTATCCCGACATGCCGAAAGATTACCAGATATCTCAATATGACCAACCGCTCTGCATCAATGGGCTTATTGATCTGGACATGGGTGATTACCAGACCAGGATTGGCATTACCAGAATCCACCTCGAAGAGGATACCGGAAAGCTGATTCATGTTGGTGGAGCAGGAAGGATCGCCGGAGCGGAATATAGCCTGGTCGATTTCAACCGCGCCGGTGTGCCGCTTATGGAGATAGTCTCTGAGCCGGATATACGCACCCCAGAAGAGGCTAAGGCCTATGCGCAGAAACTCCGTGCCATACTTCAATCTCTTGGGGTGTCGGATGTCAGCATGGAAAAGGGCTCTATGCGGGTTGATGCGAACGTATCGATTAGGCCGAAGGGATCAGCCGAATTTGGCACAAAAGCCGAGCTGAAAAATCTTAACTCGTTCAGGTCGCTTCAGAGGGCACTGGCCTATGAGATCGAGCGGCAGACAAAAGCACTTAATGAAGGCAGGCCCGAAGACATTGTTCAGGAGACACGGCACTGGGATGAGGCCAAGGGCATCACAAGCACGCTAAGGACGAAGGAATACGCGCATGACTACCGCTATTTCCCCGATCCAGACCTTGTACCGATGGAATTTACTAGCGATTACGTAGAGTACTTAAGAGCGCAGCTACCGGAGCTTCCCGATGAGCGCAAGCAGAGGTTTATGAGGGAGTACGGTTTGCCGGTGCACGAAGCAAACCTACTTACCGAGAGCAAGGCTATGGGAGACTTCTTTGAGGAGACAGTTAAACTTTACAAGGGCGATCCAAAAGCGGTGGCTAACTGGATGCTTGGCGACATGTCTTATTACCTAAATACCGAAGGCCTTGAGATAGATGAGACTGCGGTGACACCAAAGCACCTTGCTGAACTGCTTAAACTAATGGATAAAGGCGTTATAAGCGGCAAGATCGCAAAAGAGATATTCCCGGAGATGTTTGAGACGGGCAAGCTTCCACAGGTTATCGTTGAAGAAAAGGGCATGACCCAGATAAGCAATGAGGAAGAAATAGCAAAGATCATCGACCTTGTACTTGAAGAAAACGCCTCTACAGTTGAGGAATATCGCGCAGGTAAAGACAAAGCGTTTGGATTTCTTGTCGGCCAAGCAATGCGCCTTACAAAAGGACGCGGTAATCCGCAGCTTATAAATAGGTTGCTTAGAGAAAAGCTACAGGAATAGGTATTGCCAATTTTCGATATACGATTTTCGATTGCCGAATGATCTTCCGCGGTGTTGCACCCAGATATCGGCTTAACAATAACCCGTAATTTTTAGTGGATTTGCAGGAACTTTGGTGTATTACGTAGAACATTTACTACTGGTCGAAAGGTGAGCAAATGCCTAATCTAAGGGATATTTTAAATATTTTATCGAATTCTCCCACGCCGGGTGGGAAAGGAGACCAGGATAATATGAGTCAGATAACACCATCGCCGAGTAAGCAATTTGCAGCACCAACCGGGGTACATGTCTCTCTTGGCGGGACGCTTCGGATGGTCCTAACCGTACTTCCGTCCATTATTGCTGCGGGGATAATTTTTCTAGTGTTTGGAACCAGCCCGGCTGGCATTGTTATAGGGGTTATTCTCATTGGCTTAATTGCGCTTTTTATCTCGGGGGTTCGCGTGGCGGCCCAGTGGGAGCGCGGTGTCGTCTTACGCCTCGGCCGCTTTGAGGCGGTTAGAGGACCGGGTGTAATCTATATCGTGCCCTTCTTAGACTTTGTTCGGTTTGTCGATAACCGTGTTCTCGCCTTAAATATCCCCGGCCAGCACGTGATAACAAAAGATAACGTACCGGCGATGATTGACGGCGTCATCTTCTTTTACGTCGCTGATGCCGAGCTGGCGGTAACCAAGGTGCAGGATTTTAGATTTGCAATAGCTCAGTATGCCCAGGCCTCTCTGCGCGATGTTGTAGGCTCGCTTTCTCTAGATGACCTTTTAACCGAGCGCGAGCAAATCCAGGAGAGGATTGGAGAGATCGTGGAGGAGCATATTAAGGAATGGGGAATTCACATAGACTCTATTCGCCTGCTTGATATCGATATGCCCGAGGAGTTAAAGAAGATGATGTCGCGGCAGGCTTCGGCTGAACGCGAGAAGCGGGCAACCATAACCAAGGCCGAGGGCGACAAGCTTGCGGCTGTAAATCTATCAGAAGCTGCTGCGACTATGGCCAAAAGCCCGGGGGCCATGCAGCTTAGAACCCTTCAAACCATAGATGGGCTTGGCCCAAGCGCATCTAACACAGTTGTACTATTCCCGACCGAGTTTCTCGATGTGGCGGAGAAAATAGCAGGGCTTTTTAAGAAAAACGAATGATGGGAATTTCGAATTGCGAACTTCGAACATCGGATTAAAAACCGGTGAATCGGTGAGTCGGTGAATGGGTGAATCGGAAAAATGTAGTTGCCCGATTATCGGGCATTCTACGGTATGGATGAAATGGTACTAACTGCGGCGCTATCCAACTATCGAACAATAGTTCTTGCCTTAACCCTCGTTTTTACTCTAAAATAAGAGTCTACGGTTATATTTAGCAATATATTCCAACAATGAACTTTAATTTATATATATTTGGAGGTAGTACCTTGGTTGATAAGAAATTAGATAGCTTTGACCTTCAGCATTCTTATGCTGACATTGATCCATCGCAGACTAAAATTGATGACACTACCCTGCGTGACGGCGAGCAGACGGCGGGTGTTGTTTTCTCAAATCATGAGAAAATAAGGATAGCACAATTGCTTGACCAGGTTGGTGTGGCTCAGATCGAGGCCGGTATTCCGGCTATGGGCGGCGATGAGAAGGCGGTTATTAAGGAAATTGCAAGCCTTGGCCTTCGGGCAAGCGTTCTTGGTTGGAATCGGGCAGTTATCAGTGATATCCAGCACTCTATAGATTGCGGCGTTGATGCCGTTGCAATCTCTATTGCTACCTCCGATATTCATATCGACCACAAACTAAAAAAAGACCGCCAGTGGGTTATCGATAGCGTCGTTAAATCGGTTAAATTTGCCAAGGAGCATGGTCTTTATGTTTCGGTTAACGCTGAGGACGGCTCGCGCGCTGATTTCGATTACATGGTCGAATTCGGCATTGCCGCTAAAGAAGCCGGAGCGGACCGCATACGTTTCTGCGATACCATCGGTATTCTTGACCCCTTCCAGACATTTACCGTGATCAGAAAGTTTAAACTGGCGACCGGTATCGATATAGAAATGCACACTCACAATGATTTTGGTATGGCAACCGCAAACGCTCTTGCGGGTATCAAAGCCGGAGCGACTTGGGTTAATACTACGGTAAACGGTCTTGGTGAGCGTGCGGGTAACGCCGCTCTCGAAGAGGTCGTCATGGCGATGAAATATGTGGGCCACACTGATCTTGGTTTTAAGACTGAGATGTTCCGTGAATTATCCGAGTATGTTGCAAGGGCGTCGGCTAGAACTGTCCCGATCTGGAAAGCGATCGTCGGAACGAATGTTTTTGCCCATGAGTCCGGTATCCATGCCGACGGTATTATTAAAAATCCCAAGACTTACGAGGTTTTCTCGCCAGAGGAAGTGGGTTTGCAGCGTCAGCTTGTCATAGGCAAGCATTCTGGCTCGGCGGCGATTGTAAACAAGTTTAAGGAATTTGGCGTGGAGCTAGACCCGATTGCAGCTCAGGATATACTTACCGAGGTAAGAAGGATTGCTATAGAATTAAAGCGTTCTCTCTTTGATAAAGAGTTAGTGTATATCTACCAGGATTATATGCGCAAGACGGGAAAGGAGGTCTCGTCACGCGTTGAGTAAGACAATTGCTGAAAAAATACTAAGCGAGCATAGCGGAACCGGCGCCTATGCCGGAGATATAGTAGTAGCCGATATCGATGCGGCTCTTCTCCAGGATGGTACCGGCCCGCTCGCGGTCCAGCAGCTGCAGAAGTTAGGTATGGAGAAAGCTGCAAGACCGGAACGCACGGTACTTTTTATTGACCATGCGGCGCCGAGCCCGAGAAAAGAGCTCTCAAACGCCCACAAAATCCTGCGTGACTTTGCAACGAGGACGGGGGCAATCCTCTCTGATGTTAACGAGGGTGTTTGTCATCAGCGGATGGTTGAAGACTACATGAACCCGGGTGAGGTTTTAATAGGTGCGGACTCGCATACATGTACCGCCGGTGCTTTAGGTGCTTTTGCCACAGGTATGGGATCGACCGATGTGGCGATCGGCATTGCATCGGGTAAAACGTGGCTTAGGGTTCCCGAGACATTTAAGGTCTATGTTACCGGCGGGTTTAAGAAAGGTGTTTATCCGAAGGATTTAATCCTTCATTTTATAGGAATGATCGGTGCTGATGGGGCAACATATAAAGCACTTGAGTTCTGCGGCCCGACTATTGATGCGATGGATATGTCGGGCAGGTTTACTCTTGCCAACATGGCCGTTGAGGCGGGCGCAAAAGCCGGGCTTTTTGCATCCGATGAGACAACCAGGAAATACCTTGAGGAGAGGGGCCGCGGAGATAAGTGGCGCCCGATCGCAGCCGATCCCGATGCAACTTATGAGCGGGTTTTTGAGATAGACGTGTCCGAGCTTGAGTCGACTATCTCCTGCCCGCACACAGTTGATAACACTAAGACCATAGAGAATATTGCGGGCACTAAAATCGATCAGGTACTTATTGGAACCTGCACCAACGGTCGCATTGAGGATTTAAGAATTGCTGCCAAGATGCTTGAAGGAAGGTCGCGCCACCCCAACACCAGGCTTCTGGTCTGCCCGGCATCGCGCGATGTTTATCTGAAAGCCATTGAAGAGGGATTGATAGCAAAACTAATCGCGGCCGGTGCGGCGGTAATTAACCCCGGCTGCGCCGCGTGCGTCGGCGTTCATGCCGGTATACTGGGAGATGGCGAGGCCTGCCTGGCTACCCAAAACAGGAATTTCAAGGGCAGGATGGGAAACCCCGAAGGGTTTATTTACCTTGGCTCGCCTGCAGTTGCAGCCGCTGCTGCAATCGAGGGAGCAATTGCCGACCCAAGGAAATATCTCTAGAGCCCGGGGACGTTCCTAAATAACTTGGAAGTTATTCAGTTATTCAGGAACGTCCCCCCAATTACGGAGGATTAAATGCAAATCAAAGGTAAAGCGTTCAAATTTGGAGATAGTATAAGTACAGATCATATAGCCCCGGGGAGGTTGTTTCACTTAAGGACTAACCTACCGGAACTTGCAAAGCATGTGCTTGAGGATGCCGACCCGGAGTTCGCGAAAAAGGTGAAACCCGGCGACTTCGTTGTGGGCGGCAAAAACTTCGGTTTGGGCTCAAGCCGCGAGCACGCACCAACCATTATTAAACTTGCCGGTGTCGGTGCGGTTCTTGCCCAATCATTTGCGCGTATCTTCTACCGCAACGCCATCAATGTGGGATTGCCGGTACTTATCTGCGATACCACCCAAATCGACCAGGGTGACGAGCTAGAGGTTGATGTAGGTAAGGGCGAAATTAAAAATCTCACCAAAGGCGTAAGTATTACAGCAAAACCGCTTCCCGATGTCATGATTAAGATACTAAACGATGGCGGTCTTTTGGAGCATTTCCACAAGCATGGCGGATTTGCCCTGGATGTATAGGTCTGGAGGGAACCGATAGTGCACACGATTACTATGATCCCCGGCGATGGGATCGGTTCGGAGATATCAGAGGCGATGCGCCGCGTGGTTGAATCAACCGGTGTCAAAATTGAATGGGACATACAGGAGGCCGGTGCCGATGTTATGGATAAATACGGCACCCCACTCCCCGACCACGTCCTTGAGTCGATAAAAAGGAATAAAGTTGCCATCAAGGGCCCGATCACGACACCGGTGGGTAGCGGCTTTAGAAGTGTAAATGTTGCCCTCCGCAAAGAGCTTGATCTTTACGTAAACTTAAGGCCCATCTACAGCCTAAAGGGCGTTAAGAGCCGCTACGACAATATCGATCTGGTAATCGTTCGCGAAAACACCGAGGACCTATATGCGGGTATTGAGTTTGAAGAGGGTAGCAAAGACGCCATAGAGCTGATTGGTTTTCTAAAAGCTCACGGGGCCAAGATGCGCTTCGAAGACGCCGGCATAAGTATAAAGCCTATCTCGATTAGTGGCACCGAGCGCATCGTTAGGTTCGCGTACGATTACGCGCGCCGTGAAGGTCGCAAGAAAGTAACCGCCGTTCATAAGGCAAACATAATGAAGCACACCGATGGATTGTTTCTTCGCGTGTCAAGGGAAATCGGCGAAAGGTATCCGGATATCGAGACCGAGGACAGGATAGTTGATAACATGTGCATGCAACTTGTGCAAAAGCCCGAGCTGTATGACGTGTTGGTTTGCCCTAATCTCTATGGTGATATCTTAAGCGACCTTTGTGCAGGTCTTGTTGGAGGCCTTGGTATGGTCCCTGGCGCAAATATCGGTGAGGAGCACGCGGTCTTTGAGCCGGTTCACGGGAGCGCGCCAAAATATGCTGGCCAGAATAAGGTCAACCCGAGCGCGCTTATCTTAACAAGCGTCTTGATGTTAAAGCACATCGGCGAAAGAGAAGCGGCGGACAAAGTATTCAACGCAACTCGCGATGTTATTGCCGAGGGAAAACATGTAACCTACGACCTGGGCGGCACTGCCACGACATCCGGCATGGCGGACGCGATTATTAATAAAATAACCGGATAATTTCAAAAATTACGAATTAAGCATCATTATGCGCCAGCCTGGTAGATAAACTTGAGAATTGGTGATATTATTATATAAATTGGTACAGCTTATAAAAAGGAGATGTTGTAACCATGTTTGGCGGCCTATCACCTATGCACTGGATTATAGTTTTAGTCGTTGTCTTAGTGATATTCGGCCCAAAAAGGATACCCGAGATTGGAAAGGCAATTGGCGAGGGCATAAAATCACTTAAGCAGGCATCCGAGGGTAAAGAGGAAGAGAAAGAGCAGCAAGTTGAAAAAGTAGAGGTAAAATAAGCTTCTACGACGCAAATTATCTATGAACTACTTACGGAAGGCGCAACTGTGAAAAGTATCTTGACACCCAAGCATGCGTTCTGTATAATTCCATCTAATATTCTCCGAGCAGGGAAAATGCAATTGCTTACAAAGGATAAAGGCTATGAAGGGGAGTAGTAAACTTTCTTACTATTTGAGCGAGCCGGGGGTGGTGAGAAGCCGGTATAGGATGTAAGTTGAATGTCGCCCTGGAGCTGGCCATCTGAACAGCAGAAATGCCAAGTAGTTTGGTCCGTGGCCCACGTTACGGGCGATAAGAGCAGCAGGCCTGATATGCTCTAATTGATAGCTGGCCTTGCTGAATTTGGGTGGTACCGCGTGAGAATCCTCTCGTTCCATTGGGATTGAGAGGCTTTTTTTATTTTATGAATAATGAACGAAACCGGAGGTTTCTATGGCGTACAGAAGTGATGAGGTTAAAAAAGGGGTAGTAAGAGCACCGCACAGGTCGCTACTGAAAGCTACTGGTTTGACGGACGAGGAAATCCGTCGTCCCTTAATTGGAGTTGCAAACTCGGCAAACGATATAATACCGGGTCACATACACCTGGATAAGATTGCGGAGGCCGTAAAAGCTGGCATACGCATGTCCGGGGGGACGCCTTTTGAGTTTTCAACGATCGGTGTCTGTGATGGCATCGCGATGAATCATGCCGGTATGAAGTATTCGCTTCCAAGTAGAGAGATTATCGCGGATTCCGTTGAGCTTACTGTTGAGGCCCATCGCTTTGACGCGCTTGTCCTCATCCCGAGCTGCGATAAAGTAATACCGGGTATGCTGATGGCGGCAGCCCGGATTAACATACCGACCGTAGTTGTAAGCGGCGGCCCGATGCTTGCCGGCAAATACCGGGGTAAAGAGATCGACCTCATCAGTGTTTTTGAGGCGGTAGGGGCTACCACTGCAGGCAAGATGACCAAAGAAGAGCTAAACGAGTTTGAGTCTTGCGCCTGCCCAACATGCGGGTCGTGCGCCGGTATGTTTACCGCAAACACAATGAACTGCCTGACCGAGGCTTTAGGTATAGGGCTGCCGGGCAACGGTACCATACCGGCCCCGTTCTCCGAGAGGATCAGGCTTGCTAAACAGGCCGGTGTGGCGGTTATGAATCTATTGGGGAAGGACATAACGCCGGATAAAATCATGACCGAGAAATCATTTAATAACGCGCTAACCGTTGATATGGCCCTGGGTGGTTCAACAAACACCGTGCTCCACCTTGCGGCTATCGCCCACGAAATAGGGGTCAAATTCGACCTCAATGCAGTGGACAAGATCAGCTTAAATACGCCGAATCTTTGCAAAATAAGTCCGGCGGGCCATCATCATCTTGAAGATCTTTACTTGGCAGGCGGCATCATGGCCGTCATGTCCGAGTTAAATACAGGCAAACATCTTAACACAGGTGTTATGACGGTAACCGGCAAGACACTTGCCCAAAACTTGAAAGGCATAAAGGTTCTAAACAAAGATGTTATCCGTCCGCTTGATAAACCGTACTCAAAGACGGGTGGCCTTGCGATACTCTTTGGCAACCTTGCGCCGGACGGTGCGGTTGTTAAACAATCGGCGGTAAAAGAGAGCATGCTTAAGCACTCCGGAGCTGCTAAGGTGTTTAATAGTGAGGATGTGGCAACAAGAGCGATTCTTGGAAATAAAATCAAGCCGGGTGACGTCGTAATCATCCGCTATGAGGGGCCAAAGGGTGGCCCGGGGATGCGTGAGATGCTCACCGCAACGTCGGCTCTTGCCGGCATGGGGCTGGATGATAAAGTTGCCCTTATAACCGATGGGCGTTTCTCGGGAGGCACCAGGGGTGCGGCAATCGGCCATATATCCCCCGAGGCGCAAGAGAGAGGCCCGATAGCGGCTCTTAAAGATGGCGATACCATAGAAATTGATATCCCAGGTAGAAAGTTAAACGTGAAGTTGTCCGATTATGAGATAGAGGACAGGTTGAGAAACTGGCGTGTACCAGAGCTTAAAATCAAAAAAGGCTATCTCGCCCTTTATGCGCGGACGGTCTCGTCCGCCGCAAAAGGCGCCATTATAGAGTAGGAGCCATTAATTATCCAGGAGGTGATGTGAATGCGTATGACAGGAGCAGAAGCATTAATTAAGAGTTTGGAGAGGGAGAGCGTAGACGTAATCTTCGGCTACCCAGGTGGGGTGGTACTGCCTATCTACGACGCTCTCTACGATTGCAAGACGATCCGTCACGTTCTGGTTAGACACGAGCAGTGTGCCGGCCATGCGGCGGATGCGTATGCGAGGGCTACCGGAAAGGTAGGAGTTTGCCTTGTCACGTCCGGGCCAGGGGCTACCAACCTGGTAACCGGTATAGCCAACGCGTGGATGGATTCCATTCCGATGGTAGCCATTACAGGACAGGTGGCGACGACCGTACTCGGAACGGACGCATTCCAGGAGGCCGACATCACCGGTATTACGTTGCCGATAACCAAGCATAACTACCTCGTAAAAGATGTTAATCAGCTGCCCACCATAATCAGGCAGGCATTTGCACTTGCCAAATCAGGCAGACCTGGGCCGGTCTTGATCGATATACCGAGCGATATTTCAAAAGCAGAGATAGACTTCAAGTACCCGGAGGATTTGGTTATCCCCGGATATAAGCCGGTCTACAAAGGCCATGCAAAGCAAATCAAAGAGGCGGCAAAGCTTCTGGCTAAAGCAGAGAAGCCGATTATTTATGCCGGCGGCGGAATCAACAAGTCCGAGGCGTGGAGGGAGTTAAAGGATATCGCAGAGATACTCGAGGCTCCGGTCACGACGACCTTAATGGGTAAAGGTGCTTTCCCGGATGATCATCCGCTATCGGTCGGCATGCCCGGAATGCACGGCACGCGTTACGCCAACTACGCGATAATGGACAGCGACCTTATCCTTGCGGTCGGTGTTCGCTTCGATGATCGCGTAACCGGCAAAATATCGACTTTTGCGCCGCACGCAACGATCGTCCACATAGATATCGACCCGGCAGAGATAAGCAAGAACGTTGTGGTCGATCTGCCGATCGTCGGCGACGCGAAGATAGTCCTAAAAGACTTGATTGCTGCGGTTAATAAGATAGACAAACCGTATGCCGATAAGTCCAGATGGCACGCAATGATTAAAGAGTGGAAGACGAAGTATCCGCTTCATTATCATCAAGATGGCCAGATCAGGCCGGAATACGTTATTGAGATGATCAGCAAGCTAACTAAAGGTAAAGATACGATAGTGACCACTGGGGTCGGTCAGAATCAAATGTGGTCCGCTCAGTTCTATAGATGCAACACACCGAGAAGCTTTATATCCTCGGGTGGGCTTGGCACCATGGGATTTGGCCTGCCGGCGGCGGTTGGCGCACAGATCGGTCGCCCGGATGCAGTTGTTGTCGATATCGATGGCGATGGGAGTATCCAGATGGTCTCACAGGAGCTGGCGACCGTTGCGGCAAACAAGTTGCCGATTATAATCGCCATTTTAGATAACCGGTATCTGGGCATGATTCGCCAGTGGCAGGAGCTTTTCTATAACAGAAGGTACTCCCAGAGCGATCTTGATGTTGGTACACCCGATTTTGTGAAGTTGGCGGAGGCTTACGGCGTAAAAGGTATTCGCGTGACCCAGATTGAGGATGTCGAGAAGACCTTAAAAGGGGCCATCGAGTCTCGCGAGCCCATCCTGATAGATTTTATGGTTGCAAGGGAAGAGAATGTGTTCCCAATGGTCGCACCGGGCACTTCAATCGACGAGATGCTTGGCGGTGTTCCGGGTGCAGCTATAAGCCAAATGATTGACGAAGAAGTGGAAGAAGAGGGGGAGAGAGATGAAACATATCCTGTCGGTACTCGTGGAAAATAAACCGGGTGTTTTAGCTAGGGTCTCCGGCCTCTTCAGTAGGAGAGGGTTTAATATCGACAGCCTCGCCGTCGGCCCGACCGAGGACCCGGACACCTCCCGCATGACGATCGTAGTTGATGCGGACGACTTGAGGCTTGAGCAGATAACCAAGCAGCTTCATAAGCTGGTCAACGTGCTTAAGATAAGCGACCTTGATCCAAGGGATTCTGTTGAGCGGGAGCTGGTTTTGATGAAAGTCAACGCTGCACCAAATATGAGGCCTGAGATAGTAGAAACCGCAAATATATTCAGGGCCAACATTATTGATGTGAGCAAAAATACTCTGACCATAGAGATCACCGGTACAGCCGACAAAATCCAAGCCCTTGAGGATCTATTAAGGTCGTATGGAATAAAAGAGCTTGTCAGGACAGGCAAAGTTGCGCTCGCACGCGGAAAGCTTGCTGAGGTCTAGGAAATTTCGAATGTCGAATTAAAGACTGGTGAATAGGACAATGTAGTTGCCCGATTTATCGGGCGTCCCACGGTGGGTAGGCTAAAGGGTTAAATGGTGAAAAGGTGAAAGGAGTAGTCATCCCGAGCGTAGTTGAGGGATCTAAATTATATAATCAAAAATCATTTACTCTCATTACTTGCTTTCATATTATTAATCTTTTCCCTGGACCCTCTTAAGGCGAGCTAATTATCCCCTTAAGCTGGGATTTGTGTTACAATTAATAGGTTGGATATTAGTTTAACAAAAGTTAGTGGAGGATGATATGGCTAAGATTTTTTACGATCAGGATGCTGATCTTGAAGTATTACAGGGGAAGAAGGTTGCCATAATAGGTTTCGGTAGTCAGGGGCATGCACATGCCCTTAACTTGCATGAGAGCGGCGTAGATGTTGTAGTCGGTCTTCGTGAGGGCAGTAAATCCTGGGATAAAGCCGTAAGCAGCGGCCTAAAGGTTATGCCGACTGATAAGGCTGCCGAGGCGGCAGACGTGATAATGATTTTGGTGCCCGATGAACTGCAGGCAGCCATGTACGAGAAGGATATAAAGCCGCATATGGCGCCGGGTAAGACCCTGGCGTTTGCCCACGGGTTTAACATCCACTTTCACCAGATTGTTCCGCCGGTAGATGTCGACGTTGTTATGATCGCACCTAAGGGACCGGGTCACATTGTCCGCCGCATGTATGAGGAGGGAATAGGCGTCCCCGATCTTATCGCGGTACAGCAAGATGCAACCGGCAAGGCCAAAGACACCGCACTTGCCTACGCTAAAGGTATCGGTGGCACGAAGGCTGGCGTAATCGAGACGACCTTCAGAGAGGAAACCGAAACCGATCTATTTGGCGAGCAGGCCGTTCTTTGTGGTGGCACTTCTGAGTTAATAAGGGCGGGCTTTGATACGCTGGTTGAGGCCGGGTATCAGCCGGAGATCGCATATTTTGAATGCCTACATGAGTTAAAGCTCATCGTGGATCTTATTTATGAGCAGGGCATCTCAGGCATGCGCTACTCAGTCAGTAATACTGCCGAGTACGGCGATATCACCGTTGGAAAGCGTGTTATTACCGAGGATACCCGTAAAGAGATGAAGCATATTCTCGATGATATACAATCGGGGAGATTTGCCCGCGAGTGGATACTTGAGAACAAGGCCAACCAACCGGTTCTTAAGGCCATGAGGAAAAAAGAATCCGACCACT
This sequence comes from Actinomycetes bacterium, assembly GCA_021794835.1. Classification (GTDB taxonomy): domain Bacteria; phylum Actinomycetota; class Aquicultoria; order Aquicultorales; family Aquicultoraceae; genus CADDYS01. The sequence continues at coordinate 16,044 of JAJYQA010000021.1, read as the reverse complement.
TGATCGAACAGGTTGGCAAAGAGCTTCGCTCGATGATGGCCTGGATAAGGCAGAAAGAACTATTGTAAATCAGAAGCCAGAATTCAGTATTCAGAATCCAGAAGGAAGAGGACTTGCAGGAAAGTCTTAAATATTCTGGCTCCTGGCTCCTGGATTCTATATTTTTTTGGGGGTTTGTTCATGCGTAAAGAATATATGATGACGCCGGGGCCGACACCGGTTCCAGCAGAGGTTTTGCTATCGCAGGCGAGGCCGATGTTTCATCATCGCACGCCCAGGTTCACCGAGCTCCTCATCTCAATTGAGGAGGGCTTGAAGTATATCTTCGAGACTAAAAACGATGTTTTCATTTTTGCGTCGTCGGGAACCGGCGTTATGGAATCATCGGTGGTTAATCTGTTATCTTCTGGGGATAAGGTTATCTGCTGCTCAAATGGTAAGTTTGGGGATCGCCTGGTTAAATTAAATGAGACCTACGGCATGAATGTCATCAAGCTCGAGTATCCATGGGAGCAGGTTGTTAATCCCGCAGATATAAAGCGCGAACTCGATGCCAATCCCGACATAAAAGCAGTCTTTGTTGTACAAAGCGAGACATCGACCGGTATTTTAAATGATGTTAAAGCAATTGGTGAGATAGTTAAAGACTATGATGCAGTTTTGGTCGTCGACTCAATCACGGGTATTGGGGCGGTCGAGTGTAAGGCCGATGAGTGGAATCTTGATGTCGTTATGACCGGCTCGCAGAAGGGTCTTATGATGCCGCCCGGTCTTGCGGCAATATCGGTAAGCGAAAAGGCCTGGACCGCGGTAGAAAAATCCACTTTGCCGAAATTTTACTTTAGCTGGAAGAAATACGCCGACTCACTGCATAAATCGGAACCGACCACTCCTTTTACGCCGGCGGTATCTTTAATCGTCGGACTTGGCGAGGCCATAAACCTGATGCGAAACGAGGGCCTTGAAAATATTATCAAACGCCATGCAATTCTGGCAGAAGCTACAAGGGCGGGCGTAGAGGCCATGGGTCTTAAGCTCTTTGCCCCGCCGGAGGGCCGGGGCAACGCGGTGACACCGGCCTGGATTCCTGACGGTGTGGACGGTGGCAAATTGGTAAAGCTTCTTAAAAGCGAGTATGGCATAACGGTTGCAGGTGGCCAGGATTACCTCAAAGGCAAGATATTTAGGATTGGCCACCTGGGATATTTCGATAGATTTGATATTATAACTACATTGGCTGGTGTAGAGATGGTACTTGCAAAAATGGATTATCCGGTCACATCAGGCATTGGTGTTCAGGCAGCCGAGAAAGTTTTTATGGATAATCCGTTTTAAAAGCAGCCAATAGGCAAGAGCCAAATAGCCAATGAAAACACTAAATCTTACTATTGACTCTTGGCTTAATTAGGGAGGGAACGACAATAAAAATTCTTGTTAAGGAAAAGATTGCTCAAGCTGGTATAGATAAATTAAAAGCCGCCGGTTTTAAAGTTGATGTAAAGACCGACATGACGGCAGATGAGTTACTTGAAGAGATAGGTAAATATGATGCTCTGGTAATTAGAAGCGCAACCAAAGTAACCGAAAAGGTTATCGAGCGTGCCGATAATCTAAAAGTTATTGGTCGGGCCGGAATTGGTGTGGATAACGTTGACCTGGAGGCTGCAACCAAGCGCGGCATCATTGTTGCCAACGCGCCGCAGAGCAACATCGTCTCGGCCGCAGAGCACGCGATCGCTCTTATGATGGCGTGCGCTAGAAATATTGCTCAGGCCGATGCCTCGGTAAAGGCCGGCAAGTGGGAGAGAGGTAAATTTCAAGGCGTCGAGGTCTACGAAAAGACTCTTGGCATTATCGGCCTTGGCCGTATCGGGACTCTAGTAGCATCTAGGGCGCTTGGCCTTGGAATGAAGGTGCTGGCCTACGATCCATATGTCTCAAAGGATAGATTTGCCCAGCTTGGCATCGAGCGTGCCACTACGGTTGAAGATGTACTTAAAGTGGCGGATTTTCTAACGGTTCACCTTCCAAAGACCAAGGAAACAATAGGGATGTTTGGTGAGCGCGAGTTTGCGATGATGAGGGACGGTATAAGGCTCGTCAACACCGCCCGTGGCGGTATTTACCAAACCGAAGCGCTCGTTAACGCGATCAAAAACGGCAAAGTTGCAGCGGTTGGAATTGATGTATTTGACGAGGAGCCGCCTGTAGGTAATCCGTTGCTAGATTTTAGCCTAACGGTGTGCACACCGCACCTGGGTGCCTCTACCGTGGAGGCGCAGGACAGGGCGGGCACCCAAATTGCCGACCAGGTAATAGCGGGCCTTAAGGGAGAGTTTGTAAGCAACGCAGTCAATATCCCACTTATATCGGTTGAGGCGATGGAGGCGGTAAAGCCGTTTCTGCCGCTGGCCGAGAAGCTGGGCAAGCTTTTTAATAAGCTTGCTGAAGAAGGAATCCACTCATTAGATATTGAATACGTTGGTCCGATTTCTAAATATGATACAAAGCTTCTTACGATCGCTGTCTTAAAGGGTGTTTTTGATGGGGTTGTTGAGGAGCAAGTCAACTATGTAAACGCACCGATCTTTGCCGAAGAGAGGGGCATTGAGGTTAACGAAAGCAAAAAATCCTCTTCTCAGGATTACGTCAATGTAATCAGGGTGAAAGGGCGTGATGGCGGCGACGACGTAATGGTCGCCGGTACGCTAGTTGGCAAAAAGAACCAGGAGCGATTTATCAATGTCTATAAGTTTGATATTGATATGGTTCCATCCAAGTACATAGCGTTCTTCAGATACGAAGACGTCCCCGGCATGATCGGAAAGGTTGGAACAATACTCGGCCAATACAATATCAACATTGCAAACATGCAAGTTGGCCGAAAGAAACTTGGTGGCGAGGCCCTAATGGGGGTAAATGTTGATATCCCCATCCCTGATAATGTGATCGAAGAGATCAAGAACGGCGCGGGCATAAGTTTCGCAAAATTCATGATCCTATAAGGTAGGGTCCAGCTCTTAAGAATAGAGGTGAAAAAGCTATGGCTTTAGATAAAAACCGTATATATTTATTTGATACAACCTTAAGAGACGGCGAGCAATCCCCGGGCATAAGCTTAAGCACCAGGGAGAAGCTCGAGATAGCTGACCAGCTGGCTAAACTTGGTATAGATGTTATAGAGGCAGGGTTTCCAATTACGTCTCCCGGCGATTTTGAGGCGGTAAGTACTATTGCCGAAAAGGTGCGGGAGCCGGTAATTGCCGCACTTGCAAGAGTTGTCGATGATGATATAGATAGGGCTGCGGAGGCCGTAAAGAAAGCCGAGCGTCCGCGCATACATACCTTTGTCATGGCCTCAGATATACAAATTGAGCGTCAGCTAAGGAAAACAAGGGAAGAGGTCATTCGGATGGCGGCTAGCGCTGTCAAGAGGGCCAAGTCATACGTCGATGACGTCGAGTTCTCGCCGATGGATGCCAGCCGTGCCAACTTTAACTTTCTTTGTAAACTTATCGAAGCGACGATAGAGAATGGCGCAACAGTTGTAAACATACCCGACACCGTTGGGTATGCTACCCCTGATGAATTCGGGAAACTGATTGCCGATCTCTTCAAGGCTGTCCCGGCGATGAACGATATTATAGTAAGCGTTCATTGCCATAATGACCTTGGTATGTCAACCGCAAACGCGCTGGCTGCCATTGTGAATGGTGCAGTTCAGGTTGAGGGCACGATTAACGGCTTAGGTGAGCGTGCCGGAAATACGTCGATTGAAGAAGTCGCGATGATACTCGATACAAGACGGCAATTACTCGGCAAGTATACGAATATAAAAACTGAAGAAATTGCCAAGACAAGCCGCCTGGTCAGTAGCCTGACCGGATACCAGGTGCAGTTTAATAAAGCGATCGTTGGGAAAAATGCTTTTGCGCATTCATCGGGTATCCACCAGGACGGCGTCCTTAAAGAACGGTCTACGTTTGAGATAATCGATCCTAAAAGGGTCGGTATAAATGAGAGCTCGCTGGTACTTGGTAAAACATCCGGAAGGCATGCGTTTAGAAAGCACCTGGAGTCGTTGGGATACCAACTTTCCGATGATGAGCTAGAGAAGGCGTTTGAGCGGTTTAAAGATTTGGCCGACAAGAAAGCCAAAATAACCGACGTCGATGTCGAGGCGATACTTGCCGACGAGGTTAGAACCGCCTCCGACATGTATACGCTTGATTATATTTATGTTTATAGCGGCACCGACACCACTCCTACTGCGACGGTTCGTCTACAGAAAAACGGCGAGGTAGTCGAGGAAACCTCTGTGGGCGACGGCCAGGTTGATGCAGCTTGTAAAGCCATCAAGAGGGCTACCGGTGTGGGGGGCGAGCTTATCAGCTACAACGTAAATTCGATTACCGAGGGTCTTGATGCGCAGGGTGATGTGACCATCCAGCTTAAGATTAACGACAAACCCGTTCTGGGCCGGGGTGTGAGCACGGACATCATCGAGGCTAGCGCCAAAGCCTATTTGAATGCTATCAATAAAGCCCTAAGTAGCTAAGAAGCAATCAGCAATCAGCTTTAAATAATCTGACGGCTGAAAGCTGACAGCTAAAGCCGTTGTAGAAACAACCATCGTTGGTTGATAAATGAGCGATAATCAGCAAGTAAGGGAAACGGAGTAATAATTATGGGGATGACGATAACCGAGAAAATCCTTGCAGCTCATACAGGAAAAGACAGCGTAAATTCAGGCGACCTGGTTAATATAAAGCTTGACCTTGTTCTAAGCAACGACATTACCGCACCTATTGCGATCAAACAATTTAAAGAAATTGGCGTAAAAGATGTTTTCGATAAGGATAAGGTAGTAATGGTTCCCGACCATTTCGCACCCAACAAAGACATCGACTCGGCGGAACAGTGCAAAATGCTTCGGACGTTTGCCCATGAGCAAGACCTTACCAACTACTTTGAAGTTGGAAGGATGGGGATTGAGCACGCGCTTCTGCCCGAGCAGGGTCTGGTGTTGCCAGGAGATGCTGTTATCGGTGCGGATTCCCATACCTGCACTTACGGCGGGCTCGGGGCATTCTCGACCGGAATGGGCTCAACCGATATCGCTGCTGCAATGGCGACCGGAGAGATCTGGCTCAAAGTCCCGCCATCTATTAAGTTTGTCTTTAACGGTCATCTAAACCCCTGGGTTTCGGGAAAGGACTTGATCCTTTACACCATAGGGCAGATAGGTGTGGACGGTGCTCTTTACCAAGCTATGGAGTTTACGGGAGAGGCGATAACGGCCCTCTCCATGGATGGGCGGCTGTCCATGTGCAATATGGCGATTGAGGCAGGTGGAAAGTCCGGTATTATCGAGCCGGATCAGAAAACCCTTGACTATATACAGGGGCGCTCAAACCGCGAATATACCGCCTACAAAAGTGATGATAACGCCAAGTATGCGAAAATATATGAGTGGGATGTTTCGGATATCGAACCCCAGGTTGCTTTCCCGCACCTGCCGTCGAACACACGGGGTATAAGCGGTGTTGGCGATATTGCAATTGATCAGGTGGTTATTGGTTCATGTACAAACGGGAGGCTTGAAGACTTAAGGATTGCGGCACAGATATTAAAAGGACGTGAGGTTGGCAAAAACGTGCGCTGTATTATCATCCCGGCCACGCAGGAGATTTATCGTCAAGCTATGCTAGAGGGCCTGCTGGAGATATTCATTGATGCAAAAGCGGCGGTTAGCACACCTACCTGCGGTCCTTGCCTCGGGGGACATATGGGAATCTTGGCTAAGGGTGAGAGGGCTCTTGCCACTACCAATCGAAACTTTGTGGGGCGCATGGGTCATCCAGAGAGCGAAGTATACTTAAGTGGTCCAGCGGTAGCTGCAGCCTCAGCGGTTGCCGGGAAGATTATTAGCCCCGAACAGCTATAGGGGCCAGGGTCCAGAGTTAAAGACTGGTGAAAGATTTAAAGAGTCTAGAGAGGTCATTTTTATAGGAGCGGAGGCCCGTAGTCGAAGAATCTAAATTATATAATCAAAAGTTACTTACTCTCATTACTTGCTTTCACTCGATGAACAATGAACCATGAACTAAACCGGAGGTTTATATGAAATATAGAGGACACGTTTGGAAATTCGGGAGGGATATCGATACAGATCTAATTATACCGGCACGTTATTTAAAGACCAGCGACCCCGCTGAGCTTGGTAGGCACGCTATGGAAGATGCCGATCCCGAATTTGTAAATAAAATAAGCGCAGGTGACATTATCGTTGCTGAGGAGAATTTCGGTTGTGGCTCATCAAGGGAGCACGCGCCGATTGCGCTTAAGGCAGCTGGGATATCTTGTGTAATCGCCAAATCGTTTGCCAGAATATTCTACCGCAATTCTATTAACATGGGTCTTCCCATTCTGGAGAGTCCAGAGGCGGTAGACGGTATCAATCCTGGCGATGAGATTCAGGTTGATACAGATAAGGGTGAGATAACCAATCTTGCCACCGGCAAGGTCTATCGGGCAAAGCCACTCCCGGAATTTATTAACAACATTGTCCGCCAGGGCGGCTTGATAAATTACATAAAAGATAAGGTAAAAGCGTAAATTGGCTGAGTAAGGGCCGAATAAGCATAGAAAAAGTTTGGAGGAGATACGTTGTATAAGATCGGAGTTATGCCCGGCGATGGAACCGGTCCTGAGGTTACAAGGGAAGCATTAAAAGTTTTAGAGGCGGCAAGCGAGGTTGCCAACTTTAAGTATGAGCTTGTTCACTATGATTTCGGTGGTGATAGGTACTTGGCAACCGGCGAAATCCTGCCCGACTCTGCCGTCGAGGAGTTCCACAAGCTGGATGCTATCCTGCTTGGTGCAATTGGCCATCCGGATGTCAAGCCGGGAATTCTTGAGAAAGGTATCCTTTTGAGAACTAGGTTTGAGCTTGACCAGTATATAAATCTAAGGCCGGTTAAGCTATATCCGGGTGTTTACACCCCGATCAAAGATAAAGGCCCCGAAGATATAGACTTTGTTGTAGTCCGCGAGAACACGGAAGGTCTCTATACCGGTGCAGGCGGTTTTTTGAAGAAAGGAACCCCTGATGAGGTAGCTGTCCAGGAGAGCATTAACACCCGCAAAGGCGTTGAGCGCTGCATCCGCTACGCTTTCGACTATACACGCGAGCGCAACGAAGACAAAAAGCTTACGCTTTGCGGCAAGACCAATGTCTTAACGTATGCATTTGACCTCTGGGAGCGCGCGTTCTACGATATAGCGGAGGAGTATTCGGATATTACGGCGGATTATGCGCACGTTGATGCGATTAGCATGTGGTTTGTTAAAAACCCGGAGTGGTTTGACGTTATTGTAACGGATAATATGTTTGGCGATATTATAACAGACCTTGGCGCGATGATTCAGGGAGGTATGGGTATTGCCGCAGGAGGAAACATCAATCCGGAAGGTGTTTCGATGTTTGAGCCGATCGGCGGCTCTGCCCCGAAATATACCGGCATGAATATAATCAATCCGCTGGCCGCAATCTCGGCGGCACAGCTTATGCTCGAGCACCTTGGACAAAAAGAAGTTGCTAAAAAAATAGAGGCAGCAGTTATTAAGGTAACAAGCGAGAAGATAAAGAGCCTTGCCGCCGGCCAGATGGGCTACAGCACATCCGAGGTCGGCAATATGGTCGCGGAGTTTGTGAGAAAATAACTGGGAGGTAAAGCGAGATGCCAATAGAGAAAGTCGATAAAATATGGTTAAACGGAGAATTCGTAGATTGGGATAAAGCTCAGGTACATGTATTGACCCACGCCCTGCATTATGGCTCGGGTGTGTTTGAAGGCATCAGAGCCTATGAAACTCCCAGGGGCACTGCCGTATTCCGCCTTACCGAACACATGGAGCGGCTGATGGACTCGTCAAAGGTCTATATGATGCCGGTGCCATATTCAGTCGAGGAGCTTGTAGAGGCAACAAAGGAGCTTATTAAAATCAATAAGCTTAAAAGCTGTTATATCCGCCCGATTGTTTACCGGGGCTACGGAGAGATGGGTCTAAACCCGTTAAATTCGCCGGTCGATGTTGCCATAGCGATGTGGTCCTGGGGCACCTACCTCGGTGACGATGGTCTTGAAAACGGCATAAAAGCTATGATTTCCTCGTTTAGAAGAATCGACCCAAACTCCCTACCGCCCGCAGCAAAGGCCACTGGACAGTATATAAACTCAATCCTTGCCAAAATAGAAGCCATCTATAGCAACTATGAAGAGGCGATCATGCTTGATTCAAGGGGGTTTATATCCGAAGGAACCGGCGAAAACATATTTGTGGTTAAAAACGGCGTACTTCGTACTCCATCAACGGCGTCAAGCATACTAGAGGGTATAACCAGAAATACTGTGATAGAATTGGCGAAAGATATGGACTTTGAGGTAGTCGAGCGTGATCTTGTAAGGTCTGATCTGTTCTTGGCCGATGAGATATTTATAACAGGAACTGCCGCTGAGATAACACCTATCAGAGAGGTGGATAAGCGGGAGATTGGTAAGCCCGGCCCTATCACGGTTGCACTCCAGGAGAAGTTTTTTACAGTAGTAAAGGGCGAGTATGATAAATATTTGCACTGGCTGGAGCACGTAGGAGCCGGTGAGCTAGTGAGCCGGCGAACAGGAAGAATATAGTTGCCCGATAAATCGGGCCTTCTGCAGTACAAGTGAATAGATAATATGGTGAATTGTAATTGCGAAGAGCAAGTAAAGCCTTCGCTTTACTTACAACGACATAATAATTAATGTGTTCCAGTACTAGGAACAAGGGACTGATTATTCATGCCAGAGGTCAAACTCTACGACACAACGCTAAGGGATGGTTCGCAGCGCGAGAGACTATCGTTTTCCGTAACGGATAAACTGAAAATTACCCGCGAGCTGGATAAGCTCGGCATTCATTATATCGAGGGCGGTTTCCCAGGCTCTAATCCAAAGGATACTGAGTTTTTTAAACGCGTCCGCGACCTGAAACTTAAAAACGCAAAAATTATTGCTTTTGGAAGCACCCGCAGAAAAAATATCAAAGCCGAAGATGATTTCAATTTAAAAGCCCTTGTTGCAAGCAGTGCTGCCGGTGCATGTATTGTCGGCAAGTGCTGGAAAATCCATGTCGAGCGGGCGTTGCGGACGACCCCCGAAGAAAACCTCAATATGATCGCCGACTCGGTTGCTTATCTAAAGAAGAATGGTCTTGAAGTGTTCTTTGATGCAGAGCACTTCTTCGATGGATATAAGGATGACCCGGATTATGCCATGGCAACACTCAAGGCGGCAGAAGACGCGGGGGCCGATTGGCTTGTGCCGTGCGATACCAACGGCGGGACGATGCCATTTGAAATAAAGGATATCATCGAGTCGGTAATGCAAAAGGTTAAGACCCCGATTGGGATACATACACATAACGACTCGGAGTGTGCTGTTGCAAACTCGATAATCGCTGTTCAGGCAGGCGCAACTCAGGTGCAGGGTACAATTAATGGATATGGCGAGCGGTGCGGAAATGCAAATCTCTGCTCGGTAATACCTGCGCTTCAACTAAAGCTGGGTATCGAAGTTGTTTCACCGGAGCAACTTAAACTGCTTACCGAGGTATCAAACTTCGTAAGCGAGATCGCCAATCTAAGCCCTTATCCTCATCAGGCATATGTAGGCTATAGCGCGTTTGCGCATAAGGCGGGGTTACATACAAGCGCGGTCGAGCGCGAGAAGAAGGGCTATGCGCATGTCGACCCAGGCCTCGTAGGGAATATCCAAAGGGTTGTCGTATCCGAGCTTGCCGGCAGAAGCACGATTGTACTTAAAGCGCAAGAACTTGGTATCGATCTTTCCGAAGAGCCGCATAAAGTAAACGATATTCTTAATCGAATAAAGGGCCTTGAGCATGTCGGCTATCATTTCGAGGCGGCCGATGCATCCCTTGAGATATTCTTGCGTAAATCACTGGGGATACATTCCCAGTTCTTTAAGCTTAAGCGGTTCAGGGTAATTATGGAGAAGCGCGAAGACGGCAAGGTGGCAAGCGAGGCAACTATAAAGCTTGAAGTTGGCGGCAAAACAGTTATCGAGACCGCAGAAGGAAACGGCCCCGTTAACGCTCTTGACGCAGCTTTAAGAAAGGCCATTGAGTCTGTCTATCCGGCAATTGCCGATATCGAGCTTAACGACTTTAAGGTCCGCGTGCTTGATGAGAAAAAAGGTACTGCTGCCATAACCAGGGTTCTTATTGAGAGCGGCGACGGGCAAAAAACCTGGGGCACGATCGGCGTTTCAGAGAACATCATCGAGGCAAGCTGGCAGGCTCTAGTTGATAGTATCGAATACGGTCTTATGCATAAAAAGGTACATGTGGAGGATGGACCGAACGGTATCGGTATATTAAATGGTGAAGCAGTAAAGAAAAGTTAGCCTTATAACACTATTGGTCGAGATTTCGATATTGCTGACAGCAGTTTTACTTTGGAGGAGGCTGTTTATCTTGAAGTTCGTCCGGTTCTCGTACGGTGGGCCGATTGCTTACGGAATTCTCGAAGGTGACATGGTCAGGCTGATCGATGGCACTCCTTTTAACCCGTTCACGTCTACCGAGAAGGTGTATTCCCTTAAGGAGGTTAGGCTTCTAGAGCCGGTAATACCGTCAAAGATAGTGGCGGTCGGCTTGAACTACACGGACCATGCGCGCGAGCTAAATATGGAGATGCCTGAGGAGCCTCTGATTTTCTTAAAGCCCCAATCAACTGTAATAGGCACCAATGACGACATAATCTACCCCAGCATGAGTAAGTGGATTGAGTATGAGGCCGAGCTGGCCGTAGTTATAAAGGATACGACAAGGCATGTTCCCACCACAAAGGCCTTAAACCATATTCTTGGATATACATGCGCAAACGATGTAACCGCGCGCGATCTGCAAAAGAAAGATGGGCAATGGACCAGGGCAAAGGGCTTTGATACATTCTGCCCGATCGGACCGTACGTAGTAACCGACATTGAACCGTATCATCTTGACATCGAGCTAAAACTAAACGGTGAAGTTAAGCAATCTTCAAATACCTCTAATATGCATTTTAAGCCCGAGTTTCTCGTGTCCTTTATCTCATACGTCATGACTCTTTGCCCGAGCGACGTTATCCTAACCGGGACCCCGCCCGGCGTAGGACCAATAGTTCCCGGAGACGAGCTGGAAATAACCATTGAGGGCATTGGGACGCTAAGGAATAAGGTCATTAAGGTCTGACAGCACTAAAGTTACTTTACTTCCGGTCTGCTTTTTTTATGCTAAAATAATAAAGATTTAATGCGTTAGAAACATAAGCCTCTGGAGGTGTCATAAGTTGGCAATTGACGAGAGGATAAAAACAGACCAAGCAGACGAACTATTTGATGCAGTACTATCTCTAAAAAATAGAAAAGAAGCCTATAAATTCTTCGAAGATTTGTGCACGATAGCTGAGATAAAATCCATGGCTCAAAGATGGGCCGTTGCCAAAAAGCTTGCCGCTGGTGAAACATACCAGGATATTGCACAGGATACCGGCGCAAGCACGGCTACCATCTCAAGAGTGAAAAGGTACCTCGAGTACGGTGCGGACGGCTACCGGCTTGTTCTTGAAAGGATAAAGGGAGCAGAGAACTAGTAAATGAGAAAGATAACCCTAAAAAAAATACTTATATCGACCGCAATTTTCCTGGGGATAGTATCGGTAGTATTTTTTGTACTCATCGTCCCATTGCCCTATTATCCTGCAGTTTCCTGCAGCATATGCCATAGCCAGGAGGCAAGCGCCTGGGCGAAATCACCTCATAAAAAATATAACTGTGCAAGTTGCCATACATCCTCAGAGGAATCGCCGTTTACAACACGTGCAAAATTTAACGCTTGGGTGGTATCCTATGTCTTTAATTCTTACGATCGGCCGATCAAGGCGCGTGTTGAAAACGAGGCATGTGAGGGCTGTCACTCCGCAGATATCAAAAAAACGATCACGCGAAACGGCATAACGGTCAGCCATAAAGGAATTCTTCAAAATGGTGGCCGTTGCACAGATTGCCATAATACCGTTGCGCACGGCAAAGCAACGACCAACCCAACTCATCCCAGCATGGGGTCATGCATTGTCTGCCATAAGAAAAATGGGCTTAGCGAAGATTGTGATACATGCCATAGCAAAACAAAGGGGCGATTTGTAGCCGAGAAGGGGGCGTGGCAAATAACGCATGGTAAGAACTGGAAAACGCTTCACGGTGCGGGGGACCTTCGAACTTGTACGAGCTGTCATTCAGGAAACCTCTGTAGAAAATGCCATGATTCAACCCTGCCCCACCCCGATGATTGGCTTTTATACCATGGAGATGAAGCAAAATCGGACCGAAAAGCTTGTTTGGGCTGCCATGCCGAGAGCTTTTGCACTAATTGTCATCAGACGAAAATGCCGCACCCAGATAATTTCTTGCCGCTCCATCCAAAAGAAGCTAAGCGCATAGGAAAGGATAAATGCCTTAACTGCCATAAAACCGAGGATTGTGATTCGTGCCATATAAAGCATATTCATCCATCCCCGGCTACGATCAAAAAAGTACTAGGAATAGATGTTATGAAGAGGTGATATATTCCTGTTAGGCTCATTTGATCTGGCGAAAGATAAATTTATAAACCTATTTAGTCTGGGTCGCATTACTAAGGTTATAGAAAATCCGCAAGCAAACCTGCTTGACTTTATAGTCTTGCTGGGCGCTATTATTATTGTTGTTTTAATACTGCTGGTTATCGTGCTTTTGTTCTTACCGGGCAAAGCAGAGTCCAGGAAGGAAAAAACTAGCCCACGGCAGGTCCTTGTCTCCTTTTCTATTTTTATACTTATCTTCAGCTCGTTTTTCGCGCTTCTTGCAGCTGGTTTTTCGGTTGCGACTACCCAGCAAGGATTCTGTAACCTTTGTCATGGCGCCCACAAGCAATATGAAGTTGCGAAAGTATCCGGTCATCCTTTGACCTTGCCCAGGACAAGCTTAAATATTGATTGCAGGTCGTGCCACCAAAAACCCGGCTTCTTTAACTTCTTACTATTTTCTGCTGAGCGTTTTGATGATGTTAGGATTTACTCGATAAAGAGAACAGCCGGACTGCTGAATGCGGTAGCTAAATTGAAATCTAGCTCGCCCAGAGAGACTACCGTGGATAACGTAACTTGCCTTAAATGTCATGAAAATATTATGGCCAAGACCGTTACGGTATCAAATATAAGAATAAGGCATAGCGATTTTTTGAAAACAGGCGAGAGATGCCTTACCTGCCATATTATAGAGCACCGGAATAAAGGCGCGGCCTCTAAAACATCGCCGGCAAAAGCGGTGATGAATGTCTGCCTTAAATGCCACGACAATAAGAAAGTAGCGGGCGAATGTAAAGTTTGCCACGTCAAAGATATCGGTACTGTTGCAGAAAAGAATAGCAAGCTCGTTTACCCAACTGTCGAGATCAAGAAACTAGAAAATTGCCGGGGCTGTCACCCCGTTAAAATTTGTATAGACTGCCATGGAATCGAGCTACCGCATCCACCTGATTGGGCTACAGGTAAAGTACTGCATGCTAAAGAAGCAGCTTTTGATAAAAAACAGCTCTGCCTCCGCTGTCATGATTTAAAGTTATTCTGCAATAAATGCCATGACTTCCCGAATGGGCACGTGGGAATAGATTGGAAAAGACTGCACGCCATTGCCGGTAATGACCCGGGGGCCGGAGAGCGGTGCCGAAGTTGTCATAATAAAACCAGCAGCCCTAAGGATTTCTGCAAAAGATGTCATGCAAATAAATAAAATAAATAATTACCTTATTACCTTACTGCCCCTGCGCCGGAGCGGCAATTCTCACTATTTGGACCCGGTTGTTCATTGTATCTGAGATTGCGAATTTATCTCCTCCTAAATAAGCTATATCAGAAGGGTAGTTAAATTGTCCCTCGCGGTCGCCCATCTCGCCGTATTCCGCAAGTTTCTTTCCGTCCGGGCTGTAAATATGCACTGTACTGCGAAGCGCGTCCATCACGTAAATATTGTCGTTATTGTCTAAAGCTATACCTACCGGAAGGCCGAATTTACGCTGCTCGGTGTCCATTTTTTTTGGAGGCTCGCCAACCACCCAAGCCGCCTTGTTGGTGCCACTTTTGTAGGCTACAAGCCGCATATTGTTACCATCCGATACTACAATATTGCCGTTCCTTAGAATGGCTATACCGTGGGGAAAATCAAAATCGCCGATGTCTTTTCCCCGTTTACCTATTTTTGTAAGCAGGCGGAAATTCTTATCGTATATGCTGAGGTGGTCATAGCCCAATACGTAGAGCCTGTCTCCGGCATCCAAAACCGCAAGGGGAATTTGCTCATTGTCGATCTCGTTTTTAAATTTTAAGTCGGAGCCAAAAGCTAATACGGCATTTCTGCCTGGGTCGCACACGTAGATCGTTCCGTCCGGTCCTGTGGCGATACCGTCTGGCTGGCTGAGCTGTCCTCGTTGATTGCCGAAAGTTCCTAACCTGCCTAGAAAAACCCCTCTTTCATCAAAGATTAGCACTCGCTTATGCTGCGTATCAGATATAAAAATCCTGCCCTCTCTGTCGGCGGCAACACCGGTTGGACCATTTAAGAGCTCCCCCGGTTTCTTGCCGTAGCCGTAGATGGATAGGATGTGAATAATCCCCTTCGGGTTGGAAACCTGCTCACCCATTACCGGAAGTTTGCCGACGAGGGTGAAGTAAATATAGAAAAGAACCAAAAGTACCCCAATAAGCAGGGTCAATATGGTGCTTAAAACAACCGTCTTATACCGCAAAAGAATTCCCCCCAGCTAAACATATTTTTATCTCGAAGTTATTTTCTCTCCAACCTTTTAAGGCTTTCACTGGCTTTGTTGTAATTAGGGTACAGCCGCAAGGCCTCCCGATACTCATTTATTGCCAGGTCATTTCGCCCCTGTTTCTCATAGGTCACTCCCAGCAGATAGTGGCTATCGGCCAGTGTCGGGTCGGACTGGGTTAACTTTTTAAAAGCTTCTTCTGCTTTAGAGTACTCCTTTTTATCTAAGAGAATCTCTCCCAACAGGAGGTTGCTCCCGGCATCCCATGGGAACTTTTTCAAACTGGCATTAAGCTCAGCAAGGGCTTTATCGGTTTTACCTTGCTCGTAGTATACCTTTGCCAGGCCATAATGATAGACGCCTACTTTTGGGTAAAGCTTTCCTATTTTTTGGAATTGGG
Organism: Actinomycetes bacterium; assembly: GCA_021794835.1. Lineage (GTDB taxonomy): Bacteria > Actinomycetota > Aquicultoria > Aquicultorales > Aquicultoraceae > CADDYS01. Next base: position 734 of record JAJYQA010000021.1, on the reverse strand, counting down.
CGATTGCTTTGTCGTATTCTTTAAATTCAAGATAAGCGTTACCGAGATCAACATTAAGCCCGTAATCGCCTGGATTTACCTTTAATTTTTCTTGAATCTGGGCAATCTGTGCGTCCTCCATTGTAGGATTGTTTCTAGTTGCAAATATTTGGTTGATTATAGCTGCAACCAGAATTAAAGCTATGATTACTGCTACGCCAATCAACCTGGGTAACCAGTAATCAGCTGTACTTCTTTGAACCTTTTGCTCGGTGTCGGCTGGACGCTCTTGAGGGTCTTCAGTTTTTTCTCCCATAGCCTCTCCATCACTTCTTTCGCTTTTATTGCTTATTCAAGTTTTAATTAAAAATTTTTGCGTGAACTTCTGGATTTTACAGCTAGCTCTTCCTTAGAACCCAGCTCAAGTACGAAGTACTTATACTATGGTTATACCTTCCGAAATTAAATTAAGTATACGACATATCACGCTATTAAGCAAATCAATAGTTACTAAGCTGCAATGCCATAGATACTCTAGCGGTATTTTTAATGGATACCGCCATGGGTATTGACGTTGCGATATCTAGAGTATATCGTGGTACTTAGAGGATACCATCTATATTAATGATAGCAATACTGTAGCCCCATATTAAGCTATACCGCTAGTACTTTTTACTCTATCAAAAAGGAGGTGAAATATTTTGAAGGCAATTTTTAAAACCAGGAAAACAACTGACAGAAGAGTAGCCGGGATG
>JAJYQA010000020.1:10271-34671 GCA_021794835.1 Actinomycetes bacterium | reverse complement strand
AAGACATGGTTATTAAAAGTAGTATAGGCAAAGGCAACAGCTGATTGAGAAATCAACAAGGCGGCAATAAGCAACGTTGCTAAAGCTAGCTTAAATTTCTTGCTCACTATTTTGCACTTCCCTTTGTATTGTATTAATCCTGTCCGTTAATTATCTTCCATTAATATTGTTGGTTAATCTTAAGCTCTCACCTTAAACCACCCCCTCCTTTTTTAAGACAGCCAACCCTACCAAATAACATATTGCCATTGCTTTGAAGCACAGTGCATACTGATAATTTATATGGTATCTCCGGTTTGCTACCCGCTGCTTACAAAGCTAGCAAAAAAAAGACAGATGTCAATAGCAATATGAGTATTTAGTTTGGCATAATTAGTGGTTGTTAGATTTAGCGTTGATAGCTTGTAATATGATGATTATGGATGCAGAGTCTTGTTTAGATGGCGGCTCCAGAGACCAATATATGGCACCTAACTCACATACTCCATAAGCTTGCCCTGTTTGCGGAGAATATTTATCAAGGCCCTTATTACCTTTGGGTCAAACTTCATGCCCTGATCTTTCTTCATCCGGCTTATGGCCTGGTACGCGGTGAGCCTCTCATCCAAGCCGTCGGACTGCGTGAGTTTATCAAAGTGGCTTGCTACGCTAATAATTCTCGCGCCAACGGAAATCTCGTCAACCGAGCTTACCCGGTCAATGGGATAATGGTGCTTACGCACCATATCTGCGGCATCTTTTAGAAAATCCACCTGCTCGATGATTTCCGCGCCGATCAGCGCATGCGGCGCCTCCCCGCTTTGCGTGCTTGCCTGCTCAAGCAGGTGATCAAGCGAGTCCTCATCCACACCCAGCATGCCGATATCGTGAAGAAGCGCGGCGTAGCCAATGAGTTCAAGCTCGCGGCCATGTATCCCAATCTCCTTAGCAATATCGACCGAATAGTTAGCTACCCGGCGGCCGTGCCCATGCCGACTTGGGTTTTGCGCCTCAATTGCATTGGCAAGAGCCTCGATGGTTTTACGGTATACGTTTCTAATATCCAGGAATGACTTGAAAGAAAGCCTGGCTACTAAAAGCGGTAGGAAAAATATTAACAAACTCCAGTAGCCCATGCTCTTATACATAACGGCAAGAAGCACACCGATTGACGAGAGCGAGAGATAAACCGGCCCAAGAAACCTAGTTGCTGAAACGAACGCCGGCACATAAGGGGTTCCCCGCCGGAAAGCTATCATCAACTGATCAAAGCCAAGGTCGATCACAAAATAAGCCATACAGAGAATTATAAGCGACAATATGCCGTAGAAGGGTTCCAACTTGCCGGCTTCTCCGCCTACCGCGTAAAAGGCATGTGCCGACAAATAGGCAGTGATAATTTTTAGCGCAAGCGGATACGCCGTTCGCCCTATATCCAGCTTAAATTGTTTTATCACCGTTGAAGCTAAAATACCGCTTATAATGATAACCAGGGTATCGGGGAGTGGGAAAAGAAGTATGCTTGCAATAATAACTACCGCATCGACATGGAGCTTACCCCCTTGTGGAAGCTGTATATCAAGGAGCCTGCTCACGGTTATAGCAACCGCAAAAAGAAAAACGGTAAGCAGGTGCGCTACTGAGAATCCAGGAAGTGAAAGTGCAAGTATTGTAAGCGCAATTAATATAGATACTATCTGAAGTAGTGTGACTTTAAACCGTATCCTCGGCCGCAATTCTAAGCTGCAACTCCTTTACATTAGGTTTTTTGTCTTCAAGCAAGATACCGGCGGCCTTAATGAAAGCCTCAACAATCCTTGGATCAAACTGGCTCCCGCTGCATGCCATAAGCTCCTCAGCCGCCTCCTCATGGCTAAGTTCCGGACGGTAAGAGCGTGTAGACGTCATAGCATCAAAGCTATCGGCTACAGTCATGATACGAGCTAAAAGCGGTATCCTCTCTCCGGATAAACCTTCCGCATAGCCAGTGCCGTTTAATCGCTCATGATGATAGTAAACCGCCGGAATAGCTTCTTTTAAAAAGTCAATATCCCCTATGATTTCCGCTCCCAGGCCCGGGTGGGCTTGAATTTGCTTAAACTCCTCGTTGGTAAGCCGGCCAGGTTTATTTAATATCCGGCGAGCAATCCCAATTTTTCCAATGTCGTGCAGGAGTGCGGCATAGCGAAGTGTTTCAATTTTATCGTCAGGAAGTTTTAGCTCTTTTGCTGTCAACTCCGCGTATTTTGCAACGCGCTCCGAGTGACCGCGCGTATAAGGGTCTTTTGCCTCAAGGGCCTGAACCAGCGCGCTCACCGTATCAACATAGGCACTTTTTAGGTTCATATAGACGCTAAACGTCTGGCGCGCGATAAGAAGCGGGACAACAAGAAGGATGATGCTTGCCGGGCCTGATGACACGTAGAGCTGGCTCAAGATAAACCCAAGCACCCCAAGCGCGTAGTAATTTGGGGTAAGCCATTGAAAGTTATACCGCCAGGTGTTAAAAACCGGCTCGTCGTAGATGAAAGCTATTGCTAATGTAATAAGTGAGGTGTTGGTTATAAAAAAGACCGTACACGAAAGAGACAGCGGTATAATGATATACGGGAAATTAGCGGCGGTAACCTTACCTATCGCTCCACCGGCTAACATATAGACATAGCCGGATACGAACGCCGAAACGACATAGTTACCGCCATTAAAAACCATCTTATACCAGGGTATTTTATTCCGAAGGTCGCTGAAATTGACAACGGTAATTAAGCTGGCCAAAGACGTAACCCATGGCCCGAACAAAACGGTCATTGCAAAAATTATCGCAAAGCTAACCGAGATGGATGCTTTTTTAGGGAGCTGGATAGCAAATGAGTCGGCTATAAATATGAGTAGCATAAACAGAGCGACCTCTAGCCAAGGTAGTGCTGGCTCCATAATTAGGCTGACTACCAGGGTTGCAAACGCCGCTAAGTATATGCTATAAAATAGTACCTTCGCTCTTACTGGAACATTAACCACGGTTGTTAAGTGCTCATATGTTAATGTTACTTCTCTACTCAACGTTCGAAATTGTAATTTACCGATTAACCAATTCACCATTCACCGGCTGCTACTTCGACAATCGTAAATCGGCAATCCTTAGGCCTTTCCATGGATAGGCTCAATTAGTCCGTAGTTGCTGTCTTTTCTCTTATAGACAACGTTTATCTCTTCGGTCTCGGCGTTGGTAAAGACGAAGAAGTCATGCCCCAGCAACTCCATCTGCATGGTAGCCTCTTCTGGAACCATTGGTTTTACAGCTATTTGCTTAACTTTGACGATTTTCGGTCCCCTGAACTCCTCGCCTTCCTTAGCAAACCGTGACTTGGCCATCGCGCCCAGGCCCGGGGCATTTTTCGTGGATTTATAGGTCTTGCTTTTAAATCGCTTAACCTGCCTTTCAAGTTTATCGACAACTATGTCTATCGAGGCATACATGTCACCTGAAGACTCTTTTGCCCTTAATATGGGGCCCTTCGGGAAAACTGTTACTTCGACCGTCTTTGAGTTTACAATACTGGGATTTTTTTCATCGGTGAACTCAATCTCAATCTTTTGTATCTGGTCAAAGTATTTTGCGATTTTTCCTATCTTGTCTTCAGCATATGCACGTAGTGCGTCTGTGACCTCGATATGTCGGCCTTTGATAATGATTTCCATTGTACACCCCTATCGACAACCTTATGAATTTGCTGCCTACTTGGCATCATCTGAGGAATGCGAAACCGCGCTGAGAAACACGACACGGTAAGTAAAAATTTCTTATATAGAATAGTTTACCGCAAATCTCAAAAATAAATAGTGCTGAATGTAAAACCCCATGTATTAGATACATGGGGTGTTGTTGGCCTTGGCTACTTGCTGTTACTAAATTAATTTTTGAACATTTGCAGCCTGAGGACCACGTTCACCCTGAACGATTTCAAAAACCACCTTTTGTCCTTCGTTTAGGGCTCTGTAGCCGTCCTCTTGAATGGCAGAAAAGTGTACGAATACATCATCTCCACTTTCCTGTTCGATGAATCCGTAGCCTTTTTCTGCACTAAACCATTTGACCGTTCCCTGAAGCACGTGCACCTCCTAAAACCTGCAAACCAACAACTAACAGAAGAACCGGCTTAGGCTTATTAAAAAACCATTATGACGGTACCTAGTCTATACATACCACTTTGTTAATTTATTGACCAGGTAAAAATTGTCATATTGCCAACAAATGCCATATAAGCCATAAACTTTTTAAATATATTTTCCCTAATCAATGCCCTTTTAACGTAAATATGGTTAATTTATATTAAGATAGAATCTTTTGCTAGCTAACTTTTCGATTAAAATAGGAGTGGTCGAACTATAAATATGAAAGGGTTAGGTTATGTTTTCTTTACTTGGAGGAATCATCGATTTGGTGTTCCCGCCGAGATGTAGGATATGTAAAAAGCCATCGGTCGATATTATGTGTCTCGATTGCCTTGCAACCCTGCCCAGGATTAGCGGCAGCATATGCGTAAAATGTGGAAAGCCAACTTTAAGAGAAGTTGGTGAATGCAGGGAGTGTACGGGCAGAAGGCTTTACTTCTCTTTTGCCCGCTCCGGCGGAATATACGCCGGAGTCTTGAAAGACGCTATCCATGAGTTGAAATTCAAAAACGGAAAAAAACTTGCCCCCTATCTCGCCAAATTTATATCCAGCGCCGCCTCAGATATTGCTGACGACATCGATTTAGTTACCTTTGTCCCTCTTACCAAACGTAAAGAAGCAAGGCGTGGATACAACCAGTCGAGGTTAATTGCGGAAGAGCTATGTCTAGGTCTCAGTAAGGGGCTCTTTACCGGCTTAATAAAGATAAAAGAGGTACCCGAGCAAAACAAACTTGGGCTTAACGAGAGAACCCGCAACGTTAAGAGAGCCTTTGCAGTTAGCTCGCCGGTTAAGGGAAAAATACTTTTGGTTGACGACGTATACACAACAGGGAGCACGGTCAATGAATGCGCGCGGCAGCTAAAGAAAAGCGGCGCATCAGAGGTTTTTGTGCTAACCATCGCCAGAACTCCCCTTACGGGAAGATAATCTACTTGTTATGTTATTGTTGTTGGCTAGAAATGTAGGTACAATAATGATTAAAGGCTTCTGTTTAGGTCTGTGGTTGCCCCGATATTTTCGGTTTTGCCGACTGTATCGGGTAGTCCATGCTAGGCGCAGGCAAAAGGATCCACGTAAGGCACGCTGGCTTCAAACCCTTGGTTCGTTGGTCATGCAGGCTGAGCATGGTGCGTCTTAGGGGTAAGACCTGCCGTTCCAAGAGGACGAGAGAGGTTCCAGTGACTCTAAAGGAGCTGCAAAGCCTCCAGCAGGCGGGTGTGGGGTCAAAGACCAGGTCAGCTAGACAGAAGCCCTCTTACATCATTATCCGCAGCACATACTGCCACACCGGGATGGTCAGCATGCTCAAGCTTGTCGTGGTCACAATCACCGCCGGTAAGAAGTCAATATCCAGACCATATTTAAGCCCAAGAACAAGCGAAAGTAAAAACGAAGGCGTTGATGCTTCAAGTATAACAACCCCTAAATCAGTACCAGTCATACCTACCGCACTTCCGCCAAATAGCGCAACTAGCGGGGTCAGTATCAGCTTGATTAGGACAACAACCCCAATTGGAAAAAGATAATCCTTAACCTTAGCGATCTCAAGTGAGAGGCCGATAGTAAGCATCACCAGCGGAATTGTTGCGGCGGCCAGAAATCCAACCGTGTCGACAAAAAACTTCGGTAACGCAATACCTTTAAGGAAAAATGCCGGGACAAGTGCGGCAAAAAGCCCAAGTAGCGGCGGGAACAAAAAAATTTCCTTAAGGATATTAACCTTCCCCTCGTTTTCCCCATATTTTTGGGCGATAAGTAGACCTACGGTAAACGTAAATACCACCGTTCCGGCCAGATCGTAGAAAACCGCCTTGACAAGATTATGGATACCAAAGAGCTGAAGCGTCAATGGATAACCAAGGTAGCCGGTATTTCCAATTGCGGCAACAAGGATAAACGCACCCAACGTTGGTTTTTGTAAGTGTAGGAACCGTCCAATTATGTAAGCAACTATTATAATAACTGTACCGATAACTATTGCTAAAACCGGTATCTTAAGAAGCGACAGTGAGATTTTAGACTCGTAGACGGCACGGAAGATAAGCGCCGGCATCGTGAGGTAAATGATTATGTTGTTGAGGATAGTGGCGTGCTCTTTTTTAAGGAGTCCGAATCGCTTAGCAAGGAAACCTAGCGAAATAAGCATTAAGATTGACAGGATTATATTGATAAGCTCGCCTATTTAACTCCCCACCTACCGGGCCCGCACCCGCGAGAATACCTTGGCGATTGCATCCTTAAAAGGCGGCTTTAGTACGCCGCGATCGGTAACTATTGCGGTAATAAGCCGGTTGGGTGTTACATCAAACGCCGGACTTTCAACTTTTACTCCCTCGGGCGCAACTTTAACTCCGGCAAACTCAATTACCTCTTTGGACGACCTCTCTTCAATTGGGATTTTGTTTCCATCGCTAAGTGATATATCAATGGTCGATATCGGGGCAACTGTATAAAACGGGATGTTATGCGCATTAGCAAGAACGGCGATGGTGTAGGTTCCGATCTTATTGGCAAAATCTCCGTTTGCGGTTATCCTGTCGGCCCCGACAAATACCTTATCGATCTTGCCCCGACTCATAAGATGCCCGATCATGCTATCTGTAATAAGGGTAACCGGGATTTTATCCTTCATCAGCTCCCAAGTGGTAAGGCGGGCACCCTGGAGTAATGGTCTGGTCTCGCCGACATACACGTGGACTTCCTTGCCCTGATCATGCGCGGCGCGAACCACGGCAAGCGCGGTACCGTATCCTACGGTTGCCAGTGCGCCGGCATTTCAGTGGTGAAGAATATTGTCGCCGCTTTTAACCAGCTTTGCGCCAAATTCACCCATTTTCTTGCTCATGGCAAGCTCTTCTTCCGCGATCGCCTCGGCCTCTTCCCTTAAGACCCTTTTTAGCCGGCTAACCGCAAGATGTGAGTTTGCGTTGGCTTTCATTCTCATGCGGTCAATCGCCCAAAAAAGGTTTACCGCGGTGGGTCTGGTGGTTCCAAGCACCTCGGCGGCCTTATCAAGCTCCTTTAGAAAATCGGGGGTGCCTTTCGCGCTCGATTGCGCCGCGGCAAGCGCCATCCCGTATGCCGCGGCGACCCCAATAGCTGGGGCTCCGCGTACACTTAAGACTTTTATGGCCTCCGCTACCCTACGATAGTCATCCGTTTCGATATATTTTTCTTCTGAGGGCAACTTGGTCTGGTCAATTAAGACTACCTTGCCCTTCTTCCACCAAATGGTCCTCATTACAAATCCTTTCAACCCACGCTTCGCATACGCGTTAGATTGATTATGAAATAAATCGTCTGGTGATTTCAATATATTTATTAGCTCGCAGCATAATTACTACGTTCCCATCTCCCACGAGTGCAAATACTTGTCCTGCTCTTGGGTAAGCTGGTCTATTTTTATATTCATTGAGTCGAGCTTAAGCCTTGCAATGGCCGAGTCTATCTCACCAGGCACCCCATAGACTTTATCCTCCAACTTCTCTGCATTTGCCAGCATATACTCAGCAGAGAGCGCTTGGTTTGCAAAGCTCATATCCATAACGCTTGCCGGGTGGCCTTCAGCTGCCGCAAGATTTACCAGACGACCGTCGGCTAGTAGATAAATCCTTCTTCCGCCATCCATCAGGTATTCCTCAACAAATGGCCGCACAGACTTGTGTGATACCGCCATTTGCTCTAAGGCCGGGATGTTTATCTCAACGTTGAAGTGGCCGCTATTGCAGATAATCGCGCCGTTTTTCATTACTTTAAAATGTCGCTCATCAACAACATGAAGGTCCCCGCTGACGGTAACCCATACATCTGCGACCATTGCTGCCTCAATTGACGGCAGAACGCGAAAACCGTCCATTACCGCCTCGAGAGCTTTTAGCGGGTCGACCTCGGTAATTATAACATTTGCGCCCATGCCCCGCGCCCGCATGGCTACTCCCCTGCCACACCAACCGTATCCTGAGATAACAAATGCTTTGCCGGCAAGAAGGATATTGGTCGCCCTCAGGATGCCGTCGATTGTGCTCTGCCCTGTCCCATAACGGTTATCAAAAAAGTGCTTGGTTTGTGCGTCGTTTACCGCAATGATCGGGTACTTTAAAACCCTTTGCTCGGCCATGCTTTTAAGCCTAATAACGCCGGTAGTTGTCTCTTCGGTGCCCCCGATAACATCGGCCAGCTCGCCGGCCCTCTCGGTATGAAGAACTGAAACCAGGTCGGCGCCATCATCCATCGTTATCTTGGGGCGGTGATCAAGCGCGGCTTTTATGTGATTATAGTAGGTCGTCTCGTCTTCACCCTTGATTGCAAAAACGGGGATCTCATAATCTTTTACCAGGGATGCTGCTACGTCGTCTTGCGTACTTAAGGGATTTGAGGCACAAAGAACAACGTCCGCGCCTCCAGCTTTTAATGTTCTCATAAGATTGGCCGTCTCGGAGGTAACATGTAGACATGCCGATACCCTTACACCTTCAAGCGGCTTTTCTTTCTCAAACCGCTCTTTTATAAGGCTTAAAACCGGCATGTCCTTCTCGGCCCACTCAATTCTCTTTTTGCCGTCCTCGGCAAGGCCGAGATCTTTTACATCATGATCCATCTAATCCTCTCCTTCTTTAAGGCTTAAACCTTGTCTAAAATATCAATTATCAGTTTGATTAACTTATCTGATGCCCTCTGCGCCTCGACAAGAACCTCATCGTGGCTTAGTTTATGCTTCGCCTCCGGCATGTTCGTGATGACTGCAAGACCTAAAACTCTCATCCCCAAGTAATTTGCCACTATGACCTCGGGGACGGTGGACATTCCGACTGCATTGCCAATTGCCGAGAGAAACCTCACCTCGGCCGGCGTCTCATAGGTGGGCCCCGTCAGGGCAACATAGACCCCTTTTTTTAGATCGATGCCTTCCCCTCTAGCCGAGTCCTCTGCAATCTTTAGAAGATTTTTATCGTACGCCTCAGACATATCAACGAATCTTGGGCCAGCTTCGTCGTCATTTGGCCCTATAAGCGGGTTCACACCCATCAGGTTAACATGGTCCGTTATTGCCATAACATCGCCCACCTTAAGGTCAAGTCTTAGGCTGCCCGCTGCGCAGGTGACAATAAGAATTTTAACCCCCAGGTCTCCCAAAACCCTTACTGGGAAAGAGACCGCCGCCGAAGTATACCCTTCGTAGTAATGAAAACGCCCCTGCATAATAGCAACTTTTTTATCGGCGATCGTTCCGATTACCAGATTTCCGGCATGACCCTGGGTCGTTGATTTCGGGAAGTGCGGTATTTCACTATACGCAAACACCTTGGGACGTTCAACCGTATCTACTAGCCTGCCAAGCCCGGAGCCAAGAACAATGCCAACATCAACTCCACCGTCAGTCCGGTCGGTTAAGAACTTAAGCGCGTCTTTTATGTTTAGCCTTACCTGTTCAATTAAATCCATATTTATCTCCTAAACAACGGCTTAAAAACTGTGTGGTTTGATGTCTAGAAAATCCTATCAAAATGCCTTACATATTCTACCACTTAAACACGTTGTATTATACCTAGCTGAGTTGCCGATTTTTGTTTGTCGGATGCGGATCGATATAATTTAATATGCGACTGTTATTTTCTGCTCAGCCGATGCAACCTGACCCTGGCTGGTAACTCTAATCTGGTACTTGCCGCCCTTAACCGGATTTCCATCGACGTTTGTTCCGTACCAGATAAACGAGTAATTGCTTTCCGAAACCTTTCTTGCGATAACGGCAACTTTGACCGACCCCTGGTAGATTCCAACATCATATGGATAGCTTGTTGCGCCGCTAACCGATATTGTGATGCTACTTCCCGGATGGATATAATCGCCGGACACACTTAGATCACTAACCGTAAAACGAGCTTGCGCCGCTGGTAGGTTTGTTTTTCCTTCACTAAGCCTTGTAAGCAGGTTAGCCTCATCTGCCCGTCTTTTTGAGAACTTATGGCGTAGCCTATCTTTACCTTCCTTATCAAATGTCGTGGCAAGCTCGAACTGCTCTATAGCTCTTTTAACCCCATAGAGTGGGCTTCCCGGCAGACTGCCATTTGATGCGTACAGAAGCCCACCGCAGGCGGCAACCAGCATAGCAACAGCAACGCCAACTCCAAGATATTTTCCCAAAAAACCTCTTAAGCTAAACGGTGTTGGTGCATGGGAAGTTTTTGGCTTAAACAACTCTCGTTCTACTGCAGGCATGCCGCCCTCTATTGCAGCTAGAAACCTTTCTCTTCCGGTTTTAATATAAAGTTTCGGGGGTCTAAGCTTAGGATAATCCAGATAAGCTTGATTTACACCAGCTGCAACCGCAAGCAACTCTTTTAACTCTTTGCGCAGGTTCGGATAAAGCCCTAAGCACTCTTCAATTGTAGCCCCAGTGTTTATAAGCTTTATGCAATAATCAAGCGCGTTATCTAGTTTTCTGTCGTACGCGATTTGTTTACCCATGGTTGGTTGCTTTTTTCTTAGGACTAATCGTAGGCTTTACTCTTTCCCCTGACTCGCGCCGTCGCTCAAGAGTCTTTCTTAGCGAGGTAAGCGATTTAACCTGAAGCGGTCTAATAAAGCCTTCAGATTTATCCAGCACCTCGGCGATCTCAGTATTCGATAGGCCCATAGCGAGTTTTAGTACAAGAACTTGCTTTTCCTCATCAGCAAGTTTTCTGACGGCTCTTCTGATTTCTGGGGCATCCAGATTTGCAATATTTCTACGTCTGATAGTGTTCTTTTCTTCAGATTTGCGAAAGATATCCTCTGTGTCATCGGATAGAACCTCCGGTCCATCTGATCTGGACTCCAAGTACTCCATGGTTGATTTGCTTGCGATTTTAAGCAGCCACGGGTAAAAAGACTTTCCGTCCCCTCGGAACTCAGGGATTGCCATAAGCATTTTAAGAAACGTCTTAGTAGTTAAATTTTCAGCCACGGCTCGGTTGTCCACATGGTAAAAAATAAAGCGGAAAACATGCGGAAGATAGTTATCGTACAGCGTTAGAAGTGCATCTTCGTCGAGCTGTCTTGCGTTCATAATTAAAACGTCGAGGTTTTTAAGGACAGACATTTTAAAAAATCCCCTCCGTAACATAATAATCTTGCTGTTGCTAGTTGCTGCTTAACTTCTAAAAACATTTCTACTTCTAATTCTATTTCTATATCCATCCACTAAGCTATATCTGGTGGAACGGAAGGTCTTTTTGGCATAGCCTTATACTACAAGTATTTTATAACAAAAGCGGTTTTAAGTAAAATTAATAGCATTAGGTTACAATTATGCAGTGGCTAAAATAAAGGAACCAACTTATGAAAATACTCCATGTAAACAATGTCGCCAATGTCCCCGAGGGTTTGGTAAAGGGATTAGCTAAAATCGGAATCGACGCACAATTATATCAGCCCTATACCGGAATTGACAAACCGGGCCGGCTGAGAAAACTAAGCGTAATAACAAATAGGATATCAGATGTCAGATCGCTTGCCAGGCAGGTTCACAGAGAAAAGTATGATATTGTCCATATCCATTACGCCTACTTTGGAGTTTTGGGAATGCTCGGTGGATATCCTTATTGGCTGCACTGCCACGGCACTGATATCCGCCGAAACCTCGATCATCCGGTATACGGCAGGCCAACTGCCCTTAGCCTGATGAAGGCAAAACATGTCCTTTACTCCACGCCCGATTTAAAAACCTATGCGGACAAGCTAAGACCTGACGCGGTTTTTTTGCCCAACCCAGTACAGACAGACCTGTTTAAGCCAAAAGACTATTCGGAGCCCCGGGGAAGGATTCTTTTGATCAGCCGCATTGATAAAGTTAAAGGAATAGATATCGCGCTTGGCGCGCTGGAAAAGCTGAAAGCACGGAACCCTTCTGTTAAAATCGATGCCTTTGCTTGGGGACCGGACCTCGACCGGTTCAAGGGAAAAGATTTTATCAACTTTATCCCCCGGGTGCGCCATGAAGAACTCGGCAGGTTGATTTCAAACCATCAGATTGTTGTCGGACAATTTGGTCTTGGTATCTTGAGCATGTCGGAACTCGAGGCTATGGCGTGCGCCCGGCCGGTTGTTTGCAGCTTCGATTACCAAGATTGGTACGATGGGGCACCTCCCCTGGTTCAGGCAAAAGACGAAAACGAAATAATTGAGCAAATTGAAAGATTGCTTGCAAAGCCTAAGCTTTGCGAAGAGATCGGCCTTGCCAGCTGGGATTGGGTAATTAAGCACCATGATTATACCTCTGTTGCCAAGAAACTGGCTGAAATGTATAAGCAAGGCTAAAGCCCTGCGCTTGATTTGTCACAGCTTAAGTTTTTTAAAGAGCTTCTCCGGGATCGCTTTTATGAACAACATAATGGGAAACCATATGAACGGCAGGTAGACCACGTCGTATCCTTTGCCGATTGCCCCATGGATTGCTGTACCGATTCTTTCCGGGGAGGCTAAAAAGAACAACTTTTTTTTGCCAAAAGTCATTCTGGTGTCCACAAAGCCCAGTTTTACCGTGGTCACCTTAACGCCGGTTTTCTGCAGGCGGTTACGCAGTCCTTGTAAAAATAGCGATAACGCTCCCTTGGATGCACCGTAAACATAGTTGCTTTGCCGTCCCCGGTCACCCGCCACTGACGAGATACCTGCGATGAAACCAGACCCCTGTTGTTCCAGATAATCGGCTAAAAGGGTTAAAATAAAGGTCGGACCCACAAAATTAGTATCGATAAGATAACGGGCAACTTCTGGATTGTGTTTGGCTTCGTCTTGGTCGCCCAGATGGCCCAGCACAAGCACTACGCCATCAAGACCCCCGAGTTCGTCTAAAACACCACATAAAAAGGCTCCGTGATTTTGAAAATCTAGAACTTCAAAAAAACTGGTGTAAACCGGGGTTTGAAATCTGATGGAGATATCTTCCGCCGTTCTTTGCAATTCTTCGGTATCCCGCCCGGCCAAATAAAGTTTAGCTCCTTCTTTCGCAAATTCGTACGCTACAAACCTAGCAATTCGTGAAGTAGCTCCTAAAATTAATATCCGTTGCATCGTATACACCTACAATCCTACGCGCTTAGCCAAGTCCGATACAAAAACATCTTGCGGATCCACACCCGCCTTGATCTTTTGCCAGCGATCAAGGTTAGGGTACATTAGCTTAAAACTCTCCGGCGACAGGCGGGCATCTTTAGCCAGGTATACTCGGCCCCGCACCCCGAGCACGATTTCGTCCAGTGTTGTAAGCAAGTCCAGAACGTTATTCTTAAACGGAAAATCAAGGGCTAACGTATAACCGGGCATAGGAAAGGATAATATCCCACCGCTTGAACTTCCCATACGTTTTAAAACCGCCAAAAAGGGAAAGATGCCGCTTTTCTTTATAGCTTCCAAGATACGGGTAAGCGCGTCAACAGAACTTTTGCGGGGCACTACACATTGGTATTGCAAGAACCCTTTCTTCCCATAAATACGGTTCCATTGTAGGACTTTATCCAATGGATAAAAGAATTTATCGTAATCTACTAGAGTTTTTTTGCGAGGTTTCTGCATATTATAGTACAGCAAATTAAATATTTGCAGAGAGTATTTATTTAATATTCCGGGCGGGAAGTCAAAAGGAACGGTTACTAAACGTGCCTTTTTCGTGCGCAACGGAGATAATTCTCCCGGTTCAGCATGGTTGCCGAACATTAACAAACCCCTTCCAAAAGATGGTCCTCTTGCAAGGCAATCAAGCCAACCCACAGAGTAAGTGTATTGGCTATCTAACTCCTCGAATGATGCCAGGGTTTCATCCAGGTCTTTAGTACGTATATAGTCAACCGATATGTAGGCGGATTTGACGGGTCGCAGGCGAAATGTTACTTCCAAGATGATACCGGTAAGACCCATCCCGCCAATGGTGGCTAGAAACAAATCAACGTTCTCCTTCCGCGAACCGCGGACAACTTCTCCTGAAGGCGTAAAAAGGCGAATTTCCTCCACGAAGTTACCTAGTGAACCATCTTTGTGGTGGTTTTTACCATGTACATCACAGGCGACACAGGCACCTATGCTGCAAAACTTGGTGCCCGGGGTTACCGGAAGAAACCAGCCTTGAGGCAGAAAATACTTGATTATTTCGGCCAGCTGGACTCCTGCCTCACAGCGTAAAATCCCGGTATCGGGATCAAACGACAAAAATCTATCCATTCTTTCCATTAAAACCACGCCATTATCATGGTTTAGCGACGCATCGCCGTAACTGCGTCCATAGCCTCGGGCAATGTATTTTTCATTTCGTCCAAAGCCTATAATCTGGGGCACTTCAGATATCCGCTCTGGTCGGTACAAACTGCATCTAGCGCGGGGGAACCGACCCCACCCGCTCAAACTTTGTTCAACAGGTTGCATTACCATACCTCCAACATATCTTATCCAAATCAAATTATAAGTTGTTTATTGTTAATACAGATAGAAAAACTTGATAATAAAGCCAGAAGCAACCGTCCATATTCCTATGCTTATTAAAAGTGGCGGATCGGACAAGATCATGTTCTCCGGACTGTCTCCTCCATTGGGCTGATATATCAAATGTAAGTAGCGATAGAGCACATAGATAACTACCGGAACGGTGAGCATTAGATAGTGAGGGTTGGCTCGTTTATTAAAGTTAAAAGCCCATAGGCTGTAGGTAATGATGATCGCTGCCAAAAGGGAGTTTATAATCTGGTCCAAATAGGGAAGCGAATATTCTGCCAGTACCAGGCGGTGATCAGCCGGTTTGCTCTTAAGGCTTACTAACTCGTATCTGCGTTTGGCAAAGCCTAAAAACAAAGCCAACAAGCCGGTGAGTAAGAGAAACCAGGGAGACGCCGGGACATTAATTCCGAGTGCTCCGGCCCATGCCCTAACCAAGAAACCGGAGGCGATAGCCATCACATCAAGAATAACTATCTTTTTCCATATTTTTTGGTAGGTAAGGTTTATGCCGGCAAAAATAAGTGCCGGAACAAACACAAAAGTGCCCATAGCTGCAGCCAGCGATAAACCCCCAACAAACAAGACAAAACCAAAGACCGTTGCCACCCTAGGCGAAAGATCTCCGTTAGCCACCGGACGGTTTTTTTTAGCGGGGTGCAGGCGGTCTGCTTCACGGTCCAGAACATCGTTAAATGAATAAATCGCGCTACTCAGCAGGCAATAGATTATAAAAAGAGTTGCTGTTTTGGCAAGTACCGGCAACTCAGTGAACCGGCCTGCAAAAATGACGGCTGCGCCAACAAAAGTATTTTTCAACCACTGTTTTGGCCGGGCTAGAAGAAAAAGTGCTTTAATCATATTAGAAACCCTGCTTTAGCGTAAGGTAGAAGAAATCTCTGGTATCCGGCGTTAAATAACGGTTTGCCGACCGTTGCATGGTTGGAGCTAATTTTGTCCCCATCAGGCGACCACTGCCATTTCTTGTCACCCACTGATAAAAATTAAAAGTGGTCCAGTAGCTGTTAACATCAAGCTCCATGGCCCGAATGCAGCCGGACGCTTGCAAAGCCAAAGCTAGCGTCCTAGCAGAAAGAGGGTAACCCGCCGCATAGATTATTTTTCCGCTTCCGGTAATGCCTAGACCGGAGCGCCAAACCCTGATTGCATTGCCGACAGTAACCCCCCAATATTTTTGATTTTTAATATTCGGGTTTAATCGACCGCGATTGAGAAGCAATGGTAGGTTCTGGCGAAAAGAAACCATCTTTGGTGACGGCAGTATTTTCCCCCAGGAATCTAAGGCTACCCGGCCATCGCTATACAAAGCAACCGTAGCTAAGCCGGTTTTTGGAGGAAGGTAAAGTTTTGAGTCAACCATTACTCCATAATGTCCATCCCGTGAATAAAAGCCGCTGTTGAAAGCAGCCAGGACACGCTTGCGAACCGACCTTGAGGTAGGTATCATACCCGTCCCATGGATGCCAGTAATTGAGGCCGGGTCTTTTGTGCCGGCTACCAAGTGAAAATTTACATAGCGAGGATCAATCTTTACTAAATACGCGTTAGCATAGGGACGCTCGGCATCAGGGTGCAGAATAGCTTTCTCCAGCACTGGCTTACCACCGACAGTTGGACCGACCACTTGCCAAGGAACTTTTGCGGAAGACGGCAAGGTGCCTGTGTTGGTGTTGGTGTTGGTGTTGGTGTTGGCCCTAGCGCTGGTGCCAGCGTTAGTGTTGGTGTTATCTTTATTTGAGTTTCTGTGGGTTAAATAATACTGTAATCTAGTAATCGTGTCCTGAAAACCATACCAAGTATTTTCGATGAACGCTACCAGACCGGAACTCACATAGCTTTTAACGGCCTCTACCAAGCGGATAAAAAGGGCATTATGGCTGGGTGTCGGCAGTGAAACCAACGACGGAGAATTGGAAACCACTTTTTTATTTGAAATGCTCAGCATGGCGTCGTCCCAAACGTAACCGGATGGTAGAAAACGCACGTCTATCCGGTGCCGGGAAATTTTTGTGAGTTCGGCTGATTTTATGTCACCGGTGAAATCAAAGATTTGCCGCATGTTGCTGTCGACATTACATACGGTAAGAGACTGAACCTGGTTATTAAAAACATTGAGGTAAAAATATAAAGGAGGTTGTATTGTGAGATCTTTATCGAAGGATAAATGGCTAGTACTTAGATTGTTTGGCGGCAGAGAAAATACTGGTTTGTTATTCACCCAGTTAACGCCTATTCGATAAATATTGGCGGGCGAATGGCCAAAATGGCCATCGGTTAAAATTTCAACTGGGTGCTGTCTAGAACCATTCAGAGCATAAATCTCAGGCCGCCCGACCTTATTTCTTAAAACATAGAAAGGTTGTGGTTTTAGCCGGTTCAGTTCTGACAACAAACTATTCAGCGTGCTGTTTGAAAGTGTCTGTAACGTAGCCTTGTCTGGTTTATGGAAAAATTTAAAGATCAAAAAAATAATTACCAGTAGGGATATTGCCAGTAATGTTACCCTTCGAAAGTTGATCCTGTATCTTCTTCTACGTTTTTTTCTCGATGGATATCTTTTTGAGTTCCTTTTCAATTAAAGGCTTCCTCCACTCGATAGCTAGCTAACCGCTATATATGCTGTATAATTAGCGTATTGCTAATTAGTATATTGCCGTTACAAAGAATTGCCCCATGCCAAACTTGCGAACACACGTCCCAACTTAGATAAAAAACAAAAACTACTAAGAGGTTTTCAGGGCAACTGGATAAATGGGCGGTTCTAGAAGAATTGATACCATATCAATTCTGCGCCTCATTTACAATATAACAAGAGAAAAATGAAATTATGATGAAGTTATCTGCAAGGCGCTAACCTATAAAGAAATAAGCACAGCGTATACGAGGTGTAAAAAATAGGGGCTTGTTTACTAATAGTTTTGGTTGCCGGATTTATTATTAACGTTGCTGGTGTCGTTTGTCATATAGGCGAAGTCCCTTCCCACAATAACAACTGCATCGGTTGAGCTAGAGACAACCCCGCCGGTACTTACGTTCCCGAGACCCAGCTCAGATTGAACTTTCCGTCCGATATCTTCTTTTCCCACAGGTACTATAATTTGGGTCTCAGCGTAGTTAAAACTTTTAGCGTTTCCAATCCCGGCAATCTTATAATTAAATGAGGCGAGTTTATCGGCCATAACTTGTGCCATTCCCGGTTTTCCGCTACCGTTTTGCACGTCTATTCGGATATTTTTATTTTGCTTTTCTTTCCGGGTAAGCTGCAGCGGCAGATTATTTTTGATACGGTCAAATATCCAATTCATCTGGGGTTTATTAAGTATGACATAGCTTAAGCCGTCTATCATCTCGTTTGTTGATAAGGCGGGAAGCGTTATCATGTGGATATTTTTGCGCCCGATCGACTTAATCTGTTCCCCATAGCTAACTATTTGGGTAAAGCCAAGGTCTGGATCAGTTTTTATGTTGCGCGATGCAATCCCGGCAAGTTCCGGTATCTTCCAGATATTGCTAAACCTCGTCAGCTTATCCATAACTGCTCTTAGAAACTGTTGCTGTCGGCCCATCCTGCCAAAGTCATCATCGACATGGCGAACCCGCACATATTCTAGAGCTTCTTGACCATTAAAATGGTGCATGCCAGGGTTAAAGCTAACATAATTACCATCAAAGTGGTCACGTATCTTTTTCTTAACGTTAATATCGATACCGCCAAGCGCATCGACAATATCCTTAAACCCTTGGAAATCAACTACGACGTAGTGGTTGATTTCAAGTCCGGTAAGTCTCTCAACTGTCTTAATCACAAGCTCCGGACCCCCAAGTTCGTAGGCGGCGTTTATTTTCTGCTTGCCGTAACCCGGAATCTCAACCCTGGAATCTCGGGGAATTGAGATTAAATATGCGGTTTTTTTCTTTGGATTTATCCGGAACACCATTAAGGTATCGGAGCGTCCTGGGTCACTCGGCGTACCCCTGGTATCACTGCCAAGAAGCACAAAGCTAACTGGTTCATCATTGGTAACTTGGGGTAGCTGTACCTCCTTTTTGTTGCCTTTATTATAGAACGTATCGTTGTGATGAATCCTTTCTTCAAGGAACCTTGCGTAGATATAACCAGATGCCCCTAAGATCAGTAAGATTACAAGCGACCAGAGGAAAAATACGCGCAAATAGCCAGTTTTTCGGGGTTTATTAGGTGGTACTTGCTTGGTTGTGTGTTTGCCTTCGTACAACATAACCTCCAAACGGTAACTTAAAAAGATTATCACAAAATTAGATAAATTCTCAAGGCTGCTCCCTTTTCCCTAACGAATTTAGGACGGCCACCAGGTTTTATCAAAGCGAAAAAACCAAACAAAAAGACCGACTGCCCTTCACAATATGAATACCTCCTCGCTATGATAAGATAGGAAGGATTCATTGCTCTTACAAAATATCGCTCATGAGGAAACATATGCTTAATAAAATTCGTTCAATAATCGAATCAGGTCTCCTTTCACTTATACTTTTTTGGTCATTTGTAAAGTTTTATAACTTAGTTTTAGTACCCGAGACTTTAATTACCGTAATCCTTATCATCATTGCCCATTACTTAACCACTGTCTTTTGCGGCTACTGGGCCGGGTGGCGGTCCAAAAACGACGGTTGGCTTTACGGAATTGTAGGATATGTCCTATTTAGGGCCCTGGCCCTAAAGTTTGACGTGCACGCCGTGTTGCCCTTCCCGCACCGCATTAGGCTTCTCGGCTTTATACCCATTCTCGCGCTTCTTATGTTTGGAGGAGTCATCGGCGAACAGCGTGCCCGCTATGCCTCAGAGAACCAAAGTAACCAGGTCATTTACCCGATAATTAAAAGAACATTGGATTTTGTTATAAGTACCTCTGCCCTACTTATAACTGCCCCTTTAATGCTTGCGATTGCATTTGGGATTAAGCTCACATCGCCCGGTCCCGTCTTCTTTCACCAGAAAAGAGTGGGCCAGCATGGGCGCATAATTCATATGATAAAGTTTCGCACTATGAGCGAAAATGACGATAATGAGCTAGACCGTCTGGAGCTACTTAAAACTCAGGAAGATCAGGCTTGTCAGATAAAAGACGACCCAAGAATATTTCCCTTTGGCAGATTTTTGCGTAAGAACAGCCTAGACGAGCTACCGCAGCTTATTAATATCGCTACGGGAGAGATGAGCTTAATCGGCCCAAGACCGCTCGTACCAGAAGAGCTGGAGATATCAGACGGAATTACTCTAAAGAGGCTGGAAGTAAAACCCGGTCTGACCGGACTTGCGCAGATAAGCGGACGAGGAAACCTAACGCCCGATGAGAGACTGAAGATGGACATCGAATATATTGAGAGACAATCATTCTTTCTTGACTTAAAGATAGTACTAATAACGACATGGCGCGTTCTCACAAGACACGGCGCCTACTAGCTCATTGATGATTTTATCTTGCTACCGCCTTCACCTTATCCAGAAGAATATTGATGTCACGCCTCTTGCCTTGCCCGTACGCTTGTTTTTTCTTGATCGCAAGTTGCCCCGGATCTTCAAGCTTTATCATTTTGCCCTCGGCTATCAGGTATCTGTCTATTGCACCCATTTTCCCGGAAAATAACGTATAAACGGGCGTATTTAACGCGACCGCCTCGCGGTTCATAGTGCCGCCCGCGCTAATTACCAGATCCGAGTAATAGATTAGGCTTTGGGCATCTACGGCGCGCTCCGGGATAAAGACGTTTTTAAAGCCAAGCTTTTTTACTTCTTCACGCTGCTCCGGTATCCTCGGCAGCAAAACAACCTCAACATCATCGCGCTCCGCCAGCCTGCGCAAAACATCCATAAAGATGGGATTGTGAAACCGGTGATAGAGCGCCACGTCTGGCGGCGTGCGCATAACCACAATCACCTTATTTACATCCAACCCAATGTGTTTGACAACTGACTCATTGGGCTTAAAATCGGCAAGGTAGTATTCCTCTTTAAGACCCGGATATTTGTCGATTTTCTCATCGGTTGCACCGTACTCGTAGAGAGGTTCTGACGGGATCAGGTCGGGGATCAACGCCTTTGTCGATACCCTGAGGTTTATGTGGTGCATGGCCTTTGCGAACTCATAGTCAAACATGGTCACATGCGGTATACGGAGAAAATATGAGGCCAATGCGCAATCGTTTGAACCGTGGCTTACCGCAAGGTTGAACTTCTTGCCGGCGGCGTAGCCAACGAGCTTGACTGTTCGGCTAAAAAGCCCATAGATTTTACGGTATATCTCTTTCCCCTGATGCCTGCCGATCAGCGTGTATTCAATATCGTTTCGATCCAGAAGCTGGGTGGTCTGGGCAAATTCACGGGCAGTAACAAATACCTCATGGCCCTGCGCCTTAAAAGCTTGAATAATAGGGCGAAAAACAAGAACGTGGGGTGTGTTGGTTAGGTCAATCCAAACCCGTAATTTCTTGTCGTCCGATACTACAGCTTCCATTAATTTTCTTCTGGCTCCTAGCTTCTGGCTTCTGCTTATTATACGGCTTTACTAAATGGATGTTAAACGCTCTGCGATATGTAAAGCGGCCCTCCCATCGCCAAAAAGCCTAGGCGGCTCCCCGATAGGGCTAAACTCTACTATTTGCCTTAACAAGAGGTCCTTATCAATATTAACCAGAGTATTCCAGCCATACTCAACGGTCTCAACCCACTCGGTCGTATCACGAAGCGTAATACAGGGAACGGCAAAGAAAAATGCCTCCTTTTGCACTCCCCCTGAATCGGTGAGAATTTTAGATGCGCTCTGCTCAAGCCTTAAAAAATCAAGATAGCCGACGGCGTCCACCATCTTTATACTCGACCCGCTAATTATACTGTTCAGGCCATTATCTTCTATTACCTTTCTTGTCCTCGGATGGATAGGAAAAACAATCGCCTTGCCAGACTCGGCAAACGCCGCCAGAAGGGTTTTAAGGTTTTCGAGGTTATCGGTATTGGCTGCCCGATGGATGGTTGCCAACATGTATCCTTTAGGCTCAAGGTCAAGCTCCTCAAGGATGCTGGATTTTTCTTTGGCAAGCTTGCCAAAATGAAGGGCCGCGTCATACATGACATCGCCAACCAGCTCAACACCCTTTGCTATCCCCTCATTTTTCAGGTTATCGACGGCGGTCTGCGTGGGGCAAAATAATATATCCGAGACGTGATCGGCAACTATTCGGTTTATCTCCTCGGGCATCCTTTTATCAAAAGACCTTAATCCCGCCTCCACATGCACAATTAGGATATGAAGTTTCGACGCGGCAAGGGCACCGGCAAGTGTCGAATTGGTATCGCCGTAGATTATTACAACATCTGGTCTTTCGTTAACCAAGACCGACTCCAGGCGGAAGAGTATCTCGGCCGTCTGGATAGCCTGGCTACCCGAGCCAACCCCAAGGTTATAATCGGGCTCTGATATACCCATCTCTTTAAAGAATACCTCGGACATATTGTAGTCGTAATGCTGGCCGGTATGAATCAGCACCTCTTTGGCGATTTTTCGTATTTCGTTCGAGACAGGAAGGCTTTTTATAAACTGCGGTCTGGCACCAACAATAGTCGCGATTTTCAATCTTCAATTGCTTCCTTTACTATGTCAGCTATCTTTTCCATGTCCTCCACTCCCAATTCAGGATAAAGCGGTATCGCAAGCGTTTCGTGCGAAGTAGCCTCACTAACCGGAAGATCCCCTTCCTGATAGCCAAGACCCCCATAGACATCCTGCAGGTGAAGCGGTACCGGATAATATACGCCGCAGCCAATCCCGTTCCCTTTAAGCGCGGACTCAACATCCGCTCTGTTTGGAACCTTTATTATGTACAGGTGATAGACATGCTTGACATGATCAAGCTCTTTCGGGGTTACGATTTCTGTGCCCTCAAAAAGCTTGTTATAGTATTGGGCTTTCTCTCTGCGGGCGCTATTCCAGTTATCGATATACCTTAGCTTTACTGAAAGTATAGCAGCCTGCAATGCGTCAAGGCGGCTGTTGTAGCCGATCAGGCTGTGATAATATTTCTTGGGACTACCATGCTGCCTGAGCAGCCTTATCCTGTTGGCGAGGTCTTTGTCGCCTGTAACGACGATCCCGCCGTCCCCAGCCCCGCTCAGGTTCTTGCTTGGAAAAAAGCTAAAGCAGGCGGCATTTCCAAGCGAGCCCACTTTTCGGCCACGGTAATCGGCTCCGATTGCCTGACAGGCATCTTCAATTACCTTGATGCTATGCCTGGCCGCAATATCGTTTATCGTATCCATCTCCGCCGGTTGGCCGAATATATGTACGGGGATTATCGCTTTTGTTTTAGAAGTTATCCTGGCCTCAATCTTATCGGTCGCCAGGTTATAGGTTTGCGGGTCGATGTCAACAAATACCGGTGTTGCCCCGAGCCGCGAGATCGACTCGGTGGTTGCAAAAAAAGTAAACGGGCTTGTAATAACCTCATCGCCGGGGCCGATCCCCATTGCGTCAAGAGTTAGCACAAGGGCATCGGTGCCGTTTGCTACACCAACGGCATAATCTACGTTGCAGTACTCAGCCACCGCCTTCTCAAATTTCTCGACTTTTGGGCCAAGGATATATTGCCCACTTCTCAGCACATCCAAGACTGCTAATTCTATCTCGTCCTTGATCAAGTTATATTGCGCTTGTAAGTCCAGCAATGGGATTGACATATAATCCTCCAAATTAGCTCACATAATAAAAGTAAGTAATGAAACAGTCCCATGTCCCTTGTCTAAGAATGAAAGCAAGTAATGATAGTAAGCGATTTTTGATATTACTTGGGATTCTTCGACTCCGGCCCTCCATATGCACTACGGGCCTACGCTAAGGATGACCCTCTTCCTATTCACTTGTTCTTTAATTCGTAATTCCTAGATTCACCGGTCTTTATCCAACATCTCTTCCTTTGGCACATCCCTTACCACCTTGGCCGGGACACCCATAACAAGCTTCCCAGGTAGGATATCTCTCGTGACGATCGAGCCCGCAGCAACAAAAGCCTCCTCGCCCACTGTGATGCCGGGAAGAAGGATGGCATTCCCTCCAACCCGAGCTCCCCTTTTTACATGGGCGCCTTTCATATATTTAAACCTCGCCTCAGTTCTTCCCATAAAATTGTCGTTCGTGGTGGTAACGCAAGGCGCGATAAAGACATGATCCTCCAGCACCGTATAGGCAGTTATATAAGCGTTTGATTGCACCTTGGTATAGTTGCCTATCTCAACGCTGTTTTCAATACAGACGCCCCGCCCGATAAGCACGAAATCGCCGATCCTGCTGTTCTCTCTAATTGAAGCAAGGTCCGCCACCATCGTGTTGTTGCCGACAGTAGACCCGGCATATAGCACTGCCCCTGTCCCTATATTGCAGCTCTCTCCAACTTCAAGTGGTGGCAGCGGTTCACTATAGGATACTGAGCTGGTCTTTGCAGGCTTAGGCTGCTTGCCAACCACTGCACAATCGCCAACTATTGTTCCGGCACCCAGCTTGGTTCCCTCATGGATGATGCAGTTATGCCCGATTTTAACACCACCTCCAAGCTCAACGCCGGCAAGGATGACGCAATTTTCGCCAATTTCTATCCCTTGAGGTATTTTTGCGGTCTTGTGAATAAACGTGCTCAACTTAGCCCTCCTCTATTTTAACAGGTTTGCCACCGCTTTTAAGGGACTTTTGGGCCGCCTCAAGCACTTTAACAACGCGCAGACCATCATAGCCATCG
>JAJYQA010000020.1:0-10171 GCA_021794835.1 Actinomycetes bacterium | reverse complement strand
TTTGCGGTCTTGTGAATAAACGTGCTCAACTTAGCCCTCCTCTATTTTAACAGGTTTGCCACCGCTTTTAAGGGACTTTTGGGCCGCCTCAAGCACTTTAACAACGCGCAGACCATCATAGCCATCGCTTCTTGGCCTCTTGCCAGTCTCGATGGACTCAATGAAGTGCTCACACTCAGCCCTTAAAGGCTCTCTCATTTTAATACTGGGAATCGTAATGTCGCCAAACCTTAAGGTTAGATCTTCGCCATACAGTTTGTAGTCGGGGTCGGCACCCACGCCCTTGTCGTAGATACGCACCTTCTCGGCACTTTCCATATCATCAAAAACAGCCATCTTCTTGTTTCCAACAACCGTAAGTTTCCTGATTTTATGCGGATCGAGCCAGCTCACATGGATGTGGGCCATGACTTTATCTGTGCAAGAGATCGAGCAAAATACCGTGTCTTCAATACCATCTGTAATATACGATTCTCCTCTTGCAGATACCTCAACCGGTTCTTTATCCCCCAGAAGATAAAATATAATCGATATATCATGGGGCGCGAGGCTCCAGAGCGCATTTTCGTCCTTTCTCACCTGCCCTAGGTTAAGCCGCTGGGTGTAGAGGTATAGGATATCTCCCAGCTCACCGGATTCAATAAGACCCTTGATATAGCCAACTGCAGGGTGATACTCAAGCAGATGCCCCACCATCAAAGTTAGCCCTTCTTTATCTGCGATATCTATTAGATCTCTTGCGGTACTACTACTTAAAGTAAGCGGTTTTTCCACCATAACATGCTTTTTAGCAAGAAGAGCCTTTTTAGCAAGCTCAAAATGTGTAACGGCCGAGCTTGCGATCACAACTGCATCAACCGATGGATTGTTGAGCAAGTCATCGACATCTTGCGTAACCGAAACATCCGGATAAAGCAACTCTACCTTCTTTAAGTTATCCGGGTTAAGATCACAGCATGCCACCAGGTTACTTTGCGGCATTTGTGCAAAGTTTCGCACCAGGTTCGGTCCCCAGTATCCGTATCCGATGACTCCAATATTAACCAACCCTATCCCCCTAAATGCGGACGATGTGGCTGCCCGCAAAGTTCTTAAGTTTGTTTCGGGTGTCCACAATAAGTTTTGCGTTATCAGCTACCATGTTGTAATCGACATTGGTGTGGTCGGTTACGATAACTATACAGTCGCTTTCAGATATAATATCCGGCGTAAGCGCCACCGATTTATAGGTCTTCGTACCGATAATTTCCTGATCGACAAACGGGTCGTGGGTTGCAACCTCGGCCCCCAGCTTCTCAAGAAGGCTTATTATCTTAATAGCCGGCGACTCCCTGGTGTCCCCTACATTCTTCTTATAGGCAAGACCAAGGACAAGTACCTTCGCCCCGTTGATGCTTTTTTTATGGGAGTTAAGTGCCTGGCTGACCTTTGATACAACATAATATGGGATGCTCTCGTTTGTCTTTCCGGCAAGCTCAATAAATTCGGTATGAAAATCGTATTGCCGCGCCTTCCAGGATAGATAAAAGGGGTCAATAGGGATACAATGGCCACCAAGGCCGGGGCCAGGGGAGAAAGGCATAAATCCAAAGGGCTTGGATGCCGCCGCCTCGATTACCTCCCAGATATTAATTCCCATACGATCGCTAAGCAACATTAGCTCATTCACAAGCGCAATATTTACCGAACGAAAGATGTTCTCTAGTAGCTTGGTCATCTCGGCAACTCGGGTTGATGATACCGGAACAACTAGCTGCACAAACTGCGAGTAGAAAGCGCGCGCCAGGTCGGTGCACTCTGGCGTTATGCCCCCGACAACCTTCGGCGTGTTGTGGATGCCGTAGGTTTTATTTCCCGGGTCAACCCTCTCGGGAGAGAACGCAAGGTAAAAGTCTTTGCCGACGGTTAATCCGCTTTCTTCTAAAATTGGAAGAACTGCTTCCTCGGTCGTCCCGGGGTAAGTTGTGCTCTCAAGAATAACAAGCTGACCGGATTTTAGGTATTTACCGGCCTCGTTTGCGGCAGAGCGCACGTATGATATATTAGGCTCGTGCATCTCGCTCAGCGGCGTCGGCACACAGATGCTTATAATATCAAGCTCCTTAATAGCTGAAAAATCGGTGGTTGCGCTAAATCGGCCTTCATCGACGGCTTTTTTCACGGCAGATGGTTCTACGTCGGGGATGTAGCTCTCTCCGCCGTTTATCTTCAATGCCTTCTCTTTGTCAACTTCGATACCTACAACACTAAAACCGGCGTCAGATACTGCAATCGCCAGCGGCAGGCCGACATAACCCAGGCCAATTATCCCAACCCGAGCGGTTTTTGACGTTATTTTCTCGGCTAAAGACATCTATTAACCTTTTCCCAAAAATACAGTGTCAAAGTTACCAGACTTATCATCTACTTCACGGCAAACGTCAGCTCTCCCTCAGCAACAACCTCACCGTCAACCGAGGCAACTGCCCTTCCCTTGCCAACGGGGCCTTTTGCCTTGATTATTTCAACTTCAAGAGCCAACCGGTCGCCAGGTACAACCTGCCTCCTAAAACGAAAGCCGTCAATACCCGCAAAAAAGGCAATTTTCCCCTTATTCTGCTCCAGGCTTAAGATAGCCACCGCGCCAACCTGCGCCAGCGCCTCAACAACTAAAACACCAGGCATGACTGGGTAATCTGGGAAATGGCCTTTAAAATACGACTCACCCGCATTGACGTTTCTTATGCCTTTTGCCCTTTTCCCTGGTTCAAATTCGGTTATTTGGTCGATTAAAAGAAATGGATCACGATGGGGAATAATCTTTTTGATATCCTCTACTTCAAGCACAAGCAATTTCTCCTTATAGCAATCTTCTACCGATGTTAGCGTTTTTTCTAATTTTAATCAAACGTTATTAGCATTATAATGCCTGTATGCTTGACGAAAGCAACCTAAGTAGTTTACGTTGCTACAGTGGTGTCTAAAGTAATGTTAGGCATAATAAGTTCATATCAGGTGCCGCCCTAGCTGTTTACCGGCCTCAGCTATCTCCTTCTAAAAAGTTGATATCAAATCTAAGGTAATCTTGATGCAAGTGGCAACGCAATCAAACTAAATCGAGGACAGACGTGGATTTGAATTAATCGACATGGTATGAAAGTAAGCTACTGGTTCATCAGTTCACCGGTTACCCACAACTTTAAGCACATTTGAGGGTTCTTTTTCACCGACCCTTTCGACATCAGCACCGAGCGCCTGCAACTTATGTTCAAAATTTTGGTATCCTCTATCTATGTGGTAGATATCGAGCACCTCCGTTACACCTTCAGCGGCAAGCCCTGCCACGGCAAGAGCCGCACCTCCGCGAAGATCCGGTGCCGTAACCGTTGTCCCAAGCAGCTTAGGGATACCTTTAATAATTGCATGCCGTCCCTCTGTTCTCACGTCGCTCCCCATTCGGTTAAGTTCGTTTACAAACATAAAGCGGTTCTCAAAGATATTTTCTGTAATTATGCTGGTGCCATCCGCTATGGAGAGCAGCGCCATAAACTGCGTCTGCAGGTCAGTCGGGAAACCGGGGTAAGGAAGTGTCGCGATATCTATCGGCTTGGTTGCGGAACCACCTTTTATCCGGATTTCTTTATTGGATATATCAACGGCTGCTCCGGTGTTTTTTAGCTTGCTTATCGCAAGGTCAAGGTGCTGGGGGATAGCGCCTTCGATAACGATGTCACCACCGGTAATTGCTCCGGCAACTAGAAGCGTTCCCGCCTCTATCCGATCTGGCATAACGGAATACTCGACTCCGTGAAGTGACCCTACCCCTTCAATACGCATTGTGGGAGTGCCGGCGCCTTCAATTTTAGCGCCCATCTTATTTAGGAAGTTAGCAAGGTCAACAATTTCCGGTTCCCTGGCGACATTGTCTATCACCGTGACACCCTTGGCAAGCGTTGCCGCCATTAAAAGATTCTCCGTTGCGCCTACGCTCGGATAATCAAGCGCAATCTTGCTTCCGACAAGCTTTTCGGAGACGGCCTCAATAAATCCCTGTCCCACCTCAATACGGGCGCCGAGAGCCTCCAGACCACGTATGTGCATATCGATCTTGCGGGATCCAATATTGCAGCCGCCCGGCATTGCAACACGCGCTCTTCCCAGCCGCGCAAGTAGCGGCCCTAAAACGATTATGGAAGCGCGCATCTGGCTTACCAATTCATAAGGAGCCTCCGCGTGAAGCGAGTTACCAAATTTAATCTCAATGATATCAGGATCAGTATAACTTACAACCGCCCCAAGCCTTTCTAAAACTGCGGCCATAATCCTTACATCTGTGATGAGCGGTACATTGGTTAAAGTAGAGGGCTCTTCAGTTAGCAGTGATGCGGCCATGAGTTTAAGTGCGGAGTTCTTAGCTCCGCCTATTTTTACCTTACCCGTTAATCTATTTCCACCTTTAATGACAAATTTGCTGCCCATATACTACTTCCCAGTTAACTTTGGCTACGGTATATAGTTCCCGATAGTGGAAAAACAAAACTAAAGTGGCACAGGCTCTGTCCTTACGCTTAGTGGATTTAAGCATAAGAACCTCGCCTGTTTTACCTGATAAAAAGAGAATATAGGAGAATGATTTAGTGGTCAACCTAAAACCAGCAACAATATGAGCTGTTGCTGGTAACAGCTTTAATTTACAACTCGTGCTTCTATTTTACTCGGCCAGCGACTTTAAGCCTAAGAAGTGCTTTTCGCAAGCTAATCTCAGCCCCAACCAGCCCTTCATCCCCTGCCTTAGCCTCAGCAAGTTGTCTCTCGCGCTCTTCTTTTTTCTTCTCGGCGCGTGCGACATCGATCTGAGAGGCAAGTTCGGCCGCGTCGGCCAGTACGGTCACCTTGTCTTCTCGAAACTCAAGATAACCGCCCATAACCGCTATATGCTCTTGTTCGTTATCATGTTTAACCCTTAGCTCGCCAATCTCAAGAGGCGTGATGATTGGAATATGGTGCGACATAATACCAAGTTCACCTTCTATGCCACGCGCCACAACCATATTCGCCTCGCCGCTATAGACGACCCGCTCAGGGCTAACCACTTCACAACGAAGCTTGTGATCAGCCATTTATGTAAACCTCCGAATTTAAGCAATGCTAGCCATGATCTGCTCAGCTTTTGCTACCGCATCATCGATAGTTCCAACCATATGGAATGCCTGCTCAGGCAATGAATCATGTCTACCTTCAACGATCTCTTTGAAGCCACGTATGGTCTCAGCAAGGGGTACATAAGCACCTTTCTGGCCGGTAAACGCCTCAGCAACATTAAACGGCTGGCTTAAGAATTTCTCGATCTTCCTGGCCCTCTGAACTGCTAGCTTATCCTCTT
Source organism: Actinomycetes bacterium (assembly GCA_021794835.1). GTDB lineage: Bacteria > Actinomycetota > Aquicultoria > Aquicultorales > Aquicultoraceae > CADDYS01. The sequence continues at coordinate 4,809 of JAJYQA010000020.1, read as the reverse complement.
CTGAGAGCTCGTCCATACCAAGGATAGCAATGATATCCTGAAGCTCTTTGTACCTTTGCAGGATCTGCTGAACGCTACGGGCAACATCATAGTGTTCCTGACCGATCGCACCTGGTTCAAGAACCCTTGAAGTTGAGTCGAGTGGATCAACCGCTGGGTAAATACCTTTCTCCACGATCGCCCGCGAGAGAACCGTTGTCGCATCCAGGTGGGTAAACGCAGTTGCCGGAGCCGGGTCGGTTAGGTCGTCCGCTGGAACGTAAATCGCCTGTACGGATGTAACCGAGCCTTTACGGGTTGACGTAATTCTCTCCTGCAAATCGCCCATCTCAGTTCCTAGCGTCGGCTGGTAACCTACAGCAGACGGCATACGGCCTAAGAGAGCTGACACCTCAGAGCCCGCCTGCGTGAAGCGAAAGATGTTATCGATAAAGAGAAGAACGTCTCTTCCCTGGTCGCGGAAGTACTCTGCAATAGTAAGACCGGCTAGCCCAACACGAAGCCGCGCGCCCGGTGGTTCATTCATCTGGCCGAAAACAAGAGCGGTCTTATCGATAACACCGGACTCTTTCATCTCAAGCCAGAGATCGTTACCCTCACGGGTACGCTCACCTACACCGGTAAATACTGAGTATCCACCGTGTTTGGTGGCAATGTTATGGATTAACTCCATAATCAGTACGGTTTTGCCTACTCCAGCACCACCGAATAGACCAATTTTACCACCCTTTACATACGGTGCTAGAAGGTCGACAACTTTAATACCGGTCTCAAAAATCTCAGCGGTTGGTGTAAGTTGCTCAAACTCTGGGGGCTTCCGATGTATCGAATAATGCTCGCTTGCGGGGACCGGACGGTCGTCATCAATAGCCTCCCCAAGCACGTTAAGAAGCCTGCCAAGAGTTCCCTCCCCCACCGGAACTGTAATTGGGGCTCCGGTATCGACAACCTCCATGCCTCTTACCAGACCATCAGTTGAGGACATGGATACGGCCCTAACTTTGTTTCCCTCTAAGTGCTGTTGCACCTCGGCTATAACTTCGACTTTGCCCCGTGGCGTATCAGCCGAGATCTTTAGCGCATTATAAATTGGGGGGATTTCGTTAGGGTCAAATTCGGCGTCAAGAACAACGCCGATAATCTGAACTATTTTCCCTACGCCCATTTATTCACCTCTCCTTTCAGAAACCAGAAACATGACCAGGCCTTCGGCCCTTTAGAAACAAGATTTTAACCTTACACTCTAGACTCTCGCATCTGATCTCTTGTTTCTGATTCTATGCTTCCTGTAGGGCGTTGGCGCCACCGACGATCTCTGCGATCTCTTGTGTGATCTGCGCTTGCCTTGCCCTGTTATACCACCTGGTAAGATTCTCTATCATATCACCGGCGCTGTCGGTCGCGTTCTTCATGGCGGTTCTTCTTGCTGCTTGCTCGCTTGCAGCAGATTCCATAAGCGCCCTTAATACAACCGTATCTATATAGCGAGGAAGAAGATCGTAAAGAACGCTGACTGCATCTGGCTCAAACTCGTACCCTGCTTCTTGCTTCTTCTCAGCGGCTGCGTCAGTTATCTCCTCCTGCTTTATGGGCAATAGCTGATGGATCATCGGCTTTTGCTCCATAACTGATTTAAAGTGATTAAATACGAGATAAACCTTATCAAGAGTTCCCTCTAGATACATCTCAACTAACCTGTCGGCGATTACCTTCGCCTCAACGAATGTCGGTTTGTCAGAAAACTCCGTATGCGCAGCTAATAAATCGTACCCCGTAAACCTTAAATAGCCTACGCCTTTGCGTCCAATGGCAAGAAATTTCACATTTCTTCCCTCGGCCACCTCTTGCCTATAAAGAGCCTCAGATTGCCTCAGGATATTCATATTAAACGCACCGCATAGGCCCCGGTTGGATGTAATCGGTACAATTACGACATTCTGTATTGGATCGTGCACCTTAAGAAGCGGATGGCTATCCGGACCAACATATTCCGCTATATTGTTTAGGACCTCAACCATCTTGATAGCATACGGACGCGCAGACTCAATGCGTGCCTGGGCCCTCTTAATTTTTGCAGCCGCAACCATCTCCATAGTTTTGGTTATCTGACGCGTTTTTTCAACGCTTTTTATTCTACCTAAGACTGCTCTTGCTTTTGACATTACACATCACCTAAACTACAGCGACCGGCCGGCAAACATTGGCTTAAACTCCTGAATAATCTCTGAGAGTTTTTGCTCGGTCGCCTCCGAGATAACTTTCTCCTCAGCGATAGCTCTTGCAACCTCCGGATACTTCGTGTGGACAATCTCAAGCAACCCCTGCTCAAAATCCTTAATCTTTGGGATATCGACGTCGTCGAGGAAGCCACGTGTACCAGCAAAGATAGCAATAACCTGATCCTCCATTGGCATCGGCTGGTACTGGCCTTGCTTTAGTACCTCAACCATGCGTTGACCTCTTGACAGCTGAGCCTGTGTTGCTTTATCCAACTCGGAACCGAACTGAGCAAAAGCCTCAAGCTCGCGGAACTGGGCCAAGTCGAGCCTTAGTTTACCTGCGACCTGCTTCATGGCTTTGGTCTGCGCGTTACCACCGACTCGGGATACTGAAATACCAACGTTAATAGCCGGACGTACACCTGAGTAGAACAGGTCTGACTCAAGGAATATCTGGCCATCGGTAATTGAAATAACGTTGGTTGGGATGTAAGCCGATACGTCACCTGCTAGGGTTTCAATAATCGGCAGAGCGGTAAGTGAGCCGCCGCCCAACTCGTCGCTTAGCTTACAAGCCCTCTCAAGTAGCCTTGAGTGCAAATAAAAAACATCGCCCGGATAAGCCTCGCGGCCGGGCGGGCGCCTTAACAATAGTGACATCTGGCGATATGCCTGGGCCTGCTTGCTTAGGTCGTCATAAACAACCAGGGTGTGCTTGCCATTATACAGGTAATGCTCCGCCATAGCACAACCCGCATAAGGCGCAATATATTGTAGCGGTGCCGGGTCTGATGCCGGAGCCACAACAACAATTGTATACTTCATTGCATCGTACCTCTCCAAGGTCTCAACGACCTGGGCGGCAGTCGATGCTTTACCGCCGACCGCAACGTAAACACAGATAACACCGGTATCCTTCTGGTTAATAATCGTGTCGATTGCGATAGCGGTTTTCCCAGTTCTACGGTCGCCGATGATAAGCTCACGCTGTCCACGACCTATCGGAATCATGGAGTCAATCGCTTTTAAGCCGGTTTGCAAAGGCTCTTTAACCGGCTGCCTTTGAATAACACCCGGTGCCAACCACTCTATCGGACGATAGCCATCCGGATTGATTGGGCCCTTGCCATCCATAGGTTGTCCAAGCGGGTTAACGACACGCCCCAACAATCCGTCACCCACCGGTACTTCAGCAATCCTACCGGTACGTTTGACAATATCGCCCTCTTGAATCTTTAAGTAGTCGCCCATGATAACAACACCAACGTTATCCTCTTCGAGGTTTAACGCAAGTCCAAAAATTCCATGGGGAAACTCCAGCATTTCGTTAGACATGACACTGCGTATACCGTGGACAATAGCAATACCATCGCGAGCTTCGAGAACCGTACCAATCTCTTCAACCTCTACTTGAGGTTCATAACTCTCAATCTCTTGCCTTAATATAGTGGCAATTTCTCTTGACTTGATTCTCATCTACTTCTCCTTACCGCGCTAGAGTTAATCGTTCGCGTAAGTTACTTAAACGTGATTTTACGCTCGCGTCAATAATCTGACCATCTGCATAAATTAGCACTCCGCCAATAATGTCTGGGTCAATAGTAGCTTCTACAGTTACCTCTTTTTGGGTAGCCTCCGAAAGCTTTTCTTGTATTTTTGCCTTTAACTCTTCGTCAATAGGCACAGCAGTAATAACTTCCGCAACAACCCTTTTTCTCTGCTCATCAACTAACCGCTCAAGCTCATTGCGGATGTCATTAAACAGGCTTTCCCTGTTATTGTCAAATAAAATCCAGAAGAAGTTACGTGTTGTCGTCGAGACTTCGTGAAGGAACGCCTTGTTGAAAACACTCTTTTTTGTGTCGCCGTCGACCTTAACCGACTGGAAGAATCCTTCAAACTCAGGATCGGTTATAGACTCTCCAACAAGGTCAACTTCATGGACTACCTTTTCCAGAATGTTCTTGTCAAGAGCCACATCAAACAGCGCTTTTGCATATTCTCTAACAACCTGTTCATCTTTCATTAAAAGCGACCCACTTCACTTAAGTATTTATCAATAAGTTCTTCGTGCGCCTTCTCGTTAAGTTCCTTCTCGATAACCTTAGAAGCCAAATCGATACTAAGCGTGGCTACTTCGGCTCTCAACTCCTTAATTGCTTGCTCAACATCACGATTGATCTGCTCTTCCGCTTTTACGATCATTCGCTTAGCTTCTTCTTCGGATTTTTGCATTATGTCGGCTCTTAAATTCTCGCCTAAGCTTTTGCCTTCAGCGATGAGCTTCTGAGCCTCAGCTCTAGCTTCAGTTAGTTTTTCTTCATACTCTTTGAGTAAACGCTCTGCCTCAAGCCTTGCATGCTCAGCTTGCTCGATTGATTCGCGGATTTTGCGCTCACGTGCTTCCAATACCTTTATGAGCGGACCGAACCCAAACTTGCCGAGCAATATGACCAAAAGCAAGAACGTGATAGTCGTATAGACTATTAGGGGTTGGTTCAATTCCATTTGTAACCCACCTGTTTCCTACAAAAATTCGGTCTTTTTACTTGGAGAACAACATGATGCTAATAACGAAGCCGTAAAGAGC
>JAJYQA010000027.1 GCA_021794835.1 Actinomycetes bacterium | reverse complement strand
AAATAGAATTGATACTATGGTGCATATCAAGACCTCCTTATCATGTTTACTGGTTCTAAACGAGATAATGTGAGGTCTTGATCTATTTTGCAAGCCCACACTTGCCTACTAAGAATTTACAGTACCCATAAACGTAGGTACCGACAGTGGCCAGTAGGCAAGCTGTGAGACGAAACCTGCTGGCGTAAATATAATGGTTCCCAGCAAGCCCGGCAGGAGAAACACTAGGACCAGGAGGATCGCCATCCCATACTGCTCAAACCTAAACCAGGACCGCTGCATGCTATCCGGCAGAAGGGCCGGTATTATCTTTGAGCCGTCAAGTGGCGGTATCGGCAATAGGTTAAATATACCTATCGCGATATTAAGATATATGACTACCATGATAAACAACCTAAGCAGGTCGGGCATACTGAAAAAAAACAATTTGGCAAAGACAAAGGCCATCAAGAAATTCGACGCGGGGCCGGCCAAGCTTGTAAGCACCATGTCCCTCCGGGGATTCTTAAAATGGTAGGGGTTTATTGGAACTGGCCTGGCCCAACCAATCCCCCGGCCATAGAAAGCAGTGATTATAAGCATCAACGTCCCCAGCGGATCCAGGTGTTTTAGGGGGTTAAGCGATAGCCTCCCCTGCTGTTTCGCCGTTGGATCGCCTAGCATATAGGCAACGCGGCCATGAGAATACTCATGAACGGTAATGACTACTAAAAACGCGGCCATACTAAACACAAGATTGATTATTATACTAGCCAGTTGCAACTACTTTTTCCTCTCTTCACTGTAATTGGCAAATCGCTTAATTACGAACTGTGCCTCGTCCTCCGGCGTCTCAACCCTACCGTCAAGCCTTGCCGCCAGAAGATCCTTCAAAACCATATTATACATCGGAGATGGCGGAAATCCCATTTTTCTTAAAGTTACCCCATTAACCGACAGCTTAACGCCCCTAAGACCCGATAAGTAGGCGTGAATTCGCTTCTTTGTCCTTAGCTTGGATGCCGCGGCGTACATAAAAATCAATGACTCGGCAGTAAACGGGTGTAGCAGGTTGTATATTTCGCTGTTTTTCATCCTTGCGGCCTCTTCTAGCTTGCGAAGCACCTCCGGCGTCCCCAAAATCATCTCGACCAGCTTTGTCTTATCGGATTTCTTAAGTCCCATCCTGTCACACCATGCGTGGGTTGCCTTTCTCTTTAAGTTTCCTAGCATAGCTGCAAGGTAGACCAGTCTTTTCTGGACGGGAACTGCAAAGTAGTGATCAAGCTCGTGCAGTGCCTCGTCTATACCCGCAAATAATAGGTTGAGATCATTATTCACTTTTATCTTGGCCTGGATAATTTTTAACGCGCCCAGCTCATCCAGTCTCTTTAGTATCTTAAACGGTTTGTCTTCGCTAAGTATGAGCATTATTTCATCTCTTATCCTAACGCCTGATAGATGGCCGATAAGATCCATGTCAACTGCTTTTCTAAGAATTGCCTCGGTATCCAGGTCAAAGTTAAACCCAAGCCGCTGCTCAAAGCGCGCGCCCCTAAAGATGCGGGTCGGGTCCTCAACAAAACTTAGGTTATGGAGTACCCTTATACGGCGGTACCTGAGATCACGCTGCCCGTTGAAAAAATCTAAGAGCTTGCCGTAATTTTTGGAGTTTAGGCTTACCGCCATCGCGTTTATTGTAAAGTCCCGCCTTGCCAGATCTTGCCGTATGGATGTTGGCTCAACTTGTGGAAGTGCGGCAGGTTTTTCATAAAACTCCGCCCTTGCGGAGGCAAAATCCACGCGAAATCCATCGGGAAATACAACTATTGCGGTTCCAAATTTATGGTGGGCTCTGATGCGCCCACCAAGCTTCTCAACCACAAGCCTGGCAAACTCTATGGCATTCCCCTCAACAACAACATCGACATCCAGATTGCGGAAATTCAGTAAGAGGTCGCGCACAATCCCGCCAACAAGATAAACCAAGTACCCCGATTTGTCGGCAAGGTCGCCTATTTCGCGAAGGAGCAACTGCACACCCCCAGGCAGAATTGTTTTTATTTTCCGCGCCATCTCACCCTTACTATACTGGGGGACCGCAGCCTGGGTTGCTCGGGACTGATTAAAATAGTCGACTCCGCCTAACGCTTTTAAAACATCGGTCCTGCTTATGATCCCAACAATCTTACCATTTTTTACAACCGGCACGCGCCCAATATCCTCATTACTTAAAAACCTCTGTATCTTAGGAAGCGGTGTCTCGGGACTTACCGGACCTACCCGCCTCATCATAAATCCCTTAACCGGTGCGTGGCTTAGGCCGTGGTGAGCAGCCTTATCTATCTCACGCCGGCCGATCAAACCGACAAGTTTGCCGTCTTCAACCACCGGAAGGCCGCTATAGCCATACTTGACCATGAGTTTATTTGCTTCGCGGATAGTCGTTTTGGCATCCACGGTGCGAACCGGAGACGACATGATCTCGCGGGCGACCGGTGGTTTTTTCACATGTTTATAGACATCTTTGATAAGCTTCTCTTTAACTGTTTCCAAATCGCCGTCTTTTACATGCGCTGAGGCAGCCTGGGCGTGTCCCCCGCCCCCCATTTCCTCGAGAATCTTGCCGACATCAACCGCATCGGTATGGCTCCGGGCAATTATATAAACCCGGTTTTCCTGGCTAAGAAGCGCAAATACCGCATCAACGTTTTCAATATCGGCAAGCTTATGGACAACTACCGAGCCGCCCTCAATATATTCGTTAACCTTGGCTCTCGTAACCATTACCGGAATATCATAGACGTCGATAACTAAAGCCGCATGAAGCAGCGTGTCAAGAAGCTCACGCTGGTCCAAAGTCAAGGCGGGGTTCAAAAACCTGTGGATCATATCTATGTTCGCGCCTTTTGCCATGAGATATGCAAGTGCCTCCGCATCATCATAGGTTGTTGTCTTAAATGTAAGCGAGCCGGTATCCTCATGTATCCCTAGAGCAAAAAGGGTTGCCTCGGACGGCGTAATCCTGATCCACTTATCTCTTATGATTTTAACCAGGATAGTTGTGGTCGCACCAACCATCTCAGAGAAGTCCCTGGTTATCGGAACATCTTCCGGCGTCGGTGGGTGATGATCAAACGTAAATATCTCGATACCCGGCTTATAGGCAAGCTCTTTAAGCTCGCCGAGCCTTCGACCGATCTTTGTGTCAACAACTATAAGCCTTGAGACCGTCTTCTCGCTTACATGCCGGAAGTCCAGGGTGTCTATTGTGTCCCCATGCAAGGCAAGGAATTCGCGAGCGTTGCGGTTTGCCGCGCCCGTCATGACTATTACGGCGTCGGGGTATATCTTCTTTGCGCCAACCATTGCCGCAAGCGCATCAAAATCTGTATTTGCGTGGCTGGTTATAATTTCCATCTTTCCCTCGGTAAGGAGTTTTAGGAAGTTCCTTGGGGCAATCAGTATACTACTTAATAACATCATAAATCAATGGCGGCGGTTCATGGGGGATGTCGTATATTTGGAAGGCTTCCTCAACTAAGGCCCTAACTACAGCTAGCAAGTGCGCATCGTTACTCCACATTTCGGCCAACGTATCACCTGGACGAACGTAGTCTCCAACCTTTTTGGCTATAAAAATGCCTGCCCCGGGATCTATCGCCTCACCAATTCTCTTTCGCCCTGCGCCTAGATAGCGAGCCCCGACACCAATCTCCTCGGCACTTATCCTATGGATATATCCCTCCGCGACGACCTCGATATCCTCAACAAACCTGGCGTGCGGAAGCAGTGTCCTTGTGTTGTCGATAACACCTGTATCGCCCCCCTGCCACTCGATAAGTTGCCGGAATTTATCAAGGGCCTTACCGCTTTCAAGGGCGTCGGTTAGCTTAGACATCGCCTCTTCCGTGGTCTGCGCCGCCCCTGTCTTAAGCATAAGCTCTGATCCCAGAGTGTAGCAGAGTTCCATGAGATCGGCAGAGCCGTATCCCGCCAGAGCGTCGATCGCTTCCTCAACCTCAAACGCGTTTCCAACCGTTCTGCCCAGTGGCTGGTCCATATTGCTTATCACCACAACCACCTGCTTGCCGAGGCGCTTGCCAATCGAGACAAGCGCCTCGGCAAGAGCCCTGGCCTCGTCAACCGTCTTCATAAACGCACCCGAGCCAGCTTTTACATCTAAAACTATTGCATCGGCACCGCCGGCGACCTTCTTGCTCATGACGCTGCTCGCGATAAGAGGTATGCTTGATATAGTTGCCGTGACATCCCTTAATGCGTAGATTTTTCTATCTGCTGGGTCGATCTCTTTAGTCTGACCCATGATGGCAATCCCAATTTCGTCTACCTGATTCACAAATTGGTCTCTGGTGAGGTTGACGTTAAAGCCAGGGATGGATTCAAGTTTATCGAGCGTCCCTCCGGTGTATCCTAAGCCTCGGCCTGACATCTTGGCGACCTTAAGACCAACGGCCGCAAGCATTGGCCCAAGCACAAGGGATGTCTTGTCTCCAACACCGCCGGTGCTGTGTTTGTCAACCTTGACGCCGTCGATACTGCTTAAGTCGATGACTTTACCACTCTCTACCATCGATTTGGTGAGCTCAAACGTCTCGGTCTCGTTCATGCCCTTTATGTAGGTGGCCATAAGAAATGCCGACATCTGATAATCAGGTATTTCTCCGGAGACAAAACCTTTTATCAAAAACTCTATCTCGTCCTTCGACAAAGCCAGCCCGTCTCTTTTTTTCGCCAGGATATAATCTACTTGCATATGCCATCCTCCAACTTTTATATTACTCCCAGAACCGGTGCTTGATATTCATGACGTCTCTGTGCAGAATAACCCCTAGTATTTTACCATTATCATCAACCACCGGGATAGCCCGGAAGCTGTACCTAACAAAAGTCTCATACGCCTCCTTAAGCGTGCTATCCGGGCTTAGGCTAACAACATTATCGTTCATGACATCTTTTAAAAGTGCTTTATCATCGGCCTTTAATAGCTCCTTAAGGTCGATCACGCCCAGCAGCTTATCACGCGGGTCAACGATATATAAATATACGACTGTATCCTTGCCCTTTGCATAGTGGGGAAAATTCTCCTGCGCCTGGTCTGCGGTCATATCGGGTGGAAGCTTGATAATATCTTCGGTAACATAGTTTAAGATGTTTTCTTCTTGCCTTTCCAAGATCGCCCGGATCTTTTTCGCGTCGTCTTTATCCAGTAACTCTAGGATATCTTCCACCTGATCTCTTGGCAAAACGGATAGCACATCTGCCGCCTGGCCTACAGTCATTTCATTTAATAGCTGTGCAACTTTCCCCTTATCTAGGGATGATATTAAAGCCCTTTGTACGTTCGGATCGATCTCCTCTAACGTGTCGGACGCATGTTCCGTCTCAAGTTGGTTAAAAAGTGCCACCCTTTGGTCATGATCAAGCTCTTCCAAAATATCCGCCACGTCAACCGGAGGCATGTCTGCCAACTTCTCTTTCAGGACTTTTAGCTTAACGTTTCCCTTAAAGCTCCCCAGTTCTGTTGGTAGCGGCTCGATATATGACCAGGATATTGTCTCTTCTTTGGATTTCTCCGTCATGTTGTAAATAAAGTCGGATAGCCAGCGCAAACCCATCCTACGGAGTAGACCGTGCCAGCTAAAATCTACCTTGCTAACATAAAGTTTGCCATAGCGCATGATCAGCTTCACATCATAGACTACATCAACTTCTCTTCCCTCGGTATCCAGCACTTTTTTATCTAGGACATGGTCGGCTAAAAGGATCGAGCCTCCTGCAGGTTCTCCCTCGTATTGTTTTACGCTCTCAATATCGACGATGACCTCCTTGGTTGAGAGCGACTTCACCTTATCCCAGGGGATAAGAAGCGCCGGGTCTCCAAACGGGCGCGACACGACAATGTGCGTAACGATTGGGATTTTTCCCGTTTCTTCAATAACCATATCTTTAAGCTTGCCGATCCTCTTCTCTCCCAAATATACCTTGGCCCCACGTATCTCGGTTAAGAAATAAGTTTGACCGGCCTTTCTTTTTTGTATGGCCGTCATGGTACCACCCCCTTCTATCTGACAAGCGTTATAAATTTATAGACCAGTATGAGAACTAAAAGTATTAAATAAATCCGGAGAAACAAGAGCGCGATTTTTACCGTCGGAGTTACTTTGATGCTGCTTTTCTCATACCTCTTGTTTATCTCTCTTATCTTTCTGAACTTTCTCCAGAAGAACTCGCCTGTTCTTTGACTAAGCGTTACTCGCATACCCTTAAACATGGGTTACCACCTCTTGTGCCGATGACGCTATTGGCCACAACTTACTTAAATAAATTTGGGAATAATGCACTTATTGCATAAAGCGTCGATAAAATGATTATCACCACCACGATGGTGGAAATTATTATATTCTGCCACCTCGTATTTTTGTATTTGCCCATTGTCTCCTCGTTGTTGAGGAGTAAAATTAAGAACACCAATGTCGCCGGCAGCAACGTTACCGCTATTACCTGCACAAATAATGTGATTAGCACGAGCGGCGCTTTCGGAATTAAAACCACGCTCCCGGCAGTAACAAGCGCGAGCAGATACGCACCGTAAAACCACGGGGCCTCCCTGATTTTAAAGTTTAAAGAGTGCGCCCAGCCAAAGATCTCCCCAAGCGCCCAGGAGCTGGCCAGCGATATGCAGATGGCGCCCAAGAACCCTGCGTCGAAGAGACCGATGGCCAGGAATGTACCCACGTATCTGTTCACGCTTATGAGCTTGATGGCGGCTTGAGCCGCGCTTTCAACCTGCATGCCTTTCAACACCGTACCGGTAACCACAATGATGAAAATCGCTACCACGACGGTGAATACGGAGCCCACGAAGGTATCGAGTTTTTCCCAGGCGATATCTTTTTCTTGTAGTCCCTTATCGACTACCGCGCTCTGCTGGAAAAAAATCATCCACGGGGCGATTGTTGTTCCAATGTTCGCCATTAGGAAGAAAAAGATATCGTTGTTAAACCCACCCGGGAAGTGCGGTATCGCACCCTGTCGGAGAATACTCGAAACTGACGGGTGGACAAGAAACGCCCCCGGAACATATATGAGGTTGATCGCGGCAAATACCAGCGCGATCTTCTCCCACGTCCAGTACCGGCCCTGCAACACCATGAGCAGCATAACGATCGACACCACGATGATCGTTACAATGGGCGGAACGTGAAAGATACTAAGCGCGGCAGTCATTCCGATAAACTCGGTAACTAAGGTTAGCCAATCGGTTAGCGCGAGATCAAGGAGCGAGAACCAGCCCCAAAACGGACCGAAGGCAGAGAATATCGCCTCGGCGTGACCCCGCTTGGTCACCGCACCTAAGCGAACCGTCATCTCCTGAACATAATATGCAACCGGCAGCAATAAAACTAAAAACCATATCAAGCCGTAGCCATACTTGGCTCCGGTTGCAGCATATGTTGTAATACCGCCAGCATCGTTGTCCGCCAGCATTACAATAACGCCAGGGCCTGAAATAATCAGAAACAGGATGATCGTCTTTGCGATTCTGCGGTAGTTATAGTATATTCTGGCAAAGAAATTCGTAGCGCACACCCCCGTTCTCGGGAGGTACGCCGGGGGCGATATTAATCTTTTGTGCGGATCCTCGGGCAGCTCTTCGGAGGACCGCTTTTAGCAAAATCATCATAATCACTCCTAGCGTTAAGAATCACCGGGATACAAACGCTTGTAAAGCATCGACTGCCAGGGTCGCTTTCCATAAAGCAGTCCTCCTTTCTTTTGCGAAATAACCAAGCAAACTCAATAAAAAAAGTAGCCATGTGAGGCTACCCAACTTAAGATTCCGTAGCACAGCTTTCGTGCGATACGGAGTGCGACTTCGTACAGCCGCTTATCCTCCTCGTTGAGCTTTGGCACTGGATAACGTAGACCTTCGCTGATCAGCTACCTTAAGCCAGCCTTAATCCGACTTAGCCTGTTCTACCCATTGGCGTCTCTAGACGTTTCCGGGCAGTAGCTTATGTTCATCCAGGAGCCTCACCTAACAAGCTCCTATAAAATACACCTTCTAGCTGCGGTATTGCAAAGGTGTATTTGTAATTTTCTACTGGATATAGTATAAACCCTATTTTTTGTAATGCAAGCCTTTCATGAACTCAAACTATATAATTATTAGAATGATTATTTGAAGGATAGTTTAGCTAATCTTGTAGGAGCTTTTTATTAAGATTCGGTACGTGGCTATCAAGAACCTTAAGTATCTCCCCAACCGGCGCGCCGACCGAGGCTATTACACCCAAAGTCATCCCGTTGGAAAGTGGGTTTAAGATGAGAACGGTTTCCTTAAACTCGATAAATATAAGCCTTGCTCCCCCGCCGCCGAGTTTGGATTCAAGGTGAGTAACCAATCTATCCAGCAAAGCAAGAGTTGAAGTTAAGTCATCAATATTTGCGTCTGGTTGGTTAAGGGCCGACAGAATATTAGCTTCACTGTCGAAGATCCAAATCGACTCGATACCCTGGATGTCAAGGAGTCCTGGAAGATTTTCTTTTACCAGCTTATCGAAGTTTGGGGTGTTCTTTAGCTCGGTTATTGCGGGTAGAGCCGGTTTAAGTATGTAAGATAAGCTCTCAGAGACAGATAGCTTGCTCATAGCATCGGAAAGCTCTGAGGCTAGCCTCTTGTTTTCTTCCTTCACCGCGCGCAGGTCGCGGTGAAGCTCCGCAAGAAGTATGTCTACATCGTCTTTTTTATAACCAAACAACTCACGGCCTAGTTCTGTCTCTTCCTGCATCCACCCTCCCAAGCTCCAAAGCCAGCAAATTATAACATATTATACATTTTAATTCTGGCTAGTTATACCTTGCGGTAGTTCAAACTCAGAAGCAGGAATGCTCTTATTAACCTGGATATACTGCCAATCGACAAAGGAAGCAGAGTTATTGCTCTTAAATCCTTCCCAGCGGCGGGGAAGTCCCTCTTTAGTAAAGGTAAGCTTCGAGCCCCTGTTGGATGGCAAAACATCCCCAAGCTTTATTGTTTGGGCAGTGCTTGTATTGGTTAACCCGCCAAGTAGAAGCACCGGAGTTATCTGGGCATAAAAATCGGCGGTCGAAGTATCAAGTGCGACCTCGGACGCGGTTTTTTCGGCAAGATTGACCATCCAAAGTTTCTTCTTTGAGTAATTTAAGATGATGATATTCTGTCTTGAGGGGTCTTCGAACCGGCAATTGCGGCCGCTTTGCGTCCAGTATTCCTTAAATCCCTCGTTGGTTATGACCTTTGCTCTAAAAGAAGTTTTCTTGGTAGCCGACATTATCTTGGTTAACTGGTCATGCAGCGAGCCGATCGACTTGCTCTTCGTCTCTGCTAACTGGCTTGTTTTTATAGGATTGACTCTTTGCGATGTAGGGTTATCTACCATATCAACGATTTCAAAAACAACCAAGGTGATGACGACTAAGACAAGGACTGCTACCGCCGGCAGGGAGGAATTTTTCTTTCGGAAGCTAGAGACAAAATCGTTGATCTTTGATTTAACTGCACTAAAAATTTCAACGCCCATAATAACCCCTAAAGTATCAGAATAAGTGCTCGGTTACAATTAACCTATTTAAAAGCTTTCCTCTTGAGCAACAACGAGTTACCCATAATAATTAATACGCTTACGGACATCGCAACTGCCGCCAACTCGGGTCTGAGCAGATACTGCGACGGTGGATATAAAACACCGGCAGCTATCGGTATTGCAAGCACGTTATATCCTATCGTCCAAGCTATATTTTGCTTAACCTTGCCGGCTATAAACTTACTTAACGCAATGGCGCCCATCACATCAAGCGGGTTGTTTCTCGCCAAAATAATAGAGCCGGACTTAACATCTAAATTTGTGCCGTCCGTTACTGCAAAGCTAAGATCCGCCTGCTCTAGTGCATCAACATCGTCAAGACCGTTTCCCACTACTGCCACGCGCAGACCCTGGTTTTGCACCTCTTTTATTTTTTTGGCCCTATCCCCAGGCAAAACATCGGCATAAACCCTATCGATATTCAGCTCAGACGCAAGCGCGGTCGCTGTGCGATAATCGTCGCCGGTTATCATTGCTACCTCGATCTCTGCTTCTCGGAGCTTCTTAACCATCTCCTGCACATCTGGCCGAACTTCATCTGCAATTCCTAGAACTCCTTCGATGTTCCCATCAACCGCCACATACACAACAGTCTTACCTTGCCTTGTGAGCCCCTCTACCCTTTCTTCAACATCGCTAATATCAATTTCGCTCTCCACCATTAACCGCTCATTACCGACAATAATCGTCCTGGTTTCAAGTTCTCCCTTAGCTCCTTTACCGAGTATGTGCTCGTATTTCTCCGGATTTGGAACTGCTTTTCCGACCTGCTTTTCCGCTTCTTTTACGACTGCCTGCGCCACGACGTCCTTTGAAGTTTTTTCGATACTTGCAGCAAGGCGCAAAAAACCAGGCTCGGTCAGCTTTCCAACATGAATAATATCGGTTACCTGCGGGTTCCCCTTGGTAAGACAGCTAACTTTGTCAAAAACCACCGTGTCAATACTGGATGCTTTTTCAAATGCGCCGGTATCTCTTACCAATATCCCTTGTCTAATACCTATGCCCATTCCAACCGCAATCGCAAAAAGCACAGATAGCGTAAGCATATCCAAACCGGAGGCTATCATTACCGCAACTGCCCCTATCAGCGCAAAGGCCGAGCTTTGGCCTAAAGCTAGGTACCAAACCAAAAAGGTCACTATCCCAATGGCTATAACCAAGAGCGCCAGGAAAGGCGTCAGGCTCTCTATCTTATTCTGTAGGGGTGTTGATGAACCCTGAGCAATCTCTACCAGCCTTACCATCTGTGCAAGGGCGGAATCCGAACCAACTCTTGTCACCGTCATCTGGAATGTGCCCCCATGGTTTGCAGACCCCCCAATCACACTATCTCCAACCTCTTTTGGCGTGCGGTAGGGATTCCCATTGATCGCCGACTCATCAATTAGCCCATCCCCCTCAATTATCACGCCATCCACAGGCACCCGCTCGCCCGGGCGCACTAATAAAATATCCCCCGCATTTATCTGCTCAATAGGCGTTACGGTTGGGCTCTTACCTGTCATAAGATTTACCATCCGTGGCTTATTGTTTAGAAACGATTGTAGCGATGCATTCAGCCGGCCCCAAATTATCATCCCAATCCAATACCCAAGAAGAACTATCGACAAGAGAAGTGTCGCCGTACTGTAGAGATGCTCGCCATGTATAAAGAAGGTTGTGGCAATACTGTAAATATAGGCCGCAAGAACTGCAACGAGAACAAGTATGGCTGCGTTGGCCGTGCTCCTCTTAACCACTTGTGGTGCAGCCAGGTAAAGATAGATCCCGCCGTAAATCACCGCGACGGTGGCAAATATAAAATGGAATAGTCCTTCGTTCATCGGCGGTTTGATATAAAATCCGAGCGTGAGACCCCCGGTTGGCGTAGTCAACATAATACCGACAGAGATGACAAGCGTTATAATAAACGCATTTTGCAGTCCCTTTGCCATCTCAGATATAGCGGTACGCTCATTGTTTAGTTCGTACGCCGGGTGCAGTTCGGATGCGGTTGTTTCCTTTTCTTCCTGCTCCAACTGTTCCATAAGTAGGCTATCCTCAACGTGATGCTTTTGTGTGTTCTCACGCACTAAGGGTCATCCTCCTAACTTTCTGGCTTACAGCCCTAACTTCTGGTTCTACTCTTACCATATTTCATAGCATATCCGTAGTTTCTCATCTAGAAAGATGGGTAAAAGCATTTTAAGCTCAGTTTTTATAATACAAGGATGCGCAGGATTTTGCTATTTACATGGGGTTGTACGGCTTAACTGGCGCTAAGCAACATATATTTTAGTATACAAAGGGTTGGTATGGGTGGACAAACGAGAGCTTTTAACTTTGGTAAAAGAACAAGCCAATCTTAATGACTCCGACGCCCAGAGAGTGGCAAGAGCAGTCCTTCTCACACTAAGATCGCAACTAAGCCGCATAGAGGTAATAGATATCGACGAGACGTTACCCACTGACATTGATAGTCTCTGGCACGGCGGTTGGCTGCAGATGCTTATGACAAGCCTGCAAAGCCTTCGCGATCTCGATAAAGACGAGTTCGTTGAGCAGGTGCGTGAATCTGCCGACCTGCGCACAAAGCAAGAAGCCGAGGACATTATAAGAACGGTCTTTCATGCGCTAAAGATAGCAATCCCATACCAAGAAGTAGAGCATATAACAAACGATTTAGCCGACGATTTAGCCGACGATTTACAGAATATGTGGAAGGCCGCATAATCTTACATCTAGAAATTTATGGTTATGGCTTTTGGAATTTTGGATTGTATTATTGCTTAGCCTCTGTTTGTAGCGTAGTGGCTAAAAGTAGCTTAGGTTTAAAACTATCTCCATAAACCGGTACCTCAACGCCTAATAGGTCTGCCACTGTCTTGCCAAGGTCAGAGAAGGTCTTTCTTACGCCTAAGGGCACAGGACGCTGAAGCGATTTCCCAAAAACAAGTATCGGGACATACTCACGCGAGTGGTCGGTGCTTGGAGTGGTTGGGTCGCAGCCATGGTCTGCAGTTATAAAAAGCACATCCTCCGGGCGAAGTTTATCTATTATTTCTGGCAGGCGGGCATCCACCGCCTCCAGCCCTTTTGCATATCCTTCGGGGTTATTTCTATGCCCCCATTGTGAATCAAAATCCACAAGGTTGGTAAAGATGATGCCGCTATTCTGCTCGCCCATAGCTTTTAGCGTCATATCGACGCCGTGTAGGTTGCTCTCCGTATGGATGCTGCCGGTTATTCCTTGCCCGGCAAATATCTCGCTTATTTTGCCGACCGCATAAACAGGATAACCCGCCTCTTTTACGTAATCTAAAACAGTCTTTGTGAGAGGTTTTAGCGAGAAGTCCCTGCGTCGGTGGGTGCGGGTAAAGTTACCAGGTGTTCCAATAAACGGCCTTGCAATTACCCTGCCAACCGCATACGGATCCTGCAAGATATGTCGGGCGATCTCGCACATCTTATAGAGCTCGTCTATCGGGATAACGTCCTCGTGCGCCGCAATTTGAAACACACTATCTGCGGACGTATATATAATTGGCTTGCCGGTTTTTGTATGTTCTTCGCCAAGCTCGTCGATTATACCGGTACCGGATGCGGCCTTATTGCCGAGAGTACCCCTCCCTATAGCTTTCTCGAACGGCTCCATGACCTCGGCAGGAAATCCGTGCGGAAACGTTGGGAAGGGTTTATCTAAATGTAAGCCCATCATCTCCCAGTGACCGGTTGTTGTGTCTTTGCCTGCAGAAACTTCGGCCATCTTGCCAAAAAACGCCTCGGGATTTGAAACAGTCAGAACGCCTTCTATCTCGATGATGTTGCCAAGGCCCAGCCTCTCAAAGTTTGGCATATTAAGCCCGCCGACAGCGCGTGCGGTATTCCCCAGGGTATTGCTCCCCTCATCGCCGTACTTTCCGGCATCAGGCAACTCCCCAACTCCTACGCTATCCAAGACTATAATTATCACACGCTTTATTTCCGACATAAACCATCTCACCCTTTAACCATAGGAGGCCCGATAAACCGGGTAACTACATCCTATTACCAGCTCACCATATTATCTGCCCGCCCGTTCTCCGCTTTTCTTTGCCTTTGGATGCGTCTTATTATACACGTCCTTTAGCCTATCCTTTGTTATATGGGTGTAAATCTGCGTAGTAGATATATCGGCATGGCCGAGCATCTCCTGAACAGCCCGCAAGTCCGCCCCGTTTGCCAGCAGGTGTGTCGCAAACGAATGTCGTAGAAGATGTGGGTAGGTTCCATCGATCCCAGCTTTTGCAGCATAATTTTTAACTATCTTCCAACAGCTCACACGGGAAAGCCGCTTGCCCCGTGAGTTCAAGAAGAGCGCGGCTGGCCTATACATCCTGGCTAGTTTTCTCCTTGATTTGTTAATATATTCCACTAATGCCTCGGCAGCATAACTTCCAAGCGGAATTATCCTCTCCTTGGAGCCCTTCCCAAAGCAGCGGATATAGCCAGCTTGAAGGTCGACGTCCTCAATATCTAACCCGACCAGCTCTGAGACGCGAACACCGCAGCCGTACAAAAGCTCTAAGATTGCCCTATCTCGTATCTCGTATTTGCTGGCCCCCTTTGGCTGCTCTAAAAGATCGCCTACTTGCTTCGGGGATAGCACTCTGGGCAACCTATTCTCCCTCTTTGGAGCTTTAATATCTGCAGTTGGAAGATTCTCAGTTATCCCCTCGCGCACCAGATACTTATGGAAGGATTTTATCGCCGCCAGTTTCCTGGCAACAGAGGCTTCGCTAAAATCACCGTATAGCTCGGCCAAGTAGTTAAGCACATGGTCATATTTGACGTAGTTAAATGAAGCGACATTTTGGTTGCCTAGATAATCAAGATAGGCGATCAGGTCATGATTATATGCTGTAAGCGTGTTATTAGATAGGCCTCTTTCTACGGCTAAGTAATTTATAAAATCATCTAATAGTTTTTGCATGGTTATTATTTTTCTTAATTCTTAATTCGATATCCGCAACTCGAAATTTACGATGGCTTGATCCATCCTAATCTCTGGGCAGCCATTAAAATTGCAATCAGCGTCTTGGCATCCTCTATCTCGCTATTGGCAGCCATCTCCAGCGCTTCTGTAAACGGGATGGTCTCAACCTGCATGCCCTCTTCGCCAGGTTCACGCTCGGGCTCCCCGGGCTCTATTTCATCAGAAAAGAATAGGAAAAGCTTCTCGTCGGTAAACCCGGCAGAGGTATAAAACTCGGCAAGCTTTTCTACCCTATTTGTTCTGTAACCTGTTTCTTCTCCAAGCTCACGCAACGCGCAATCGGCAGGACTCTCGGTGTCCGTCAGCAACCCGGCAGGAATTTCCAGTAAGTCGGATCTAACTGCATGTCTATATTGACGAACAAAAACCATCTCTTTATCCCTGGTTAACGCAACTATACCGACCGCATCGAGGTGTTTTACAACCTCTCTTTCTAAGATTTGGCCTTCCGGGCTTCTTATCTTATCCTCGTAGAGACTTATGATAACACCTTTAAAAATTTGTTTCGACTCTACAAGCTCAAAACCTTTCCCCACTTCTGCCTCCCGACAATATCTTTGCGGCAGCTATAGCTGCCGCGCCTGCCGCCATAAAGAACTCCGGCTCCTCGTCAACTGTTCGACCCATAGTGGTCGGTGACAGACCCCTTTTCTTTAGGGCATCCAGCGTTATGCGGGCGTCGATCTTTTCCACTCTGTGTATCTGGTCGATTTCTTCCCTAAGGATTTGAATATCGGCATAGTTGGCCTTCTCATCGGCCATCTCGGGCACCGTTACTACAGCCCGCGTTACCGCGGCTACTTTAAGGGCCGTTATTGTGTGGTGGCTTATCCCGTAGTGCCTCTTTCTCCGGTCTTTAAAACTTATCCTGGGGATTGCTATTGGACGGCCTTTTAGGCTGTTTACGGCATTAATAATCTGCCCCTGCTCAATCCCGCTAAACCCTAGTTTTGTATTGCTGCCGACAACTCCTGGCCCCATACAGACGATCGCAACGTCGGCATTCGCCGCATGTTTGGCCGCCACAAGGCCACTGTATATATTTATTGCCTCGAAGTCACCGCCAAAAGCATGGCCAACTGTAATTGTGCTGTTTATGATGCTGGATGCCCTTAACTCCGCCACAAGATTGCTAAACGCAATCGGCAAAGCTGCCCCGTCGGTCATGATATAGGCAATTTTTTTCTCCGGCATAAGTTCGCGAAGGGTTGCTGCCGCTGCGGGAAGCTGGCTATGAAGCGTCCCGATAATTACCGGCATCTTTTTTATGTCCGACGCATCCCTTACGGCTTTGTAATGCTCCCCTTTTTCTTCTTCTACCGCTAGGCATTTCAACTGTAAAGGAGTATAGCGCAGCTTCATGATATGCCCGCCGCTCTTAGCCCCGACCGAGTCTTTGCTCAAGTTCCAAAGGACAAAGTGGTAGCCGCCAGTCCCTAATCCTAAATCAACTGCAGTCGTGTTTACGACAACGTCGTCTCCCGGTTTTATGTCGCCGATAAGCGAGCTGTAGCAAACAGCTTTTTGCAACCCGTCCCCGATATCGACAACGGCCTCGATATATCCAGGCCGCTCTGTCTTAATTTCTTTTACGGTTGCATGTCTTAAAGTAATCAATTTCTCGTCACCAAATCAGCTCTCAGCTCACATCATGAAAGCAAGGGATGTGGGCAAATGATAAATCATAAATCGATAATTCCCTAGGCTTTCACTAACTCAACCAGCAAATTTGCTAAATTCTTAAGTTCCGCTACGGGAACATACTCCTCCGTCGTATGGACATATTCCGCGCCCATTCCAAGGTTGACTGCGTTTATCCCCATTGCGTTAAACACATTGGTATCGCTTCCCCCGCCGCTTTTTATTAGTCTATGCGGAATCCCCAGCCTATCAAGCGCATCTATAGCTCTTCTTACAACTTCGTCATTCTCGGTAGCAGAATAGCCCTCATACGGACGGTATCGCTGTATACTGACCTCGGCTCCGACCTCTTGTGCCCCCTTCTTAAAGCAATCTATCATCCGATCTGATTGCTCTTCAAGCTTAACAAGATTAATGCTTCTCGCCTCAGCAATAACTTTTGCTTTATCGGGCACTATATTGCCTGCCCTGCCACCCTCAATAACTCCTACGTTCGCGGTTGTTTCCTCATCAATCCTCCCAAGCCTCATGCAGCTTATCGCATTTGAGGCGGCGGCTATCGCATTTATGCCAGTCTCGGGGGCAAGCCCGGCGTGCGCTGCCTTTCCTTTATACTCAACCACAAACGAGTCTTGATAGGGAGCACTTACCACTATGTTTCCTATTTTTCCGTTCGAGTCAAGAACATAGGCGAAGTCAATATGCTTATCGCTTAGATCGAGGTTTTTGGCCCCCTCAAGGCCAACTTCCTCCGCAACAGTAAACACTAAGTGAATAGGTCCATGAGAAATTGATTTTCCGGCGAGGACTGAGATGAGTTCAAGCATAGCGGCAATGCCTGCCTTATCATCGGCTCCTAAGATTGTTTGTCCACCGGTTTTTATAATGCCATCCTCTATAATTGGCTCAACGCCCCTTGCAGGCTCAACGGTATCCATGTGAGAGGCAAATAATATGCTGGATCCTCCGGCATTTCCGGGTATAGTTACGATAAGATTGCCCGTATCTGAGCCGATGGCCAACCCTGTCTCATCTTCGTAGGTAAGAAAACCCATTGCCTCTACATAGCTTTTGATATAGTCGGCCAGCGTCCGCTCCCGGTAACTCGGACTGTAGATTTTCACCAGGTTCTCAAATATCCGCACAACCCGATTTTCATCAACCATAAAACCTCCGGCTTTATCTTACAGCTCCTGCTTCTTCCTTCTTAAAGCTATATTTTAAGGCGGCGCCTATGAAATCCCTGAAGAGCGGATGCGGTCGGTCGGGTCTCGATTTAAATTCCGGATGGAACTGCGTGCCAACAAACCAGGGATGGTCTTTTATTTCAATTATTTCTACAAGCCGACCGTTTGGTGAGAGCCCGCTTAAAACAAGACCGGCTTTTGTGAGTGCATCTGTATAATCGTTATTAACTTCATAGCGATGGCGATGTCTTTCATTAATCTCACCCGTACCGTAGGCTTTAAGTGCAAGCGTGTTATCAGCTATCCTACATGGGTATGCACCAAGTCTCATTGTCCCGCCCATATCCTCAACGGCCTTTTGTTCAGGCAGCAGGTCGATTACGGGATAAGGCGTCTCGGGATCAAACTCCGAGCTGTTTGCGCCCGTAAAGCCGACAACATCTCTCGCATACTCGACAACGGCGCACTGCAGACCTAAGCAGATTCCAAAGAACGGTATCTTGTTTTCCCTCGCGACCTTTACGGCGTGGATTTTGCCTTCAATCCCCCTTATGCCGAAACCACCGGGCACAAGAATGCCGTCAACTTCTGCAAGCTGCTTCTCAACCTTATCAAGGCTCGTTGTCTCAGCATCGACCCAAACTATCTCGACATCGGTATTATTATAATATCCGCCGTGTTTTAGAGCCTCAACAACGCTTAAATACGCGTCGGGAAGCTGCACATACTTTCCGACAAGGCCTATTTTAACGTTGTGTTCAACGCCCTGGATGCGTCTTACAAGGTCCTCCCAATCGCTTAAGTCCGCATTCCCGTTTTTAAGGTTAAGGCAATCCACAACAATGTTATCGAGTCCTTCCTCATGAAGCCTACGCGGGATAATATACAAGTTCTCGGCATCTATGGCTGAGATAACATTTGTCGACTCAATATCACAGAAAAGTCCGATTTTTCTCTTGATTGCCATGTCAATTGGACGGTCTGACCTTGCAACTATTACATCCGGCTGGATACCGATACTTCGAAGTTCTTTTACGCTGTGCTGGGTGGGTTTTGTCTTTAGCTCCGAGGATGACTCTATGTAAGGGACTAGAGTTACGTGGATATAAAGGACGTTCTCCTTGCCTACATCTTTCTTAAACTGCCTAATCGCTTCAAGGAAGGGAAGGCTTTCTATGTCGCCGACTGTGCCACCGACTTCCGTTATAACGATGTGCTTATCGTCGCCAGTTGCCAGATTTAATATGCGCTGCTTTATCTCGTTGGTCACATGGGGGATAACTTGGACGGTTCCGCCTAAGAACTCCCCCTTGCGCTCCTTAGTCACAATCGACCAATAGATCTGTCCGGCTGTGACGTTGCTGTCGCGTCCCAGCATCTCGTCGGTGAACCTTTCGTAATGACCTAGATCTAAGTCGGTTTCGGTACCGTCGTCTGTCACAAAAACCTCACCATGCTGAAATGGGCTCATCGTTCCGGGGTCGACATTCAGGTAGGGATCAAGCTTTTGAATTGTTACTTTAAAACCCCTACTCTTTAACAGCCTGCCAAGTGAGGCCGCGGTTATACCTTTGCCCAACGATGATACAACACCGCCGGTTACGAAGACATGTTTAGCCAATCATCTCTCCCCTTTTGCTTCCTTTGCTTCCCCTTTTGAATCTACAACATCTGGTATTGCCCTGCAAAATCTGCTTTTGCTGTTTTGCGCACGTAAAACACGACTTTAGAATTTTAACATGGAATTTATAAAAAACAAAAACCTTTATCTTTTACTTTATGTTATTAAACGGCATCCGCCCGCTTAATCTTCAAGTCTCCGTCCCAAGTTATCAAGAGCCCTAAGCGGCGTAACTCGCTCGACAATTCCGCTTATGGAGTACCTCTCCGTTAATAGCTGTAGCAACACCAATAACCCAACCACCGGTAGTTTGACATTCCAGTCAAACGCATAGGCAAAACAAAATCCCAAAATTCCCCCCAATATGTTTGACCCAATATCCCCTAGCATTATTTCTTCCCTTAAGTCAGGAATTAAAAGCACAACAGCTACACCTATTAGCACTGCCGACGAAGGCCCTAATGTACCCGCTGATACAACTATAAACATTAGCTGTAGCGGGATATAAACCTTAAGTGCCCGGCCTGGCCTTAAATCAAGTAGATTTAGTGTGTTAACAAATAAGGCTACCAATAAGGCATCGCCGAATATCTCAAGTATGCTTGACGATATTAACGAAAATGATAATATAGCTACTATCGGGATTCCGATAGCTTTAAGCGAACCTGTGGTTAGTTTGCCCCTTAAAATTGCTCCGATATGACCCCTAAAGCCGGAATGATCCCGATTCCCAAGTAGATCATCGATAAGCCCGAAAAATCCTGCTCCCATTATAATCAATGTCAGCGGCACCGAAACGTCTGGATTTAAGACAAAGCTCTCCGGCATATAAATGCCTAGTTTATCAACCAAAAGCGGCAAAATTCCAGCTACCGCCACAAGGAGCACCCAAGTAACAACAATTAAGCTGCCAGCCATATTAACTACTTCTCGCTGACGAAAATTGGATTTAACGGCTCCAGCTTCTTTAAGCATCTGTTTAAGGGGGGGGAGTGTTATAAGGCTTACTATTAGGCCTGTTAAAACATGTGCAAATATCCATAAATAAAGTAGAAAAGACATGCTCTTCATACCGTCCAATATATTAATGAGTTGCTCCTGGCTCCTGACTCCTGGCTCCTGACTTCCCCGGAGAGTGGTACCTCTCCCAAAGCATTAAGTAAATAACCGCCGGTATAATATAAGACATGATAATCGCCGGGATTAGAACTCCCGAGTCGTTAAAGGCAAATCCAAAGATACCTCCGATGATGGATGCTGTAATTGCAACCGATATCCCCCGGTAGTTGGCAAGCATGCCTCTTAATACCCCGGCCGGCCTAAACCATAAGAATGTAAAAACCCCCAGCGTTATCAGAAGAAAATATGACCATGTGCTGTATCTAAGTATCATCAGGTTGGTTGATAGCTTCCGGGTAGCTATGGTTACAATCTCCGGCAAACCACCCGAGGCTATCATCTCAACAGTTCGCCCCATGTGCGTTTGCGCACCGTTCATCACGTCGTAGGCAATAAACAGCCCTGAAAC
Organism: Actinomycetes bacterium; assembly: GCA_021794835.1. Classification (GTDB taxonomy): domain Bacteria; phylum Actinomycetota; class Aquicultoria; order Aquicultorales; family Aquicultoraceae; genus CADDYS01. The sequence continues at coordinate 70,980 of JAJYQA010000027.1, read as the reverse complement.
AGCCGCTATTACTGCAAAGACTATTACGGCGTTTCTTACCTTTGCCTTCGATTTAATAGCCTGTAAAAGCATTGCAGTAAATGCAGCCACCGCTGCGATGATGCCGCCGGTATTGGCACCCAGTGTCGGAAATCCGATAATTACCGTGGTCAGTACGCATACAGCACTACCGACAAGGATGGTCCACTTATTCCACGCCTTCTCAAGTAATATGCCAAAGACAAGGAGTGCGTTAGCAATAAGTATTGACATGGCTTCGTTCCCGACACCGAAGAAGCGCGACCCCCTTATCGGGTCGTATCCAAAGATGCTGTTAACAAACGATGGCGCCCCCAGTAACGCGTCTACCGATAGCACAACAAGTGTAATTGCCGATATCCCGATTATTGGGTGAAGTGCCTTGCGGCGCGTGAGCATTAAGATAATCGCAAACACCAAAGATGCTCCGATGGTAAGTAGCGTAATTAAGATATCCTGGCTTGCCAGGTGCTCGAGTTTAGTTGTATAGAAGGAAAAGAGCGGAAAACCCATAGCCATAAAAATCAAGGTTTCCAGAATTGCAACTGAAGCTTTGTTAAGCATCTTTCGGTACGCTAAAACCAATGCGGCAAGCACGTAAAGGGCGACCTGGATATAAATGTAGGCAAGTATCGCCGTCCTTCTTGTATCTTTAACCCCAACCGCACTTAGGTTAAAACTATTTAAGCTCTCTGGGTTAACTCCGGATCCGCCGTACTGCATCGGGGTTCCGACCATGGTGGCCCCTTTCGGCAATCCCAAAATGGAGAGCACGGTCGGCGCAATATCGACACTTGTTACAATCCCCTTTCTCTGGGTTGAGCCGGATATCAATCCGCCCCCCCTAAAGCCTGGGCCGTGAACAATTATCGGCGTTAACTGTTCATCTGTAGATTTTATCGGCTGCTTCGATGAGCCAGGAGGCGACAGCGAGGCAACGATAAACGTTGTGTTATCGCCGGCAGTCTCCATGGCCTGCTTTATAAAACGAGCTCCTGCATGAATAGCCTTTATTTTCTCCCGTTGTGCTACACGCTTGAAGGCGTACTGCTCATAAAAATCTGCTCGCGCCGTATCACCAAGGTCAACAACAATAAAATCGGTCTTATCCAAAAGTGCTTTGAACTTACCCCCAAGTTTTCGGTAATCGGTCTTTACTCCAAACGGGTAATTTGGGTCTCGCTTAAGCATTCCTTTGCCGACATCCCCGTAATCAACAATGCCATTTTTATCCATAGCTATGTCGACTGCCTCTCGGTTGTAGCCGTTGGGGTCGTTACTTAATGCGGTATCCGAGTTTCCTATAACCGCGGTTTTCTTGCCGGCATCCCTTATAATGCTCCCCAGGTCGCCAGGGGTAAGATCTTGCATGCCGTTTTCGTTAGCCTTTATTATTGGGGCAATGCCAAGTTCAAGAACCTGACCCGGTTTAGCTGTTTTCCCGGTGCGTTGCTTAAACACAGTCATGGCCAGGTCATCACCGTACGGCTCGTCCGCATTAAACTCCTCAAAGCTCGTAGGATCTGCACCTGCCCTAACACCGGTACCTACAGTAAGCGCACTTCTTGAGCGAGTCAATGCTTGAGCGGTCCGGTTGTTTAAAAGTCCAATCGAGCTGTTTTTTATCAGATTGTTTAATATCGGATCATTCGCAGCTATAATATCCGACCAGGTTATGTTGTCCATTAAGATAAAGACAACCTTATTATTGGAATCATGAGGGGTAACATTTTTGTCTGTTTCTGCCAGTAATGGTTGTGGGGTTATCAATAGGAGTAAAAAAATTAATAAAACTACAGCTGCAATCTTACGCTGCATTACTACCTCCAAAAACAATAAACTACGGCTACAGCAAGAATCACATGAAGTTTATAATATACTCGCTCTAAGGCATAGTCAAATGGTTGCCGTGTGTTTACCTTGTATGTTATATAATAGCTGCTTTATATAACTGCCTGCATAGAATAGAAGGTTTACCGAGCCAAGGGCGAGAAATGGCACTACTGGCATTAAGTACCTAAATACTGTATGAGTAGAAAGATGAAGGCCCATGGTCATTACTGCATATAACCCTATCAATACACGGTCATATTTTCCACGTATGCCCACAAACAGGCCAATTGTCCCTAACAAACCAAGCAGTGCATAACTTATGCCTACCCTCATTTGAGGGCTGCTTAATCTTAAAGGCCATGGAAAACCAAATAATCGCCTTGGTCTCTGTTCAATTCTTTCGATTACTTCACCCTTGGTCATGTGAAATAGCCTTGTTTCTGCCTCTTTAGCCATCAAGTGGCTCATTTGGACCTCGTTCATATCGGGGTGATCGTTTCTATATCTTCTTACCAAAGTCTTCAGTGGGGTTCCCTTATCCTCAAGTGTACCCCACCACAAAGTAGCAGGTCCGGTTGTTGTCTCCACTAATGGCTCTTTAAAAACTATATAATTGCGGATTACCCAGGGGGCAATTGCCAACAAAATCCCAGCCGTTAATACCGCTACGGACTTTAGTAACCAGGCACGCCCATTGTTCCGATAGCGCAACCACATAATCGGAATTAGAATTACCGGAAAAAAGAAAACGGTCTGCCGGCAAAGATAGGCTATACCGAGCAATAGTCCGGTTCCACCCAATACCCACATAGACGGGCGTTCCTTACGAAGAAAAGCAACAATTAAAATAAGTAATAATATTTCTAGCAATATGTCTAGCGTATCTGACATTAAGTAGAAGCTATAGTGGGCAATCTGGGGCGACAAAGCAAAAATTAGGGCTGCTAAAGCTCCCGCCATTTTTCCATAGACTTTTTCCCCTAAAATATAGAGCAGGACGACGGTTGCCAGCGAAATTATCATATGGGATAACTGCACCGCCTTAACCGACCTTCCAAATACGGTATAGATCGCAACAAGATAAAATGGATAGATAGGACCGTAAAATGCGGTAGGCTGGCCTTTTCTTTCGATCATGTGGGTTGTTCCAACGTAGCCTTTTCCAGCAAGTAAGTTTCTGGCAATTGCATCGTACGCCACCGAGTCCCTTGACCTTCTAAATATGTTATTGCCCTCGCCTTGCTGCCACATATTTACGCGCAGCACAATCCCTAGCAAAAGTGCGATAATAAGTATAATTTTTGCTATATCTAGTCTACGCAACCTATTAATTACCCCCACACTAGGCATCCACTATTTATGAGTTTTGGTAAATCAATTAATAGAAGCTTAAATCACTAATTGGTAAACCGGTATTTTATCAGAGTCCAGATCGCCACAAAACCATCCTGCCACTTGATCTTCTTGCCTTCCTCAATACTTCGCGCTACGTATTTGATGGGCACTTCCTGAATTTTATATCCGCGTTTTAGAGTTTTAGCGGTGACCTCTGGGCAAAACTCAAAGCCTGTGCATGTCAAATTTATTGAGTTTAAAACCTTTCTGTTAAAAGCTTTATATGCGGTGGCCTCATCCGTTATATGCGCGTTAAAAAGGATGTTAGCCGATGCAGTTAAAATGCGGTTTGCAAGTCGGTTCGCAAATTTCATCCCACTAATGGCTCCCAGAAACCTGCTTCCGTAAACTATATCCGCCCGCCCGTCCAATATGGGTTGAACTACGCCCGGCAGGTCATCAGCGCTGTACTCCGAATCGGCATCACACACTACGATTACGTCTCCTTTGGCTACACCAAAGCCCGCACGTAGTGCCGAGCCCTTCCCGCTATTTTTCTCAAGACGGTGGATTTTTAAGCTTAAAATATCGCTTAGTGTTTCAAGATAATCGGCGGTACCGTCTGTCGAGCCATCATCTACTACTACAATTTCACGATTAACACCATCCGGCAGTTTTACTGCATCTAATGCCTTAACCACCTCACCTATATAAGCACGCTCATCATAGGCGGGAACTACAAAACTTACTAACTTCCGCATACATTAACCTACTTTTTAAGGCTGCACCTCTCAGCAATAGTTCAATACCTACTTTGACCGACATGTCTAATGCAATCCTCATTAAAGCAATCTCTATTATTATATACGCCTTAGCCCAACAAGTATAATTAATTTTAAGATTTTCCACACTTTAGCGATGTGAAAACAGCTTGATGGAGTAGGAGATTATTTCGCAACCTTAAGGTAAAGAGATTCGGTAGGCCTCATCATCTGCTGGATGCTGAATTTTTCTTTCACCAACTTTTGGCCGGTTCGGGCTTTCTCTTCAGTAATAAACCGGTTTGACAGTACCTTTTTAATCGCTTCGGCAGTGGCGGCTGTATTTTTTGGAGGTATAAACTCTACGCAGTCCTCCGCCACGGCTTCGCGAACACCGGGCACATCGGTTACTACAACAGGCTTAATGCTGGCCAGGGCCTCGAGGAGAATCATGGGAAGACCCAGCGTTGTATTGGGGATTACAACAACATCAAGGCTCTTTAATATATGCGCTACATCCCGCCTAAATCCAAGAAAATGCGTTCTCTTAACTAGTCCCATATTAGCCGCCTTCTTTTTTAGATTCTCCAGATCGGTACCGCCTCCCACGATTATCAGGTGCATATCTGGCCTAAAACTAACCAGAGATGGGGTGGCCTCCAGTAGATACTCTGTGCCTTTTCCCGGCTCTAAACTTGTGATGGTGCCGACTAAAACGCTCCCCTTCTCTATATTAAGCTCCCGGAATAAATGCTCTGTATCCAGGGTCTCCGCGAATCTATCAGCCTCAATGCCGTTGTAAACCAAACTAACCTTGCCATTTAAATCTTCTACAGACCTCTTAACCACCTCAGAAACCGCAATTATATGGTCCGCCATGCCTAGCACCTTATTGGGCCCAATACTAAAGAAGCCTTTCTTCTTACCATTAAAGATTGTATGCACTGTGCTTACATGCGGTAGGCTCAAATCCTTTGCTACTTGAGTGCCAACATAGCATGCCTGGTCCCCATGGCTGTGGATTAGATTTATGGTTTTCCCCTCCGCAAACTGCTCTATATGCTTACATATGCCGCCAATGCTTAACTTATTTACATTTGAAATACCCGGTGAGGCGATATAGTCTACGTTTAGCTTTTTGGCGTGCTCAATAAGATAATCGTCTTCGGAGACTACAAGGTAAGGTTTGTATCTTGCCCGGTTTAAATACTTGAGGATGGTTAACACATGCTGCCGCATGCTATTTGTTGTTGGGTCTACTAGGTAAAGTATGCCTCTTTCGATCACCAATACTCTCCTACTATTTACTTAAGCTACGTAATTTAAAACCTGTCAATCTAATAGTAAGTAATATATCGGCAAATTCTATCTAGGAATTACAGGAATTTTACTAAATACTAAATAGGTCAAATTTTAGGAGGCAGAATTTAGTAACCGCCGGACGATTACCTTCATAATGTCCAGAAATTGTCTTCCCCGATGGACGAATCCCTTAAAATCCCTGCCAGTCTCCCGATGTGTCATATTTACAGGAATCTCAATTACCCGGCACCCACGTCTTAGGACATCAATGCTCATACCGACCTCAAGGCCGTAACCCGACTCAAATCGCAGATCTTTTATATACGCGGTTCTAACTGCCCTCTGGCCGGAAAGCGGCTCGCCCATAACCACGCCGGTGAATTTTTTAATCCCCCATCGGCCAAGCCCTTTTGCAAAACCCAACCCACCCGCTTTCTTTGCTTTTGGAAAATCCGCTACGACCATATCCGCATCCCCGCCAATAACGGGCCCAAGTATTTTCGATGCCTCGCTTGCACAATCGCCAAGGTCTCCGTCTAAAAACAAAACTACGTCCTCAGTTACGCCGGAAATTGCCTGCTGCAATGCATTTCCTTTGCCCATGTTTTTAGAAAGGCGCAAGACCTCGGCTCCAGCTTTTTCTGCAACATCGCCGGTTCCATCGCTTGAGCCGTCGTCTACGACAAGAATTCTGCCGATACCGCTTACCTGCTTAACTGCATTAACGGTTGCCGCTATTCTATCCGCCTCATTATAGGCCGCTATTATGGCGATTACTTTTTCTTCATGCATGGTTCTGGCTTCTTGTTTCTGGTTTCTGGCTACTGAAGTGCTGGCATTAGCTGCCCGGCAGTTCTTTTCATCCCGAAATTGCCGTTGGTGCCAGCCAAGGCGTAAATCGCGGAGATAATCCCGATACGCTGATCTATGTTATCAACAGTTGGTATACCTGCTGCCTGATAGGATCGCATATAGGACTTTTTGCAGGTTGAGGGCTCTGTGCCGACCGTTCTTATGTTTAGATTCTTAAGCTCCAGGATAATCGGCAGATCGGTGAGTTTTGGCTCTTCACCTGCATCGGAGCCACCGATGATAACGGCTTTGTCGATAGTTTTACCGGGCGCATTAAAATTGATATCCGTCTTAATAAAGCCAAGGTTTTTAAGTTGTAGGAGGTACGCGTTATTACTCTCCGTAGTGGACGCTGTGGTAGTTGCATTACTATTGCTTGCCCCTAGATCATCAACCATCCTTCGTAAGATTAGCTCCCTGGCGTTGTCTTTATTAAGCGGGGTTTGAATGTATGGCTGGAGCACAGTAATTGCTTGGTTGCCTATATTAAATTCCTTTGCCACCGTTATGCTGTTTACAGCAGCGCCGGCCCTTTTCAGGTCATCGGTAAGGTTGGTAAGAAACGAGCTGTCTGTAAGTGATCCTGTTATGATTATCGCCACATTGGCCCCGGATAATTTATCTTTTATAATAAATGGGGCAGCTTTGCTCTCAAACTCCCTTGTCTCGTACAGTTCATTCTGCAAGGTGCTATTTTCGTTCCTAAGCGCGTTAAAGTTTGACTCTATCCTTTTTACCAACGAAGTTTGCTGGTCTGCCAGTATGCCCTTGTTGACTATAACAGTTCCGAGTAAAATACCGATCGCCAAAGCCAAAAACACAGCAATTAGCGACGCAATATGATACCGCATGTCAAACATTAAAATTCCCCTCGACTTGTTTATATTCCTAGCATAAGTTTGAGTTGGATTACGAGCAAGTGAACTGACTGTCTTATGCTTGGCGAAGCTGCTACTATAGCGGTGATAGCACTCATGCCAGCTAAAAACAGGATTATGAGGTAGCTTATTTTTATATTTGATCTATACAGCTTGTTAACGCCTTTTGCGTCAACAAGCTTACTGCCTATTTTCAGGCGAACTAGAAACGTGCTGGACGCGCCCTTTCGACCTTTGTCGAGAAATTCTATCAAGTTTAAGTGGCTCCCGACTGCAACAATGAGATCCGCACCCTTTTCGTACGCCAAGATCATTGCAATATCCTCGCTGGTTCCGGCAGCCTCAAATATAATCGATGGCAGGCCAAGCTTTTCAAGTCTTTTAAGACCTGGAGCTTTACCCCCTGGATAGGCATGTACAATAAGCTCGGCCCCACGGCGTAAAGTACCGTCAACAACGCTGTCCATGTCCCCGATAATAATATCTGGAGTATAGCCCTCTTCAATCAAGGCATCTGCTCCTCCATCAACACCTATCAATATCGGTTTCACCTCGCGGATATAAGTCCTGAGCGCTTTCAAATCCGCCTTGTAATCGTACCCTCTGACCACAATAAGAACATGGCGACCTTTGAAATTAATTCGGGTCTCAGGTACCTTAGAGCCATCAAGGATCAGCTCTTTCTCCTTCTGCATGTATTCAAGCGTGTTTACAGCGAACTTCTCAAGCTCTTTGCCCAACCTGCTGTTGGCCTTCTCATATTCCCTCGCAAGGGCCATATGGGTTAGCTTTTTGCCGCTTGCAACCGCTTTTTCGTCCAGATAGATAGTTTCGCCCTGCACGCTTATGTGCGCTCCCTCTTTGACCAAGTTAAAAATCTGCCCACCGACATTATCTATCAGGTAGATTCCTGCCGCGGAAAGAATTGCCGGGCCTGTGTTTGGATATTTCCCTGAGGTAAAACAGCTTGCGTTTATAACCACATCGACACCTGTTTCAACCAGAGCCTCGGCTGTAACTCTATCTAGGTCTTCATGGTCAATAATCGCAATATCGCCGCTATGCAGCCGCTTTACTAGCTTCTTTGTCTTTTTATCGAGCTTGGCTACACCCTCAAAATGCATAGCCGCAGCCTCTTTATTCTTGTAGTTTAGCAAAGAAAACCTCGAATGCTTTCTACTTCTAAGCATATCTATATTTAAACTATCATTGGCTGACAATAACTTGTTTATATCATTAGTTGGAGCACTAGTCTCTTTGCTAAGTAATTTACTAGGTTCCTCCATAACACACCTTTTCAAAATCGACTATCGGCATTGTTTTTACCTTAACATTAGTTTTCCTATCTTTGCAATGTACTGGACGGCTGATAAGTTACGGCCTTGGCTTAGTCCCTGACATTATCCTCTGCCGTTGCAGGATTAACTTGGATATGAACATGGTCGGCTTGATGCGGTAAGTACTCTAGTATTTGGCTTGATATCTCAGGCAAAGGCCTCATTCGCCCTATAATCGTTTTTTGACGCGTTACCCTCTGTCCATTCGCTGCTTGTATATTCTTAATATGTATTATTGCAACTCTTAAATCTGGATGCCCATCCGGTTGTATATCCACTTGGTAATCCATCAGCCGGCCATATAAGTTATATGTCCTAACCAGCGTGACTACACCGTCGACTGGACTATAAACATCTGAATCTGGCAATAGTGCTATATCTGCCGCGGACGTAAATGGGCTTCCGCGTCCGCGGGAGGACATTGTAAACAGCACAGGACCTTTCGAACTTAAAATAGCGTTTCGCACAGTTGTCGTAGTCTCGTTTATACCAAAGCAAGCTACCGTTGGGACCATTGGATAAGCATTTTTTCTCTCGGCCTGATGAAACCCTACCCCTATTACATTGCCAAACTTTGCTGGCAAAGATAGCTTCAGACCGGTTGAGCCGACCGTGACAAAGCAGTTGTAAATTTGCTTGTTTGCCAGCAGTTGTGCATCAACTGCTTTGGTTTTCACCGCATAGTGATGGTCACTCTTGGCCGCACCAAACCCCCTTACGACATAGCTCATAGCCCCAAGCAAAATGACTATTGATATTGCCAGCAGACCTCTTCGGAGCCTTAAAAGCCGCTTCCTTCTCCTAATGATCCGCTTTACTGCTATGCGCCTGGCCGCGCTCTCAGCTGAAGCCCCAACTGATACCTCACCTCTCGCTTTAGCTGCAATATCGGTTGGGATTTTAGCTAAAACTATAATCTTAGTTCGTTTTTTCATCAATCAACTCGTATTTACTCTTCCGCGCTTCTTCTACCAACTCTCCTGCATGTTTAAGCGACACTTCTGAAAGGGCACCGCTTAATAGCCTTGCCACCTCGCCTATTCTATCCTGGCTTAAAAGCTCCCTAACCTCAGTTATCGTGCGGTTGGCAACCTCCCGCTTTGCTACCGAGAAATGCTTATCGGCAAAGCTTGCAATCTGCGGCAGATGTGTGACTGCCATTACTTGGTGCCTCCGGCTTAAAATCGACATCTTTTGCCCAACCGCCGTGGCGGTTTTGCCCCCTATCCCCGCATCCACTTCATCGAAGATAAGGGTGGGCACCTCATCCGCATCGGCCAGCACTATCTTTAATGCCAGCATAACTCTTGATATCTCGCCCCCCGACGCTATTTTTACTAGGGGCATAGCTGGCTCTCCCTTGTTTGCCGATACCATGAACTCTACTTTGTCTATTCCATACAAAAGGAGTTTTACCTTCTCCCTGCCAACGAATAATCCGTCGTCATCTTGCTCCCTGCTAAATGATACCTCAAAACTTGCGCTTGGCATATCTAAATCTGCGAGTTCTCTTCTTACTTCTTCTGCAAACTTTCGCGCCACCTCCTTTCGCCTGTCGCTTTGCGAGACAGCAATCTCTAAGAGCTCTTTTTCAGCCTCCTGGATATCCGCCCCGAGCTTTTCTATCCTCTCGCTCGAGGTATCGCAAAGAAGAAGCTCCCTAGACGCCCCATCCTTATAGGTAAGGATTTCTTCTATTGTAGATCCGTACTTTTTCTTTAAAAGGGATAGCAAAGCCAGGCGATCTTCTACTTCTTGCAGCCTTCCCGATGGAAAATCAAGCCTTAAGCTATAATCCCTAAGATTTGCCGCACAATCTTCGATTTCTATTAAAAGTCCGTTTAACCGATCGGCCATAAGAGCAAGGTCTTGATCCAGATTAGAGATTGCCCGTAGCTCATCGACAGCCTGCGCGATAAGTTCGGTAGCCGGGGTGATTTCTGCATTTTCCGTAAGCAGGCTGTTTGAATTGGCAAGGGCAGCGTATATTTTCTCGGCGTTTCTTAGGATATCCCGCTCTTTAGCAATCTCGATATCCTCGCCGGGGGCAAGAGCCGCCTTCTCTATCTCGTTTATTTGAAACTCAAGAAGATCCTTTTTGGCAAGAAGCTCTCTCTCGGCGAGCTTAAGATGTGAAAGTTCTTGTCTTAGATTTCTTAGCGCCCTGCTTTTTTCTTGGAACTGCCGGCGAAGCCCAAGCAGCTCTTCGCCGCCGTACTTATCAAGAAAGTCTATGTGTGAGGATATTTTAAAAAGGGATTGGTGTTCGTGTTGACCATGAAGGTCGATTAGATGTCTGGTAATATCAGACAATGTCCCAAGCGTTACCATACGGTCGTTAACATAGCACTTATTCTTACCATCTGAGGACAATATGCGGCGTACAATAAGCTGGTCTTCGTCCTCGATAAGATCGCTGATTTTTTCATCCATGACTTTAAGCCCTGGCGGGATTGAGAAAAGGCCCTGCACCTCGGCTTTGCCACTTCCCCTTCTGATAAGGGACGTATCGGCGCGGCTACCCAGTAGAAGATTTACCGCACCTACAATGACCGTCTTACCGGCCCCGGTCTCGCCGGTAAGTATATTCAATCCATCGCCAAATTGGACTCGTGCTTTATCTATAAGGGCTAAGTTGCTTATGTAAAGCTCTTGCAGCATTTATTCACCTAACGCAGCCAGGTATCCCAAACGCGAAGCTTTTCCTTAAACCGAGTATAAAAGCTTTTTTCTTTTAGTTTTATAAGAAGGACTTTTGAATCCGCCTTCTCGATAACAAAAGAATTGACTACCGTTTCTAAAACGGGGAAGCCGTCAACACCTATAGTGGCATCTAGACTCTTGGTAAGTTCAATCTTTAGCCTATCCTGTGCTCCCAAAACCACCGTCCTATCAAAGAGCGAGTGTGGATTAATCGGTGCAAAAAGAATGAGCTCGTTTGCTGGCGAGACCACCGGACCGCCAGCGGAAAACAAATAGGCGGTCGATCCGGTAGGTGTGGCAAATATCAGACCATCGGCCGTGTACCTGCTAAACGGGATATCGTTTATATAGACGTCCATAACCAGCATGCGTTGTAAGCAGCTTCGCTCTATAACTATTTCGTTTAATGCAAGGTAATCCTGCGCGATATCGCCAGTCCTAACGGTGCATTTAAGCATCATTCGCTTATCAACACTAAAACCACCATTAATCAATCTCTCCATGGCCGGGTACATGTCGGCGTACTCGACTTCCGATAAAAACCCGACCCGGCCAAGATTAATTCCGACTATTGGAACCGGCGCACCCTTTAGCATACGAACGGCCCTTAAGATGGTGCCGTCGCCACCCAGACATACTGCAGCCCCGCTACCTTGAATCGCTAGATCATCGCCCGCTAAATCAGGGCGTCCAAGCTCTATGGCATTGCCCTCGGGGATTACAGCCTTAACATCGCGTTCACTAAACCATTCAATAAGGTCTGAAGTGATGCTTGGGACATCAGCTTTCTCCAGGTTTGGGACGACCGTTATAGTATTTATTTTGGTAGGCATAGGATTGCTTATTCAGCCCCCGTCACTCAATATTACAACCTTATATATTATAAGATATTTGTGCCAAATTGGCACGCAGTATATCTAGTTGCTTAGTGCTGCCGGTTAATAAAAGTTAGAGGCTACGATGCGCCTCTTCTACGATCTTGCTTATCATCTCTTCTTTTTCGGTTCCTAAAGCAGCTGAATCCTGCCGCGAGATGTACATAAGAAACTCGATATTTCCTTCAGGACCCTTGATCGGCGAAAAAGTAAGTCCCCGCACAAACATTCCGCTCCGCTCGTAAAAATCCCAGATATGTCGCAAAATATCTTTATGTACTTCGGGGTCTTTAACCACGCCTTTCTTGCCGACACGCTCTCTACCGGCCTCAAACTGCGGCTTAACTAGCGCGATTATCACACCATCCGGCTTAAGCAACCTAGCTACGCTTTCGTGGACTTTCGTAAGGGAGATAAAGGATACATCAATCGTGATTATATCAGCTAGATTTGGGAGGTCTTCAGGTTTTACATAACGGATATTGGTTCTCTCCATCACGACGACCCTGGGATCATGCCTGAGCGGCCAGGCAAGTTGGCCATAGCCAACATCAATTGCGACAACCTGCCTTGCGCCATGTTTAAGGAGGCAATCGGTAAAACCACCCGTAGATGCACCAACATCAATGCCGACTTTTCTTTCGGGATTTATTCCAAAAACGTGAAGGGCTTTCTCAAGCTTAAGACCGCCCCGGGATACATACGAGGACTTTTCAAGTAAGGTAATATGGCTACCAGCTTCAATGAGGCTTGCCGGCTTAGCCACCGGCTTTCCATTCGCAAATACTTTCCCCTCTTCTATAAGCCGGTGTGCCTGCTCGCGACTACTTGCTATTCCGGTTTCCGCAAGATAGGCATCAGCCCGTTTCTTCACCATAGCGCCAACTTAGAATTTCTTAAAGACCGAGGTACGCTTCCCGGCAGCCCTTTTAACGGCCACTTTGGAGTGCGCCTTTCCGCCTATCTCATCAAGCTTGCGGTTAACGCTATAGGCAATACCGTTGGCATCAAGGCCAACCTCTGCAAGAAGCCGCTTCATTGACCCATGGGATATAAACCTGTCGGGAAGGCCCAGGCGATGCACCGGTATGCTTAAGCCAAGCTCGGCCATAGTTTCCAGAACACCCGATCCAAATCCACCTATTATTGAGTTTTCCTCAACGGTTACAACCAGCTTGTGGTTTTCAGCCGCCCAGGCAACCAACTCGGTATCAAGCGGTTTTACGAATCTCATATTAACTACCGAGGCAGACACCCCGCGATCTCGTAACATAGTGGCCGCGTCAACCGAGTTCTGAACCATTCTGCCCACGGCCAAGAGACAAACATCGCTTCCCTCGACAAGTATCTCGCCCTTGCCCTCGGGAATAATGCGGTAGTCTTTGGATATCTCTACCCCGAAACCTTTATCTCTGGGATACCTTATCGCAACAGCTCTCTTCATCTTAAGAGCAGTGAAGAGCATATGGCGAAGCTCATCTTCGTCCTTCGGGGCCATAATAATCAAGCCAGGAATGCTTCTTAAATAGGATAGGTCAAAGGCCCCGTGATGCGTCGGGCCATCTTCGCCAACTATACCGGCTCTATCTACCGCAAAAACCACCGGAAGCTCCTGTAGATTTACATCCTCAATTATCTGATCCAAGGATCTCTGTAAAAACGTCGAGTATATTGCCACAACTGGTTGGAAACCTTCCATGGCAAGACCCGCCGCAAACGTCACGGCATGCTGCTCGGCAATGCCGACATCGTAGAACCTGTCAGGATGCGCCTTTGCAAACCTATCCAGTCCGGTTCCGCTTGTCATCGCTGCCGTTATACCTACAATCTTGTCATTCTTATTGCCCAGATTGACCAGGGTATCTCCAAAAACTTGAGTAAACGTTGGAACATCGCTTGTTGAGCGTGGCTCACCCGTTCTTTTTACAAACGGCGCAATACCGTGCCACTTCTCCGGCTTCTCAACTGCCGGGGCATATCCGAGGCCCTTTTTGGTTATCGCATGTATCAATACCGGACCCTCGACCTGTTTAGCAAGCACAAGATTGCGCTCAAGCTCTCCTATGTCGTGGCCGTCTAGCGGGCCGATATAGGTAAATCCAAGTTCCTCAAAGAGCATACCCGGGACAAGAAGAGCCTTTACGCTTTCTTTTATATGCATTCCGATGTCGTAAACAAGCCCGCCGATAGCGGGAAGTTTCTTTATCCTCTGCTCGATTTCCTTGCGAAGCCTGGTGTGCGTGGGGTCAAGTCTTACTTGAGCGAGGTAACTTGACATCGCCCCGACGTTTGGCGAGATAGACATCTCGTTGTCGTTTAAAACAACGACCAGGCGAGTCTCAAGATGGCCGGCCTGGTTTAGTGCCTCATAGGCCATACCTCCGGTAAGCGAGCCGTCTCCTATTACAACAATTATGTGCTCTTTCCCGCCTTTTTTATCACGGGCCTCGGCCATACCCAGGGCAAAGCTTATCGAGTTACTGGCATGGCCACTGTCCAAGAAATCATGCTCGCTCTCGCCCTTCTTTGGGAAACCCGCAAGCCCGCCATACTGGCGAAGGGTCGAGAATGTCTCATTTCTTCCGGTTAAAATCTTATGGACGTAGCTCTGATGGCCGACGTCCCAGATAATTTTATCCTTCGGGCTGTTAAGAGAGCGGTGAAGAGCGATGGTGAGCTCGACCACGCCAAGACTTGGTGCTAAATGCCCTCCCGTTTCGGAAACAATTTCGATCAAACGTGACCGTATCTCGGTTGCCAATTGGGCCAGCTCGGCGTGTGATAAATGTTCTAGGTCTTTTGGCGTCTTGATCGTGTTCAGTATTTTGTAGTCCATATCACCCTTCTTTTACCCTTAACTCCCGCCATTAATTATATTTTTAATATTATACCTCTATCTTGTCTTGCACGGAACTATACTGGTTGATCACCTATATTAGCTCATAGCTCACAGGCTAAATGGTGAAATGGTGAAAAGGAAAGATTGAAAGCAAGTAATAAGAGTAAGTAACTTTTGATTGTATTATCTAGATTGCCACGTCACTCGTTTCACTCAGTTCCCTCGTTTCTCTCGGGACTGCAGCCCCTTGGGCCTTGTCTCACCGCAATGACAATTCCTGTTCACCAGTTCTTAATTCGACATTTAAAAATTCGTAATTCGACAATCCCTAGTAGTTCCGCTCATAAACAAAGTCGGCCAGGCCGGCAAGAACGCTTCCGTCTCCATTTAGCCCTTTTAGCATGTCTCTAGCGTTACCAGTTGTTAATTTCGCCATCTCTTTTGCTGCTTCTAGCCCATGAACCTTGGGGTATGTCGCTTTTTCTTGTCTTTTATCGCTTCCAACGGTTTTTCCTAAAACCGCGGTATCGCCTATTTCATCCAAAATATCATCAGTTATCTGAAAGGCCAAGCCAAGGTACTTTGCGTAGTCGGTTAGAAGGTCAAGCTCCGCCTCGGTGGCGCCGGCAAGGATTGCGCCAGCGCGAACCGATGCTTTTATAAACTCTCCAGTTTTTTTCTCGTGTATAAAATCGAGAGTCTCGGCATCAACATCTACCCCTTCGGATTTTATATCCACAACCTGACCGCCAACCATACCGGCTACGCCGGAGGCCGTTGCCAGCTCGTTTATTACCCATATTATCCTCCGGGGGTCATCCGCTTCCTGCACACCACTTATCAAACGAAATGCCTCGGAATACAGTGCATCGCCGGCAAGTATAGCAACATCCTCACCATAAACGGTGTGGCATGCAGGCTTACCCCTTCTTAAATAGTCGTTATCGATCGCCGGCAGGTCATCATGGATTAGTGAATACGTGTGGATATACTCAACGGCACAGGCGGTCGGCAGAACAAACTCCGGGTCACGCCCAAAAACTCTTGCCGATTCAACAACCAGCACCGCCCTAAATCGCTTTCCTCCTGAAAACAAGCTATATGACATAGCTTCGTAGATTTCTTTGGGACGGCGTGTTTTGGGAAAATATTTTCGAAGGCCCTCTTCAATAAGGAGCCTTGTATTCTCCGGGTATTTGCTTGGCAACTGTATCCTCTCCCGAAATTTCTTCGTCGGTCTGCGGCAACCAGGCGGTGTAATCTAGTTCTTGGTTGCAAATAGTTGCGAGCCGAATGCTCTCTTCTAGTAGATCTAATGAGTCTTCGAGGCTAACCTCTCTTTTTCTAACTAGATCGGCAATTTCTTCCAGCCTGTCTAATGCTTCATTATAGGTTAGATTTTCCAATCATCCCACCAACTTTTGCTTAATTTTATAGTTCGACATTCGCAATTCGCCACTCCTAGACTTCTCCTCTTTTTCCTTTTCCGGTTTCCTTTTCCTCTTTTAATTCGGTAGCGATTCTTCCCAAAACACCATTAACAAACTTGCTAGATTCTTCCATGCCGTAGATTTTCGCTAACTCCACGGCCTCATTTATAGAAACACTATAAGGTATATCCTCTTCATAGAGCAATTCATATAGACCAATCCGGATTAGGTTTCTGTCCACAATTGGCATTCGCTCAAGCGCCCAGTTATCCGTGTGAGCTCTTATAATGCTATCAATCTGCTTGAGATGTTTTTCGACACCTTCGACCAGTTCTACAGTAAATTCACTTGCTTCTTCAGCCCGGGCTACTTTTCGATTCTTTATAATCACGTCAAGCGGTTGGCCGGTTATTTCTTTTTCGTACAAAATTTCCAGCGCGTCCTTACGTGCTTTTCTTCTTTCTGACATCATGCTCTTAATACCTTACTTTAGAATTCAGAGCCGCACAAAGCCCCCCTGGCTCCTGGATTCTGGTTACTGACTCCTACTCATTCAACACCCACCTGGAAATAAAGTTCGTATGCACCTCTCCTTTTCTAAAGAACGCGTTCTCCAATACCTTTAAGTGAAACGGGATGGTCGTCGCAAGGCCCATGATCACGAATTCCTCGAGCGCTCGGTGGCCCCGGTCGATTGCCTCATTTCTATCCTTTCCCCACACGATCAATTTCGCAAGAAGCGAGTCGTAGTAATTCGGGACTTCATAGCCCGTGTATAAGTGGCTATCCACCCTAACGCCTGGCCCGCCAGGAGGATTAAAGAGCGCCACCTTACCGCCAGCCGGCATAAAGTTTTTATCCGGATCTTCGGCGTTTATCCTAAACTCAATCGCATGCCCTTTTTGGTTAATGTCTTCTTGCCTAAGCCCAAGCTTTTCGCCCGCCGAGATCTTTATCTGCTCTTTAACAATATCAATACCGGTAACCATTTCAGTAACCGGGTGTTCAACCTGAACCCTAGTATTCATCTCCATAAAGTAGTAGCGACCGTTGGGCTCGACAAGAAACTCGATGGTGCCTACACTGACGTAGCCGACCGCCTTCGCCGCTTTTACCGCGACTTCTCCCATTTCTTTCCTTACCTGATCGCTAATCGACGGCGAAGGAGATTCCTCGATTAACTTCTGGTGCCTGCGCTGGATTGAGCAGTCGCGCTCTCCCAAGTGAATGACATTGCCATATGAATCGGCAAGTATCTGAATCTCGACATGGCGCGGCTCCTCGACATATTTTTCCATATAGACATCATCGTTGCCAAAACTTGCTTTAGCCTCGGCCTGGGCCATCTGCAAAAGTTTTAAAAGCTCTTTTTCACTCTGGGCAATTCTCATACCCTTTCCGCCGCCGCCTGCAGACGCCTTGATTATAACGGGATAGCCAATTTTCACGGCAGCCTCTACCGCATCGGCATCGCTTTTAACAGATCCATTAGTGCCTGGCGTTATCGGCACGCCTGCCAGCATCATCCGGCTCCTCGCCTCAGATTTGTGGCCCATCGCTTCTATTGCCTTAGGCGGAGGACCAATAAAAGTTATATGACAAGAATTGCAAATATCAGCAAACTGGGAATTCTCGGCTAAGAATCCGTACCCGGGGTGAATAGCATCTGCGCCGGTTACTTCAGCAGCGCTTATAATATTTGGGATATTTAGGTAGCTACGGTGACTTTGGGCAGGGCCAACGCAAACCGCCTCATCGGCCAGTTTCGTATGTAGCGATTCTGCATCTGCTTCTGAATAAATAGCAACTGTAGGAATACCGAGCTCTTTACATGCCCTAATAATCCGTACGGCTATTTCACCTCTATTAGCTATTAAAACTTTCCTGAACAAACTGTGCTCCACTAATCTTTAGTAAAATTATAGTTGCCCCATCCAGAGACCAGAAACAAGAAGCAAGATATAAACACTACGTCCTAGATAATTACCTGTTTTCTGATCTCTGATTTCTTATTTCTAAATTGGTTCATAAAGGAACAGCAATTGTCCATATTCAACCGGATGGCCGTTATCAACGAGGATTCCTCTAATTACCCCTTTTTCTTCTGCTGCTATCTCGTTCATCAATTTCATAGCTTCAACAACACAGACGGTCTGTCCCTCAACAACTTCGTCACCTTCATTGACAAATGGATCGAGGTCCGGTGACGGGGCTCGATAGAAGGTTCCAACCATTGGGGCGGTTATCTTTCTCCAGTGTGCCGGATAGCTTCGCTCGCCATTGGCCTCGCTCGGGGCCACCATACTGCCTAGAGAAGCTGCCGCCGGAGATTCAGCCGCAAGAGGAGACCCTTTCCTAACCGAAATCTTAACCCCGTTCTCTTCAACGGTTACCTCTGAGACATCGCTCTCCTCAAGTAATTTTACCAGCTCACGAACCTGGTTTACATCCATATATCCGTCCTCCTTGACAGCCCTGACCTCTTCACTCATCATAAAGACTGCTTTTTCTGCACCCTCAAGGTGCGCCTCAAGATACCGGCGTGCCTCGTTCGGAAAAAGCGCGTAGGTCAGCACGTCTTCTTCATTCTTCGCTAAGTCTCCGACGACCTTTACGTAATCTTCAAACTTCTCGGTTATTAAATCTGCGGGCCTGCAGGTAATCGGCTTTTCATCGCCAAGAATCTTAGTTTGAATGTCTTTATCTATTGGCCCTGGCGCCCGACCATAAAGTCCTTTTACATACCGTTTCATTTCGTCAGGGATTATTGCCCAACGTTTGCCGGTTAGCACGTTTAACACGGCTTGTGTCCCAACAATCTGGCTCATTGGAGTTACCAACGGCGGATAACCAACTTCCGCCCTTACTCGCGGAATTTCCTCCAGGACTTCCTGCATGCGGTCAAGTGCCTTTTGCTGCTCTAACTGGCTGTAGAGATTAGAGAGCATACCGCCGGGAACCTGATGCGAGAACACCTGCATATGCGTGAGCGACGTTATCCCTCTCTGGAAGCCTCTTTTGGAACGGATATCTTCCCAGTACTTTGCTATATCAAATAACGCTTCCAGGTCAAAACCGGTATCATACGGTGTGTCTTTAAGCGCGGCAGCAATCATCTCAATCGCCGGCTGCGAATTACCAAACGCCAGCGGTACTGTAGCCGTATCTATAATATCCACGCCCGCTTCAATTGCTTTTAAGTAGTTCATTGGCGCCATACCGCCGATATAGTGGCTATGTAGATCAATGGGCAGGTCTATCTCCTTGCGAAATCTCTCAACCAGCTTGTAGGCTCTATACGGAGTTAGAAGAGCCGCCATATCCTTGATACATATGGAGTCGACCCCCATTTCTACAAGTTCTAAGGCAGTTTCCACATAATGCTCTAGTGTGTGGACCGGACTTATGGTATAGCAGACCGCGCCCTGTGCATGAGCCCCTGCTTCTTTTACCGCTTCGATGGCAACTTTCAGGTTACGTGTGTCATTTAGCGCGTCAAATATTCTAAATATATCCATTCCATTTTTAACGGATTCGTTGATGAACCTTTTTACGATATCGTCGGGATATTGATGATACCCGACAAGGTTCTGGCCACGCAGAAGCATCTGAAGTGGAGTTCTTGGTGCATGCTTCTTTATAACGCGAAGTCTGTCCCATGGATTCTCGTCAAGAAAGCGAAGTGCTGCATCAAAAGTCGCGCCACCCCAAACCTCAAGCGACCAGTATCCAACGCGATCGATTTTATCTAGAATTTTCAACATATCATCTGTGCGCATCCGGGTTGCCCACAGAGATTGGTGTGCGTCGCGAAGCGTCGTGTCGGTAATTTTGATTTGCTTAGATTTCATTCATGCACCTATTTCATATTTTATTACCCCGCCCTTTACGGACGGGGTAACTGCCAATATTATACTTTATTTTCGCCTGCTAGTGAAGAACTATGATTCCTCTCTAGACCCAGATAGCCTTGTTCCTGATTTCTTGTTTCTGGTCTCTGATTAGACCCTTGTTATGTACTCACCCGTTCTGGTGTCGACCTTGACGATGTCTCCGACATTTACAAACAGGGGAACTTGCACTATTACACCTGTCTCAAGAGTGGCCGGCTTAGTGGCACCGCTAGCGGTATTGCCCTTTACTCCGGGCTCGGTGTGGGTTACCTCAAGCTCAACCGCCGTCGGTAGCTCGATGCCGAGAGCCTGGCCTTCATGTATCGCTACCAGTACATCCATGTTTTCTTTCAGATATTTTTTCTCCTCGGTAAGAGCGGATTCCGGAATACTTATCTGGTCATACGTTTCGGTATCCATGAAGACATAATCGCTTCCGTCACTATAAAGGTACTGCATAGGCCTTCTATTTACTTTTGCCTGCTCAACGCTCTCGCCAGCCCTAAAGGTCTTATCTATAACCGCGCCGGTCCTGTAGTTTTTTAGCTTTGTGCGAACAAAGGCACCACCTTTACCGGGCTTGACATGCTGAAATTCAACGATCTGGTAAATGATCCCGTCTATTTCAATGGTTATACCGTTTTTAAATTGAGCAGTTGAAATCATTTACTCACCTCCAAACTAGCTTTGTAGTTCATAATTCATGGTATCCTTCAGAAATGGATCTTCTTCTGGATTCTGACTCCTGGCTTCTGACCCCTGATATATTTTACAATTCAAGCAGGTCTTTCGTCGAGTGGGTTAATAGCTTGTAACCGGATTTTGTTACTACAACGAGGTCTTCTATTCTGACGCCGCCAAAACCGTTCAAGTAAATGCCGGGCTCTATCGTTACTACCATATTGGGCTTTAGCTTTGTCTCACTGCCCTTACCTAGGGCCGGTGCCTCGTGGACTTCCAATCCAACGCCATGCCCAAGGTTATGGACAAAAGCTTCACCGTAACCGGCGTCCGATATGATATCTCTAGCGATTTCATCAAGGTCTTGGCAAATAGCACCGCTTACAACCGCATTTAATGCGGTTGCTTGTGCCTCTTTAACTATCCCGTAAATTTTTTTTTGTTTTTGCCTTGCCTTGCCCACCACAATGGTTCGGGTCACATCTGAGTGGTAGCCATCAACTACCGCCCCGAAATCAAGTGTCACAAAATCACCGGCCTCAATTTTTTTGTTAGACGGAGTTGCGTGCGGCACGGCCGAATTGGTTCCCGAAGCAACAATAGTCTCAAAGCTTGGCTTTTCCGACCCGTGTTTTCGCATAAAGAAATCGAGTTCGATGGCGACGTCGAGTTCGGCCACACCTGGTTTCATGAATTCAAGTATATGGGCAAATGCGAGATCTCCTATCTCGGCAGCCTTGGCGATTTTTCGAAGCTCGCCCGCATCTTTGGTTTCCCTAACCGGCTCAACCAGACCGGTCACGCCGACCAGTTGTACCCCCTCGAAGTCCTTTGCCAGCCTCTCATACTGCTTTACGGTTACATAAGCCGGCTCAAAGCCGATCTTTTTAGCCTTAAGTTTTTTTGCAATCTCAACCAGCTCAGCATATGAGGGCACGGTCCAGGCGAGAATTTTATCGGCGACTGCAGTGCGCCTCGCCTCTTCGAGATACCGTTTATCGATTATAAGTGTCGAGGTATTGGCATCTACCATAAGGCCGATTTTTGCGCCGGTAAATCCACCATTTGAGCCGCACAAGTAAAATATATTGTGCGGCTCAAAAACCACCAGCGCATCTATCCCTGCCGCATTCATACGCTTGCGCAGCTTACTCAAACGGCTTTTATAATTTGGCATTTAAGCATAGCCTCGCTTATATGTCATCCTGGTAAGCCGAAGGCCCGATAGGGCCTCCGCTCCTATAAGAATGACTACTTAATATACCGTGTAGACAATTTTTAATTACTTATTCCTGAACCTTACTCTTAATAATCTCACCTGCGGCTCTTACTGCAAGAACGTAGCTCGTCGGGCCAAACCCGGCAATTTGACCCACGCAGACCGGTGCAATAACCGATCTATGCCTGAATTCCTCACGTGAGTGTATGTTCGAGAGATGGACTTCAATGGTTGGTATTTTAACGGCGGCAACCGCATCCCTTATCGCGATGCTGTAGTGAGTGTACGCACCTGGATTTATTATTAAGCAATCAAGCTCGCCGACCGCCGAGTGAACACGCTCGATTATCTCCCCCTCGTGGTTTGACTGGAAAAACTCAATTTGCAACCCAAGGCGTTCTGCCTCATCGCTGACCATCTTGTTTATCTCATCCAGCGTTAGCGTACCGTAAATACCGATTTCTCGTTTTCCCAGCAGATTAAGGTTGGGACCGTTGATTACAAGTACCTTTCCCATCCTACACCTCTCTTAAGAATTCGCTCAGAACCGAAACAAGCATATCTTCGTCAATTTTTCTAACAACCGGGTTCCCTATTCCATCAAGAAGGACAAAGAAATGTCCTCCGCCGGCTCTCTTCTTGTCTCTTTCCATAACCCGCACCAACTCGACCGCGCTGGCCCCTGAGGCAGTTGTCGGGAGGCCGTAAGCCGCTATTACGCGCCTATGAAGCTCAACCGCATCTTCACCTAACAAGCCAAGCCTCTGGCTCAACCTTGCGGCAAAAACCATTCCTACCGCAACTGCCTGGCCGTGCGTGTAATCGTATTTTGTGGTTGACTCGATAGCATGCCCCAGCGTATGCCCGTAGTTAAGATACGCTCTTACCCCGACATCTCGCTCATCCTTTTCTACAATCTCGCCCTTAATTGAGCAGCATATCCTTACCACTTCGGATAATAAGCCGGTTTCTTTGCCAAGAATCGCCCGCTTCTTTTCCTGGATAAGGCTAAGAAGCGGCTCACCCTTAATAAAGGCATATTTTATAACCTCGGCCATCCCGCCAGCGAATTCTTGATCCGGCAGGGTATTTAGTGTCGATACATCTATATAGACAAACGCTGGTTGGTAAAAAGCCCCAATCATGTTTTTACCCAACCCATGGTTTACAGCTACCTTGCCGCCCACGCTGCTATCCACCTGCGCCAGCAGTGTTGTTGGAATTTGAATAAAAGGCACTCCCCTCTCGTAGGTGGCCGCAACAAACCCGGCCAGGTCCCCCACAACACCCCCTCCAAGCGCGATAACAACATCTTTCCGCTCAAATCCCTTTTGGATGAGGTCGCCGTAAATCCGCTCGGCAACGCCTAAGGACTTCGCATTCTCACCATCCGGCACCAGGATAAGCTCGTAGTCGACCGCTCCGGCAGTTAACGACTCGGTAAGTTGGCTGCCATATAGATCCCAAACCGTTGGGTTGGTTATTATGGCAGCTTTTGCCCCGTTAAATCTTTCCCTAAACTTATCCGCAAAGCCGTAGAGCATACTTTCGCCAATATATATTGGATAGCTTCTTTCGCCCAGCGACACTTCAACAATCTGTTTTATCAAGTTCAGCACCTTTTGTTTTCCTTTAAATCTTTAAGCCTCTCGTCTTGAGCTCTTTTATAATCGTCTCAACAATATTGTTTATGGTTTCTCCGGCAGTGTTAATAGTCATATTGGCAACGCTCTGGTAAAGCGGCTCCCTTTCTTCAACCAGACGTTTAATCTCGGCCTTCGGGTCTTCTACATTTAAAAGCGGCCGCTTGCTTCCAGTTGCGCCCACCCTTCTAAAAAGCTCATCTGTCTCAGCTTTAAGATAGATTACAATTGCCTTCTGCTTTAGGATATCCCTATTCTCCTCCCTTAAAACGATGCCACCTCCGCAGGATACTACTGCTTTTTTAGCGGCAAGGACGTCCTTTAAAACTGCGGCTTCGATCTGGCGAAATGTGTCCTCTCCGTCTCTTTTAAATATCTCCGGGATGAACCTTCCGGTACTTTTCTCAATCCGCCGGTCTAAGTCGATAAACAAGTAACCCATTTTTTGGGATAGGGCCCGCCCGACGGTGCTCTTACCCGAGCCCATGAACCCTACCAGCGCGATGTTCTTCAATCCCGAACCCTCTTTAAGTAATGGCCGTAAGCAGCCATTATATCATCCATTGCATCGCCGCCAAACTTGTTAAGTAGTGCCCTTGCTATTTCAAATGCAACTACTGCCTCGCCGATAACCGCAGCTGCAGGCACTGCGCAAATATCTGATCTCTCTTTTATCGCCTCAACCGGCTCTTTTGTATCAATATCGACGGTTTTAAGTGGCTGCATCAACGTCGGTATCGGCTTCATAGCTGCTCTTGCAATGACTACCTCTCCATTGGTCATGCCGCCCTCAATTCCGCCAGCTCTATTGGTCTTCCGGTAGTAGCCCTTACCTTTGCTATAAAATATCTCGTCGTGCATCTGCGAGCCGGGCTTGTAGGCAGCTTCAAATCCCTCGCCGATCTCGACCCCCTTAATTGCCTGGATAGCCATAAGTGCGCGGGCAAGATTGCCGTCTAGCTTATCTTCCCAAAACGCATAGCCGCCAAGCCCCGGAGGACACCCATATGCAAGAACCTCAAACACTCCGCCTACAGTGTCTCTGTCTTTTTTTGTCTGCTCTATCAACTCAACCATTTTCTTGGTTGCCTCTGGGTCAAAACACCTAGCCGGAGACTCGTCTATTATTGCAAGGTCTTCCGGCGTTGGGAGTTTCTGCAGGTTTGCCTTTACCTCGCCGATTGATGTGACATGGCTTATGATTTGGATGTCAAATTCCCTTAAGAGGGCCTTGGCAACCGCGCCTGCGGCAACCCGGGCCGCCGTCTCACGTGCACTTGATCTCTCAAGGATATTTCTTATATCTTTCTGGCCAGTTTTCAGGATACCGGACAAATCGGCATGTCCGGGACGCGGCTGTGTAACCGGCTCAATTTCCTCCGACACTTCCCCGGCGGACATCTTCACCTGCCAGTTTTCCCAATCACGGTTATCAATTTTTAGCGCAATTGGTGAGCCCAGCGTTATACCAAACCTTACACCGCTAAGAATATCAGCCTTGTCCTTCTCTATCTTCATGCGCCCGCCACGGCCAAAACCCAGCTGCCGGCGGGCCAGCTCTTTATTTAAATCATCTACGTCTAGTTTAAGACCTGCCGGCATGCCTTCCACTATTGCGATCAGTGCGGGCCCGTGTGACTCCCCAGCGGTTACGTATCTCAGCACTTAAACCCTCATTTCTGATTTATGATAAGTATAACTTATCATAAATCCGTTCATCGTTCAGTGTTTGTCGTTCATAGAATAAAACTAATTACCGCTTATCACTACAAAAGGTGGAGATTGCCTCCACCTAGTTGTTAACAATTCGACATTCGTAATTCAAACTTAACCCTCACTCCAAACCTACTTCACAATAGTATCTCCCACCTGCAGTGTCAGCCTTGATTCGCCATAAAGCAAACTTATATTGCTCTCACCGATATCGGTTACCTGAAACGGTGAGCTATCGATCTGATCCCCTGTCTTTACGGTATACTGCTGTCCTCGGTAAAGCACGATAGCACTTCTAACTCCATTTACGGTTGTTATGCTTTCTAGTGATAAGACATTGACTGAGCTTACGCTCGACCCACTTTGGCTATCGCTGCTGGTTGCCCCTCCAGCCGCAGGACTGTTAGCTGAGCTGGTGGCTACTGCAATCGGTTCAAACGGGTCTCTATAATCGGACAGATCGCTCTTTACTGAGATGATGCCGGCGGTATCGGTTGTGGTTGTAGGCGGCGCAGTTGCCTGGCCAGCCTGGGCCGTTGACGTAGTGCTACCTGGGCTATTTTTTGCCACATAAGCTTTAGGCGGTTGCAAAGGCTGGTTGTTTAACCTTGGAAATGCAAAAATCATGGCCATTAGGACAGCTAAAACCAGCAGCACCAAAGCTAAGCCGGCAGCTATCCCCTTGCCCTTAGGTGTCTTAATCAGCTCTCTTACATTTACTCTCGATGATTTTGTCCCAGCTCCCATATGCATCCCCAATTATTTATTTACTGCTATTTACTGCTACACTCCGGCTGTTTGCCGTACCCATAGCTGACACTTTCACCGGTGCCGTCGTCGAAGACTCATTGCTTTCCATGACAAATGCTGACAGACTAGCGTTCATTGTAAGGTCAGGATAGCTTTTTACCTTTATATTAATCGACGAGGTCTTAAACGTTCTTTGTGATCCCTCTATCCTACTTAAGAAGTCCACTAGGGCTGTGTAGCTTCCTTCTATGGTGATGTTTACTTGTAGCTCGCCGAACTGTCCTTTGACCGCAACATTACTGGGTTTGATTGAAACCAGATTAACTCCGGCATCGTTTGCCATACCTTGTAACTGGTCTACAATCTCCGGCAACTTGGGCTTCATCGGTATTTGCTTTTTAAGCTTTACAAGCTCGGCCTCGGCCTCGGCGGTATTTTGCTTATCTTCCTCGAGCATGGCAAGCGTTGTCTTGGCGGTTTGTAGCTTGATCTCTTCAGCAGAACGCTGGTTCTCCAGGCCTGTAATCCGGTTGCTCTGTGGCCTCCATACGAGCATGAAGAATGCGACCAGCATCACGACCAAAACTCCAACCAATATTAAGATTTGCTTTTTAGTAGCTATTTTATCCATACCATCACTTCCCGGAAGGGCGGGGCGGGGCGGGAGGCACCGACGAATTCTTAAACTTCAAAGTACTTATAAAATTGACGGTATTTTTTTGTTTTTCTGACGAGATTAGCCATACCTCCGGCGTGGGATTAATTTGGGCCAGATGCACAAGCCAATCTGCCACCGGCTTGTGTCCCGTATCGGGATTACCACCCAGATCAGGCACCTGGCCGTTAAAGGTTATGCCGTCAGAGTTACCCGAAAGCGACGTTAACGAGACATCATCAGGAGTTACAACCATTAACTCCTCTAGTATTTTCGACCAAACAACCTGGCCACTTATCGCCTGCTGCAGTATCTGCTTCTTTATCTGAACATCTTTAAGTTTTTGTTCATAGACTCGAAGTGACTGGATAGATCGGTTTATTTTTTCTGTTTCATTCTGTAGCAGCGCAACTTTGTCTTCCGCTGTCTTAATCTTCCACGCATTATATGCGTACAGCCCGCCAAGTAATCCGACTACTAACGCAATTCCAAGAATCGCCATAACCATAAACTTCTCTACTTTTTGCTTATCTTTAATTTCTCCCGGAAGAAGGTTGATTCTAATCTTTATCATTTTTCTATCCCCCGCATTGCAAGGCCCAGGCAAATGGCCATTGAAAGCTCCTCGCTTTCAATGTTTGTCTCGCTAAGCTTCTTGCCCACCTGCACGCTGCGAAGCGGGTGCGCCAGCTCGGCCTCTATCTGCAGGTTTTCTCTTAGGTGGCTGAGAAAACTCCTTAGCTTAGCCCCGTCACCTGAAACGATCACCTTGTCTATACTTTTTGCCTTCATGGCCTGCACGAGATAGTAATCCAAAGACCTTCTAACTTCGGCTATAAACTTAATCATTTCTTGCTCTAGGACGTTTCTTACCACGTCAACGTATTGCTGTATCTCGGAAGGTATGGCTGGTTCCATAACGTCCTCGTCATTTTCGATCCCCTCAACCGCAGGAAGACCGATTCCTGTCTTTAAGTAATCCGCATCCTCAAATGATATCCCAATCTGGTCGACCAATGCATTGGTAAATGTATCGCCTCCAACGTTGCTGATCCTGGTAAACCTGGGAATCTCATCCTCGATAACCACAATATCCGTGAGGTTTGAACCAATATTGATTAGGGCGGTTGCGCCTAAGTGGTCCGGTAACTCTTCAATAACCGGCCTAACGTCGTTGCCCATGACCGCCCTGGCAAATGCCAGCGATGACACATCAATGACAACTGGTTTAAGCCCCGCCCCCGTCACGGCACTAATCAGGTTCTCCACCATATCCCTACGCACGGCCACGATAAGAATGTCTATCATTTTCTCGCCCTCATCATTTTCGTGCTCGGAGATTATCTGAAAATCAACGATCGCTTCTTCTATAGGAATTGGAATATAATCATTGGCCTGGAACTTAATGGCGCTTCTTAGTTCCGTCTCGGTCATATAAGGCATCTCAATAACCCTTACGATTACCTTCTGGTTGGCCAGTCCCACAACAACCTTCTTCTCAGATATCCTTTGCGCGCGCCAAAATGCAGCAAGTGCCTTGGCAACGCCATCGATATCCGAAATCTCACCTTCGTTTGTAAGGCCTAAAGGAGCTTTTAAACTGGCATAATTTACGAGGACTGGTTTATCTGCAGATGGCTTAAGTTGAGCAACCCTAAATATATTTCCGCTGATATCTAAACCAACAGGAGCAACCCCTTTGCCCAGGCTAAAAAATCCCAAAACCTACCTCCTGCATTTAAAACGCAAATACAGCATCTTCGCTTCTACATTTAGGACGGGGCGTTACTGCCAGTCTTTTTACGGCCCAAGCAGTATCTTTATAAATAATCGGATAAAAACAGAAAGACTTTAGATAATTCCAACCCCTTGCCGGGATGATTTTTTATCAGATCGTAATCGATAACGTGAAACTCTCACCAACCAAATTATTTTGGCTATTATACGCTTGCAGTTTGTATTCATAAGTGGATCCGCTTTGTAGCCCAAGGCCGCCGTTATCATCGGTGCATTTTATAGCGGAAGCGGGGATTGGCGATGGTATCGTTGTAACTTGCACTCCGTTTCTAAACAGTTTATAGTACTCAACGTTGATTCCGCTGGGAGGCGCGTTCCATGTTATATCAACCTTGTACTTGCTGCTTTCTATATACGATGTGGCCGTGATACTAAAAGGCATTGTCACGGTTACTGTATTACTTGGTAAAACCGAAAGTCTTCCTCCGGGGCTGACCGCCTTAATATAATACGAATACGTATGCCAGGCAACAACATTCGAATCGTTGTAATTCAGCGAGGGTGTGTAGGTGTCATCTTGAATTGTCGTAAAATCAGCCTCTTGCATCGTTAAATCCTTTCGATACACGCTGTAGTGGTCAACCTGGTCGATACCATCCCTTGCCGCCTGCCAGCTTAGTAAGATACCTGTCGCATCATTAGCCATGGCCGTCAGGTCAGCAGGCTGGGTATCATCCCAGGCAGGAGGATCGTTATCTATAGTCCAATAAACGTAGCTGCTTCCCACGAAACCGTCTTCACTGGTTGCTTCCACTTTGAACTTATACGTGCCGTCCGGCCATACTCTACTTGAACCGTTCATTTGCAAAGGATACCAGTAATATGTAGGAGGACTGACCGAGGTTTGCGGCGGAGATGGGGTGTAGTTCCCATCACTTAAGATAAGCCCTGCCACGTAATATTTAACTCCTATAATCTCCTCTGCATCGCTTGCCGTTAAAACAACAGGTATCCCCCCAGAAAGATACGAATTATACTGGGAGTTCGGACCTCCGATAACAGCGCGGTTGGGCGGCGTTTCCCCATCTAGGGGATAGCTCTCAAATGTAAACGTTACTTTTGGTAGGCTCACTGTATCAACACCAAAATTTCTAAGCTTAGCCTCACCATTGAGCGAGATGGTTATTTTGCTATCTTTTAGGCTTTGGGCCGTTAAAGCAATAAGCACAGTCTTGGCCTCTGCCGCACTAGAGGCCAAGACACCGCTATCTTTTTCGTACGAAAATGATAGCGACGATATGCCGTTCATTTGTATAGACCCACCGGTATAAGAGTTATTTAGCGCCATCATGAGCTGGTTGCCTTGCAAATAATAGCACTTCGCGTTATTGAGTGCATCTATAAAAGCAACACGGTCGGTTTCCGCATCTTTTATTTCTTTTGCCGTGCGTATGTCGTCGGCCATTTGGTTCAGCACTGTCTGCGCTTGTTTCTGAAGGTCTGTCCTTTCCTGAACACTCGAATCAATCTGATATCCCAGCCCAAGAAGTGTGTAACCACCGCCAATAATAACGCCTAAAAGTGCTAGACCTATCAGTAGCTCAACTATACTAATAAAACCGTTCTGGTTTTTAACTATGAACCGCCAGAGAGATGGTACCATCATACGCCACTTCCATCCTGTTTGACGTAAAACGAAAGCTCAGCTAGCGGCAGGTCGCCATCGGCCTTAGGATATTTATAGACATTTACTGTCACCTTATCGATCCCGGCCTGCGGACTGTCCGTTGCAACCACCCTTTCCACCCCGTATTGCGGGGCGTAAGACACCTGATGGTAGGCTTCACCCGTTACATTGCTACCAAGCGTTTTTACAGCCTCGATCTCCTTTTGCAGAACCGCCCCTGCAATAACTACGCTGTTGGTGCGCGCCGTTGTATCGGCAGAAAAGATTAATCCATTTAACGTGCCCGCTGCAACCAATAACAGCAACGACGAAGCAACCAATATCTCGGCTATAGAAATAACGCCTGATTCGCATCTCATTAGTTTTTTTAAGCGGAATTTGGGATTAATCATTTACATCCCCTGCCAGAAAACAACTTTAAGCAGATTACCGGGTAAAACGTCGACCAGGCTATTGATCTCGGGATCGCGCGTGATCGTGGGATTACCTGAAAGATTAACGCCGTCAGCAACAAGCCCGCCAAGCACATCGGGGTTTCCTGAAATATTAACGGTTCCGTTCGGCGCGTAGATTAACCCATCAATGCTGGGATTACCTGATATAGAAATAGCGCCGCCGCCTGAAGCTAACGAGATAAAGGCAAGTTTCCCTTCATCGCCAGCCAGATACTCAATATTTCCGGAGACCGCTATATTGTTGTTCGCAATAATGACACCGTTTCCGGAAACCTTAATATTACCGGAAATGGAAACGCTGCCCCCCACGTACACAATAGTGTCGATCGTAATGGGAGCGTTGCCGCTGATAGAAAGATTACCGTTAATATAGCCCTTGAGTGTTACCGAATTGTTACCGCTAACAACAACGTTTCCGTTTATAGTTCCGAGGGCTTGTGCTTTCGCCAGATAGCTATTTGAATCAATTGACGGCATTGATACCGGTTGCGATCCTGGGTAAATACCGTCTTCAACTTTTGGATTACCAGACTTAAAGATCGAGCCTGTCGCTTCAAGCTTACCATCGATCTGTGGGTTGCCGCTAAGTGTGACAGACCCGTTTACATGCATATCACCGTTATGGATTGTCGAGTTTCCCGACATTGCTGTGTTTGAGTTAGAAAATAGCGCAAAGCGAAACGCATCTGCTATAGCTTTCTCTGCATAAACTCTTACTGTTCTCTCAACCCATTCGTTATTCACATCTTTAACAAAACCGTACGATGTAATCATGACTTTGCCATCGGCAGTATCGCTGACCTTTACTTTAAAGTAACTCTTATTTGGCTCGACGTCGGTTTGTACCGAACCATCCGGCCGCCATGAAGGATTAGCCGCATTTATTAAGGCATAGTTTATACCGGATTCCGCTGTATACAGCGCATCGGTTTGCAGGGTTTTTGTTTTTGCCAGTGAGTAGCTTGTTACTGAAAGACCTGTAAGACCTGTGAGGAGGACTGAAAGCAATACAAGAACCATGAAAACCAAGAAAACGGCAGTATACCCCTCGTCTTTTTTGAGGATCGATAACATACCTGTCCCTTTACTCTAGTTATATTCTCTTATTTAGTTATCGGCATGTTTGCTGGCAATATTTAGTAATTGGTAAAAATGTCAAGGCGTTAATGGGCTAGGCCGGCAATCCTGAGATAAGCATGCAACATCTGCGGCCCGAGAAATAGGGTGATTACAGCACCTGCCGCAAGAAAAGGGCCGAAGGGGATCATGTCTTTTGCGCTTCTCTTACCCCCCGCCATTAGGAATACTCCGGCCACAGCACCTAAAAAGAAGCCTACAAAAAGGGCTATGAAGACATATCCTCCCAGGTAAAGGCCCATGAATGCGGCAAGTTTTATATCGCCGCCACCCATTGCCTCTTTTTTAAATATAAGCGGTGCAAGGATGGCGACAAGGTATAAAAACCCGCCGCCCGCAAAGAAACCGCCAATCGCCCACCAGGGCTTTATCCCGGCAATCACCGGCAGAGATGCGATTTTTAGCGGATAAAGGATCAGAAAAGCAATACTAATTAAAATTGCAGGCAGAAGTATTCTATCTGGTATCAGCTTTACCTCATAATCAATAGCCGAGAGCACAACCAACACGGTTGCAAAGAAAAGCCCGAAAATGAGCTGGATGGATAGGCCAAAATGGTGGTAAAGCCCGGCCCACAATAGGCCAGTTAATAGTTCAATAACAGGATATTTAAGACTAATTTTATCGCCGCAGCTACGGCAGCGGCCCTTCAATAGGATATAGCTAAGCAATGGTATATTATCCAGCTGTTTTATGGGATTGCCGCAGGATGGGCAATGTGATGGCGGGTATGCTATCGATTCCCTTCTTGGGATCCGATATGCGCAGACGTTTAAGAAGCTGCCGACAGATAAGCCTAATATAAAGAATAGAATGATAAGAGAAATTTCCATATTTTTAGTATCGGGTAAATGGTAACCTGCTTGAATACCGTTAATATAACAAAATGGGCGGCAACATCTGCCGCCCATCGTCCATAAAGCCTCGTGGCTTTATTTTACGGAATACTATGTCCCTCACTAGCAAAGGTGGAGCACTCAGCCGTATCAGTAGATGTTAATGAATAAGCTGCTGCACCTGGCTTCGGACAATGCGGCATAGTTTTTAAATACTGTGAGGCACCATTCACGAGAGCATTAGTCATGTTTTGGTTGTCTGTAGCAATTGCACCCGAAGGAGTAAGCTCTGAGCCTGTATCAGCTGTATAGGTCTGCATTGCACCGTCCATGGTCCTTAAGTTAGCCTGGCATGTCCTTTGATAGGCAGCATCTCTCGCTGTATTATACACCGGAATAGCAATGGCAACTAAGATGCCGATAATAAGGATTACGACCATTAGTTCTATGAGGGTAAAACCTTTTTCGTTTCGAAATAGTTTCACTTTTTTCACCTCCAGTAGAAGCGATTAATAGGGATTCGTAGTAATTGTATCGGTTACTAGCTGGAAAACTTTAGAATTAATTAGTAGATTATTCCAGGGAACGTTACTTGATTAAGCTGATGACTTTAAACATCGGCATGTAAAGGCTGACGATGATGCCGCCGACTATGCCGCCCATCACCAGGATCATCACCGGCTCGATAATAGAGGTAAGCGCATCAACCATGCTTGCTACCTCATCGTCGTAAAAATCAGCTATCTTGCTTAGCATGGAATCTAGCGCGCCGGTTTCTTCGCCGACAGCTATCATCTGAACGACCATAGGCGGGAATACCTTGTCCTCGGAGAGCGGTTTGGATATCGTCTCGCCTTCTTTAATACTCGTACGGGCATTTTTAACTGCACCTGCAATAACGGTATTGCCGGAACTATCAGCTACGATATCCAAGGCCTGCAAGATAGGGACTCCGCTTGCCATAAGCGTTCCCAGCGTGCGGCTAAAACGAGATACGGCCATCTTTCGAACAAGCCCGCCGAAAATTGGCAGGTTGAGTTTTAACTTATCCAGCCTTGCCCGTCCGTCATCGGTGCCGGCGTAATATTTAAGCCCGTAGCCTAAGCCAAAAAGCGCCGGGACTAGTATGAACCAGTATCCCCGGATAAACGAACTGGCGCCAAGAAGTATCTTGGTCGGTAGCGGTAGATCCCCACCAAAGCTGGCAAACATGCTGACAAACACCGGCACAACAAAGGTGATAAGCGCAAAGGTTATAAGTATCGAAAAGAAAAACATGGCAGTTGGATAGGCCATGGCCGACTTTATCTTGCCTTTTATGGATGATTCTTTTTCGAAGTGCTCGGCTACGCGGTTAAGAACAGTATCGAGAACGCCGCCGGTTTCACCGGCCTTTACCAGATTGATATATATCGGGGGAAACGCCTTCGGGTGTTTTGCCATGGCATCCGACAGGGCCTTGCCTTGCTCAACATCCTGCAAGACCTCGCCAACAATGCCTTTTAGGGCCTTATTCTGCGTTTGCTCTTCGAGAACAGCTAAACACCTGGTAAGCGATAGTCCTGCACCCACCATTGTTGCAAACTGGCGGCTAAATACCGTTACGTCCTTAGTTTTTACCCTATTTGAAAACGGTAGGGTTATGTCTTTTTGCGCAAGGCTCTTTTCTTTAAGATCGATAACGATATAACCCATCTGGCGCAGTTTTCCGGCAACCATCGTTGCACCATCACCGTCTATTTGACCGTTTATTAAATTCCCTTTTCCGTCTCTTACCTTGTATAAAAATGTTGTAGCCATGTAGACCTCCGGTCTAATTCATCGTTCATGGTTCTCGATATTTGTTAGGCTGTTTTACCCAACAATTGCTTTATCTCATTTGGATCGCTTGCCTTCATAACAGCCGTCTCGAACGATATTCTTCCGTGTCTATATAGGTTGGCAAGGCACTGGTCCATCGTTAGCATGCCATTTTTTTGACCCGTCTGTATGGCGCTGTATATTTGGTGCGTTTTTCCTTCGCGGATCATATTGCGGATACCTGGAGTCGGTAGCATAACCTCGTAGGCAACTACACGCCCGGCCCCATCAATTGTGGGAAGCAACTGCTGGCAGACAATTCCCTGCAGAGTCCCGGCAAGCTGAATCTTTACCTGTTGCTGCTGGTGCGGCGGGAAGACATCGATAATCCTGTCTATGGTCTGCGGGGCGTCCTGCGTGTGAAGCGTCGCAAAGACCAGGTGCCCGGTCTCGGCAGCGGTAAGCGCTGCGGATATAGTTTCAAGGTCGCGCATCTCGCCGACCAGGATAACGTCCGGGTCTTGGCGAAGGACGTACTTTAATGCATTTGCAAAGGACTTGGTATCCGAGCCAACTTCTCTTTGATTAACAATTGATTTCTTATGCCGGTGCAGAAACTCAATTGGATCCTCGATTGTCATTATATGGTGTGCTCTGGTCTCGTTTATAATGTCTATAAGCGACGCCAAGGTTGTTGATTTACCGCTTCCGGTAGGTCCGGTAACCAGTACGAGACCCCTTGGCTTCCTTGCCAAAAGCTCGAGAGACTGTGGAAGGCCAAGTTCTTCTAATGTTTTTATTTGTATTGGTATCATCCTGAAAGCAGCCCCGATGCTTCCTCTCTGGTAATACACATTTACCCTAAACCTTCCCTGTCCGGCAAGTGCATGAGAAAAATCGCATTCTCGGAACTGCTCAAGCCGCTCTTTATGCTCTGCATCCATAATGTCACAGACCAATGCTTTAGTATCTTCTGGGGTAAGTTTATGGTAGTCTAGCGGCATAAGGTCGCCGTGGAGTCTAACCATCGGGGGCGACCCTGCGGTTATGTGAAGGTCTGATGCCCCCCTCTCGATAACCTGCATTAGAAGGTCATTAATATCGGACAATTTAAAACCTCCCAGATGTCTTCTGCAAAGGGATTTCCTTAAATATCGGACTTTGATGCTGATTACTTGAGGCTGATTAAGCCAATAAAAAAGAAGCCAATAGCCAAATAGCCAATGAAAATACTAAATCCTATTGGCTACACAATCACCCGCATTATTTCTTCCAGCGAAGTAACGCCAAGCTTTACCTTTTCATAACCGTCTTGCCTTAAAGTCTTCATCCCTTCGGCTATAGCTACGTGTTTGATCTCTTCAACCGTTGCCCGCTTTACGCATAGATCCTCAAGGGCCTCACCAAATGACATGACCTCATATATGCCAACCCTTCCCTTATACCCTGTGTCGTTGCATTTTGGACAGCCCTTAGGTTTGTACAGTATAATCCTTTCGCTACCGTTTACCGGAAAACCAATCCTTTGAAGCGCATCGACTGATGGTGTGTAAGCCTCTTTGCAATCGGGGCAAAGACGCCTGGCAAGTCTCTGCGCCTGCACGCATTCGAGCGCAGATGATGTCAAAAATGGAGCGATTCCCATCTCGGTTAGCCGGCTTATTGCGCTTGGCGCATCGTTTGTGTGAAGGGTCGAGAGTACCAGGTGCCCGGTTAGGGCCGCCTCTATCGCTATTTGTGCGGTTTCTTTATCCCTTATCTCACCCACCATTACAATATCGGGTGATGCTCGAAGAACCGCCTTTAGCACCTTGGCGAAGGTTAGGCCTGCTTTTGCGTTAACCTGCACCTGGTTGATGCCGGGCAGCCTGTATTCCACCGGGTCCTCCACGGTGATGATATTTTTATCACTGTTGTTTAAGATATTTAATACTGCGTACAGCGTGGTAGATTTGCCGCTTCCAGTGGGGCCGGTTACCAAAACTGCCCCATAAGGCTTGTTAAAAGAATCCTTGAACTTAGCAAGGCTGTCTGGCAAAAACCCGAGATCATCCAGGTTGAGCAGAATGCTTTCTTTTCTTAAAATCCTTAAGACAACCCGTTCTCCATATATTGTTGGTAGAGTCGCCACACGAAAATCAACGACGTTCCCGGAAACGTTGAGATCGCAGTGCCCATCCTGGGGTACCCTTGTTTCTGCAATATTAAGACCGGCCATGATCTTAAGCCTTGATATAATGCCTGCCTGAACGTGCTTTGGCGAGCGCATTACCTCTTTAAGCACTCCGTCTATCCTGTATCTTACGCGCAGGTCTTTTTCTTGGGGTTCGATATGAATATCACTAACTCTCTCGTTTATCGCCTTAAGAATTAATGTGTTTACCAGTTTAATTACGGGAGCTTCCTCGGAGACAGCACGGAGGTTTGTTATATCTACCTGATCCTGCGTTGGCCCCAAGCCGTTTACTTCTTCACTTATTATTTCGGTTGCCTTGTAGTAGTGGTTGATCGCGGCGGTTATCTCGCTTTCCAGGGCGGCGACCGCTTTTATTTCGTGGCCGGTAATCATGTGAAGATCGTCGGCGATAAGCACGTTTAGGGGGTCGGTCATGGCGACGACTAGTTTCTGATCTTCGAAATCTATGGGAATGGCGAGGTATCTTCTGGCAAATACCTCGGGCAGAAGGGTAACCGCGGCAGGATCTATATCATAATCTTCCAAATCAACGAAGCTAAATTCTTTAAGTCCTACGAGCTCACTGATTACTGATGAATTAACAAGTCCGTCGCTTACTAAGACCTCGACAAGAGACCGGTCACCGCTGACCTTCTCCTCAATGCCGGCGAGGATATCTTTTGATATTACCCCTTTTTTTATAAGCAGTTCCGCTAATATTTGATCGGATTTTTCTGTTATCATATAAGTAATCCCTACTCCCGCACTAGATCGTGCCCCCTAAGTGGGGCAACTACAGGTCTAATTACGTGGTAACCCTTGCAATTTCTTCGATCGAGGTTATTCCAGCTTTGACCTTCGCGAGGCCGTCCTCGCGCAAAGTTTGCATCCCTTCGCTTACGGCAATTTTAGCTAGGTCGTCAACGGTGAATTTGCCAACAAGCATTCTCTCGATATTTTCCGATACATTCATGACTTCATAAAGTCCTACCCGTCCCTGATAGCCGGTATTTCCGCAAAACCTACAGCCACGTGCTCTATACAGCTCAGCGGGCTCCAATCCGTCGATTTTAAAACCTGCTTCTATTAGCTCTTCTTTGGTAGGCTTGTAAAGTTCCTTGCATTTAGTGCAAAGCTTTCTGGCCAGTCTTTGCGCCACAATGCAATCAACAGCCGATGATACTAGAAAAGGCTCGATTCCCATCTCTATTAATCTAGTTAGCGTCGCCGGTGCGGTATTCGTGTGAAGAGTAGATAATACAAGGTGGCCGGTAAGGGCAGATTCTATAGCAATAGTGGCCGTCTCCTCATCTCTTATCTCACCGATCATTATGATATCGGGGTCATGGCGAAGAATTGATCTAAGGGCACTTGCAAAAGTTAAGCCAGCTTTTGTATTGACTTGCACCTGGTTTATGCCGGGCAGCCGGTATTCTACTGGGTCCTCAACTGTAATCAGATTTCTCTCCGTGTGGTTAAGGATATTCAATACCGAGTATAGTGTCGTAGTTTTACCGCTTCCCGTTGGCCCCGTAATAAGTATCGCTCCGTATGGTTTGCTAAACGACTCCTTAAACCTTCGGAGTGGATCGGGCAAGAATCCTAGGTCATCAAGGTCTAGCATGATACTGCTTTTTTCCAAAATCCTTAACACAACCTGCTCGCCGTATATAGTCGGCAAGGTGGCAACACGGAAATCTACCGGCTTTTTGTCGATTGCCAGCCCAAAGCGGCCGTCCTGCGGCAGGCGGCGCTCAGCGATGTCCAGACCCGCCATAATCTTAATCCTGGATATAACACCTGATTGAACATGTTTAGGTGAGCGCATTACCTCTTGAAGCACGCCATCTACCCTATACCTAACCCTTACTTCTTTTTCCTGGGGTTCTATAAAAATATCGCTGGCCCCTTCTCTAAAGGCCTCGGTTACTATCAGGTTTACGAGTTTTACTGTTGGGGCATCCCCGGATTTTTCATCAACTTGCAGTTGGCTATATTTTTGTTCGGTGTTGCTATTAATGTTGCCTAAAGCCTCTTCAACGGCAATATCGCTGGTATTATATCTGTCAATAGCCGTCCTAAGATCGCTCTCCGCCACAACTACCGGGATGATATCATGGCCTGTCATAACGCGCAGATCGTCTATTGTAAAGATATTGGTCGGGTCGGACATGGCGACGATGAGACGGTCGCCATCAAAATCTATCGGAAGAAGCTTATAGCGGTGTATATGCTCGCTTGATATAAGAGCCAGTGCCTGCGGGTTAATATCGTAGCCGTCCAAATCTACGTAGTTGATATGAAGCTGCTTAGCCACGTTCTTTGCGATATCAACTTCGGTTATAGGTTTAGGGTCGGCCGGTGTCTGATTATACGGTTCTTCCCCGGTATCTTCCTTTATGCCTTCCATGCCTATGATTTTGTCCTCAGCAACACCGGCACCAGAGATAATTATGTCGGCGACGGTCTGGAGCTTACTTGGTGTATCCGAGAGTGCTTCAACTCCATCTGCGCTATCTTTGCCGGCGCCAACATTTGTATATAGGTCTATGGCAGCGGCAAGAGCACTCTCGGTTGTGATAACGGGGACAATATAATAGCCGGACTTACTGTAGAAGTAGTTAATCGCAGCGATA
Organism: Actinomycetes bacterium; assembly: GCA_021794835.1. Lineage (GTDB taxonomy): Bacteria > Actinomycetota > Aquicultoria > Aquicultorales > Aquicultoraceae > CADDYS01. The sequence goes on along the minus strand of JAJYQA010000027.1, from coordinate 31,799 downwards.
CTGGTCTTGCCAGACATTGCCGCCATAAGCCGACCGCCCTCAAATCCTATAGGCAAGAGGTTATAATGTCGAATATCTTCATTTGGCACTAGCAATACCGCTTGTTGGTCTATCTCGAAATTATTAAGATCGATATAGGCTATATGTAATTGCTTGGCAATAATTTTTGCAACTTCTTCTTCGGCCGTATTGCTGCAGGTACCTTCTTTGGATTTAACTTTTTGCTCGTTAAGAGGGATAAGATTGGATTTGTCTTTGTCGGGCACGTAGGTATGAATAACAGATCGGATATCGTTTCCGGTTGCTATAAGCTCTTCGCTGGCTTGTTTCTCGTTATTTGTCTTTTGAAAAAGATAATCGCTAATCTTCTTCTTTTTTAACATTTTCTGGCCGTTCTCCACTTACTAACCCGCGGATCAGCGCCTGACGCATTTCTTCTACCGGCGCGGAGATGCCAGTCCATATCTCAAAAGCTAAAGCTGCCTGGTGAACAAGCATGCCGGTTCCGTTTACAGCCCTAGCTCCTTTTCGCCTTGCTTCTTTTATTAGTACGGTTTCTTGCGGTATATAGACGAGGTCGTATATAAAATGCCTTTTTTTTATCAGTTCCAAAGGTACTGGCAGGAGGCCTCCGCTTTCCGCCATTCCGACAGGCGTAGCGTTAACAATCAAATCTCCTATTTGAAATATATCGGCCAGGTTGCTTTCAAAAGTGAGCGGTTTTACCAAGATATTCCTTGTAATATCTATTATACGATCTTTTATGGCCTGCGATTTTTCTATAGACCCGCCGACTACGGCAATGCTTTTAACTCCGGCCTGCACCAAAGCGACCGCCACTGCCTTTGCACCACCGCCCGTACCTATAATAATTGCCTGTTTACCTGCAGGGTTGAAGTCCTCTTCTTTAAGCGAGCTCGTAAAACCCTCGGCATCAGTATTGTAGCCGATAAGACGGCCGTCTTCGTTGTTTATGGTGTTTACCGCACCGATGATTTCGGCTTCTTTGGATATCCCATCCAGCAGGGAGATTACGGCCTCTTTATGTGGCATGGTGATGTTTACACCTTTTATATTAAGTGCTCGTATGCCATCTATTGCACTTTTGAGGTGTCCCTTTTCTACAACAAACGCCAGGTATTTGTAGTTTAGTCCGCATACCTTAAAAGCCCGGTTGTGCATGAGCGGCGAAAGCGTATAGGTCAATGGATAGCCAATTATGCCAGTTACCTTAGTCTTTCCGGTAATATTGCCCATTTCCCTTTCACTTTTCCTTTTCCTGAACCCTTTCACCTTCATCGTTCTGCCAATGCGCGCCCGGTAAATCGGCGACTACATTTCTGGTTTACCAGTTCACCGGTCTTTAATTCGACATTCGCAATTCGAAATTATCCCTGGACCCCGCACTTTTGCCATCGTTTCATAACCAGTCGCTCAAGGTGGCGTAAGAATTTTGTATGGATGCCGTCGTGGTTACTCATCGGCATCACGAGGATGGTTCGCAAGCCTGCTATGTTTCCGCCGAAGACGTCGGTAAAGATCTGGTCACCGACAACCACTGTTTCTTCCTTGCCGGTGCCCAGGACATCTAGGGCACGCTTGAACGCCCCTTTTCGTGGCTTTGCAGCTCTTGCTACAAGCGGCAACTCAACCTGCTCGGCTATCGAGCTTACCCGCTGCTTCCAGTTGTTGGAGAGGATGCAGGCTTCGATATCATGTTCTTTAAGTAAGTCAAGCCAATGCTTTAGGTCGTCGGAGACGGTGGAGCTGTTTCGGGCAACAATAGTATTATCAAGGTCAAGAATAAACCCTTTAATCCCATCCTCTCTTAGGTGGAATAGATCGATGTCGTATATAGATTCATAGTAATGATCCGGAAAAAACTTCTTCAGCATCTGTACCTCTTATTCTAAATATTATGTACGGCAAGCGAGCAATGAGCAATAGTCATTAGCTAGTTACCCTTCGACGTAAAATTGCAAACTTTGGCCATGGTTCGGGCGATGGTATGCCGACCTTAAATCCGGCATGTGAGACTTCTATCTGCTCAAGCTTAGTAACACCCTCGAGGCTTACCATCTTTGAGATATAGTAGTCTTTAACCAAGGTATCCGGGCCTAGTATCTCGATTGGCCCGGGTTTGCTCAGCTTATTTCTTACCGATACCGTGGCCAGGCCGTTTTCCGCATCATAGCCATCCACAAGGCCGGCAAAATCATGCGACTTCTCGTAACGCGCAAAATCTAAGATTTCTTCTCCCTTATTTCCAAGAAAAAAGCCTGTTGAGTATTTCCGGTGGCTTACTTTCTCAATCTCTTCAAACCACTCCGGGTCGGGCTCGTAATTCTCCGGGTCGCTGAAATACCGGTCTACAGCCTGCCGGTAAATCTTAGTGACGGCCGCAACATAGTGCGTGCTCTTCATGCGCCCCTCTATCTTTAGGCTATCCAGACCGCATTGCATAAGCTCTGGGATATATCCTATAAGAGCCAAATCCTTAGAGTTGAAGAAATATGTGCCCTTGTCATCCTCCTGGATCTTATGATACTGGCCCGGCCTTTTCTCCTCCACAAGATAATATTTCCAGCGGCAGGAATGGGCGCAATCTCCCCGGTTGCCATCCCTATCGGCAAGAAACTTGCTTATTAGGCATCTTCCCGAATAAGAGATACACATCGCCCCATGGACAAACACTTCAGCCTCTATACTGGTATTTTGCGTGATGTCGGCAATCTCTCTGGCGGAGAGCTCGCGGGCCAAGACCACCCTTGATGCCCCCTGGGCCGCCCAGAACTCGGCGGCAGCCGCGTTGGTTACATTGGCCTGAGTGCTAATGTGAATGCGCAAATCTGGAGCAACCTTTTTTACGGTAGCCAGAACACCAGGATCAGCAACAATTACCGCGTCTACTCCGGCATTCGCCAGGTCTGCTGCATAGCGGTCAAGCTTTTTAAGATCGCTGTCCCTGGCAAATATGTTGAGCGCCACGTAAAGCTTTCTGCCCGCTTTGTGCGTTATCTGGACCGCTCTTTTAATGTCATTTACAGAAAAGTTGCTTGCTTTTGAGCGTAAGCTAAAGTCACGCCCACCGATATAAACGGCATCGGCGCCATACGCAACCGCATATTCCAGCTTTTCCATATTTCCCGCCGGAGATAAAACCTCCGGCTTTTTAAGCAATTTTTGTCCTTTGTTCATCGTTCGTAGAGTGAAAGTAAGTAATGCTGGTCCAGGGGTCAGAATCAAAAATCGACAATCGAAGCCGAGGCTAAAAGCCTCGGCCGCATAAAATCAACCTATATACCGTGATGTTTGTTTACCACTAAATTTAAAGGAGAACGTTTTGTACTGACTTCACCTCAGGGATGCTTTCTTTTAAGGTCTGCTCGACATAATATGTCAAGGTCATCTGGGACATTGGGCATCCGGCACATGAACCCAACAACCTCACCTGAACAACACCGTCATCGGTGACGTCAACAAGCTCTATATCGCCCCCATCCGCCTGAAGGCCGGGCTTTATACGTCCAAGCGCTTCCTCAACTTTCTCGCGCAAATTGTTCACCTCCTGGGTAACTTCTCCTGTAATTATCGTAACATATTAAAAGCAAAATAAGAAGCTAGAAGTTCGGTGCTATAACGTATTTAAAACCTTGCGATCCTTGGCATCGCCCGATATATGGTATAATTGGATCTAAGTATCGCTTACCAACAGATTAACCGGTCACAAAAACTTAGAAAAAATGCGTTCTTTTGCGGCAAACCAAAACTTGCATAATCACCGCAATAAAAATTGTACTGGTGGAGGCTGGTAATTTGCAAACATCTCTGGGTACATTTTTTAGGTTTTTCCTAAAAAGAAAAATTCTCACCGCAGCGATTGTGTTCGTAATCGTGTTAGCGGCAGCAATAGGTTTTGTGTATAAGGTGGCCCATAATCTTCCCGATATCGGCGACGTCAAAAGCGTTGTAAAAAATCAGACTACCTATATTTACGCGGCTGACGGAACCCTTATAACAAAGCTTTATACAGACAACAGGACGATTGTTCCATTAAGCCATGTCTCCCCTACACTGCAAAAAGCTGTTATATCTATCGAGGATCAGCGGTTCTACGAACACGGCGCTTTTGACTATATGCGTATTATGGGCGCGCTGCTTAACGATATAAAAACCCACGGCGCCTCGCAGGGTGGCTCGACAATCACCCAGCAATACGTTAAGAACGCGTACTTTAGTCCCGAGAAAACAATCCAGAGAAAAATAAAAGAAGCGTTCCTTGCAATTGAGCTTGAGCACAACTACACCAAGAATCAAATTCTTGAGAAGTACCTGAACACGATCTACTTCGGGGATGGGGCTTATGGAATTGAGGCGGCAAGTCGAACTTACTTCGGTATCCCGGCAAGCCAGCTAAACATTGAGCAAAGCGCGCTTCTTGCCGGCTTGATCCGGGGGCCTGAAGCCTACAACCCATATAAAAATCCGGAATATGCAACTAAGCGGCGAAACCTTGTAATTGATAACATGCTCTCACAGGGCTATATTAAACCGGATGAGGCAGCAGCGGCCAAAGCTAAACCGCTTGGGATACTGCCAAAGCAACAGAACTATGTCGGCACCGCACCATACTTTGCCGATTGGATTAGATACGTGATGGAAAATGACCTCAAGTATAGTGAAAACGATATAAACACCCGAGGGTTTAAAATCTACACGACGCTTGACCCAAAAATACAGGAAGCTGCCGAGCTTGCCTGGAAGAAATATCTTCCGGCACCAACCGACCCAGAGGTATCTATCGTAGCGGTCGACCCGAAAACCGGTGCGGTTAAGGCGATGGTTGGCGGCAAGGATTATAACAAAAACAAATTCAATTACGCAGCGTTCGGGAATGGGGCACAGCCGGGCTCTGCTTTTAAACCCTTTACGCTTACCGCTGCCTTAATGCACGGGGTCTCGCCAGACGACGAGTTTAACGCCGCATCGCCGCAAACTTTTGATATGGGCAGGAGGGGAAAGTGGACGGTACATAATTACGCGGGCGAGTCGGCAGGATTTGTACAGCTTCGAAAGGCAACCGCGCTTTCTATAAACGTTGTCTATGCTGCACTTATACTAAAGGTCGGTGTAGATAATGTAATAAATATTGCCCATAGGCTTGGAATTACTAGTTATTTAAATCACAGTCCCGCGATTACTCTGGGTGGGTTAAAGTATGGAGTCACGCCGCTTGAGATGGCCTCCGCGTACTCTACATTTGCAAACAAAGGGTTGCATAACGAACCCTATGGGATACAAAAGATTGAGATGAGTGATGGACGTCTAGTTTACGAGCATAAACCCAAGCCGACACAGGCAATAGATAGAGTAGTGGCCGATGTCGTCAACGACATCCTGCAGGATGTTATTCGATATGGAACCGGCACGAGGGCTAGGATTGGAAGACCTGCTGCTGGCAAAACCGGTACAACTTCGGGTTATTACGACGCCTGGTTCTGCGGCTATACGCCAGACATGGCAGCTGCAGTTTGGGTTGGTTTTCCACCTTACCAAGAAAATGGTGTGGTAAAAAGGAAAGCTATGACAAACGTCCATAGGATAAGTGTTGCCGGCGGAACCTTCCCAGCCGAGATATGGGCGGCATTCATGAAAATGGCTTTAAGGGGCGTTAAGCCAAGTTATTTCGAGAGGCCGAACCGAGCCGAACTGACCTGGATAGACCTTTGTGATGAGTCAAACTTAAGGCCGACCGACTTCTGCCCGTCCGTAAGTGCGCATATGTTTATTCGCAAATATGCTCCCAAGAATATTAAATTGTGCGATATTCACAAACCCGTCTCGGTTCCAAATCTTCTAACCATGAGCCAGGATGGGGCAATCCAGACGCTAACTAGCCTAAATCTTGGCTATAGTATAATCAACCAACCATCGACTGGTCCGCCCGGGATCGTTATTCAGCAGAATCCTACTGAAGGAGCGCAAGTTAAAGAAGGAACAGTTGTCGCGATCACGGTAAGCGTACCCGGTAGCAGTGTCTTGCCGCCAGGCCAGTCACAACAGCCACCACCAGGCCAGCAGACGACGCAAACACCGGCACCGGATACGGGTGGAAAAATTCAGGTGCCTGACGTTACTAAGAAAGGCAAACTACAAGGTAAATTTTAGGGCTGCGAGGACTTTATTTACGCATCTAAAACCCGCACTATGAGTACTCGCCAATGCCCTTCTTACCAACCAATCCCATCAAATATTTTGTGATTGGACCAGGGACGCTATCTCCGATTGGTTTTTTATCTATTCTAACAAGGGGCATTAATTCCATAAGTGAGTTAGTTAGAAAAAGCTCATCCATCCTTAAGATATCGTCAACTTGAATGCTCCGCTGCAGCACCGAATAGCCTGCCTGGGTAGCTACCTTAATTACAAAGTCGCGCATTATTCCGGGCAAAAGACCATCGACAACTGGAGGTGTATAGATTTTCTCTTCCCTTACCGCAAAGACGTTTGTGTAAGAACCTTCGGTTACATAGCCCTGCTCATTTATAAGTAGAGCCTCGTCATAACCAGCAGCAGACGCCTTTCTTCTTGCCAGAGTCAGCTTTTGGTGGCTGGTGGATTTTACTTGGTTAAGCGGATTTTGGGAAAACCGATACCCAAAAAGGGTTATGGCCGACATACCCTTTTCGTAGAGCAACTTACTGTATCCGGTAAAATGAGCTGCCGTTATAATAACTGTTGGGTATGTTGCGTTCGGGATTCCTCGGGTTATAGTCAGGCGAATCCGTGCATCTGCTAAATTATTGACCTTTAGGACATTTTTGCAAGCATCGGACAGAGCTTCTTTTTCAGGAACATTTTTTATTTCTAATAATCTTGCCGAGTTAATTAGCCGATTCAGGTGCTCTTCAAGTGCAAATATTTCGCCGCTGTTTGAGCGCATGGTCTCAAAAAGGCCGTCCCCATATTGAAAACCACTATCAAAAACACTTACCCGTGCCTCGGCTTCATCAACAAACAGGCCATCGATATAGACAAGCACTGCCGCCTATCCTCCTTTGCTGCTCCATCCCATACCAACTAAATAAGAATTTTTAAATAGTTAAAGAAGCCAAGTGCGTGAAACAAAGCCCGCGCCTTATCAATAGTCTCCTCGTACTCGGCATCTGCATTTGAGTCGGCAACTATGCCGCCACCCACCTGCAGGTATGCTTTATTACCCACCGCAGTTATCGTGCGAATTGCAATGCTTGTATCCATCTTGCTGTTTGAGCTTATATAACCAATCGCACCGGTATAAATATTTCGGCGATGGGGCTCTAATTCCTCTATTATTTCCATCGCCCGAATCTTCGGCGCGCCGGTTATTGAGCCTCCCGGAAAACCTGCCCTAAGCAAATCCACCGCACCAATCCCTCCTCGCAGCTTACCGACAACTGTCGAGACAAGGTGATGCACGGCCTTGTAGCTCTCGACAACCATGAGTTCGGGTACTGCAATACTTCCAAATTCGCAAACTCGACCTAGGTCGTTTCGTAAAACATCCACAATCATGGTATGCTCGGCAGCATCTTTCTCGCTCGCACGAAGCTCATTAATAGAGAGGCTATCTTTTATCTTATCACTATATCTAGGCCTTGTACCCTTAATCGGCCTTGTCTCAACATAACGGTCGTCTACAAACGTAAAACGCTCCGGTGAGGAGCTTAAGACCGAGAGGTCCTTGTAGTTTAAGAAAGCTCCAAACGGGGCGGGATTGGATTCTCGCAGCCTCTTATAAAGCGTGAAATGATTTATCTTTAAATCGGCGGAAAACCGCTGGGCTAGATTTACCTGAAAAATATCTCCTTTACCTATATATTCTTTAGCCTTATTGATAATACGTCTATACTCCCTGCGAGTGAAGTTTGATGTTAGACTATCGGCAGCCCGGCCGTTTTCGCCGTTAGGTCCCGACCGAGTGTCTTTGTTAATTTTTAAGATCAGCCGGTTAAGGCGACCTACTGCTTTTGGCTCGCTATCCCGGCTGCCTTCCGGCACATAGGCAACCGCATATGCCCTGTTATCTCGGTGGTCGATGATTACAGCCTCGGTATAGAAACCAAGACAAATATCCGGAATCCCTTGATCATCTAAAGCGATATCGGGGAGCTTTTCTATTTGCCGGTTTAAGTCATATCCGAAATATCCAACTGCACCGCCGGTAAACGGAAGCCATGAATAATCGCTGTTCTGAAGAGAGCCGAAGTATTTTATGGTCTCATCCACCGCCTCTAGCGGGTTGCCCTCATATTGGTTAAGTTCGCCGTTTTTGATTACTTCAATTAAGCGGTTCTTTGCCCTCAAAATAATTTTTGGGTTACTTCCCAGGATGGAATACCGGCCGTATTTTTCCATTCTAAGGGCACTATCGAGGAGAAATGGAAGTGGATCATTTAGCAGGCCCTCTAAGGCCGCCGCAGGATTTTCAATGTATTTTATCTCTTCGACTAGTAATCTTGGAGCTTTAATATTTTAACTCCTGGCTTCTGATTCCTTAAATTTAAAAGCAGACACCCGTTAGTTGGTTGGGTGCCTGCTTAAAGGGCTAACATGCCAAACATTTTGTTATATTTATTTCGATATACTACCGTATGATTTTAGATATAGCAAGTTCAATGATGTCTTCTGCGCCCTTTGATTTTAGCCGTGGAATTAGTGTGTTAACGCTTGCTTTCTCGACAACAGTCTCGACTGCGAAGTAACCTGAGTTATAAAGCTTAGATACCGTAGGGTTCTTAAGCGCAGGCAAGACGGATACTACCTCCCCAAGTTTGTCTTCGGGGACGTTCATACTTATAAGCACCTTGCCGCGCGCTTCAATGACGCCTAAAAGGAGCGTTTTTATTTCTTTAATCGCCTGCCTTTTGTCCGGATTTGCCCAGGACTTTTTGTTAGCCATCAGACGAGTCGTTGATTCCAAAACGGTATCTACAACCTTAAGCCTGTTTCGCTTTAAAGTCTCTCCGGTCTCGGTTAAGTCGACAACAACGTCTACCAGCTCGGGAATTTTGGCCTCAGTCGCGCCATAGGAAAATGATATTTTTACCGGGATGCCGATATTCTCGAAGTATCGCCTCGTCACGTTAGGAAGCTCGGTGCTCACGCGGCTGCCCGGCGGAATATCTTTTGCGGAATTAATCGATGAATCCTCGGGAACCGCTATGACAAGGCGCATAATTCCTGCACCGGTCTTAGCGTAGGGCATATCGGCGACCTCCACCACATCGGCGCCCGACTCGACAATCCAGTCGTAGCCGCCTATCCCCAGGTCAAAGTATCCCTCTTCAACATATTTGGGGATTTCCTGTGGACGCAGTATCTTAACCTTGCTGATCCTGGGATCGTTTATTGTGGGATTGTACCCACGTGAACGCTTCTTGACCTCAAGATCAGCCTCGGCAAAAAGCATTAGCGTTTGTTCTTCTAGACTTCCTTTTGGTAAGGCTATACTTAGCATCTTAAACATTCCGTGTCCGTTCACCGTAGTTGCCCTATTTATGGGGCGCAAAATATGCCTTATTGCCGCACGATGAATTATGCAACTGCGCGCCCGATAAATCAGGCAACTGCTATTTAATCGGCATAATTAGCCATCTATTAAAGGCATGCTTGTTTACTAGTTTAACACGTTAAAGCAAGAAAGTAAATAGCGGCATCCTGCTGCTATAGGGCTAAGTTTATCCAACAACCATCTTTTCCTTATCCAGCACCTTACGCAGGAATTTGCCGGTATAAGAGGCTTTGACCTCGGCGATATGCTCCGGTGGGCCCGTGGCAATCACCTCTCCGCCGGCCTCGCCGCCCTCGGGACCAAGGTCAATAATCCAATCGGCGGTCTTTATAACATCGAGGTTATGCTCGATCACCAGTACCGTATTACCCTGTGCTACCAGGCGGTTTAGTACGTCAAGGAGCTTTTCGATATCGGCAAAGTGCAGTCCGGTTGTCGGTTCATCCAGTATATAAAATGTTTTGCCGGTTGCGATCTTGCAAAGTTCGGCGGCGAGCTTTACCCTCTGCGCCTCGCCGCCCGAGAGCGTTGGTGCGGGCTGGCCAAGCTTAATATAGCCCAGCCCCACATCATATAATGTCTGAAGTTTACGCTTTATTTTGGGCACGTTCTCGAAGAACGCTAACGCCTCTTCAACCGACATGGCCAAGGTGCCGGCAATGTTTTTGCCCTTATACTTAACCTCAAGGGTCTCGTTATTGTAGCGCGCCCCTTTGCAAACCTCGCAAGGGATGTAGATATCCGGCAGGAAATGCATCTCGATCTTTATCGTACCGTCGCCGTTACATGCCTCACAGCGACCTCCCCGCACGTTAAAGCTAAACCTACCCGGCTTGTACCCCCTTATCTGTGCCTCGGGAACCTGGCTAAACAAACTTCTTATATCATCAAAGAGCTTAACATAAGTCGCTGGATTTGACCTTGGCGTGCGGCCAATCGGGGACTGGTCGATTTCAATTGCTTTGTCGATATACTCAAGCCCCTCGATTGCTCTGTGCCGCCCGGGGAGTTCCCTTGAGCGGTAGAACTTACGTGCCAGGGCCTTCGACAGGATATCGGTTACCAGCGAACTCTTGCCTGAGCCGGAGACGCCGGTTACACACACAAAAAGCCCAAGCGGGATATCAACGTCGATGTCTTTTAAGTTATGCTCACTTGCACTCTTGATGCGCAACCATGCGTTTCTCGGCGCTCGCCTGTTCTTAGGGATTTCAATCCTGTGCCTGCCGCTTAAATACTGGCCCGTGATGGACCCCGGGGTTGCTATGATATCGTCGATCGTGCCGGTTGCGATTACTCGCCCTCCATGCTCGCCGGCCATCGGCCCGATATCTACGATGTAATCCGCCTCGACCATCGTCTCCTCGTCGTGCTCGACGACAATCAGCGTGTTGCCGAGGTCTCGCAATCTCTTCAGTGTTTGGATAAGCCGCTTGTTATCCCTCTGGTGTAAGCCAATACTTGGCTCATCCAAAACATAAAGCACGCCAACCAGGCCTGAGCCAATTTGTGTCGCCAGGCGGATGCGCTGCGCCTCGCCCCCCGAGAGCGATGCCGACGGCCGGTTTATCGTTAGATAGCCGAGACCAACGTCGATTAAGAAGCGAAGTCTCTCCCGCACCTCTTTTAAGATGCGATGTGCGATCATCTGCTCGCGCTCGGTTAAGCTTATCGCAGCTATAAAGTTTAGCGCCTCTTTGGCGGATTTCTCACTTAGCTCATGAATGTTTAAGCCATTGATACGCACGGCCAGGCTCTCGGGCTTTAGCCTTGCGCCGTTACACGCTGGGCACGGCCTCATCGTCATATACTGGGATATCTGTTCGCGCTGGTACTCGCTATCCGACTCGCGGTAGCGGCGGGCAAGGTTTTTCAGCACACCGTCGAAAGTGGTGTGGTAGCTTCTAATCCTTCCGGTCAGGCTGCGGTATCTCACGTAGACAGGATGGCCGTTAGTCCCTAAAAGAAGAACCCGGTGTGCCTCTTCAGGTAAGTCCTTCCACGGAGTGTTCGTATCGATATCAAATTTCTCACAGACCGCTCTTATCATCTTGGGATAAAAGTCGAGGCGTGTATAGTAAAACGGGTGGATCGCACCCTCATTTATGCTTAAGGAATCATCTGGGATGATTAGCTCTGGGTCGACAACCATCTTAGTGCCAAGACCCGAGCACTCACGGCATGCCCCATAGGGGTTGTTAAACGAAAACATCCTAGGCTCAAGCTCTTCAAAGCTTATGCCGCAGTCGATACAGGCAAAGTGCGTGCTGAAATCCTGCCTTTCTCCATCGACCACCTGGATAGAGACAATCCCCTCCCCCAGATTAAGCGCGGTTTCAATTGAGTCGGCAAGCCTCCTCTGCACGCCGTCCTTCATGGCAATCCTATCCACCACCACATCGATGTCATGCCGCTCTTTCTTATCAAGTTTTATATCCTCTTCAAGGTTATAGACATTTCCGTCAACCTGAACCCTTGCAAAACCATCTTTACGCAGTCTTTCAAAAAGCTCGCGGTACTCTCCCTTACGCCCGCGGACAACTGGTGCAAGCACTTGCAGCTTAGTTCCATCGGCGTGCTTCGTCACCTGTTCGATGATTTGTTGTGATGTCTGCTGCTCGATAGGCTTGCCGCAGTTTGGGCAATGCGGGATTCCGATCCTTGCATAAAGCAGGCGCAGGTAATCGTAGATCTCGGTAATCGTACCCACAGTTGACCTTGGATTTTTGGATGTGGACTTCTGGTCAATGCATATCGCTGGCGAAAGCCCGTCGATGTGATCGACATCGGGCTTGTCCATCTGTCCCAAAAACTGCCTGGCATAGGCCGAGAGCGACTCGACGTAGCGGCGCTGCCCCTCGGCATAAATTGTATCGATCGCCAGGGAGGACTTGCCCGAGCCGCTTAAGCCCGTCATAACAATAATTTTGTTTCTGGGAAGCTCCAGGTTGATGTTTTTTAAGTTGTGTTCTCTCGCTCCGCGGATTATGATTTTATCTTCTTGCATTGTTTGGTTCTCTTTTCTTACGGGCAACTCTACAGGTTGTGTAACTACGCGCCCGATTCATCGGGCAGCTACGATTTTCAAGTTAATTAAACATTGTTTTTAATCAGATCTCCTGTTTAATTATACCAAGACGGGCAATGCTTATGCGCTTAACCAACAATCACTTAGTTGGTAAGGAGGTGGATAATAGAATTTACTTCTTGGTGCCAGGCTCTTTTAATTTGGCCATAGCCAGCTTCTTTATGACCTCAAGCTTGTCTTTGGGAAGGAAAAACTTACCTTGGTTGGAATTAACCTTCATGTTTCTCTGATACATTATCTGCAGCAACCCAGAGTCCCGATTGACGAATGCCTCGCCTATTTTATTATCCCCGCTGAACCAGCGAAGAAGGTACCCGTTTACTCACTTTCAGACGTTACCTTGTTTAGTGGTAAGCGCAAGGGCCGACATTATGTCCTTAAACACCCGATCGGATTTGTCATAGGTGCCGACATATTTCCATTTCGCCGGCTGGCCACTGTATATTACAACCGCATCCGCACCTTTTATGGCGTTATGAAACTCCGGTGCACTCTTAGATGGCTTTAAAAACCAAACCAGGCCTATAGCGATGAGTACTAGTATACTTATTGGCAGTAGATATTTTTTACGAAGGTCCATCGGATTGCCTCACATCTAATTATCAATCGTAGCAGTTGCCCGGTAAATGGGCAACTGCATTTATTTCCTATGCTCTTGACGGCGATACTCCCTTCCTCCGCTGGTAATTTAACCCTCTTATCGTTACAATCCAAGATATGGATACATTGTTTTCCGCAAATGCTGCAAAACATGCCCCGCTGGCCGAAAGGATACGCCCGCGTACCCTGGATGAGTTTGTTGGGCAGGATCACCTGTTGGGCGAAAACGGTCTACTGAAAAATATCATCGCAAGCGATAAGTTAAATTCGATGATCCTCTGGGGCCCGCCGGGCAGCGGCAAAACTACCATCGCCCGGATTATTGCCAACATGACGAAGGCGCACTTTGTCGAGTTCTCTGCCGTAACAAGCGGCGTAGCCGATATACGCAAAGTCGTTAAGGAGGCGACCGACAGGCAAGACTTAGAAGGAAAGCAAACAATCCTCTTTATAGATGAGATACACCGTTTCAACAAGGCACAGCAGGATGCTTTTCTGCCGCATATCGAGGCGGGTACCATCGTATTGATCGGCGCAACTACTGAAAACCCCGGCTTTGAGGTAAACGCCCCAATTTTGTCGCGCTCGCGCCTCTTCCGGCTTGAGCAGCTAACCGACGAAAATGTAGCCAAGATAATTAAGAGGGCGATCAAAGACAAAGAACAGGGGCTTGGCAAACTAAATATTACGATAGATGATGATGCGCTGGCTCATATCGCAAAAAGTGCAAATGGGGATGCAAGGGTTGCACTAACTGCACTTGAGATAGCGGCAAACAGCACGGGCAAAGAAGCGCGTATAACAATCGGTATTGCCGGGAGCGCAATCAACAAGAAGCAGCTTCAGTACGACCGTGCGGGCGATGCCCACTACGATATCATAAGCGCGTTTATAAAGAGCATGCGGGGAAGCGATCCCGATGCCGCAGTCTATTACTTAGCAAGGATGCTGGAGAGCGGCGAGGACCCGAAGTTTATCGCCCGTCGCATGGTCATCTTTGCATCCGAAGATGTCGGAAATGCCGACCCCCATGCACTTATGCTGGCAACTGCAACGGCAGATGCCTTAAATTTCGTCGGGCTTCCTGAGGCCAAGCTTAACCTATCCCAATGCGCAACGTACCTTGCAAGCGCGCCCAAGTCTAACGCTGCCAAGGCTGCAATTAATGAGGCAATCCGCGACGTCCAAAACGAGCGCGTTGAGCCTATCCCAAACCACTTGCGAAATGCCCCCACTACCCTTGCCAAAAAACTTGGACACGGCAAGGGATACAAGTACCCGCACGACTATCCGGGAAACTACGTCGAGGAGACCTATCTACCAGAGGGATTAAAAGACAAGGTTTACTACCGCCCTACTGAAAATGGCTATGAGAAGACGATTAAAGAGGGGCTGAACAAGTTAAGAAAGAAAAAAGTGTAATGCGTCATCCGGCTTCTTCCCGCTATCAACCTGTGTGCCAGTATCCGTATAATCCTGGGAATCGTTATAGTTGTAACCATCAATACCCAGTGTATAGGGGCTATTCCAGGTTCCATAGGGATGGGTACTTAGCCCAAACCCAGGATAAAGATGGACATTGACACACTATATAAAGAGCGCACTCAAGCCGCTTCAAAACAAACGGATTTTGGATTTGCATTCCGGCGCCGGTAACTTTTCATTGCCTCTTGCACCAAAGGTTCGTGAGATTATCGCGGTTGAGGAAAACCCATCGTCGGTCGAAGACGGAAAGCGAAACATGAGGTTCTTACGTATCTCCGCTGAGACTTATAATATAAGTAACTATGGACCGCTTGGTATAGTATTGGCTGGCCCACCACAGGCCGGTCTACCTGATAGATTAGTGGGCAATATACTTAAGGCTCAACCGGAGCTAATCACCATGTGTCCTGTAATCCATCAACCTTAGCTAGAGACTCGGAAAAGCTTTCTGCTAAATATACTATCAAATCGGTTAGTTTGGTGGATCTTTTCCCACAAACGTATCATATTGATACACTGTCTCTCCTGGTAAAAGCCTAATAGGGTAAAGATAAGAGTAAAGGTAAGGATGAGGGTGAGTTTAAGGCCAAAGGAGGAGCAACATCACCGTACCAACAATTCTAAGAGCACTGGGAGTGCCCGAGAGACACTATCTAGCAGAAGGTCCAGAGTAAGGGTGGAAAATAATACCTCACCCCTTAACTACACCTATGGGTCTAAGTTGGATAACCTTTTTGGCTATACCGGCTGAGGCCGTGATATTTGCTACCTCTTCGATGTTTTTGTAGGCAATCGGTGCTTCCTCAGCTAAACCAACATTGCTGGTAGAAAATATGGCGATTCCTTCTTTTTCAAGTTCTTTTCTTAACTCTTCCCCTTTAACCATACGCTTTGCTTTATGTCTGCTTAAAACCCTACCCGCGCCGTGTGCCGTGGACCCAAAGGTCTCTTCCTCAGCTTTCTTTGTCCCCAACATTAAATAGGAAGCGGTACCCATGCTTCCCGGAAGAATAGCCGGCTGACCGATGTCTCTATAAATTAGCGGTATATTTGGATTGCCGGGTCCAAAGGCTCTTGTTGCCCCTTTCCGGTGGACGATTAGGTTACCTTCAATCTTTGCCATGTTGTGAGCCACATCGTAGATCAGGACGACCTGCTCTTTTGGTATCCCGAAAACTCTGTTGAAGGCTCGCCTGGTCATCTCCGTAATTACTTGTCGGTTTACCCAGGCAAAATTTGCCGCCGCTGACATTGCCTTAAAGTAATCCTGCCCTTCTTTTGAATTAAGAGGTGCCGAGACCAATTCGGGGTCGGCAATCTTTATATTGTATTTCTTCATCGCCGCGCGCATAATCTCGATGTAATCGGTTGCAACCTGGTGGCCTAAGCCCCGAGAACCGGTGTGAATCATCACGAAGACTTCATCCGGCTGGATATTTAGTCTATCTGCCACTTTTTTATCAAAAATGCCTGCTACCCGCTGAATCTCTAAAAAGTGATTTCCGGACCCCAGGGTCCCAAGCTGATCCTTGCCTCGCTTCTTTGCCCGGTCGCTTACTTTGCCAGCATCAGCAGTTTTTAATCTGCCGTTTTCTTCTGTGTTTTCTAAATCTTTTGCGGTTCCAAAACCTTTCTCCACCGCATATTCGGCTCCCCATTCTAAGAATTTATCAAGCTCTTCGAGTGAGATTCTTGCGGCACCTTTGCCCGCAAGTCCTGCGGGCACGGTCTTAAAAACCTCCTCCATCAATTCCCTTTTTTTAGAATTAAACTCTTCTAAGAATAAGCCTGTTTTAAGAAGCCTTACCCCGCAGTTGATATCATAGCCGACGCCACCTGGTGAAATTAATCCCTTGGTTTTATCAAGTGCTACTACCCCTCCGATAGGAAAGCCATAGCCCTCGTGTATATCTGGCATCGCTAAAGCGTACTTGTAAACACCATCGAGAGTAGCCGTGTTAACTAGCTGCTCTAGCGCTCTTTCCCCAAGCAACTTTTCTAAGAAAGCGGGGCTAGAATAAAACCTGGCTGGAGCCTTCATGTCATCCCTAAAATTTTTAGGAATCTCATATAAATACTTGCCGATCTGCTTAAAATCCTTTTTTTGAATCATGTTAGATATCGAACACAACCCGTGCCTCAAATCCTTTCGGAGTTTTTTCGAAAGAAGATCTATAAGTGGCACCTTTTATCTGTTCCACAAACTCACTTTTGTACCCATAAACTTTCGCTTTCAGAGATATTTCTGCTAACTCCTCGAAATCTACTTTGGTGAAGATCTTCCTCTCGGTTTCTGTTAAATAAAGTATCTCGTTTAAAAACTTGATCAATAGATTTAAGTAGCCGTCGCCTTCTATCTCTATTATATATGATTGCTCTTCTGCTAAGGCTTCGGGTTTAGTTTCAACTTCGCCACTTAAGTAGGCGGCGACACCCTGCATCATCCCTTTGAATACCTCTTTTTCTGTCTTTCCAGCGGCTTTAATAAGTAGATCCGATGGATGTTCCAAAAACTCGAACTTCATAAAGCTTGTCAGTTCCCTTCAGACGAGATTTATAAAACAACATAGAAAAAATTTTTTCTATTACCAAGTTAGCACTTATTTGGGCGTGTAAAACCCGTATGCCTGTGTGCATCAGATATGGTATATTAACAAAGTTGCAAAAATGTTCATCGTGACCAGAAAAAAGAGGTTTTAGAAAAATGCTGCACCAGGCGAGAAGAAAAGACATAAGAAATATTGCCATTATAGCCCATGTTGACCATGGTAAAACCACGCTTATCGATGCGATGCTTCGCCAAACGGGCGTTTTTAGGAAAAACGAAGAGGTTAACGAGCGCGTTATGGACTCAAACGACCTTGAGCGGGAACGCGGCATAACGATATTCTCAAAAAATGCTTCCGTTACTTATAAAGATATCAAGATTAACATCGTTGATACTCCCGGGCATAGCGATTTTGGCTCAGAAGTCGAGCGCATTCTGCAAATGGTTGACGGCGTGCTGCTGCTTGTAGATGCGTTTGAGGGGCCGATGCCGCAGACAAAGTTTGTTTTAAGAAAAGCCCTCGACCTTCACCTAAAGCCGATTCTCGTCATTAATAAAGTAGATAAACCAGATGCACGCTCCCACGAAGTTGTCGATGAAACCTTCGACCTCTTTTGCGAACTAAATGCCACCGATGAGCAGCTTGATTTTGCAATTGTCTACTGCTCCGCGAAGGATGGTATCGCCTGGTACGAGATGGAGGAAGATAGCGATAATCTTAAGCCGCTCCTTGAAACCATCATCCACCGCGTTCTTCCGCCCGTTGCCGACCGTGATAAACCCCTGCAGATGCTTGTAACAATGCTTGACTACGACAACTACATCGGGGGCCTTGGGATCGGACGAATCGTGCACGGCGGGATGCGTGTCGGAGATCAGGTCTACCTCATGCGCCGCGACGGCACAAAACAACCGGGAAAGATTAGCGGTTTGTTTACCTATAAAGGGGTAAAACGAGTTGCAGTCGATCACGCAAAAGCCGGAGACATCGTATGCATTGCGGGATTCGATGATGTAGACGTTGGTGAAACCATCGCCTCATATGAATCGCCCGAAGCACTTCCCTTTGTTAACATTGACGAGCCGACAATCTCGGTAATGATAGGTCCAAACACAAGCCCATTTGTTGGTAAAGATGGCGGAAAGTTCCTTACGAGCCGCCATATCCGCGAGCGTCTCTACCGAGAAGCTAAGGTAAATGTGGGTTTAAGGGTTGAGGATATTGCGGGAGAAGATATGCTCAAAGTATCTGGCCGCGGCGAATTGCATCTTTCAATCCTTATCGAGACAATGCGCCGCGAGGGCTATGAACTTGAGGTATCTAAACCCAAAGTTATCTTTAAAGAAATTGACGGCAGAATTCTCGAGCCCATTGAGCTTTTAGTGATCGATGTAGATAAGGACTTTCACGGCTATGTCATCGAGGAGATGGGCAGGCGCAAGGCAGAGATGAGAAACTTTGTCGAGACCGACTTGGCAAGCGTGCAGATGGAGTTCGTCGTCCCCTCTCGCTCTTTAATCGGCTTTAGAAGCGAGTTTCTAACCATGACTCGGGGGACAGGCACACTATACAGCAACTTTTATGAGTACGAGTTCTTTAAGGGCGAGATACCAAAGCGCGAGACAGGCGTTTTGATTTGTCATGCGGGTGGCAAAGCCGTGCGCTATGCACTAAATAGCTTGCAGGATCGAGGACAACTATTCGTACCGCCAAATACCGACGTATACGAAGGCATGATCATTGGTGAGAACAACAAAGGCGTTGATCTCACAGTTAACGCCATTAAAGAGAAGAAACTAACCAACATGCGGGCCGCAGGCTCCGATGATGCCCTGCGGCTAACTCCGCACAAAGAACTCACCCTAGAACAAGCCCTCGAATTTATTGAGGATGATGAGCTTGTCGAGATCACTCCGAAGGCAATCCGCCTCCGCAAAAAACTGCTTGACGAGAACGCCCGTAAGAAAGCTAAAAAATAGAGTGTCTTCTATTACCGGGCAGCCGGACCTACCAGGGTTGGTTCTACCTTAGATGCCACCGCTGACCCCCCGAAACCACGGTACACGTAGGCATTAGCAAGAAAAACGAGTGGAAATGCAATAAGGAGGCCAAGGCCTAACGGTATTGCGCCAAGTATAATAAGACCAAGAAGTGCTAGGTCAAGCAGAAATACTTTGCCGGCTATGCCTCGTGTTAGCTCCCAGCTTTTTCGCAAAGATTTGACAATCGCATCCGTGCTCCGTGTATTTTCATCAACGATATAGTAACCGAAAAATTGCAATCTAACAAAAAGATAAATACCCGGAATGATAAGCAAAATAAAACCGATACCAACGGCAACGTCAAACAAGAAATTACTGACGAGAAATATTAAATACAGTGGGTATACCGTGAAGAAATCGCCGATTTCTGCTTTCTCGCCTTTTATAGATTTAAGCGCTACGTTTATAGCGCCCATGCTGATAAAGGCTCCTGCAAGAAACGAGAAAATGCGTAGGCTCGGCCTGAAACCCCCGCCGGATGGACTTGGCGCCGTAAACAACGCGTTGTCGATTGAACCCGCTATCGCGGAAATAATAAATGCTATGAACGTAAGACCAACAAAAAGAGCCCAATTACCCTTAAACGTCTCCAAACTATCGCGCAATACATCCCCAATTAAGAAATTTTTCGTTGCCATTCTCTGCCCCTCCCCCTCAGCAATCGAACACCACTCTAAATTAAATATATTAAATATTATATATCGCTTAAGGTTATAAATAAACATCCTCTACAATATCAAGCACCTGCCTACGAGTTCGCTCGACCTCGCCAATCAAATCGTCTGCTGAACTAAACCCAAAGAATGAGGCGGTTATCCTGGCAAGCTCGGTATCGGGCTTTAAGACTTTCTCCTCATTAAGGCGAAGCAGCGTCTCAACAGTTCTCATGAACCTGTACGTGCTTGATAGCGCCGCCTCGACGTATACATCGATTATGCCGTACCCGGCAAGCCTTTTTAAGGCAACTGTAGTCTTGCGCGTAACAAGATCGGGGTGCTTAGCGGCGTTTTGCAATTGCAGGTACTGGACAAAAAACTCTATCTCCTCAATCCCGCCCGGCCCAAGTTTTATGTCGTAGCCGGAAGACTCCCTGGATACTTCGGCAACTATCCTTCTTCTCATCTCTTTGATATCGGGTGCGATAAGCTCTTTGCCTCTGCTGGCAATGATATCCCGTTTCATATCGAAAAACGCCCTTAATGTGCCACCATTTCCGGCAATGGGCCGGGCCTTTAGAAGCGCCTGGATCTCCCAGGGGCGGGCATTTTTGCGATAATAGTTTCGGTAGCCGCCGATGTCGTTTACCAGAATCCCCTGCGAACCATCGGGCCGCAGGCGCATATCGACTTCGTAAGCAATCCCCCGGGCGGTATATTTAGTAATAAATTTAATCAGCTCCTCGGCAAGGCGCACGGATCTTTTACGGACCGATTTTTCCTTGCCCGAGATAAATACAAGGTCAAGGTCCGAGCCGATATTTAACTCCCTTGAGCCAAGTTTGCCTAAGCTAATAACTGCAAGCTCGGCATCAGGATCAAGGTAGTTCAGTGTTGCCCGGATAATAATGTCGGCAAGCATACTCAGTGCATCTGTCAGCTTATCTATATCGGAGATACCCTCAAGAAACAGCAGGCTTGAGCGCATCTCCTCAACAATTTTGAACTCGCGGACCGCATTTTTGGGCGTGCGGCTAAGCTCAAGTATGCGGAGCAGCCTATCTTTCACCGATTTATAATCCATCCGCATGTCGGGATACTCAAAAAGGCTTTCCAGATTCTCAAGGCTGAGAAGCGCGCGGGTAATATAAGTACTCTCGGAGAATGCCTTTACGATAACCTCCACCGTGTCGGGCCGTCTGGAGAAAAGGTCAAGATACGATTCATGGTTCCCCACCTTCTGGATAAACGTTACAAATATGTTTAAAGCCCTGTCTTTGTTGTTAAGTTTCATTATGCGTTCAAGAAACATCGGGGTCACCTTTCTAAGGAGCATCCTTTCCCGAATGGTCTTGCCCAAAGTCATCTGCTCGCTTAAGACCTTCATATTTTTAAGGGCAGAGCTCGGGTCTTTAAATCCCTTAAAGGACAAAAAGTCTTTGATTTCAGCGTCGGTGAGGTCGTCCTCAAGAAACACCATGACTTCCTGTTCACTGTCGGCTGTGCCGAGAAGCGACCTGTACATATCCCTTATTTTCAGCCGCCGGAGTTTGAGCTCCGATAAAAATTCCTTTTCGCCGGCAAAGCGCATCTTTAGTGCAAGAGCTTGAAGCTCCTCAGGCTTTGCGGGCAAAGTATGGGTCTGGATATCGTCTCTCATCTGGAGGATATGCTCAAGCCTTCTGTAAAACCCGTAGCTCTCCGAAAGTGTCTTTACATCATCTTCAGATAGGAACCCGTCATTCAGCAGTTTGCCGAGGGTTTCAATAAGCCCTGGTAGACGCAAATGTGCGCGCTCGCCGCCATAGAGGAGTTGAAACGTCTGGACAAAGAACTCTATCTCGCGGATACCGCCGTAGCCGCGCTTTATGTCATTTGCATCAAAGACGGTGTCGATTTGCCGCTTCAGCCCTTTTATTTCTTCGATATCGTAGTAGTCGGTCGATCTTTTCCATACAAATGGCTCGATGGCCTTCAAGAAGTCTTCGCCAAGCCTTTTGTCTCCGGCAACCGGCCTTGCCCGAATAAGGGCCATTCTCTCCCAGGTCTTGCCCCAGGCCTCATAGTATGCAATATATGAATTAAGCGAGAGCGAGAGTTCTCCCCTTCGGCCATCGGGCCGTAGCCTTAAGTCTACGCGGTAAGCAAAGCCGTCTTCGGTCTGCTGCTGCAAAAGATTTGCCAGAAGTTCGGTAAGCCTCACGAAATACTCGTGTGCCCCAATCCGGTTTATGGCAACACCGGAGGAGCCTTCACTTCCGGTAGAAAGCCCCTCCTCCGATCCGTAAACCGTTATTACATCTATATCAGAGCTGTAATTTAGCTCGCCTGCGCCAAGCTTTCCCAGGGCAATTACGGTAAACGGATTACCTTTTATCTCACCAAAACGCTCTTTTACCAGCGCATAAGCGGCGCCGAGGGCTATCTCGACAATGGCCCCGGCAAGCACACTCAACTCGGCCATGCATTCATATAGAGACGCCACACCGGTTATGTCGCGCAGGGTTATTCTTAAAAGGTAGCGTTTTTTAATATCGCGCAGTAATTTAAGGATACTGTTTTTAAAAGACGGCGGCAGACCGCCGCTATCCCTGGCGAAAAAGCTCTGTTTTTGGGCCTCGGCTATGACCTCTTCCCGGTTCACCGGTTTTTGAAGCTCGCTTAGAGCCCGCGACAGGCTTGCCGGGTTCTTAATCGAGTAATCCGCTAAAAATTGGCTGTAAGCAAACAGCCTGGCCACGCTTGCCATTTGCCCTTTGTGCTTATCAAAGGTCTGCGGTGCACCGGATAAGAGCCTCTCCAGGTTCTTTGAAGATCTTTGTGGGTCTGGGGTTTGCGCAGATATAGATTTTATTGACTCATCCATAGATATTCCACCGGGTATCTATTAAACTATCTAATACATCGTAAACTATCTTAAACTATCTAATACATCGATAATTATAACTAAAAAGGCATAACCCATGAAAATGGTTTCAGCGGTCATCAAGACCTTTAAATTGGATGAAGTAAAGAACGCAATTCTTAAAGTGGGTGTACATGGAATGACCGTCCGCGAAGTGATGGGCTTTGGCAGGCAAAAAGGCCATATTGAAAATTACAGGGGCACCCGTTACGAGGTAAAGTTTATCCCTAAAGTAAAAATTGAGGTGGTTATCCCAGATGACAAGGTTGAAGAAATCCTTGATATCATCCGGCAAACCGCCCACACCGGTGAGATCGGCAACGGCAAGATATTTGTCTACCCGATCGAGGACGTCATAAGAATAAGAACTGGCGAGCGCGGTGAGGACGCAGTTTAAGAGTAAAATAGCGACAACGCGAATCCCTCCTTCCTATAATCTGACGTCTCCAGGTCTACGCCCTTGTGCTTGTTGTTAGCTTACTTGGAATCATTTTCTCTTGATCCTATCTTTATCAACTTATCCAGCCAGTGGGGTGATATAAACGTGGTCTGTTCATCGCACGAAGATATCTTAACCCCATCGGGAACAATCTGGTTAAAGCTGATATCGCCATAGGCGGGCACTACTCTTGCTATCTCGGCAAAGATATCGGCTGTGTTGGAGTACCGCATTTCGTAGCCTAACCTCGAAGCTAAGTCGCAGATAATCTGCCAGGTGTGTTTGCCGGCCTTGGGGGCGACAGCCTCATGCAGGCGTTGGATTCTTTGCTCGCAGCTTGTAAGCGTGCCATCGGTCTCAGCAAACGTCGTGCCTGGAAGAACTACATCTGCCTGCGCCATCTCCTCTTTATATATTGGAGCTATCGCCACCGTGAAGGTGTGTTTGCCTTGCAGTAGACCCGTACCTATATCATCGCTGCTGCCACCTACGACTAGCAAGCCCCGAATCTCACCTATTGCTATCCCCTCGGCTATATCCCCAATGGCCATTCCTGCCGTCTTCGGCAGGCTTGCACCCCATAGTGTTTCTAATGCCTGATTTGGCATAGAATCGAATACGGGTTCCTGGCCGGGGAGGTGCCCCGGTGACACGCCCACGTCGATCTGACCCTGGCTGTTTCCGTAACCTCGAAGGGCTATTATGCCAGCGCCCTTTCTTGCAACATTGCCGGTAACCATAGCGAGATTGCAAAGCAGTGATAACTCTGAAGGGCTTATCGTATCGGCATTGACGATCATCATCGGGTTCTTCGCCCGAATGTACATGTGTATGAATTCGATGATCTTGGCCGGCTTGACCCAAAACGTCTCACCCCAGTTTTCCACCGAGTAAGGCTTCATCTGTTTTTTTAACTCCTGGAGACCCAGGGTCCTTTTATCGACAAACTCATTGTCAATCAAATCGTAGGTAAAGACGTAGTTCAGCATGGTTTGTAGTAACTCTTCCGCCATGCGCCGATTTATCCTAAGAATCATGTCGGCGGTGGCATCCAGCCTGGTCGCTTCCAAATTGATCGTTATCAATCTGCTTCCGTTGGCCACCGCATCTTTTACTTTAAGCGCGATAATCGGGTAGTCGGTAAACAAATCGCTTCCATAGACAAAGATCAGATCGCTGTCCGAAATATCACCGAATGAACAGGTAGAGGAGTTTTTGCCAAAGCACTCACCCAGGGCATTGTTTTCTGGTATGGCTATAGAGTTTCCTATATTATTGGTGTTCATCGCCAGTCGAGCCAGTTTCTGCGCCAGGT
This sequence comes from Actinomycetes bacterium, assembly GCA_021794835.1. Taxonomy (GTDB): domain Bacteria; phylum Actinomycetota; class Aquicultoria; order Aquicultorales; family Aquicultoraceae; genus CADDYS01. Next base: position 7,167 of record JAJYQA010000027.1, on the reverse strand, counting down.
AATTCTCCTCATTTGTTAATTTCGGAGAGACTAAAACCGCGACCTTATCAGGCCCATATTGAGAAACTGCCTCTTTTAAGCCTTTACTCGCCTTAGCTAAGGCTTCTTCCCAACTTGCCGGCTGCCATGCCCCAGCTATCTTGATAAGCGGTGTTTTTAGACGACCTCGATGATGTACAAACAATGTCCCAAAAGCACCCTTTTTACATAAGTTACCATCGTTAACAGCGTTACCTAATGGTGATATAACCCTAACCACCCTATCACCTTTGACTTTAAGCTCAATAGGACAGTTGATACCGCATTGTGGACAGACGGAAGGTACATCTTTTGTTCGCCACGGCCCGGGCTTAGGCGCCGAAACTTTTGCAGTAAGAGCTCCTGTCGGGCAGGTAGATATACACTGGCTGCAGGACTCGCATTGGGTCTCCTCTAAGCGCAAACCAAGTGACGGCTGTACTAAAGTGTTGAAGCCCCGGTTGACGAAGGTTATGGCCCCCAGCCCCATGACTTCCGAACATATCCTGACACACCTGCCACACAGGATACACTTGTTGTTGTCTCTTTCGATATACGGGTGATCGTCTAAAATCGGCAGGCGATGTTTCTCGCCGTCAAACGTTGATGCCTCTATCCCGTATTTAGTGGCCAAGTTTCGGAGTTCGCAGCTGAAGACATCCTGGCAGCCGCAGGACAAACACCTCATCGCCTCGTTCCCTGCCTCATCTTCGGAAAGACCATGTTCTACCTCACGGAAGTTATGCTCTCTTTCTTTAACGGCAAGCATTGGCTGCTTCACCCTCGGGATTCTTTCCCTGTCTGCAAACTCCGCCGGATCGATCTCAGATAGTTCACCCTTGCTTGAGTTAAACGGCTTTACCGGTGGTACCACAGCTTGGCCGTTAACATACAGGTTGATGGAATGCGCAGCTCTCTTGCCCGCTCCCACAGCTTGAACTACCGTCGCGGGACCGCTAGCTCCGTCGCCACCGCTAAAAACTCCTTCAATCGAAGTCGCCATTGTCTCTTTGTCTATTTCAATGTAGCCCCTTGGGTTTAGCTTTAACGCTTCGCCATCGTTTAGATTGGGCACGTCTAAAGTCTGACCTATGGCGGCGATTATAGTATCTGCTGGTATACAATGCTTTGAGCCCGCAACCGCTATCGGCTTGCGCCTTCCAGACGCGTCGGGCTCGCCAAGCTCCATCTTGATGCACTCGATGCCGATGACGTGACCGCCTTCGTCCATAATCTTTACCGGCGCCGATAAGAACCGAAACTCAACTCCCTCGTGCTCGGCTTCTTCAACCTCTTCAGCTGCTGCCGGCATCTCGTCTCTTGAGCGGCGGTAGATGACCATTACTTTCCTAGCCCCAAGGCGAAGCGCCGTCCTTGCCGCATCCATAGCGGTGTTGCCGCCTCCAATAACGGCAACCTTTTCGCCCAGATCGACTTTGTTGCCGAGGGCGATATCCCGAAGGAAATTGACCCCGGGCAGTACCCCTTGCAGGTCTTCTCCCTCCACGCGCATCTTTTGACTTGCCTGCGCACCTAATGCAACAAATATCGCTTCAAATCCATCCCTTTTCAAACTATCAATAGTGAAGTCACGGCCCAATGCCATGTTGAGATGGACTTCGTCGCATAGACTTGTTATGGTAGATATTTCTTTATCCAGAACTGCTTTCGGAAGGCGATACTCCGGGATTCCGTAGCGAAGCATGCCTCCCAGCTGCGGGCTGGAATCAAAGATGGATACCCGATGGCCCTCTAAGGCCAGAAAATATGCTGCTGATAAGCCGGCAGGTCCGCCGCCAACGACCGCCACTTTATGGCCGGTAGATGGTTTGACCTCCGGCGTAAATGGCCCCTCGGCCATATTATAATCGGCTACGAATCTTTTTAAGGCGTTTATCGCAACCGGCTCATCGACCAGATTTCTGCGGCAGTTCTTCTCGCAAAAGCGGGGACATACCCGCCACAGACAGATGGCAGTGGGTTCGACTCTTTGATAAGTTTTAAAGCCTCTTTGTGCTGACCATCTGCGATAAGGGCCAGCTGCCCCTGGATATCTATCCCTGCCGGACAGGCTAGCTTGCAAGGCGCAACACAGTCTCCGTAGTGATCTGACGCAATAAGCTCAAGACATACCCGGCGGAGGGTAGCAAGATTATCAGTCATCGTGCTTACTTTCATACCGTCACTTACTTGATTGGCGCACGCAGGCAACGGTCCACGGGCCCCCTCTACCTCGACCAAGCATATACGGCAGGCAGCATACGGCTTTAATCTTGGGTCGTGACACAGAGTCGGTATCTCCACGCCATGCTGGCGAGCGGCATCCAGTATCGTTGTTCCTGCGGCGACTTTGACTTCTCGGCTATCTAGCGTAATTCTAACTTTATCCATCTCTGTCCTCCTCAATAAACGGTTATCGCGTCGAATTTACATACATTCATACAGAGCCCACAACGTATACAGATGTCATTATCGATGACATGGGCTTGTTTCTTTTCTCCAGTGATCGCACCAGTTGGGCAGAACTTCTGACAAAGCCTGCAACCCGTGCATGAATCAGCAACAACTTTGTAGGTGATTAGGGCCTGGCATTTTTTAGCCGGGCATTTTCTCTCCTTGATATGGGCTTCGTACTCATCGCGGAAGTATTTGATGGTGGTAAGCGTTGGGTTGGGTGCTGTCTGACCAAGCCCGCAAAGGGACGCCCTCTTAATACTTGTTGCCATTTCCTCGAGCAACTCTATGTCGCCCTCCCGACCCTTGCCATCGGTAATTCTATTAAGTATCTCAAGCATACGCTTTGTCCCGATGCGACACGGTACGCATTTTCCGCAGGATTCATCCTGGGTAAAGTTTAAAAAGAACTTAGCCAGGTCGACCATGCAGGTGCTCTCGTCCATGACCAGCATGCCGCCGGAACCCATAATGGCTCCGACGCTACTCAGCGAGTCGTAATCGACTTGTGTGTCGGCCAGGCTTGCCGGGACACAGCCGCCGGATGGCCCCCCCATCTGTACCGCCTTAAATTCAAGGTTGGAAGATGTGCCGCCGCCAATATTAAAGACGATATCCCGGATGGTCATACCCATCGGGACCTCTACAAGGCCGCCGTGCGCCACCTTACCGGCAAGTGCGAATACCTTTGTGCCCTTGCTCTTTTCGGTTCCCAATCTGTTGTAGACTTTGGCCCCGTTATTTATGATCCAGGCGATATTGGCAAACGTTTCCACATTGTTGATGCTGGTGGGCTTGCCCCAAAGACCGGCCTGAGCAGGAAATGGCGGCCTTGACCTTGGCATGCCCCGCTTTCCTTCAATCGACATTATCAGGGCGGTCTCTTCGCCGCAGACAAAAGCCCCCGCGCCCTCGCGAATCTTTATATCAAAACTAAAATTGCTCCCAAGAATTAACCCACCGATAAAGCCCTTCTCTTTGGCATGAGAAATCGCAATTTTTAACCTGCGAACCGCCATCGGGTATTCGGCTCGGGCGTATATATAGCCTTCGGAAGCCCCGATAGCGTAGCCCGCTATAAGCATGCCCTCAAGGACGCTGTGGGGGTCGCTCTCAAGGACGCTCCTATCCATAAACGCACCCGGGTCGCCTTCGTCGGCGTTACATATAATATACTTAGGCGATCCCTTGGCCTGCCTTGTAAACCGCCACTTCATACCGGTAGGAAACCCTGCTCCGCCTCTGCCGCGCAGACCCGATTCAAGCACCTCATCGATGACTTGTTCCGGCGACATCGTCTTTAGCACCTTCGCAAGAGCCGTATATCCACCAACGGAGATGCAGTCGTCAATACTCTCGGGGTCGATGATGCCACAATTTCGAAGCACGATTCTTTTTTGACCGGCGAGCGGGGTTTCTGTCGCTTCATCGTCGGGAGACATTAAAAGCCATTCGGTAATCGGGTTACCGCTTAGTATGTGCTCCTCTACTATTCGATTAACCCGCTCAGGCGTAACATCGCTGTAGATGTACCTTTCTTTTTCGAAGAGCTGTATCTCAACGAGCGGCTCTTTATAGCACATGCCTATACAACCTGTTTGTTGCACATCTACTCCAGTACCTTCAAGCTTCGTAGACAGCGCGTCAAAAACTCCGCGCCCTCCTGCCGCTACTCCGCAAGAGCCAAGGCCGACTTTAACCACTATATTTCCTTTTCCGTTGCCGCCAGCCATCCTACCCACCATCCCTATTGCCATACCTGTACTTCTTTAGAGCCTTGCGTACTGACTCTGGAGTCAATCGCCCGTAGACCTCATCGTTGATCATTAGCGCCGGTGCGGAACTACAGCATCCTAAACAAGCTACCTGCTCCACCGTAAACTTACCGTCAGGGCTTGTTTCACCTGCTTTGGCCCTCACCTCTATTGATATGGACTCAGCAATTCTTTCTGCCCCTGCGAGGTGGCAGGCTGTCCCGTGGCAAACCTTTAGCAGATTTTCACCCAGCGGCTCCAGCCGAAACATGTTATAAAACGTTGCGGTGCCGTAGATTTCGCCGTTTGGTATGCTGGTAATTTTTGCTATCCGATCGATTGCGACCGGCGGTATGTAACCATATATGCTCTGAATCTCTTGTAATATTGGGATAACAGCCCCTTCTTCAGCGTTATGCTTATGAACCACTTTGTCGATGGCGGAGAAAGAGGGGGTCCCCCGCAACCTTGTCTCAATAGCCATTTCCACCTCCTAATCTAGACGCCAAACACTTGCATTGCCAAAAAACCCTTATGTTTAAGCTGAATCCCCAAAACCACCGTGAGTCAAAGACTTGAGCATCTGCTTCTTCGAAGACCGATGCCGTTCATAGAGACTGATGATGTTAAGGATTTCTAGCTGCTTCACCCATGGGTTTTCCTTGATCTTGTTGGCGATGGTTTCGACGCTAACCGGCGCCTCCACCATGATTACTATGTCGCGACTGCCAATTACAGGATCGACAAAATCGACACCGTGCATTTCCTCCAGATCTCTTACCGCCTGGATAAATTGCCTTTGATCCATGTCGTCTGCTAGATCAACCAAGAAATACGCCCTTAATCCCATTTTCAGACCTCCTTTAAGCAATTTGACTTTATGCTTCAATTTAAGCATCACCTTAAAGAGAACACATCGGAGGGCGTACGGCTTTTCATCCACAAATAACTTTGAGGCAAAAGGCCAAAATATGCAGTTTTATTTCCTGCGCCTTTTGGACATTTAACTGTAGCAATTTCAGTATTTTTATGTAACGGCGCCGGCTAAAGCTATGTAGGTAATCGTGTTTTGGGGTTACCATGAGATGGTATATGGTATAATACTACAATAGGCTAAAGATATATAGGTAACCGTATTTCGGGGTTTACCTACACTAGAGTATATGTTATAATACTACCATCAACTAAATTAATATGGGTAGCCGTGTTTGGGGGACCACGGGAGGTTGACTATGGGGAAAATCCGGGTTTTACTGGCCGATGACCATATATTGGTTCGGGAGAACATCCGGCGGTTTCTGGAAGAAGACCCAGGATTAGTAGTCGTCGGCGAAGCTGGTGACGGAGAGCAGCTAATCAAGTTAACGAAGAAATTAAACCCAGATGTCATTATTGCCGACGTCGCAATGCCTAAAATCAACGGCATCGAGGCCATTCGGCAAATCAAAAGAACAGATTCTTCAGCGGCTATTCTCGTGCTCAGCGCCTATGATTTTGACCAATATATCTTTACCCTTCTCGATGCCGGTGCTGCCGGTTACTTACTCAAAGATATTTGCTCTCAAGAACTTGTTAACGCCATATATGCGATACATAGAGGCGACTCCGTCCTTCACCCTACGGTGGCCCGCAAGGTAATGCAAAGGTTTAGAAGCTCTAACCGAGGCCAAGAATATAAAGCTTTTAATCTACTAACAGATCGGGAAATGGATGTGCTTGGTTTGGCCGCACAAGGCAAAAACAACAAAGAGATAGCCGATGACCTTAGCTTAAGCATACGCACCGTTGAATCCCACATAGCACGCATATTCAATAAGCTCGGGGTTGGGTCACGCACCGAAGCCGTAATTCTTGCCCTCAAAAAAGGTTGGGTTGGTTTGGAGTAGTTTGAGTGCCACTGAGGGGCTAACTTGGTTAAGGATCAGCAACCTGGCAAAGCCGGTTATTTAGGCGGATTCTTGATTAAATTGCATTTGCAAATAATAGTCGTTGCCGCTTGCCTTGTAACCGTATTATTTTATATAGAGCATGCCAGCCTTATTGATTTTAGTATCCCTAAGTTCTTCTTCGGAGTCGAAGGCTTCAGGATCAGCCTTGCCGGCAGCCGTATTCTCTATCTTGTGCCAATAATTTATGCCGCGTATAACCTTAATTTAAAATATGGTTTTACTTTTCTAGCATTGCTGTTACTTGTTATGCTGCCAGAGGCAGCGATCTCTTCTAACCCCGCAAACTCCGCTTTAGGAACGATTGTTATAGCCTTAACCGGAGCCACTATCTTAATATGGGTCAACTATCACAAGAGACAGCAAGAGCAACTTGAGACAGCCTCAGAAAGACTTAAACTTGCGCACAAGAAACTACAGTCTAAAGTTCGAATTTCTATCCACCAGGAAAACCAGCTTGCTACAATCGCCAACTTCTCGGCGATATTTGCCCGAACCTTTGAAACGCCGCAGATCTGCAAGGCGGCTGCAGACATGACTATACAGATAATGCAGGCCGAAATAGTGATGCTGTTCTTGTTAGACAAAGATAGGCAGGAACTAAAACTAACCGCGCACAACGGGATCAATAGCAAATACGCCTCGGCCATGGATAGGGTTAATCTGGGCCAGGGGTTCTGCGGAGTCGTGGCGCAAACCGGCCATCCTTTAATAATCGAGAGCATGCCTGCCGACCCATGGCAGGGGCTACCTGAAACAAAAGAAGAAAATCTCCAATCCCACCTGGGCGTTCCCCTGCAAGCCCAGGGCAAAATAATGGGAACGCTTCACGTGATGACACGCTCGCCGCGACATTTCACCGACTCGGAAGGATCAAGTCCCAATTTTTCTGTAAATTACGTTCCTCAAGATCAACCCCTAGACTGAAACCAGAGTCGACTCTGGTTTCGCAGCTTGCACTGATACTTTCTCCCTTACCGACATATCGAGGTATT
>JAJYQA010000017.1 GCA_021794835.1 Actinomycetes bacterium | reverse complement strand
AATAGAATTGATACTATGGTGCATATCAAGACCTCCTTATCATGTTTACTGGTTCTAAACGAGATAATGTGAGGTCTTGATCTATTTTGCAAGCCCACACTTGCCTACTAAGAATTTACAGTACCCCCAAATTTTGTGATTATTTAATCAAGCAAATGACTCCCCTCCTGTCGCAAGAGGTAAACTTTCCATTAAAATCCTATTTTTTATTCCAAATAAAGCATTATTAACAAATGCGCGGAAGGATTTCTCCCCGGGGGGTGGGAACTATACGTCTTGTTCCCCATTCGGTTTCCATTATAACTTGTGGCTTACCACCAACCACTTCTCCAATAATTGCCGACTCACATCCAGCAGGATGACTCTTAAGAAAAGCAAGCACCTCAGCAGCCCTATCGGGTGCAACAGCGAAAAGCATCTTACCCTCATTAGCAAGATATATTGGCTCAAGGCCCAGAAGCGAGCATCCACCCTTTACTTCATCCTTCACCGGTATTGAATCCTCGTAAACAAGAATGCCCCGGTTGCTTTGCTGAGTCCACTCGTTTAACACCGTTCCCAGACCGCCACGGGTCGCATCGCGCACCGCACGCACGTTACCTGAAAAAGGGGTCAGAAGCAAGACGAGCTCGTGCAGTGGTTGGCAATCGCTGGTGATTGAGCTCTGGATACCGATACCTTCGCGAAGAGCCGTAATGCAGTAGCCATGATCTCCGATGGTGCCGCTTATAATTATCTTATCGCCCTCTTGGATATGGCGCGGATGATAGTCAACTCCCTCGGAGATAACGCCAATGCCGGATGTCGTGATGAACAGCTTGTCCGCACTTCCTTTGTCGACAACTTTCGTGTCTCCGGCAACAACAGGGATCCCGGTCTGGCGAGATATCTCACCCATACCCATAACGATAAGCTTAAGCTCGGGGATACCCATCCCTTCTTCAATTATGAACGAGGCGGATAGAGCGACCGGTTTAGCCCCGGCGGCGGCAAGATCGTTTACCGTGCCGCAGAAGGCAAGCTTTCCTATATCTCCCCCGGGAAAGAAGAGCGGGCTTATAACAAACGAGTCGGTGGTGAAAGCTATCCTTCCACCATTAAGCTTAAGGATTGCCGAGTCGTTAGCGCTCTTTGGATCGCCACCCAAGGCAGTATAAAAAACCTTCTCAATCAGACGGGCGGTCAGTTCTCCACCGCTGCCATGTGCAAGACGTATCTTTTCTGGCAAAATAACTCCTCCAGCTTGATTTAAGCTACCAATTAATTTTCACGATACAAATAATAAGCTGCACAAGTTCCCTCGCTCGATACCATACATGGCCCTATGGGATTCTCGGGGGTGCAGCGGCCATTGAAAAGCGGACATTGGTGCGGCTTGATTATGCCTTTCAGGATATCTCCGCAGCGGCAGCCGGGATGAAGTTTCACGCTTCGTCTCTCGATGTTAAATTTCTTGGCCGCGTCAAAGGCCCCGTATTCCTGCCTGATTGCAAGACCGCTGTCAGGGATTGTGCCGAGGCCGCGCCACTCGGCATCGGTGTGCGCAAAAATTTCATCAAGTAGTTCTTGCGCAACCACGTTTCCTCCCGGGCGCACAACCTTGCGGTAGAGGTTCGATATTGTTGGCACGCCAGCATTTACATCTTTTACAAGTTTTAAGATTGCGGCCATAATCTCGGGCGGCTCAAAGCCGGCGATTGCCCCTGCCGCACCGAACTCCTCGGCCAGAAAATAATATGGGTATTCGCCGATAATTACACTCACATGCCCGGGTAGGATAAAGCCGTCAATTTTTGTCGTCTTGTCGGACGCAAGAACCCTTAAAGGCTCAGGCACGGTTTTATGCAGGTTGTAGACGCTAAAATTGGATAGGCTCTCATGTTTGGCTATCTTTATCGCGTGGGCGGTTGCCGGCGCAGTGGTTTCAAAACCAACCCCAAGAAAAATAACCTCTCTTGCAGCCTCGGACCTTGCAAAGGCCAATGCCTCCAGTGCCGAGTAAACCACGCGCACATCCGCACCTTGTGCCTTTAGCTCGGCAAGGCTCCCCTTGGTTCCGGGGACCCGGACCATATCCCCGTATGTAGCCAGGATAACCTGCTCATTTTCGGCCAGACGCATGAAGGCGTCAATGTCGCTGTCGGCGGTAACGCATACCGGACATCCCGGGCCCGAGATGAGCTCAACCTCTGGCGGAAGTACCCTGCGGATGCCAGCCTTGCCTATCGCCATTGTGTGAGTGCCGCAAACCTCCATAAGCTTTACCGGCCGGATTGCTATCTCACGTACCTTATCTGCCAGGAGGTTAAAGTAATTTTTCTCATCAAGCCTGGTAACCATGAATGAGTTCCTCCCATACAGCAAGTGAAGCATCGGCTTCTTCGTCAGAGATTACACTTATTGCCTGGCCTGCATGGATCAACACCCGATCACCAACCTGTGCCCCCGGAACCAGAATCATGCTAACCCTTTTGATGTTACCCATAACATCAACCTCACCGGTGAAATGTCCCTCGCCAATTGAGACGACCTTTGATGGAACACCTAAGCACATACGTGTCGGTCCTCCTAATCCTGCTCTTGACTAAATATTATGCTATCTTACTACCCAATCTTTTAGCTGCCATCCGCCAGCTATCTTTCTATCTTTATTTATTCTCTTCAGCCCGGCTTGCCGCAATTAATAACTGCCCCAGTGCAATACCGCTGTCGTTTGTTGGTACTTGCCCGTGAAAATACACCTCTATGCCAGCTTCAAGAAGACTCTCGGCAAGCCTGTTTGCAACAAAGCGGTTCTGAAAAGTCCCGCCAGAAAAAACAACCTTATTTGTTTTGTAGCGCGCGGCTAATCTCTCAACGGCACTGCAGATCGCCGCAGCGATGGTTTGGTGAAAGCGTGCTGCAAGTATCGGCGGCTTTGTCCCACGTAGTCTGTCTTCAGCCATCTCTCCGATAAAATCCCAGGATATGCGTAAGATATCGTCCTCAAAAATATCATAAGCGTAAGTCCGCACGCCTGTAGCTTGGTGTGCAAGCGACTCCATACGCATTGCCGCCTCGCCCTCGTAAGTTACTTTCCCCGTAAAACCGCAAAGAGCAGCTGCCACGTCAAACAACCTGCCGCAGCTTGACGAAGCAATACTTAAAGTACCGCTTTTAGCCTGCGCCTTAGCGTATGGCAAAAGCTGGGCTGAATTAGGTAACACGGCAAGTACCTTATCTTTATCTTCCCATAAAGCGTAAAGTAAAACCGCAGCCATATGAAGCGGATTTTTAACCACTCCATCACCTCTTGGTTGCGGAAAGGGCCTGAGTGAGCCAACTCGCTCGATGTTGCTATAATTGCCATAGAAGAACTCAAAACCCCAAATAGAGCTGTCTTCCCCGTAGCCCGTGCCGTCACAGACAACACCAAGTACCCTTTCGTTTAGGTTGTTATCCGCCATCGCGGAGGCAAAATGGGCCTTGTGATGCTGCACTTTGATAAGTGGCACATCCAGACCGGCCGCATACCGTGCAGCAAATCCTGCGCTTATGTAATCAGGATGCAGATCGCAGACGACTTTCTCCGGTTTGATTTTTAAAAACCCGCTAAAAAACTTTACCCCGTCCTGGTACGCATCAAGGTTCTTTAAGTTATCGAGATCTCCGAAATACTGGCTGAGAACTGCCTTGCTCTTGTTGGCGTATGCGAAGACGCTTTTTAAATCGCCGCCCGCGGCAAAAACAGAAGGTAGGTTGAAGGAAAGTTTAATCCCCTGTGGCACGAAGCCGCGCGACCTTCTCACAGGATACGGCTTTTGGCGAAACAGCATAACAACTGAGTCGTCGACACGATTTACTATCTTCCGGTTATGTACAACAAAAGCATCCGCCAGCTTACCAAGATATGCGTACGCATCGTCCTCGTTTATAATCAGCGGGTCTCCACTTATGTTGGCGCTTGTCATCACTAGGATAGAAAGGTTCTCATCAAAAAGGCCGTAATGAAGCGGTGTATAGGGGAGCATCACTCCAAGGGTGTCAAGCCCCGGCGCTATCTCTTTGCAAAGTAGGCTTGTCGGCTTGCGCTTTAAAAGCAGTATAGGACGAGCAGGTGATATCAGGAATTTTTCTTCCTCTACCGAAAGCTCGCAATGCATGCGGACGGTCTCAAGATCGCGGCACATTAGCGCAAATGGCTTGGTCTGCCTTTGCTTTCTCTCGCGCAAAATTTGCACCGCACGAGCGTTTAGGGCATCACATACGAGATGATACCCGCCGATGCCTTTGATAGCAAGTATACGCCCTTCCTTTAGAAGTCCACGCATATCACCCGCGAGTGGAGTACCGTCTGGCAGGGTAAGCGCGAGTCTCGGCCCGCAAACTGGACATGCGTTTGGTTCGGCATGAAAACGTCTATCCATCGGCTCGATATACTCGGCGCTACAGTCGCCGCACATTTCAAAAGCTTGCATCGAGGTGTTTTTGCGGTCGTAAGGCACGGCGCGAGTTATAGAAAAACGCGGTCCGCAGTTAACACAGTTGGTAAACGGATAGCCGTTCCGGCGGTCGGACAGGTCACGGTACTCTCGCAGGCAATCAGGGCAAGTCCCGACATCCGGCGGGATAGATATATCGGTATCAGAAACGTTTTTGCTTTCGTGAATAAAAAATGCAGAAAATCCCTCGGGTTCAACGTCGCGTACCATAAAGGTCTCAATCCGTGATAGCGGGGGAGGGTTTTTGTGCAGTTGCTCCACGAACTTAGTTATACTTTGCGCCGCCCCTTCAAGCCTTATAGTAACGCCGGCTGTGGTATTAATCACCCAGCCATCTAACCCTAAAGAGGTTGCAGATTTATACACATGGGGGCGGAAGCCTACGCCTTGTACGATGCCCGTAATGTGAATCTCCACCGCCCTATCATCCTGAGCTAATTTTGCCATGCAAATTACCCCAATACTTACTAGTTAAGTATCTTTATATGGTTGATAGGCCAGACAACACACACAGCCTCTGCAAAAACATCCTTCCTAGGGAGAAAGCCCCAGTAATGGCTATCATAGCTCTCGTTTCGGTTATCTCCAAAGACAAGGTACATGCCGTTTTTAACTTTGACCGGCCCGAACTTGTAGTCAGGTTTTCGAGCTGTCGGGACATTGTACACTTTCCCATTTACATAAGTCTTGCCGTCACGCACCTCTACGGTATCTCCGGGCAAACCTATCAGCCGCTTAATCCACGGATACGTCGGGTTTGGACTAACCCGCGCCGGCACATTAAAGAGCACGATGTCGCCGCGTTGCGGCTGCCTAAAGTAATAAATTGCCTTAAGGGTAAAAATGGAATCGCCGGCATGGATTGTCGGTTCCATCGAGCTCGTCGGCACATCTCTTCTTTCCGCCACAAACGTTCGTATTCCCAACGCTAAAACATAAGCTACGATGAGTAGAATGAGATATTCGCCTGCTGTAGCCCAAAAACTTTTCTTCACCGATAGTACCTTAATCATCTGCCCGCAAAATTGATTCTGCTACCTGCTTTAGCGAGAGCTGCTTATCCATACTCCACTTTTGTAGTTGTCTGAACGCGCCGGCCTCACCAAGCCCAAGTTTTTGCATAAGCATTCCCTTGGCCTGCTCAACCAGCTTGCGCGTCTCCAGCCTATCTTCCAAGTTTTTAACCTGGCCCTCCAGCTCTTTCATCTCGGCAAAGCGGCTCCGCGCCACTTCAATTGCCGGCAGCAAGTCCGATTTATCAAAAGGCTTTACGAGATAAGCCATCGCGCCAGCCTTAATTGCTTCTTCAATAAGAGACTTTTGGCTATAGGCGGTAAGCATAACAACTGGACATATTCCGGTAGATGTTATCGCCCTAGCAACCTCGATGCCGTTCATCCCCGGCATCTTTATATCTAGAATTGCAAGATCGGGGTCCAATGTTTTAGCAAGCTCAAGGGCAGCCTCGCCGTCCCAGGCCTCGCCGACAACCAAATACCCGAGTTCCTCAAGTATTTCTTTTAAGTCAAGCCTAATTATTGCTTCGTCCTCAGCTATTAATACCCGTAGCCGTGTCATGTCTACCCCTTAGTCAACTTAAAGAGCTTGAATTTGCTCTACCGATATCGGCACTTTTATCGTGACCTTGGTCCCACCATTGCTTTGCATGTCCCAATTCCCGCCAAGCTCATCAGAAACAAGCGTATGTACTATCTGTAATCCAAGGTTGCTATTATTCGGAATGCTAAATCCGTCTGGCAAGCCGATACCATCGTCGCTTACCGTCATTGTAAGTACCTTACCGCGCCGCTCCAGAGCGATAATGATCTTACCCGCATTTCTACCGTCGAATGCGTGCTCGACTGCATTTTGTATAAGCTCAGTCAAGATGAGCGCAAGTGCTGTGGCCATGGGCGGAGGTATCTGACCGCCCATGCCTTTGGTCATAATCGTTATCCTCTTGTTTGGATCGACAAGGCTGCTTTGGATCATGGCGTTGATGTTATTTGCGATCTCTTTAAAATCAAGTGTGCCGCCTCCGCTCTGCGAGAGTATCTCGTGGACGACGGCGATGCTTGAAATTCTCCCCACGCTCTCAAGAAGAGCCTGGCGTGCTTCGGGCGACGTCATCCTGCGCGATTGTAGCCGCAGCAAGCTTGCAATGGTCTGCAGGTTGTTTTTAACCCGATGATGTATCTCTCGGATGGTTGTCTCTTTTATCCTAAGCTGCTGCTCGCGTGCACGTACGTCGGTGACGTCGCGCATGATGGCTATTACACCTCTCACCCTGTTTTTCTCGATAAGTGGGATCGCCCGCTTGATGACCGTCATGCCCTTCTCAACCACCTCACGCCTGACCGCCTTTCTATCTTCAAGCGCACTTGAGATCGGTGTCTCATCAAGGCCGATTTTATATATCGAGCTACCCACTAAGTCGTGTATGCCAAGACGCCGATAAATCGTAACCGCGTTGGGGCTTGCATAGGTTATCACCCCGTTAAAATCCACACGAAGCAGTCCGTCACCGGCCTCTTTTGAGGACGGGAAGTTGATGCCGACATCTATCCCTTCTTCGATCATTTTTACAAGGTCATCTGCCGAGACTATATACATCTCTTCCATCTCGCTAGGTCGCCAGTCCTCCGGGGAGCGGCGCTCCCTAGTCATAATGGCTATAACCTGGCCGTTATCTTTAATGGGAACGGCACAGATCTTAATTGGAGCATTATTAAAGTCGCCGCTTTTCCCTTCAGTGAGTTTGCCGGTAGTAAATGCCTTCAAAACCGCTTTTGGGGGTTCCTTAAAAACCTGGCCAATTTCAATATTAGGCCTTACCGATATTGAAGTATTGGGTTTGGCCGCAGCCATAGCAACCACACCACCGTTTTCAGCCAAACAATAAATGACGATATCGGAATAGCTTAAATCGGCGATGAGCTGGATGTTGTTGCTCACCGCCTCGATTTTCTTCATCTGCTGGTTGCTAAGACTTGCGATCTTATGATATGGGCTTGCCGGTTGCAAATTATTTCCTCCGCACAGAGCCAGCGCACCGGCTCTACAAATCAACTTGATTCTACCATTTCTTGCATGCCGTTGCACCGATTTGATAAGTTGCCGATTATAATTGACGGCATCTGGGCAATATGTACGGTATAAATATTTAGTGGCTCTAGTCATTTCAGGGGATGGTGATCATGAGTAAATGGGGTAAATGGGTCTTGGTTGTTCTTGGTATATTTATGTTAGGCACCGCTATTGCGAGTTGTAGCGCGTCGTCAACTACTAAGTCGAAGATAGCCACACCAACCGTACCCTCTCAGATAAAGAAATCTGTTAACCAGACTAATGTCGTCAACAGACTAAATATCACCCTTGCTGATATAACCGTTAAGAAAACTAGAGTCAAGATTGGCATAGCCGTCAAGAATCAATCTTCTCACGTATTGGACTTCTTTCCGGAGCAAGAAGGAAGCATAGTCATTAATGGCATAAAAATTTCCGCGGATCCATCCGAAACGCAAGGCGACATTTCCGGTACTTTTCAGCCCGGGACTGAAAAGTCTGGAGAATTGGTCTTCCTGGTTCCAACCGGTAAAACGTTATCTCCTGAGAAAATAGCGCAGGTGCAAGTTCATCTAGGGGATGTTTCCGATGAGACATTCCGCGAGATAAGCCCAGCCGATGCAACACTGGTAATAAACAAGGTCCTGCTTGCTAAACAGCTAAAAGCAATAAAAAAACTAGCCAACATCGAATATACTGTTAAATCAGGCGATAGCCTGTACGCTATTTCGCTTAAATACAATACAACAGTGGATGAGCTAGAAAAGTTAAACGGGATTGACAAAAAAAGCGAGGGTCGCCTATCAATAGGCAGAGTCCTAAAAATCCCCACAAAAATAGAGCTATCAGACAAAGAGATAACAAGAGGACCAACC
This sequence comes from Actinomycetes bacterium, assembly GCA_021794835.1. Taxonomy (GTDB): domain Bacteria; phylum Actinomycetota; class Aquicultoria; order Aquicultorales; family Aquicultoraceae; genus CADDYS01. The sequence goes on along the minus strand of JAJYQA010000017.1, from coordinate 96 downwards.
TCAGCCAAGAAGATTGCCCTAACCTTTGATGTGGGCTCAGAGAGCGGGGCCACCCCGCAGATACTGAAGGCTTTAGCAGATGCTAATGTCAATGCA